>JBEKET010000052.1:0-44845 GCA_050013695.1 Occallatibacter sp.
GCTGGATGCACTGTACTGGAACCCATACCTTTTCAGACGGCTGGATCGGTGAGATCCGGCCATTGATTTAATGGGATTTAGCAGGCCGGTTTTTTGACCCCTTGGAGGGGTCCAGGGCGGGCGGCGGAGCCGGTTTGCTATTCCCAGGCTCTCAGGCAAAGGCCGGCCAGCATGAGGATCTTGTCGCGGCGGATCCCAAGCGCGTCGGACATGGGCTGCAACTGGCTCGGTTCAGGAACGAAGCCTGCCTCGATCGACATCCATTCGGATGTCTCCATGCCGCTTAAACGGGCAACCTGCTCCAGAGAACGGCCGCTGGCTTCCTGATGGTCATCTTGAACGTAAATTGTCATACTCATATGCACAACGTTCCTCGCGACGCTCTCTGTCAACTAACACAGGGTTGCGGTTATTTGATTACATGGATGAGTATGTGCTCATAGGGATACGCCACCAAGGCTACCACTCGCTATTACGAAAAGGAGCTAGGCGCCGGTGTTGGTCCATCGATGTCTGGAACAGAACACTTCGGATACACGCATCTGGTGACAGCGGATGATGTTCGCGTGGCCGGGGAATTCGGAGCACTCCTAGACAAGGGATTTCTTGCCCAAGATTTGCCTAAGTTACCTCCAAACGTAGAAACGGCCTCCGAAATCACATCGGAAGCCATTTAGAATTTGTAGTTTCTTGGTTGCGGGGGCTGGATTTGAACCAGCGACCTTTGGGTTATGAGCCCAACGAGCTACCGGGCTGCTCCACCCCGCATAACCAGTTTATCAACCTCGATGGATGGGGTCAAACCTTTGCGCTCAAAGAGCCGGATATTCCGTCTGGCTACTGCATCCGGTACACTGTCCTGAACCCACGATAGGCCGCCAAAACTCAGGAGATCCTTTGACCTTTTCTGAACGCTTTCACGAAATTCGCACCGGATTTGAGCGGCCTTTCTGGGTTGCCAACATCAGCGAGCTGTTCGAGCGGCTGTCGTACTACGCGGCGTTTGCCTCCCTGCCCCGGTATCTGCATGAGAGCCTGAACTTCGGCGTGGAGCGGGCCAGCAGCCTGGCGGGGCTGTTTGGCGGGCTGGTGTGGTTTCTGGCTGCGATCGGCGGAGCTCTCGCGGACCGGATGGGATTTCGGCGGGCGCTTTCGCTGGCCTACCTGATTCTGGCCATCTCATATTTCATGCTGGGCTCCATCGGTTCGCCGTGGCTGGCGCCGGTTCGCGATGCCATGCCGCTGGTAGTGCTGGTGACAGTGATCCTGATGCTTCCGGCGCTGGGTATCGCGCTGGTGAAGCCGTCCGTGGTTGGAACCACGGCACGGGCTTCAAAGGAAAACGTGCGCTCCATCGGCTACTCAATCTACTACACGCTGGTGAACATCGGCGGGGCTGCGGGGCCGCTTCTGGCCGGGTGGGTTCACCAGCATCTCAGCGTGGAGAAAGTCTTCGACCTGGCGGCGTTGAGCGTCTTTGCCATGTTCTTCGCCGTGTTGCTTCTGTTCAAGGAGCCGCGCCGCGCCGGCGAAGTGAAGACAGAGAGCCTCGGCCAGGTTGCGAAGAACTTTCTCACCGTCATGTTGAATTGGCGTTTCATGCTGTTTCTGATTATCTTCTCGGGCTACTACATCGCCTTCTGGCAGGAATTCATCAGCCTTCCCATCTATATCCATGACTACGTCAACGCAAACAGCAATACAGAGGCGCTGCTGTCGTGGGATTCTCTCACCGTAATCGCACTGCAGATGGTGGTCAGTATTTTCACGCAGAAGATGCCGGCATTTCGCGGCATCACGCTGGGCACGCTCATCTCGGGCCTGGCATGGCTGCTGCTGGTTTTGCATCCCAGCGTACCGATGGCAGTGGCAACGCTGATTGTTGTAGCGATTGGCGAGATCACGCAGCAGCCGCGCTACTACGAGTACATCTCGCGGCTCGCACCGTCGGGGCAGCAAGGGACGTATATGGGTTTTGCCTTTCTGCCCATTGGGATTGGGTCGATCGTGGGCGGGTGGTTTGGCGGGTCCCTGATTCATCACTTCGGAGAGGTGATGCATCAGCCGCAGTTCATCTGGTGGGCGGTGTCCGGGGTGGGCGTAGCGACGGCGGTGCTGCTGTGGGTTTATGACCGCCTGGTGCGGCGGGAAGCAGGGGACGCAACGTAGCGGAAGCTCACAGTTTTACAAGAGACCCCCCCTCCCCCCCTTAGCTAGAAGTGTTTTGTTTTCATGCGGTTACACTGTAAGCATGACATAACAAAGGGGTTATATTCATACATAAGAAAACAAATGACTTACACGGACGCTGTCGGAATGGACAGAGGACCCATTGTGGATAGAGACCGCAACCACCGGCCCAGAAAAATGGCGCAAGCGCATTCATCGCGTCGTTTCAGGACGCAAGGCCCGGGGGACGCAAGGCCTGCGTGTGGTTGATGTCCACGGGTTTCACCCGTGGCTATTTTCACCCTGTCCCTACCGGACGAGCACCTTAGGTAGGCGAAGGAAAAGCGAACAAAAATGGAGCCTCTTATCTCGTTTAAGTAGTGTTGCTTAGGACTGTTTAACGCGAAGGTTTGAAGAAGATGAAACAATCATTTTTCCCCCTGCCAGCCCCCGGATTGCGAAATTCAGGTGCGTAAGGGTGGGCTGGTTTGTGGAGTTGTTTTTTGGCTCATTTGCGACTCTATTCCATTTTGCGCCAAGGCGGAGAAAGAATACGCAAAACGGACAAAACTCTATTTGCAATGGAATGAGATATTTGGGGAAAATATGGAAGTTTCTGAGCTTGACTTTTCGTGTCAGTCAGCTCGATCGAAAGGCCTGCGCGCAAACCTCACGACTGGATCCCCGGTCAATTGCCTCAGAAAAAATCGATCCGGCGGGTAAAAGCGGGACTACACTGTGCGTGGTAAGTCACTTACGCCATGCCGGTTGCCCAGCTCACACTCGAGATTCGGATTGAGCACGCCCAGTCGCTCAAAGACCGGCGGCAGGTGGTGCGCTCGCTCAAGGACCAGTTGCGGCAGGGATTCAACATCTCAGTCGCCGAAATGGATGAGGCAGTCACGTGGCAGTCGGCAACCATCTCGGTGGTGGCCATCTCGCCTTCGCGGCAGTATCTCCATGGGCTGATTGAAGAGGTAGAACGCGGCGCGCGGCGGATGCTGAACGAGCTGGGCGCGGAGCTGGCTGACTCGTTCTGGGAGTATCTGGAGAGCTGAGAGAAGCGAGGGAGCGGAGTTAGCCCGCTGCGCGGGTTAGCGGAGTTGGCGCTGCTTAGGAGGGTTGGCTTTTGGCGAGTTGGCACCGCTTGCGCGGGGTGGCGAGTTGGCGGCTTCGCCTGTTCGCGGTTCTTTGTGGCTCACGGTAAAGAGGCTCTGGCTCGCGGCCGCGACGGTCGTTCTTCGCGTGAATTCCACTCTTGCAAGCCGCGATTTGGGTAGGGTAGTCTTTCTGGGTTTTCTGAAAACATTTGGAGGGCCGTATGTCGAAGAAGAGGATTCTTGTCACTCTGGCTGTCTTCGCTGTCAGCGCCACCCTGTATGCCCAAAACACCAAGACGGTGACTTCCCACGATAAGAGCTGCCAGGTGACGGTGCCGGGAAGTTGGACCGTGAGCGGATCGTTCGGTATCGCGAATTCGCCGGACAACAAGGTGAGCGTTACGGTGAATTCGCCGCTGAGGACCCCGTCGTTGAGCGGTACCAAGCAGACCGCGCCGATGTTGAACCCGGCCGATAAAGTGGTGAAGAGCACGGCGGACGAGTTTCAGATGGAAGGGCGCGGGATGGACAACAAGCCCAACGTGTATCGCGGGATTCAACTGGCGGGCAGGGTGTGCATTGTGGAAGTGACCTACGAGAGCGGCACGCTGGACGATGCGCGCAGGATTGCGATGAGCCTGAAGGGCGCGCAATAAGGCATAGCGTTTGCCACCGATTAGTTGAGGTGAGCGGGTGACGCATCGCGGAGCTGCGCGCCGTCCTCGAGTGCCAGGACGGTCTTGAGCGCTTCGAAGCAGTCGGGATCGAGCTTCCGCGGAACTTCCTCTCGAATGATGGCGACAATCCGCTCAGGGGCCAATCCGGAGCGGTAGGGGCGATCTTCGGAGAGGGCGGTATACACGTCGGCCATGGCCACGATGCGATCTTCGAGCGAGAGATCGGCGGCTTGGAGGCGGCGATGATATCCCGAGCCGTCAAGCCGTTCATGGTGGCGGCCGGCAATGGCAGCGATGGCGGCAAACGACGGGATTCTCTGGAGTATCTGTTGCGAAATCTCAGGATGTTTTCTGACTGCGTCCCATTCGGCTTTGTTCAGCTTGGCGGGCTTGTCGAGAATGGCATTGGAGAGACTGAGCTTGCCGAGGTCGTGGAGCAGCGCGGCACGACGGACTAACTGGCACCGTTCCGGCCCAAGGCCAAGCTGTTCCGCCAACTTCACTGCGACCGTGGTGACGCCAAGGGAGTGGCGGTAGGTGAAGGGCGACTTTGCGTCGACCACATCGGCGAATGCCTCGCAGATCAGGTCCACTTCTTCAGCGCCGATGACGTGCGCCGTGCCGGGCTCCATCTGCATCGCGCGGGCACGATCGTCGGGAGTGCCGCAGGCGCTGAAAAGATCGCCAGTGGCATGGAGCGACACGGCAATCTGAACCAACTCAGGGTCGAACCAGATGTTGCAGCGCTGGACCAGGGTGGTGATGGCCTGCTCGCGACTTTCTTCGATGGCAAAGACATCGAGATGCTGTGCGACCCCGACGATGCGGGCGAGCAGCGGAGTCTGTGCGCCGCGCAGGTGGTCGGGGTATCCGCCGCCATTCCAGTGTTCGTCGAGGGAGTGAATGGCCGCGGCACAGCCTTCGCCGAGGCCGATTTTGCGTACGATATTGGCGCCGCGCTCGCAGCGGAGACTGATCATTTCGCCGTTGTTGCGCTCGCGATGAAGGCCGAGCTCGATGACGCGCATGACCTTGCGCCAGGGGCCGGCGCCGGGTAGAGCATTGCGCCAGGCGAGGCGCAGGCCCTGAAGGGTGACGCGGGTCCAATCGACGGTTTTGACACGCCGCTTTGCAGAGCGATCGTCGCCGCCGAGAATCTGGCACATGCGGGCTGCGTTGCTGCTGCAGCCGACATCTTTGAGCAGAAGTGCGTAGTAGAGGTCACCGAGCTGGGCGTCAGTTAAACCGAGAGCGGCGCCGATGCGCATGCCAAGCAGGCAGCTGCGAATGGCGTGGCCGGGGACGGCATCTTCTGTGAGATCCAGCGCGAAGGAGAGCGCGGATATCACTTCAGAGAGGGCAATCCGCTCATTACTGCGGCTTGGAGGGATCACGCGAATGTCTTTAGGCAGGCCCGGCGCCATGACTCATTGTAGTGATGTGTTGGACGATTCTCCCTCTTTTTCCGCATTGGAGACTACAGGAGGGAGACACGGCAACGCCGCCGCAGTGGGTCCGCGACGGCGTTGTGCCGGGTCAGGCGATGGTAGGAGTCCCGAATTGGCGAGTCTTGCCCAGGCTGATCAGGCCGACCAGGCCGATCATTCCAGACCCAAGCAGAAACAGGGTCCCGGGTTCCGGTGTGACCGCTGTGCCGCCTGTATCGCTGACCACGGTGTAGGTGATCGGCGCTTCAAAGTAAACTTCCGCAAGGCTCCAAGAATTGGGGAAGCCGAGGTAGTTGGCAGTTACGAAGGCGTCAGGATCGCCATACCAATCCAATGCATTGGCAGACCAAGTCTCCGTGGAGGAATTGTAGGTGCCGAACCCATCGAGCTGGCCCAGACCGAAGGATTGGCCGGAGTTGTCGGTGAGCGAGAATGCGGTGAGATCAGCCATGTTGATGTTGCCATTGGCTTCAGGAGTTCCTGTGAAGCTCACTACGCCCCCATAACCAGGGCCATAGTAGTTGCCATACCAGCTGAAATCGATGACAACAGAGTCAGCCTTGGCTGTCGAAGCTCCGAGACAGAGTAGCGCGGCGGCGAGAATTGATGCTAAATATCGCATTGCAAAACCTCCTTGGGATTTAAGAAGCTGCTGCGCTGAACGTGCGGTCGACCGTTGATGGAGACAGCTTGAGCACTGACGCTTGAGTGTGCAATCAGGCGCCCGTTCCATGGCGATGGGATGAATGCACTTAGTCCGTTCTATCGGAAGCTGTGTGCAAAACTTTGCACATTAAACCCTCGAATCGCGGGGTTTTCGCTGAATCAGAGAATTTGAGCCGAAGCGGCAGGGGCAAAGTTGTAAGCAAGCGGGCGGGGCAGGTTTGCTGTTCGCTCAGGACATCCACCTGCAATGTCGCCGCAGCAATGTCGGGTGGCGCTCATTATGTCGCGTTGTCCGAAGAGGGCTGAGCTCCCCGCCCCTCTGTTATCCTGAATCGTTTACGTCCCATGAAAAGGAGGCGCGATGCCGGAGCACAGGGCGCGGAAGCATCATCAGGACCGGGTAGCGGAGACGCTGCGCCTGGAGATCGGAATCATGATCGACGGCGAGCTGTCGGACCCGCGCATCGCCAACTGCTATGTGAGCGAGGTGGCGCTGAATCCAGGGGGCAAATCGGCGCGGGTGTATGTGGCCGTGGACTCGGCGGTGCCAAATATTGAGAAGGCAGAAAAGGATACGGTGGCTGGGCTGGAAGCGGCGAAGGGCTACATTCGCTATGAATTGAAGGAGCGGATGGGCGTGCGGCATGTGCCGGATCTGGCCTTTCTGGCCGATCGTTCGGGGCGTTTCCAGGCGCGGATTGTGGAGTTGATGGACCGGTCGCGGAAGCGGCAAAAAGCCCCCGCCGAGCCAACGCCGGGGGCAGAGCAACAGGCGCCAGCGGCGGAACACGAGGCGCAGGCCGAGTAGCCCCGAATGGATGCCGATACTGAAATTCCGACTCAGGGCCCGGAGATCTCAACTTGCAGCCCGGTAGACGAAGTTCCGGCGCCCTCGCGTGGAGGCGAGCGTGGAATCTCTGGCGAGGGGGGCATGGACGCGATTCTTGAGGTGCTGCGGCGGGGAGAGCGGTTTCTGGTTTGCTCGCATTCGCGGCCGGACGGGGATGCGGTAGGCAGCATGCTGGCGATGGGGATGCTGCTGGAGCAGATGGGCAAGCACGCGGACCTGGTGACGGCCGATCCGATTCCGGCAATCTATCGCGCGCTACCGGGAGCGGGCGCGATCCGCTTCGCGATTCATGTGCACGGACACTACGATGCGGTTGTGCTGCTGGAGTGCGACGGGCTGGCGCGCACCAAGCTGCGCGGGCTTGAAGAATACTTCACCATCAACATTGACCACCACATGACAGGCACCGATTTTGCCAACCTGAACTGGATAGACCGGGCCGCCGTGAGTGTGGGGGAACTGGTTTATCGGATGGTGAAGGCCGCTGGAGCAACGATTACGCCGGAGATGGCCACCTGCCTTTACACGACGGTGCTGACCGACACCGGAAGTTTTGCCTACGGATCGACCAGCGCGGCTACATTTGCGCTGGCGCACGAGCTGACGCTGGCCGGCGCAGACCCGGTGCGCATTGCACAGGATGTGTACTTTGCGACGTCCGCGGCGAAGATGCTGCTGCTGGGCGCGGCGCTCAGCAACCTGAAGCGGGAGGGTCCGCTGGCGTGGCTTTGGGTGACCAACGAAGACAGGTTGCGCTCGGGAGCCATCGAGGATGATTACGAAGGTATAGTGAACTACGCGCTCTACATTTCAGGGGTGGAGGCAGCGGTGTTTCTACGCGAGCTGCCTGAGGAGCGGATACGGCTCAGCCTGCGCAGTAAACGTGTTCTCAACGTGGCTGCGATTGCCCAGCGGCTGGGCGGAGGAGGGCATGAGAATGCCGCAGGGTGCACTCTTGCGGGGCCTCTTTCGCGGGCTCTTGACGAGATTCTGGGGGAGTTGCGGACTGCGATGGATGGTTCTGAGGGTCCACGCGACTGATGGCTCTTGAGATTCGGCGCGAATCTGTTAGCCTTGTCCCTGTCGAAAACATAGGCTTGGTTTGGCTGTGTTTCGATGCGGAATTGTTTACGCTTTCATAGGGTAAGGGACCTGACCCGGCCAGCAGGCTCCCTGGCAACCGGATCACAGACGGAACAGACGGATCAGCCAGAGCGTGAACGACGCCGGGCATGAGCCCCACGAAACGCCGGAACCGGAGAAATGCTGGAAGTGGAAAACGCCTTGGAACCCTCTGCGCCGCACTCGACCCCTGGCTGGCGTAAACGACTGCCCCGATGGGCCACTGTCGCCGAGGTATCCGTTTTTCTTGCGTTCGCCGTCTTCTTTCTTCTCTATGGGGTCACTCCATACCTGGGCGGTGACGGCATGGGGCTGGTGGGCGCGGACGAACCTCGCTATGCGCAGATCGCGCACGAGATGCTGGGCCGGTTTGACTCGGCGCACACGCTGGGGGAGCGGCTTTCGGCTTGCGTTACGCCTTACCTTTACGGGCATCCCTGGCTGGAGAAGCCGGCGCTTTACTACTGGCGCGCCATGTTTCTGTTTCAGGATTTCGGGGTGCACGACTGGACCGCGCGCCTGCCATCGACGACATTCGCCTTCATCATGGTGGGGTTGATTTACCTGCACATGCGAAGGTTCCGGCCCGGCGGGCACGTGGATGCGGCGTTGATCACGGTGGCGTGCGCGGGGATCATCGGGTTTTCGCGCGGCGCGTCGACGGACATGCAGATGGCCGCTCCATTGGCGATAGGCCTGCTGGGCTGGTATGCATGGTACGAGACGGGGTCAAAATTCTGGCTGTATGACATCTACTTTTTTACCGGGCTGGCTACGCTGGCCAAGGGACCGGTGGCTCCGTTCCTGGCCATTGCGATCATTGCAGCGTTTGCCTTTCTGCGCCGCGAGTGGTCCATTTTGTACCGCTCGCTGTGGGGACCGGGGATTGTGCTTTATTTCGCCATGGTGCTGCCGTGGTTTATCGCCGTGCAGATTGAGAATCCAACCTTCTTCCGCGAGTTCTTTCTGGAACACAACATTCAGCGCTTTGCCACCGACCGGTATCAGCATGTGCAGCCGCCGTGGTATTACCTGATTGTGGTGGTGCTGGCCATGATGCCGTGGACGGTGATCGCGGTGCGCGCGCTGGTGGACGGGATACAGACATCGGTGGCGGAGTGGCGACTGAGGCACGCAAACCCCAACAAGCCCAAACCGAACCGGCCCGGTGACGCATTTCCGGAGTTCCTGGTGCTGTGGGCGTTGATTCCGATTGTGTTTTTCTCCTTTTCTCAGTCCAAGCTGCCGGGCTACATTCTTCCCTCCATTCCGCCGCTTGCCATCCTTACCGGGGACTACCTTTTCCGCAGGCGGAAGCCGGGCCTGAACCGCTGGGTGCTGCTGGGGCACGCGGTGCTTTGCGGGATTATGACGATGTTTGCGCTGCTGCTGCCGTGGTTCGTGGTCCACGGCCGCAGTATGCCGCCAACGCGGGCACTGGTTGCGGCGGGGCTGGCCGCATGCGGGGCAGTGCTGCTGATTTTGATTGTGGTGAAGGGCTTTGGCGTGGCGCGACTGCGGCTGGCGACGACCGCGGTGGTGGTGGTGCTGATGCTGTTTCTCTATGGAGTGGGACCGTTCTTCGGCATTCCCGAGATAGAGGCAAGCAAGCGTGTGATTCACCTGCTGGACCGCGCTTATTCCGCGCGTCCGCTTGCCGATCAGCTTGCGGCCAGCGCTCCAACTGTTGAGACGGTAGCCGTCTTTCGGGTTCGGCGCGATGTTGAGTATGGACTCTCGTTCTATCGCAATCGCGAGGTGGTGAACTACGACCAGAGCGGAGTTCCCGATGAGCAGCATCTGCTGGTGGTGCGGGTTACAGGCAGGCAGGCAGCGGACACCCAGGGCGCTCTGGATGAATATCTCGAAGGCCGACACTATGAACCGCTCTTCGCCTGGCCTGAACAGGGACTCCGAGTTTATCTGGTCGGCAGCCGGTAGCCGTTATAAATCGGGCCTCCGGTTGCACTTGAGCGCTACTCATGGCACAGTTACCGGAAGGATTTATACGGTTCGGGCGCGCCGCGAAATCTTACGAGTCGGAGTCAGCCCGCGCTTAATCGGAGAATCATGGCCTCGACGGCTTCCATTGAGATCCTCGACTTAAGGCACTTTGCGGCGCCGGTGCTGAGGCCTGTGCTGGAGGCCGAAGGGGAGTTGTGGAAGCAGCGGCTGCACTGGGACTATCGCACCTCGACGCGGCTGCTGATGCAGTATCTGGACAGCCACATGCTGCCTGGGTACGCGGCGCTGGAGTCAGGGCAGGTGACCGGCTACGTCTTCTGCGTGTATGAGGAAACCAAGGCGGTGATCGGCGACGTGTTTGCGCTGAGTCCTCCGGGCGGAGCCGATGCGGGCGATGGGATGAAAAATCCGCGCGGCGCGGCGACCGCCGATGGGCTCTCGGCGTCCGCGCAGCCGGTGCAGGTTTCGGCGCCGGCAGGCCAGGCTTCGGCGCACGAGATTGAAGAGACGCTGCTCAAGCATCTGTTTGAGACGCTTCTGAATTCGCCGCAACTGGACCGTATCGAATCGCAATTGCTGCTGCACCCGTCCGGGGCGCACGCTGATTTGTTTCGGCAAGCCGGCTTCGATATCTATCGAAGGCTTTTCATGGTGCAGCAATTGCAAGGCATCTGGACTCCGCCTCGCGTGGATCTGCCGAGCGGCCTTGAGCTGCGCCCATGGCGCGAAGAAGACCTGATCCCGGCCGGGCGACTCATCTCCGAAGCGTATCGGGACCATCCCGACAGCCTGATCAATGATCAATATCGCTCGGTGCATGGGTCGCAACGGTTTCTGCACAACATTGTGCGCTACGCCGGTTGCGGAGTTTTTTCGCCGCAGATTTCGCATGTGGTGGTGGAGAGGCACAGCCGCGAGCTGGTGGCACTGGTGCTGGGCTCACGCGTAAGCCCGCAGAGCGGGCATATTACGCAGGTGTGCGTGCATCCGCAGTATAGGCGGCGCGGGGTGGCGCGGATGCTACTGGCGGTGGCGGCGTTTCACTTCATGCGGCATGGGGCTACGGAGATATCGCTGACGGTGACCGAGTCGAACGCGGATGCGATCGATTTATATCGCGCGGAAGGGTATGTGTGCGCGCATACATTCGACGCGGCGGTGTGGCAGCGGGAACAGATTGCTTGAAGTGGGCTACTTTGAATTTTCTACCCAAATCTCCGCTTCTGGCGGAATCTGTGACTCATCAACCTCTTCGGGCAACAAAAAAGCGAGGCGCCGGCCTGTGTTTCCTGTGATCCATTCAATCCATTTAATCTGTGTATCCAATGAAAAGTTATGGCTTCTCAGTTGGATCGCGTCTCCGGCTCTTACTTGCAGCTCAGGGTCAGTGAGGGCAATCGGCACGATGACGCAACCGCGCGTTCGGACGGTGAATGTGAGTTCTATCTTGGAGAGAAATGCCAGCACAGATCAGAGTTTACGCCGCCCTTGCCGCTCAAATTCAAAGGAGCCCAATATCGGACTGTCTGGGGGCAACAGGAAAGGGACGCTGGAATCAGGGCGTTTGTGGCCGGGCTGAATAGATTGCTGAGAAGGGCTCGGATTCGCGTGAACCAGATGGAAGGGTGTGGGGCTAAAGCCCCATCTCTCTCATTGTCAATAATTTGCGGCCCGACTGAAGTCAGGCCCTGATACAAAGCCCGTGAGAATTGGCCTTTGAGCAAGTCATTCCGCAGCCTATGCAATCGTGCCCTGACGCAAAGCGAGCTTGTGAGATGCACTCGATAAAATCGGGGAATGTGGAGGCGGGAGGCTAGCGCGCGATGAGGAACATGATCCAGCTGAGCACGACAGCCGACCCGGCGAAGAGCACAAAACAATAGATGCCGAATCGAACCATGCGCCGCGGGGTGTCACGCTGGGTGATGCCGAAGACAACAGACGCAAACAGGGCAAAGAGCAACACCGCGGTGAAATGATCGGGACGGAACACTAGGATTTCCTCCCGGTGCGAATGTTGTGCGCGTCAACGGCCGTAATCACGTTGAGCAAACCGGCGACAACAATAAATGCCCTGCCATAGTCTGCCGTGGTGACCATCACCTGGTCCGCGCCTAGTCCGAGCACACGGGCCACGACGTAAAGCAGGCCGTTGCCCAGATCGCCTACGAGTCCCAGCATCTCGAGGATGTCATGCGCACCGCTATAGATTTTGCCCTGCATGGCGATGCCGATGAAAAACATGCCCAGGATCGACGCTGCCAGAAGAGCCCCGCGACCCCATTTGCGCAGCAAAAAGTGGCCTGCTCCGGGCACCAGCCAGCCTGCGATCAGGGGAAGGTAGACGAACCCCTGTTCCGTGTCTTTTTTTGCCGCCGGGAGCTTGTTTGGTGTTGTTGCCATTCCTTTCTGACTATATCGCACTGGGGCAGGAAAGCAGGGATTAGGGATTAGGGAACAGGGAATAGGGATTAGAGGTCCAGCGTCAGATGCGGACCAGCTCGCGTTGGATTTTGCCGGTTACCCAGGCCTTGCCGGGGGCGGTTAGCATGTCGATCTCGCTGCGCACGCCAAACTCGGGCAGATAGATGCCGGGCTCGACGGAGAAGCAGGTGTGGGGCAGAATCAGGCGCTCGTCATGCGTTTCAAGGTTGTCGAGGTGCGCACCGGGGCCGTGAATCTCCTGCGCAATATTGTGACCTGTGCGGTGGGTAAAGAATGGGCCGAATCCGGCTGCGTCGATGACTGCGCGGGCGGCATCGTCGCCTTCATAGCCATGGATGGGCCGGCCCGCAGCAAAGGCGCTTTCGACGGTGGCGATGGCGGCGTCGCGGGCGTTGCGCACGGTTTCAAAGACCAATTGCTCGCGCTCTGTCGGCTCGCGGCCCACTACGCCGGTCCATGTGATGTCGTAGAAGATGGCATCGGGTTTATCGAGCTTGCCCCAGATATCGATGAGGATGAAGTCGCCTTCCTTGATCGGCGATGAGCGATCGGCGGTGGGCTCATAGTGGGAGTCGGAGCTGTTGGCGTTGGCGCTGACGTTGGGGCCGTTTTCCCAGACCAACTGTTCGCGGCGCATGGCCTCGCTGAGCCACTGCACCATATCGAACTCAGTGAGCGTGGCCGGCGATCCATCCGATGGGCGCAAGCGCCGTCCCATCTCCTGCCATGCACCTTCCAAAATTGCATCGATGGCCTTTTGCGCGACCGCGTGGCTGGCTATCTGTTCCTCGTTCAGGACCGCCTCAAACTGGCTTACCAGGTCGGCGGAACTTACGATGTGCTTTCCGATGGAGCGCAAGAATTCCACCGTGCCGGCATCGACCATGGAGACGTACATGATGGCGTTGTTGGGCGAGTACTGCATGGCGAGGCGGCGCGCGCCGCCGAGCATGGCTTCGAGGCCGGCGGCCAGTTCCTGCCAGCTTGAGTAAAGCCCCTTGATGCCGGGCAGCGAATCGAGCCGCCCCTGTTCAATGCGATGGACCAGCTTGCGCGGTTCGCCCTCGACGGGGATGAAGTAGTACCAGCGGCGCGTGATGTGGGCCTTTTCGTCGAGGCCGAGGATGCGGCCGCCGATGGGATCGCGGTGGTGATGGTCGTAGAAGAGCCAGCCGTCGAAGCCGGCTTCGCGGATAGCGGCCTGGATCGCGTCAAGATTCATGAACGCAATGATACTCAATTGCGGGGCACGACAGTCCAGCGATGTTACGAAACCGATTCTACGAAATGGTGAGGACGACTTTGCCGCGGGCGTGGCACTGCTCAACATACGCGACGGCGGCGGCGGTTTCACTGAGCGGGTAGGTCCGGTCGATGACTGGAACGATTTTGCCTTCGCGCATGAGATTTGCGAGGAAGGCCAGGTCGGGGGTGTTCACGTTGGCGAAAAGCCCTGGCATTTTCTGGCTGATGAATGGGGCCATCACAAGAGCTTGGAGCATGCCGGCAAGGAGATCAGTGGTCGGCCGGTCGGGGCCTCCGCCGCCGCAACCGATGTAGGTGCCTTTGGGGTGAAGGACGCGCAGGCTTGCTGACAAGGGATGGTTCCCGACGAGATCAAAGAGCAGATCGTAGCGCTCGGCCGCCTGGACAAAGTTTTCGCGGGTGTAGTCGATTGTCTCGTCGGCGCCGATGGAGCGGACTAGTTCGATGTTCCTGGTGCTGCAGACTGCGGTGACGCGGGCGCCGAGCGATTTGGCGATCTGGACAGCGAATGTTCCTACGCCTCCGGCCGCGCCGTTGATGAGGACGTGCTGGCCTGGCTGGACTCCGCCTTTGTTGCGCAGGCCCTGGAGCGCTGTAATGCCGGCGATGGGGACCGATGCAGCTTGTTGCCAGGTGATTTTCGCTGGCTTCAGGGCCAGCTTCGACTCGAGCGCGCATGCGAATTCGGCGAACGCGCCGGTCGCTGTGCCGAAGACCTCATCGCCGGGTTTGAGGCCTGCGACATTGGGGCCGGTCGATTCAACTGTGCCGGCTACGTCTGCGCCGACGTGTTTGGATTTTGGCGCGCGAAGGCCGGTGAACAAGCGCATGAGGGAGGGTTTACCGCGGATGAAGTGCCAGTCGTAGGGGTTTACAGAGGCTGCGTGAACCTGGATGAGGACCTGGTTGTCGGCGGGTGTGGGCTTTTCGATCTCCTGATATTGCAGCACGTCAGGCGGACCGTAGTGGTCGTAGACGATTGCTTTCATCGGCTGCACTCCGTACTCATGAAGAGTACGGAATGGGATAATAGCAGGTTCCCGCAGGTCATCAGTGTTTAGTGGAAAGAATCGTGGCGAAAATCAGTTCGCGAAAGCATGCCTCAGGGGCTAAAGCCCTGCAGATTCCCGAGAGGTTACGGCACGACTAAAGTCGTGCCCTTTCAAAGCGCAAATGCCGCCAAGCCTTTAACTACAGTGCGGCCATCGCTTCGGTTTGGCCGGGAAAGAGGCCGGCGTATTTGGTGATGCCCACCATGGTGAAGACCTTGGTGAAGTGAGGGGACAGACCGAACGCGTAGACCTTCTGGCCGGCGTTGGTAGCCTCCATGAGGAGTTGGATGACGAGAGCAATGCCGCTGGAATTGATGTAATCCACCTTGGTGAAATCGAGGAGGATCTGCTTGACTGTGTTCTTCGGGAGTCCCTGGTAGGTGCCCAGAACCGCTTCTTTCGAGGTGCTGGCGATGTCACCCTCATACCTGAGGACGGTCACCTGGTGCCCGGCTGGGGAGGTGAGCTGGTCTACACGCGACTTGGTTTCGCTCTGCACGATCAATATTCTCCGTATTCCTTTTGGTTGAGGCCTGAAACCAGGCCATTTTGCTTATCAGCCAGCGGTGAAATTCAAAACATCTGAAAACATTCCTCAGGGGCTAAAGCCCATTACTTCCTGGGACTTTACGGCACGACTGAAGTCGTGCCCTTTCAAAACCGGACTTCTACCGCAACCTCTTACGCATCCTTATCCAGCCTGATTACCAGCCGGACGTAACTCGCCTTGCCCTCGGAGCCGGCCACCCACTCCGCCTCATCCACCAATGCCTGGATCAGAAACATCCCCATGCCGCGAGGGTCTTCTTCACCGTGCATCTTGCGATCGATGTCCGGCTTGGAAGGCTGCTTCTGCATGCCTTTGCCGTCGTCGATTACTTTCACTTCAAGCGAATCCGCGCCTGCCGAGAGCACCACACCAACAGACAATTTTTCATTGAGCCGGTTTCCGTGTTCGATGGCGTTGATGCAGGCCTCAGCTACCGCCGTCTTCAGATCTTCAACCCGATCTTCTGGAAAGCCCATCAGCTTGGCTACGGCCGATGCGGTGCTCATGGCCACTTTCTCGAATCCCATCCGCGACGGCAGCCGCACCTCCACCGTGGTGGTCTTTTTCTCGCTCATGCCGCTGTCTCCGTCGATCCCGTGCCGCGGCAAAGCGCCAGTGCGGTCATGTCGTCCCCCTGCGGACCCCCCTGTGAGAAATCTTCAATGGCGGTCCATATTGCATCGAGGATACCATCGGCATTCTGAAACGAGCACGTAGAAAATTGATCTAAAAGCCTTTCGGGGCCAAATTCTTCATCTCCCTTGAAGACTTCAGTGAGCCCGTCGGTGTAAAACAGCAACCGCGAACCCTCAGGAAATGCTCGCCGCTCGCTGACATAGCGCATTCCCGGCAGCAGGCCCAGGGGCGTTCCGGCGGCATGAAACTGGTGCGGCTCCTCGCCGGGCGCAACCAGGAATCCGGGATTGTGGCCGGCGTTGACCACTTCGACTTCACCGGTATCGGGAAGGAGGCGGAGAAAGAT
Source organism: Occallatibacter sp. (assembly GCA_050013695.1). GTDB lineage: Bacteria > Acidobacteriota > Terriglobia > Terriglobales > Acidobacteriaceae > Telmatobacter. The sequence goes on from JBEKET010000052.1 coordinate 16,293, forward strand.
TGCAGTGACATAGCGGCGGCGGGCTTCTTCGCCTTCCGTCCAATGGTGCTGATTCATGCGCGTCGCGAGCTCGTCCAGCGGCACGCCGGTAACGGCCATGGCACGGAAGGCGGAGCGAAAGCTGGTGGCCATGATGGCCGACGCCAGGCCTTTGCCGGCGACGTCGGCCACGGCGATCAGCAGGCTGCCATCGGGCTGCTCGACGATATCGAGGTAGTCGCCGCCTACTTCATAGCAGGTGACGGATTTGAAGCTGACTGAGTAACCGGCAATGGACGGCAACTGTTGCGGCAAGAGCGACCGTTGAATGAGCCGCGCCGCGTCGAGATCCTGCTGGACGCGCGCAAACTCGACATTGCGTTTATGGTTGCGCGCATTTTCAAGAGCGACGGCGGCCTGGAGGGCGAGGCCTTCAATGAAGTCCGCCTCGTAGAGAGTCAACGGACGGCCATCGGGAGCGACCACGGCCAGCTCCGTCATGCGGTGGCCATCGCGGTCAAGCAGCGGGTAACTGGCTACGATGTTGTGCGAAACGGATGTATCGGGTGAGGTGGAAAGCGATACGCCGGCTTCGGTGTGGGTTCCGGCTATGACTTCGTCGCCGTAGGCGAACCCGGTGCCCAGAAACGCGGCGCCGGCCATCTCCAATTCCCGCACCACGATGCGCAGCACCTGCTCCAGCACTTCTTCTTCGTGAATGGTGGAGTGGACCTGGCGGCTGGCCTCGAGCAGCGCCTGTAACCGCGCCACCTGCTGCTGCAGGTCGATGGTCTCGCCGTTCCCAGGCAGTTGGATACCCGCCGCCATTGAGTTGAATCCTCCGTGGATTTCCCACTCTACCACGCTTCGCCGGTAGTGGCGAAACGCGTTCTTTGTTGGATATTCGGCTTGCAGCGGGCGTGCTCAGGCAGGAACAAGTGCCGGACCCTGGTGCGAGGCTGCGGATGCCTTGGCCACCGCGAGGCGGGTGAGGGAGAGGACGGTGATATCGTCGTCCTGACCGAATTGCACTGCGGCTTGAGCAGCGGCCTCGGCGGTGGGATTCGACGCGAAGAGTGCGCGCAGGCGGTCAAAGCCGTAGATGTCGCCGGAGGGGTTTCGGGCTTCAAGAAGGCCGTCGGTGTAGAGAGCGAGGCGGTCTGATTCTTCAATGTGGAACTTGCTTTCAGCGTAGAAAACTCCGGGGGCGATGCCCAAAGGAAGGGCACCCGCCAAGTCCAATTCGCGGGCGTTTATGAAGGGCGGCAGATGACCGGCGCTTGCGACCGCACAGTTGCCTTGAGCGTCAAGGCGAAGAGCGATGGTGGTGGCGAAGGCGCCGTGGAGTCGGTCGGCGAGCCGATCATTGATCTCTGCCAACAGCCTGCCCGGTTCAGGGAAAACGGCCGCCAGGGCGCGCACCATTCCGACGATCAGGGAGACGGCCATGGCAGCCTTGAGGCCTTTTCCGCTGACGTCGCCGAGGACGATGACCGTGTCACCGGACTGCAGCGGAACAATCTGGAAGAAATCGCCGCCGACTTCGAGGGCCGGTTTGTAGGCGCTGGTGAGTGTGAAGCCGGGCAGTTGTGGAAGGGTGTCAGGGATGAGCATTTGCTGGAGTTCGCGAGCGTTCTGGAACTCCTGTTCGAGAGCGGCCTGGCGGTTGCGGCTCTCAGCCGAGAAACGGTAGACGGCGTAGAGCAGGGTGAGCAGAAGCAGCGAATCGGCGATGTTTTGCAGACACATTGAGCTGCCGAAGAAATGGAAGAGCGGGCGGAAGGAATATGCGGCGATAGACACATGGGTGAAGCGCAGACCAAGCCCGAGAATTGAGCCCGTGATAAAAATTGCCTGCGCGAAAGACGATGCCAGAGCGAACAACCAGCGGGCACGATCGAGCCTGGCAGGACTGAATATGGCCACAGCAATAGGAACCATGTTCCAGATGCCGAAGACGGTGGCGATAGTGGAGAGCGCTGCTTCAGGGACTTTGTACGCGGCGCCGTGGAGCGCTTGCGAACCGACGGCGGTGAAGAAGCAGAAGGCGATTGTGGCAGCGGCAAGAAAGAATGCCGCCGCGCGGGTGAGGCGCATCAGTGTCTGGTGTTCGCGCAGGTTGAGGAGCCAGCAAAGCAGGTACCACAGGCCGATATTCTCAGTTGCCCCGGTGGCAAGCATGATGGTGGACCGCCAAGAATCGGGCAAGGCCCCCTGGAGACCAATCAGCGAGCCCATGCCGACGCAGGCCAGAAAGCACGCGGTCCACAGAAAGAGCATCTGCGATCGATCGCGGAGCCAGAGGACGAAGGCGGCGAGGCCAACGAGGAAGTAAATGGAATAGAGGAAAACGTTGAAGGCGATATTTCGGGACAGGTCCCCTTGAGCTTGATCAAACGCCGCTGCGATGGCCTGGGGACTGCCCATCTCAATAGGCGCCGTGAAGCCACCGTAGGTTTCGGGGTCAGTGAATGTGAGTTCGGCCTTCCATACCCGCAGGGCAAGGACGCCTTCGCGGGCCGGACCAAGCCCAAGGGTTTGCATGTGGCGAAATCGATACCAGGGGGAGCGAGCTACCGCGCGTCCCTGGCCGCCCACGAGACTGCCGTTCCAATAGAGTTGAAACATGTCATTGACGCCCGGGATGAGAAGAGCGATATCTGAAGGCGTGCCGTCAGAGGGATCGATGCGGATATGGCGGCGATACCAGGCGTAACCGGTGTAGCCGGGATGGGTCTGCGCACCCCAGGACTTCTCTGCGGAGAGCTGTTCCCAGTGGGAATCGTTGAAGGCGGGATCGGCCCAGGCAGCGTCGTCGCCGGTGTGAAACTGCCACGGGCCGTCGAGCGCGACTGTGCCCCTTCCCAGTCCCACCACAACCATGATTGGAACGGGCTGCGGCGCAGCAGAACTCATCGGCTGGATGTGGGCCGGCTGTGCGTGGGCGATGGCGGCCACGGCAAACAGAATCAGGCACTTCAAACGAACGGAGTGCGGGCAGCGGGGAAGCATGTGGCAAGCATACCCCGGAGGGCTTACTTTGAAACAGCCGAAAACCTGTACGCAGGCGATAGCGGCCCAGGAGATGGCTGCCGCGCTGTCGGCGCTGATTGCGAAGCCGCCGCGGGTGCGGCTCAGGATGTGGAGTGGGGCGCCACCGGAGTAGCGCGAGCGGGGGCCTCAGCATGCCGAAAAATTGGCCAACAGCGCAGTTTGATTTGGGACTACACTTTACGCGTGGAGGTGAGTATGCCTCTTTGGAAGCGTGCTTTCTTACTGGGATTTCTCAGTTGGCTGATTCCGTTCGTCATTTCCTTCCTTGCCTTTCCAATCAAGAAAATGAATTCTCCGCTGTTCAGTACGATGATGGGCCTGATCGTCCTGGTCACAGCGGGCGCATTGCTGGCGTTCTACTTTCGCGACCGGCGCATCGTGAATCGCGAGGCACTGGTGGTGGGGACGTTGTGGCTGGCGATGAACCTGGTGTTCGACTACCCGATGTTTGCATTCGGGCCGATGAAGATGACCGCGCTGGCCTACTACTCTGAGATTGGACTGGTCTATTTGACATTCCCGGTGTTTGGGATATTGGGTGCGCGGATGGCCAGGCCGTTCGGCTCCTAGGAGCACCCACCTCGATGGTGGATACTCGTGGTGTGCGTGGCGCGGCGGCTATTGCGGTGTTCTGGGGATGGGTGGCGGGGGCGTGTCTCTGCGCGGCGCAGGTTGTTCCTGCATGGCAATCGGCGGTGGATCACGCGACGAAGGCTGCGCCACAAGCGCGGATTGTGGTGCTTGACTCGGCCACCGGACACCTGGTTGCGTCAAGCCATTTGGCCGAAGCAGCGCGCACGCTGGCTTATCCCGGATCGGCAATGAAGCCGCTGATTCTTTACAGACTGGTGGCAGGCGGACGCTGGGATCCATCGTACCGCATCGCATGCACGCGCAAGCTGACGATCGCAGGGCGCGCGCTGAACTGCTCGCACCCGGCAACGCCACCGATGGACGCGAGAGAGGCGCTGGCGTGGTCGTGCAATACCTACTTTGCTACGGAGGCGGCCACGCTGGAACGGGGTCAGTTGCGGTCGCTGTTGGCGCCAACGGGATTGCTGGGGCAGACTGGCCTGCTGGGAAAGACGGGATTGGCGGGCGGCGTTGGCAACGAGGCGATTGCGGATTTTCACGATCCGCAGACGGCGGATGAGAACAGGCTGGCGGTGCTGGGAATCAATGGGGTTCGCGTGACGCCGCTGGAGTTTGCCGTGGCATATCGCTGGTTGGCGCTGCAGATGGCGGCGCATCCGGATACACAGGCGGCGCAGGTGGTTCGCGGTGGTCTCGAAGACTCGGCCAGCTTTGGGATGGCTGGAGCGGCGGACATGGGAGGGGTTCCGGTTGCGGGAAAAACCGGCACGGCGAGCTCTGTAGCAGGCGGTGGCGGGTCGACGCATGGGTGGTTTATCTGTCTTGCTCCGGCGCAGCAAACGAGCGCTATTATCGTGGTCTATCTGCCGTCTGGAATCGGCAACGGTGCAGCGCATGTGGCCGCGGAGATTCTGGCTCACTCGCCGTTGAGGCTGGGGAAGCCATGAAGCTGCTTGCGCATTTTGCTTTGGTGGCTGCGGTTGGTGGATCGGCGATTGGCGCTTCGAGGGCTGAGACGGCGGCGCATCCACTGGGGACGCTGCGCGTCGGATTGTGGACGCTTTGGCATGACAAGCAGATCAGCGTGTTTCCGGAACCTGGCGCGACGTTGCGCTTATGTGCAAGCTGCGCAGAGACGCCGCTGAAGCGGCCTTTGCTGGTGCGCGCGGATGGGGAGCGGGTTAGCGCTGAGGGGAAGGGAGATGCGGAGTTTGTTTTTCTGGACGGCGCGGTGACGCTGGCTGCGCATGGCGAAAAGCTCACACTGCACAACCCGCTTCGCATCACGGCGCGCAAGGGTGAATTGGTGCTGGCGGTGACATTGCCGGTGGAGACATACGTCGAGCGCGTGGTTGCGAGCGAAAGCGGGGCGGCGGACAGCGTTGAGTCGCTGAAGGCGCTGGCGATTGTGGTGCGTTCGTTCGCGCTGCATGAGCGGCATGGACACGCCGACTACGATTTGTGCGACTCGACGCACTGCCAGTTGCTGCATTGGGCTGGCGGGTCGGGGAGACAGGCTGCGGCTCATGCGGCGACGTTGGCTACGGCGGGGGAGACGTTGTGGTTTCACGGGCAAAAAGCGCAGGCGTGGTTTCATCAGAATTGCGGAGGGCGGACGGCTTCGGTGTCGGAGGTTTGGCCGGGAAAGACGCCGGGAACAGGGACCATGCCGTGGTTGGTTTCGCGTGCAGATCCGTGGTGCACGGCTGGGGGCGCGCGCGAGTGGGCGGCTGATCTTTCGCTGACGGATCTGACCGCTGCGATGGCTGCCGCGGGGCTGGCGCGGCCGGGATGGAAGACGCTTACTGTTGCGCGGAGAGGTGAATCGGGACGGGCGGTGACGCTGGCGGTTGGAGCGAATCAGATTTCGGCGGAGGATTTTCGGCTGGCGGTTGGTCGTGCGATGGGGTGGAACAAGATTCTCAGCACGTGGTTTGAGATTGTTCCGCAGGGCGACCATTTTGTTTTTCATGGGCGCGGGTCGGGGCACGGTGTGGGGCTGTGCCAGGCGGGAGCGGCGGCGATGGGGGCGGCGGGACGCGATGCGGCGCAGATTTTGGCGCAGTATTTTCCGGGCGCGACGGCGGCGGATGAGGCGACGGGGAAAGTGTGGCAGGTCTTTGGCGCGAAGGGATTTGTGCTGGAAACACTGGAGGCTGCTGATGGGGCTTTCATGCCGCAATTGACGCGGGCGCTTGGCGAGGCGGAAGGCCGCTCGGGGATTCAGATGGGGCAGGCTGTTACGGTGCGGGCGTTTCGGTCTACGGGGGCGTTTCGGGATGCGACGCTGGCACCGGGGTGGGTCGCGGCATTCACTGAGGGCGACTGGATTGCGATGCAGCCGCTGGCGACGCTGGCTTCGCGGCGTCTGCTGGTTGCGACTGCTCGACACGAGTTTCTGCATGCGTTGGTTGAGGGCAAGGCCGCGCCATCGACGCAGTTGTGGCTGCGCGAGGGATTGGTGGAGGCGTGGGGTGACGATGCGCCTATGAATGGAACGAAGCCGGCGATGAAGCTTGACGAGATCGATGGCGCGCTCAGCCAAGCTGCGACGGAGGCTCAATCGCAGGCTGCGCATCGGGCGGCGGGGTGGTATGCGCAGCGGCTGCTTGATCGCTATGGACGCGGGCAGGTGCTTCAGTGGCTGGAAACAGGGCTGCCTGCGAGCGCGGTTGGCGGCCTCAAATGAATTCAGCTCTCCCAGGTCTCAAAGGCGAGACCTGGGGCACCCAGGATTTGCTTAGCCACAAACGCGGAGAGGCCACGCGGTTTATTCTTCAAACGATGCCGAAAACGCTGTCTGTTGCCATGATCGCCATGAACGAGGAGGCGAATCTGCCGCGAACGCTGGAGAGCGTGCGCTGGGCCGACGAAATTATCGTCGTCGATTCGGGGTCGAAGGACCGCACCATCGAGATTGCCGAATCGTTCGGGGCGAAGACCAGTTACCACGCGTTTGGCGGGCACGGCGAGCAGAAAAATGTGGCGCTGGATTTGTGCACGTGCGATTGGATTTTGTTGCTGGACGCCGATGAAGTGCTCACGCCGGAGTTGCAGAACGAGATTCGCGCGGTGCTGGCCCTGGAAGAGTCGGCGTTTGGCGCGTATTGGATTCCGCGGCTGAATTTGTATTTTGGAAAGTGGATTCGGCATGGAGGATTTTATCCGGATCACAAGCTGCGGCTTTTTAAGCGCGGGGCGGCGCGGTTGAGCGAGGGCGTGGGACCACATTCAACGCCGCAGTTTGCCGGGCCAAGGGGCAAGCTGAAGGGCGACATGCTGCACTACGCCTATCCGACGCTGGGGATTTATCTCGAGCACATGAACCGCTATAGCAACGAGATTGCAAAGCTGCTGGCCGAGAAGGGGCGAACGAGCAGGTCGCTGGCGGCGTTTTTGTGGAATGCGGTGGCGAACCCGGGGGCGACGTTTGTTTATAACTACTTTTTCCGGCTAGGATTTTTGGATGGACGCGAGGGGCTGCTGCTGCACTTGAATCATTCGGTTTATATCCATTGGAAATTTATCAAGGCTTGGCGGATTGGGATGGGGAAGGAATAGTTTTTTCCCGGGCTGAAGCACCATTTCTCTCACTTAGAGGTACTAGCGGCACGACTGAACAGCTTGGTGAAAAAGGTCAGATTTTCGCGCGGATGCCGAAAAACATGTCTCAGGGGCTCAAGCCCGCGCTTTATTTTTGTGGCATTTACGGCACGACTGAAGTCGTGCCCTTTCGCACACTGAGGCAGAATTCGAGTTTTTCACCAAGCTGTGAAGTCGTGCCCTTTCGCACACTTAGGCAGAGTCCGAGTTTTTCACCAAGCTGTGAAGTCGCGCCCTTTCGCACGTTCACATGCGTCCAAGTTCTTGGACGAAGATACTTATTCCTCACATTACGAGCCCGAATCATCCTGAGATGGAATATCGGCTTTCGCGCTGAGTGACCGATCTGGTGGACCGAAAAGCAGTGGAACTGGCACTTCGGTTTCGTCGGGTGGGGGTTGGTTGGCGCTGGGCGCTTTTTGGCTGAAGAGCGTTGCGAACCACGCGAGCAGCAGAACCCAACTGCCGATGGCAAGGATGTATGCGGCGGCTAGCTTCAGGGTCACATGCCAGACCTGCGCTGATACGGTTCCGCTTGGCAGAGGATTGAAGAATCTGCCGGGGAGATATACGCCGATTAAAGAAGCGAGCACGACGCCGAGCCACCAGCGCCAGTTCCAGAGCATGCGCATGAGGCTGCGGAAGGGCAGACGCCATCCCCATTGCGCAGAGGCCGCGGCGAAGGGAATGAGCTTGGCCGGCAGGATGATCCAGCGGAAGATCCACTCAAGAATCGTGAGCCAGCGGGTGATGTGCGCGTAGGTGAATAGCGTTGCCCGCATGTGCGCCGAGGACTTTGAGTTCAGATAGCCGGCCCACTCTGGAATCTGGTCGTCGCACCAGTCGAGGAGCCACCAGGCGGCGGCGCCGATGGCGATCCATGCCAGCAACGTCATGGCGCCCCAGATGAGCTTGACGCGGCGGCTATCGTCGTCGGCGAGTTTGCGCATGGTGCCGGCTTGGAGTTCTAGGACGCACACGATGAGCAGGAGCGGGATGAGCAGGCTCAGCGCGACTTGCCAGAGGTGCTTGTCGGGCAGGCGGGTCCAGGCGATGCCGATAAAGATAAGCAGCAGCGTGAGGCCGAATTGCAACGCGACCCAGAGGCGGGCGTGGGAGAGGCGATGGAAGAGGTTCTTCAAGTTGCTCACGGCTGCACCTCGAGAAGTTTAAAAGCAACCGCAGGTCCTTCGACTCGCCTTGCTCGCTCAGGATGACAAGCTATTGTTTGGTGAGTCATTGTTGCACCTCCAGAGTTGCGGGATCGGTGGTGGACTGCACATTTCCCTGGTACATGGGGCCTGCCTGCGCCGGGCTGATGGCGTATTTGCCTGGGTTGACGACTTTGAGTAGATACACATACTCGCTGCGGCGGGCGAAATCAGTGTTGAAGAATGCGGCGCGGTCGTCGTGGAACTCCTGGCGCGTAAACCAGTCGGCCCACCAGTCGGGCTTGTTGTTGAGGGTGTAGAGGCCGCGGTTGGGCAGGAACTCAGTGCCCGCGGGGATGGGGTCCTCGGCAAGCAGATACTTCCAGTCGGTGCCGTTGACGGCAAGCTTGACGGCGATGATGTCGCCTACGTGGACGGGACCGTGAAGAGGCACAAGGTCGTAGGTGATGGGGTCGGTAGGCTTGGGCTGATTTTTCTGGAGCAGGTAATAATCGCGGGTGATGTTGAGCGCGAGTTGTGCCTGCTGGAACTGCTTGTTATCGGCGGAGTACCACGCGTTTTCGGTTGACCAGTAGGTGATGCCGTTGCCGCTCTTGCGGATGGTGACCTGGCCGCCGCTGCCTGTTTGCGATGCGGGGATTTTGAGCTTCCAGGGAAGCGCGAAGGCGTCACTGGGACCGAAGGGACGCTTGCCGATGCTGGCACCGTTGACCAGCACTTCGACATCTGAGGTGTTGGCGAGCTCGCCGCTGAGCGAGAGGTAGTCGGTGAGGCCCTGGATGACCATGGCGGTCTGTTTGGTGGAGTACCAATAGTCGCCGTCGCGGTGCTGGCCGAGCCAGACGGCGGCTTTGGGCAGCAGGCCGCTGGAACGATTTTGGCGGACGAGGAGTTTGAGCGCGAAGGCCGTGGTTTCAGGGGAAGTGTCGTCCCAATACTCCATGAGGCCGTCGTAATTCCCTTCCCAGTGGGCGTCGACGTCAGTGACTTTGGCTTTTTTCTCGAGGAGCGTGGCGGCCTGTTTGGCGCGGCTGTCGCCGGCTGCGTCGAGGGCCAGGCCGACGAGGGCAAGGCCTTCATCGCTGAGCTTGTCGCGGCTGGCCCACGCGGCATCGAGTGCGTCTTTAGGAGCTCCGCCGGTGGTGGCGAGGGCGTAGACGGTGTAGGCACGCAGGTCGGCGATCATGTTGGGGTGAGCTGCTAACGCAGCTTGCAGCCAGGAGCGGGCCTTGGTCAATCGCTCCGCGCCGTTGGTGTCGTTCGCGGTGCGGAGGTCGATGTCGTAGCCGGCGTCTTTGGCCTGGCCGAGGCCGCTGACGACGTATGCGGTCATGAAGACGAGGCTCTGATCGTTGGGCCACCAGCCCCAGCCGCCGTCGTCGTGCTGGTAGCTGTAGAGGCGCTCAAGGCCGGCCTTCACTTCGTTGTTGAGGGTGCCGCGGTCGATGGGCGACTTGAGGTGCAGCTTGTCGACAGCCTGCGAAACGATGACGTCGGGAAGGAAGCTGGACATGGTTTGCTCGGTGCATCCCCAGGGATAACTGGTGAGGTAATCGAGCGCGTCGAAAACCGTGCCGGCGACAGAGGGAGCGATGGTGATGGTGAGAGAGCGCGAACCGGCGTCAGACGCTGGCGGGAAGGTGTAGTTCCACTGGGACTGGGCGGTTCCGGAAAAAATTACGCCGGAGCCGGAGGCGCGCTGCTTGACGCCGTAGGGCAGGATGGGCAGGGTCATTTCGAGGGCGTCGGACTCCTCGTTGGTGAGGGCTTTGGCGGTGAGGACGGCGCTACCGATGGTGCGCGCCTTGACGCGCCAATCGACGTAGCTCTCACCCTTGGCGGGGATGTTGATCTTCTGCGTTTGGCCGCTGATGACGTCGACCCCCTGAACATCAAGGGCGAAGGTTACGTCTTTCGCGGTTTCAAGGTAGTTGTGGGCGATGACGCGCAGGACCGTTTCGTCGCCCTGGCGGAAGAAACGCGGTGAGGCGAGACGGACGATGAGGTTTTTGCGGACGAGGACGCGGGTGACTGCGCCGCCGGCTTTGCCGTCGTCAGTCATGGCGCGAATGGTGGTGCGCCAGGTGGTGAGGGCGTCAGGGAAATTGAACTCGACGCGTGCGTGGCCGTCGGGGCCGGTGTGGACGCTGGGATTCCAGTAGGCCGTGTCGGGGAAAGCCTTGCGGACTTTAGGCACGACGAGGTCGGAGCCAGGTTTTACCTGCGCCAGACGCGGATGATAGATGCCATTAGCCAGCAGCGCGAGGAGCGGACTCTTGGTGCCTGCTTCGCCGGAGAAGAAGAAGTCGAAGGAGGTTTGCGGGCTCAGGTTGATGCCGCGGCGCGGATAGAAGAAGTCAACCATGTTGCTGGTTTCATCGGGACGCACCGAGTAGAGCGCCTCGTCAACGGTGCCGAAGCTGAGGTCGGCTTCGACGGGTTTGTTGTTGGAGTCGACGGCAAAGACATCGAAGCTTCCCTTTTCGCCGGGAAGGTACTTGGGCTTGCTGGGCGTGGCGGTGATGGTCAGTGTGCGTTCAACCAACGGAACTTTCAGGCTCTTTTGCGCGGTGATCAACTGGTTGTCATGGACGATGACGGCGGCAATGACGAGATTGGGCTGCGCGAGCCTGGTGATGGGAATGTCGAATGCGAAGCTCTGGCTGGTGGCATGAATCAATTGCCGCGACTGGACGGTGTCGCCTTCCGCCGTCACGACGGCCCACGAATCGTTGAGGCCGGTGACCAGGAGCAGATGAGCGGTGTCGCCGACCTGGTAGATCTTCTTGTCGGCGATGATCTGGGCTTGCGTGTTCTGGTTGTACCACTCGCCGGCGTTGTTCCAAATCCACACCCAGGTCTGGCCCTGGACGACCCGATTCTCCGGAGTCCCGGCGCTGGCTGTCACTTCGAAATCGCCGCTGACGTTGCTGCTGTCTGATTTGATGGGCAGGTTAACCAGCGTGGTGCCGTCCGCGCCGATCTGCGCATCTGTGGTGGCTACGGAGGTTTCACTGTGCTGGTGGGTTACTGAGTCCCACTTGATCTGGTCGATAGCGATGTGAACGGTGGTGCGGACCGGCTTGTTGTCGTAGTCCTGCGCGGTCACCCGCACGCGCACGGGGTCGCCGGACTTGAAGACGTAGCTGGTTGGCTCAACGCTGACGCGGAACGAGCCATAGGTGGCGAGCACGGTGGAGTGGCCGGCGACTTCGCGATTGGCAGCATCGGTGACGCGGGCCTCGATGCGGTAGTCCTGGTCCTGATGCTTGGGATCGATTGCCGTGGGAAGCGTAACGGTGAGGCGGCCGTTGGCATCGAGAACGCCTTCCTGCTCCTGCTGCTCGGTGGCGCCGTAGGTCTCGTCGGGCTCATCGCTTGCGCCTGCGTCGGCTCCTTCGCCGTCGGCTTCGGAGTCATCGGCTTCATCCTCACCCCACCAATAATGCGCGGAGGTGTGGACGACGTATTTCACCTTGGCGTTGGGGACGGGTTCACCGAAAAAGTAGCGGGCTTCAATGGTGGCCTGGATCGGATTGCCTTGCAAGATGCGCTGGGCGGCTGGCTTTACGGTGACCTGGTACTCGGGCTTCTTGTACTCCTCGACGTAGAAGTTGCCCCAACCGAAGAATTGACCATTCTGCACGACACGGATGTTGTAGTAGCCGAGGCTGGCGTCGGCTGCGAGATCGAGGTCGGCGGTGATGGTGCCGTGAGCGGAGACGGGCAGTTCTTTGTTGAGCACATCCTTGTTGTCGGGGTCGATGACTTGCAACTTCAGCGTCTTGTCTTCGGGCAGCAGGAGAGCGTCGTCCTTTTGGCGGCGAATGATTGCCTTGATGTGGACGGTGTGGCCGGGACGGTAGACGGGGCGATCGGTGTAGATGAAACCCGTGAGATCGGTTGACCTGTCAGGTCCGAATGAGTAGGACCATGGCGTTACGAGGGCGGCATCGGCGCCGTGGCGGGCGATGATCCATAGACTCTCCGGCGGGGTCGTTTGTTCCGTGCCGGACTCGGTGGCGGGCTCGGGTTTGGGTGCGGTCATGGTGAGGGTTGCGAGGCCGTCGGTGCTGGTTTTGCCTGATGACTGAAGCTGCTGGCCGGTCCAGAGCGAGACGTTTGCGCCATCGATGGGTGCGCCGGTTTTGCGGTCTGCAACGTAGAGATTTGCCTGGCCGTTGATGGGGCGCTCGACGATTGCGATGCTGGTGACGATGGCAACGGTGTAGGCCTTGTAGGTGTTGTCCGTGGCCTCAATGAGGTAGATGCCGGAGCTGAGGCCGTCGATGGGCAACTGCTGGGTTTCACTGACGATGGCGGGCGGAGTGATGAGCTTCCAGCGGGCGACTAGCTGGCTCTCGTTGAGCAGGGGGATCTGCGCGAACTCGGTTGCACCGACGATCTTGCTTCGCTTGCCGAGCTTGCCCTGGGTCTCGCGGAAGCTGTCGCGGGCTTCGTCAGTGAACTGGGAACGGAAGAAGTGGCGAATGTCCCACCAGAGGCCGGCTTTGAAGTCGTGAAGGCGCTCGATCCAGGTGCGCTCGTCGATTTGCTCGCTGGAAGATGAGTTTTGCGTGCCGAAGCTGTGGATGTCTTTGAGATGGGCGAAGAACTTTTCCGCGTCTTTGACTTTGTAGACGCGGAACTCGAGGGCGGGGACGTTTTTTGCGTAGAGCTGAATCTTGACGCTCTCGCCGGGAGAGAAGGTGCGGGAGGTGGAGAGGGAGAAGGAGCGGGGAGGGTCTTTGGTAGCGGCTGCGGCGGGAAGCGCGGCATGGGTAAAAAGGAGAAACAAGACGAAGAGCAGCGGCTTACGGAGCCTCATAAAGTCCCTCGCAAAATGTTCCAGCGGTAGACGCCGAGAAAGTTGGGATTGCCGGGGAGTGGACGCCACTGTGGCTGGGGATGATCGAGCAGCTCGGGCAGCAGGACGCGGCGGAGTTCGCCCAGTTTGCCATGGGCAGAATGATCAATGGGTCCAGTGTCATAAACCACGGCGGGTTGGCCGGCGATGCGGGTGACGATCATGGAATGCCACGGGGACGACTGGCCGAACTGGCGGTAGAAGAGCAGGTCACCGGGTTGGGCCTGGCGGACATCGCGCGAGACGAAGTACGCATTTCGCTCGACCAGGGTTTTGGCGTCGGCAAATTGGGCGAATGCGCCGTTGGAGACGTCAGCCGGCTCGAAGCTGCCGGGACGCACGCGGAAAAGGGACGCGCCGAGGGGCGTTTCAGGATAGCGCCAGGCGCGAATTTCGCCAGGGAGGGCTGGGACTTCAATGCCGGTGGTTACAAACCAGGTGTCGTCGTGGCGCTTGAGGGCTTCGCGGTAGGAGTAGCGGAGCAGGCTGGCGCAGTCGGTGATTTCTGGCGGGAGGTCGATCTTGGGGCGGATGGCCTGGTAGTCGGCGATGAGAGTGAACCATTGGCGGAAGGCGGCTTGATCGGCTGGGTCGGTTAGGCGGAGGAAGTCGGGTGTGCCGTCGTTGAAGCGGTCGGTCCATGGGAACGTGAGCCATGGAGGGGCAATAGCTCGATTCGACGCCTGGGACGCAGAGGTTGGACTTGTGCCCTCGGGAAGCTTTTCGAATCGATAGGTTTCGAATTGGTTGCGATGCCCCCACCCCCGAACCGGTAGCACTATGCGCAGAGCGAGAGCCGTAGCGATGGCGACGATGGCGCTCAGGGCCACCCAGTGTGCAGAACTCGTTTTCCGGACCGTGGATTTCAACGCAGGATATCCGCGCCCATCTTACCCTGAATTTCGGGGCATATGGGGGAATCGCGTGAAAAGAATTCCTTTCCATGCAAGGGAGTTACGGCGGCGGCGCAAAAACGTGTCTCGACAGACACGAAGGCCCTTCGGATTGTGCCGAAGGGCCTTTGTTGAACGGGCGAATTGAACTACGAGGTCACGGTGCGCGTGGGTTTGTGGCCGATGAACCCGTAGAAGGCGATGTAGAGATAGCAGATGACCGGGACAACAAGCGCCCATTGATAATTGGTCTTATCCACCAGCCAGCCAATAAAGACCGGAATCAGCGCCCCGCCCCACACCGCGGTCATAATGAGGCCCGAACCCTTGCTGGTCATCGGTCCGAGCTTTGCGATACCGAGGGTGAAGATGTTGGGGAACATGATGGAGTTGAAGAATCCTGCAAGCACCAGGCAGCCGATGGCCACATAGCCAGTATTAAGGATGGAAAGAACTACGAGGGCTGCGGCGATAGTTCCGAAGATCCCGAGTAGTTTTCCGGCCCCGATCTTGGTCATCATCCACGACCCAAGCAGGCGGCCGATGAGGGCTCCGAGCCAGTAAAACAGCACCAGCTTCTGAGCCGCAGGCGCCGTCAGAGCGTGCAATCCGCCATGAATCGTGTCGCTGAAGTAGAGCACCATGGTTGTCGCCAGGCCGACTTCGACTCCGACGTAGACGAAGATGCCCAGAGCTCCCAGAACGGTGTGCCGGTAGCTCCAGATGCTTCGGCTCAACAGCGGATCGCCTTCCTTTGCCGGGCGGAATTGCTGCGTGGCCTCAACATGGGGCAGCCTGGTGAATGCAACCGCGATGCCCAGGATCACAAGAGCGAACGCAATCACGAGATATGGCACGCGGACGGTGTCGGCGATGGTCAACTGGTACGCGTGTTGCTCAGCGGGGCTCTGTGTCGCAACGAGGGCCGGGTTGAGTACAGTGGTGGTCAGAATGAACGTGCCAGCCACCCACGGCGCAAATGTGCCGCCCAGGGAGTTGAGAGCCTGTGCCAGATTCAGCCGTATCGGAGCGCTGTTTTCCGGCCCGAGGATCGAAACGTAGGGATTGGCTGCGGTCTGCAGCGCTGCCACTCCGGCTCCTACGACGAAGATGGCGAGAAGAAAAAGCGGAAACGAGACGTTTTGTGCCGCCGGAACAAAAAGAAGTGCTCCAAGCACTTGAACAAACAGGCTCACCACCATGGTGCGCTTATAGCCGATCGCTTCAATCAGGCGGCCCGTGGGGCTTGAGAATACGAAATACGCGGTGAAGAATGCTCCATTGGCCAGCATGGCCTGCCAGGTTGCCAGTCCCTGAATTTCAAATATCTTTTTCAGATCCGGAACCAGGCCCATGTTCAGGTTGGTGATGAACCCGAAGATGAAAAACAGCGCGGTGACAATAATGAACGGCAAAAAGTATCCGGGCGATGTGAGCGCCGCGGATTGCTTGGATTGAGCTGCCATAGGAGGTTATTCCCCGCTTCCTTGAAGAAGTCACTTACCCGGTAAAGGCTCGTGGTGCGATCCGGCCACAAGGCATGTTACTGGACTTGCTGGACGTGGGATGGATTGATCTTCGCGTCCGTTACCGCGTGCCTGGAGTTTTGGCTTTTTGCACCACACAACACTATACGGAATACCCTGCACTGGGGAAGTGACGGCGGTGACGGAGGAGAGGGAAATGCGCCGTTGGACCCGACAATTCGCGGCCTGATTCTGGGCGGCGTTTCGCTGCGGGGTGCTGCCGGCGGACCCTGAAATGCCGTATTCTCGTAAGTAACGACAGGAGAAATACGTGGCCAAGGAAGCGTTGAGCCCCGCCAAGCTGAAGAAGATTTTGGCCGCTCTGGAAGAGAACTGGCATGCCGAGGTTGAGGCGTATCACACCTACCTGGCGCTGGCCGAGCGCGATACGGAGCCGGTGCGCGCGCAGGTGCTGCGCCATTTGGCCAACGCGGAGTGGGAGCACGCGGCGCTGTGGCAGGGGCGCATTCTGGAGTTGGGCGGCACGGAGCCTGTCTACAAGGGCAAGCCGGGTGGCGAGGCCGATTCACTGGCCAATCGCGCAGGCGGCGTGCGCATGGCGCTGAGGCGGCTGGAGATTGAAGAAAGCCGGCACATTGCCACCTATGGCGAGCAGCTGAAGGCGCTGGGCGACGAGGGATCGATCGCTATTCTCGACCACGTGATCGAAGACGAGAAGGATCACTACCACGAACTGGGCTCGCTGCTGCGCGGGCATTATGCTCCTTCAGCCAGCGCTCCCAAGATCGACCCAAAGGCAGTCCTGGAAGAGATGCTGGCCAAGCGCGCGCAGGGGCGCAAGCAGCCGGGAGCGTGGATTGGCGATGCGATTTATGGCGTGAATGACGGGCTGGGCGCGATTTTCGGGATTGTCTCCGGCGTGTCGGGCGCGACGGCGGGTGACAGCAAATATGTACTGCTGGCGGGGCTTTCAGGGATGATTGCGTCGGCGCTGAGCATGGGTTCGGGCGCTTACCTGGCCGCGAAAAGCGAGCGTGAGATTTACCAGGCGGAAGTGGCCCGCGAGCGGGAAGCCATCAAGATGAATGGGCCCGAAGCGCGCGAATTGCTCTCGCTCTACTACCAGGTGAAGGGGTTGCCGGACGCGGACGCGGTGCACATGGTGAACCATATTGCGAGCGATCCGGAGCAGTTGCTGAGGGCGCTGGTGAGCGAGCGGCTTGGATCATCGGAAGAGGCGCTGAGCAATCCGCTGGTGTCGGCGAGCTCGGGCGCGCTGTCGACGGCGGTGGGTGCGGCGATTCCGATTATTCCGTTTTTTTTCATGAGCGGGATTGAGGCGGTGATTGCGGCGGCCGTGATTTCACTGGCGGCTCACTTTGCGGTGGGCGCGGCCAAGAGCCTGATCACGGTGCGGTCGTGGTGGTCGTCGGGATTTGAGATGACGGTGGTGGGCGCGGTGGAAGGCGCGGTGACGTACGGGATTGGAATTCTGCTGGGCAAGGGCGGGATGTAATGGCCGGCTTTGTTCCACTGGGCGATGCGTCGCGCGGACCCAGGCGGACGTTTGTCATTACCGTGCTGCTTATCGCCGTCAATGCCTTCGTGTTTTATCTCGAGCTGCAGGGCGGGAACGCGTTTATCCGGCACTGGTCGGCGATTCCGCTGCGCATCACGCATGGGCATCGGTCCATCACGCTGCTGACTGCGTTGTTCATGCATGCGGGGTGGATGCACATCATTGGAAACATGATTTATCTGTGGGCATTTGGGCCGGAGATTGAAGACGCGATGGGCTCGGCGCGGTTTCTTTTCTTCTATCTCGCCGGCGGGCTTATCTCGATGATGGCGCAGGTTGCGGTTGATCCGTCTTCATCGATTCCGGTGCTGGGAGCGAGCGGGGCGATTGCTTCGGTGATGGGGGCATTCATTGTGACGTTTCCACGGGATCGCATTCGGACCGTGCTTTTCTTTCTGATTTTCTTCCGCGTGACATATATTCCGGCGGCGTTGCTCATTGGGTTCTGGTTTGTGATGCAGGTGCTGAATTTTGGGTCGGTGACCGAGGTGCGGACGGGAGGGGTTGCTTACCTGGCGCACATTGCGGGGTTTCTGTTTGGCGCCGTGTTTGGGCGGACGCTGGTGGATAAGGGGCGGCTGATGTATCGGAGCGGATACTACTGAGCTGCGTGCAAGAAGGTGCGCCTATCTCATGCGCGACCTATCCTTCTGCGTCGTCCTCCGGCATGACGATAATTCCTTTTCGAACCGGCAAGACAGCTTCGTTCATAAGGCGGTTTAGCCAAATGAGCTTGTGCGTTCGCTGGGGTCCAATCGCGATGCTTACCAAGCTCACGAAGATGCGCCGGCGGAAGAACAATCGAATAGATTTCACTGTGCATGATGTCATGCTCTCCCGCTGAGAACCGTGGGGTGGGAGGGTTGAGGCGGATCTTACACCAGCTTCATTGCCTCAGGATCCCACTTTACGATTTCGCCGCGATCGATGCTTAGATTGCTCAGCAACGCGGCTCCGGCGGCACGGTAGCCGAAGACTGCATCTTCGACCACCGGCTGACGCGAGCGCACCGACGCGAAGAAGTTTTTGAAGTGGTCGTAGCTGTCGCTGTAGCCGCGTGGCGCGACAAACTTTTCATAGCCCACGGGCGGATCTCCCTCGGGATGCGCGGCGGGATACTTTTTCGCGTACTGCTCGGTCATCTTTTTCTGCATGGCGTCGGCGAAGGTGTAGACGGTTAGGCCGGGCTCCTTTTCGCGGGGTACGCGGTTGACGCTGACGGAGTTACCGGCGATCTCCATGGTGCCTTCAGAGCCGGTGAAGATGAGGCCTTCGCTCTCTTCACCGCCGTCGACAAAGTTGACGCGCAGGCTGAGGTTGAAGCCTTCCGCATAGTCGAACAGGCCGAGCATGACGTCGGGAACATCACGGCCATCGTTCCAGAAGCGGAGTCCGCCGGTGGCCATGGCGCGCGTTGGGCCGTGGGAGCCGGTGATGAAGTGCGTGCCGCTGAAGAGATGGACGAACAGGTCGCCGGCAACGCCGCTGCCGTAGGCCTTCCACTTGCGCCATTGGAAAAACTGCTCGGCGCTGAAGGGGATTTTCGGCGCGGTGCCGAGGAAGCGCGGCCAGTCGCAGGTTTCAGGCGAGGCGTCGAGAGGAACGGTGTAGTTCCAGGCGCCCATGGACGAGTTGCGATCCCAACGCGCGGTGACCATGTTGAGCTTGCCGATGGCGCCGGCGGCGAGGAGCTCTTTTGCTTTGATGTAGACGATGGAGCTGACGCGCTGGCTGCCGACCTGGAGGATGCGGCCGGTGGAGCGCGCGGCGTCAATCATTTCAGGGCCGTCGGAGTAGAGGTGGATCATGGGCTTTTCGCAGTAAACATCCTTGCCGGCGCGCATGGCGTCTACGCTGGCCTGCTTGTGCCAGTGGTCGGGCGTGCCGATGATGACTGCGTCGACGTCAGTGCGGGCGAGAATCTCGCGGTAATCGCGGGTGGTGAAGATGTCGTCGCCCCACATTTCCTTGCTGTGGACGAGCCGGCCGTCGTAGCAATCGGCGACGGCGACCAACTTGACGCCGGGAATCTTGAGCGCGACGTTGGTATCGCCCTGGCCCTGGCCGCCGGCGCCTATGAGCGCAATCTGGATATGGTCGTTGGCCGACACGGGCCGTGCCGCCTGGCCTGCGATGGCGTTCAGGGCATGGAGACGCGGGCTCAACAATGTGGCTGTTGTTGCCGCTCCTGCCGCTGTTAGAAACCCCCTGCGATTGAACAATTGCATGACCGCACCCCGCCCCTGGAATTTTCTTCCCGACAGTAACCATACACCGCGAAGCAAGGCCTAGAATGGACTCGGCGATTTCCGCCGAGGAATTCTTATGTCATCCGTGAGAAGGATCATTTTCCTATTCGCCTTTGGTTTGCTGTTGCCTGCTGCTACAACCAAGGGTCAAACGACCCCAACTATGGCCGCGTCACCGGCTCCGATTCTGGTGGAACGAAACGTTGCGATGAAGACTCGCGACGGGGTGACGCTGCGCGCGGACGTTTATAGGCCGGCGGCGCAGGGCACATACCCGGTGCTGCTGCAACGGACTCCTTACGACAAGACCAATACCTCCGACTTTGGGCGCAAGGGCGCCGCGCGCGGTTACATTGTCGTCATCCAGGATGTGCGCGGACGGTACGCGTCAGAGGGCGAGTGGTACACCTTCAAACACGAGATGGAAGACGGCTGGGACACGGTGGAGTGGGCGGCGGCGCTGCCTGGTTCCAACGGCAAGGTGGGCATGTTTGGCGGCTCGTATGTGGGCGCGACGCAGATGCTGGCCGCAATCAGCCGACCGCCGCACCTCAAGGGAATTTGCCCGGTGGTGACAGCCAGCAACTACCACGAAAACTGGACCTACCAGGGCGGTGCGTTCGAGCAGTGGTTCAACGAGTCGTGGACTTCAAGCCTGGCGCAGGACACGTTTAACCGCGCTATCAAGCAGGACACCAACGCACTGGTAGGCAGTGCTGTTCTTCCGCTGAAAGAGTATCCGATCTTCAACATCACGGCTCCTCGGGACGGCGCGTATTTGACTCACGTGCTGGCGCCGTACTTTGGCGACTGGCTGGCGCATCCGCTGTACGACGAGTATTGGAAGCAGTGGTCGATCGAGGAGAACTATCAAAATATCGACGTGCCTGCACTGACGATCACGGCCTGGTACGACATTTTTCAGGGTGGCTCGCTGCGCAATTACATGGGGTTGAAGGCGCATGCGGGGAACGAGACGGCGCGCGCTGAGCAGAAGCTGCTGGTGGCGATTGGCGGGCATGCCGGGCATGGACACAAGATCGGCGCAGTCGATTTTGGCCCGGCAGCCGAGGAGTTTGATGAGAACAATGTGACTCTGGACTGGTATGACTACCTGTTTCTGGGAAAGCAGAATCAGTTTGCGGGCGGCGATCCGGTGCGGATTTTCGTAATGGGGAAGAATGAGTGGCGGGATGAGAAGGCGTGGCCGCTGGAGCAGGCGCAGGCCAGGAAGTACTTCCTTCACTCATCCGGCAATGCCAACTCGGTGGTGGGTGATGGGGGCCTTTCGGTGGTCACGCCGCGGGCGGACGCGGAAGACAGCTACGTGTATGACCCGGCCAACCCTGTTCCCACGGTGGGCGGGCCATTATGCTGCGACAGCGTGCATATTTTGGTGGGACCGCAGAATCAGCAGCAGGTGGAACTGCGCAAGGATGTGCTTGTCTACTCGACGCCGGCGCTGGGTCAGGACCTTGAGATCACGGGGCCCATCACGCTGGACCTGTATGCAAGTACGTCGGCAGCGGACACGGACTTTACCGGCAAGCTGGTGGATGTGAGCCCTGATGGGACTGCGATCAACCTGACGGAAGGCATACTTCGCGCGCGGTTTCGGGAGTCAACGTTGGGAGCGCCGAAACCGATCAAGCCTGGGCAGGTCTACGAGTACAGGATCGATCTGTGGTCGACGAGCAATGTGTTTTTGAAGGGGCACAAGATACGGCTGGAAGTGAGCAGCAGCAACTTTCCGCGGTTTGACCGTAATCTGAATACGGGGAAGGACGCGGCGACGGACGCGACGATGGTGAAAGCGACCAACACCATCTACCACGACCAGCAGCATCCGAGCGCGCTGATCTTGCCGGTGGTTAAAGACAGCTTTTAGCTTCCAGCTTTCAGCTTTCAGCTGAGCCATGTTTCAAGAGCGGGACCAGGGCCA
Organism: Occallatibacter sp.; assembly: GCA_050013695.1. Lineage (GTDB taxonomy): Bacteria > Acidobacteriota > Terriglobia > Terriglobales > Acidobacteriaceae > Telmatobacter. Next base: position 37,712 of record JBEKET010000052.1, read on the forward strand.
CGCAGTGTCTGTGGAGACTGGCAGATGCCCTTACCCCGTTTCTGTAAAGAAGTACCTTGGCGCTGAAGCATTCGGCCAATTTGAATCCGATTGAGTGCCCCTTCCTGTATCCACGACGTGGTTTTCGCATGGAATGGGAAACGAAGCTTATCTATCCGACCCCGCCCGCCTATTGCAAGGTCAAGTCGAGCGGGCCGAATGTGATCGTGCGCCCTCCTGAGTCGATGGCAATCATACTCACGGCGTGTGAGCCCTGCTCCGAGTCATGCATTGTGCATTGTGGCCTTGCCCCAATGCACCTGACGCACGGATTCCCTGGGCCATAGAGGTCAGGGAATCCGCGCATGAACCCTGTTACTGCAACGCTACGACGCTACTAAAGGTCCCGTTGGCACCGTTTTCGAAGAGGCGATTGTCGCCGTTCGACTTGATGAGGCCGCCCGCCTGCCGAAACAACCCGGTCTGGTTGTGACTGATGGTGCTGCGGCTCACCTGAAGCACGGCGCTGTCACCGGACGCAAGCCCAATGGGGAAATCCGACACCTCGCAGTCGTCGACCATCACGTTAACGCCCGAGTTGTTGGAGACAACGCCGAAGCTTGAGGCGGAAACTGTTGGCTCACCACTGAAGACCGAGTGTGATATCAGGGCGGTTCCAGTCTCCACTTCCACACCGGTGGGCGAGTGGTGAACCTGGGTGTTGACTATCTTTGTCACGAAGGATGAGCTTCCCTCGACCAGGATTGCGGAATTGCCGCAGTTGTTGAAGCTGGAGTTTTCCACTGTAAGTTCCTTCGCTTCGGTAGCCGGTGAACCGGTTCCAACGGAGAGGCAAACACTGAATCCACCGACTTTTACGTTATCCAGATGCAGTTGCGCACCGGAGTTGAAGAGGATGCCATAGACCTGGCCCACGCCTTCGAGCGTCAGGTTGCGAATCTGCACGATTTCCGACACTCCGGCGGAGACGGTGAAATAGGTGTCCGAACCGGCGGCGAGTCCCTGCGCGAAGCCGCCTCCATCCACAGTGATAGCGCGGGTGATGGTCATTGGGCCGTAATCGCCCGGTGTGAGCACGCTGAGTTCACCGCCGTTAGAGGTAACCGTCACAGCGTACGCGAAGGTAGCGCATGGAGCGGCGATAGGGCACAACCCGGCATCTTGCCCTGTGTTTGAGACCCAGGTGTGTGGTGCGGTGGTGGGACGTTGGATCGCATTAGAGGCGGCAGCAAACGCAGCGGCGGGGAACGCAGCGGCAAGCATGAGGCCGGCAAGCTTCTTCAATGTGGACATGGTTCTTCTCCTTAGGGGGGTGGGAAAGTGAAGTTTTTAGGAATCCCAGGCCTCGGAATATTGAGACCTGGGGGCACGCGTGATCCGCTGTTCGAATCCCTCTCAGGGGCATGTATTGGTTCCGCTGAGGGCGGTTATCGGGTAATACGCCGGGCCGTCGCCGCTTTGTACGTTCCACACTTTGATGTAGAGCGAATCGCCCGGCTTGATGCACCCGGCAGTGGTCCCGTATGCGCCGGTGAAGCCGGAGAGGACGATCTGCGTGTCGCTCCACGATGAGACGGAGAGGGTAACGGAATCCCCTGGGTAGCCGCCGTACCAGGGGGTTCCGGTGGGGTCGGCGAACAGGATGTGGCTCGAGTCACCGTTGTACGGAGCCTGGGTGCCGAAGCCATAACCGCTGATGGTGATGGTCTGCGTCTGCTGCGGAAGGATTGGGCTCACCGACGTGATGGTTGGAACCAGATCACATGTGTTGGCGCCGCCGCCGGCAGTTATTGGGTAAAAGGCCGGGCCGTTGCCGGACTGTGCGTTCCACACTTTGACATACATCTGGTCGCCGGGCCTGATGCACTCGCCATACTTGCCGTATGCGCCGGTGAAGCCGGTGATCACAATCTGCGTATCGGTCCAGGAGGAGACAGAGAGGGTAACTCCGTCTCCGGTGTAGCCCCCGTACCAGGGGGTTCCGGTGGGGTCGGCGAACAGGATGCGGTTCGAGTCGCCATTGTAGGAGGACTGGGTGCCAAAGCCGGAGCCCGTGATGGTGATGGTTTGGGTCTGCTGGGGAAGGATGGCGCTCACCGACGTGATAGTTGGAGCGGCAGCACAGGTGTTGGTTCCGCTTCCTGCGGTTATGGGGTAATACGCGGGGCCGTTGCCGGTTTGCGCGTTCCACACTTTGACATAGAGCTGATCGCTGGGCTTGATGCACTGGCCATCCGTTCCGAAAGCGCCGGTAAAGCCGGTGAGCACGATCTGCGTGTCGGTCCATGAAGAGACGGCGAGGGTAACCGAGTCTCCGGTGTAACCCGCGTACCAGGGGGTTCCGGTGGGGTCGGCCAGCAGGATGTAGCTCGAGTCTCCGTTGTAAGCGGTCTGGGTGCCGAAGCCGAAACCGTTGATGGTGATGGTCTGCGTCTGCTGCGGAAGAATGGCGCTGACCGACGTGATGGTTGGAGTCAGATCACAGGTATTGGTGCCGCTGCTCGCTGTAAGGGGGTAATACGCCGGACCATTGCCGGTCTGTACGTTCCACACTTTGATGTAGAGCTGATCGCCGGGCTTGATGCACATGCCATCCGTTCCGTACTTCCCGGAGAAGCCGGTGAGCACGATCTGCGAGTCGGTCCAGGAGGAGACGGCGAGGGTAACTGCGTCTCCGGGATAGCCTCCGTACCAGGGTGTTCCGGTTGGGTCGGCGAGCAGTATGAAGCTCGAGTCGCCGGTGTAGGGGGCCTGTGAGCCAAAGCCGGAACCGTTGATGGTGATGGTCTGCGTCTGCTGCGGAAAGATCGGGCTCACCGAAGTGATGGTTGGCGAATCCGGCGTTCCGCTGCCGTTCAGCGGAATGGTCTGCGTGCTTCCGCCGGCACCCTGGCTGTTATCGGTGATGGCCACGCTGCCGGAGACGGTCCCGAGTTGATGGGGGGTGAAAGCGATGCCAAGCACGCAGCTTTGTTCCTGGTCCAGCACCGATGCGCTGCCAATCGTGCAGGTGGTGTCAGATCCGAAGGTGAAGTTTGGCGAGATTGTGATCTGGCTGATATTCAAGGGCGCAGCGCCGAGATTCTGGATGGTCACGTCCTGCTGAGTTTCCGCGACCCCCACGGCATATGGGGGAAAGGTCAGCGTGGGGGGATCGGAGACATCAATCTTGTCAATCACGTTGCCGTTTTCATCAGAGAAGTAGAGGTTGCCATTGGGCGCGGCGGCGATGGAGTAGGGCTGGTAAATCAGCGTCCCGGCGGGAGAGGAGGAGGGCGGAACTCGGTCGTGGACTCCGGGTATTGTTCCCGTGTAGCAGGTCATGTTGCTGTTGGGCGGATTGCACGGGCCGATGACCGCGACCGTCGAGATGGTTCCCGCCGGCGTCACCATGCGGATTGCGTTGTTGCCGGTGTCAGCGATGTAGAGGTTGCCACCACCGTCGAAAGAGACGGCGATTGGCGAACTCAACTGCGCGCTGGTGGCGGGGCCGTTATCACCGGTGTATCCCGCGCCCAGCGTGTAATCGCCGGCATAGGTGGTGATGATGCCATCGGGTGTCACTTTGCGGATCAGGTTGTTGTAACTGTCCGCGATGAACAGGTTGCCCGCGCCGTCGAGGGCCAAACCTTCAGGGGCATAGAGCTGTGCAAGGAGGGCGGGCTTGCCGTCGCCTGAATAACCTCGACCTGCCGCGTAATCGCCAGCCACGGTGGTGATGACACCGTTGGGCGAGATCTTGCGGATTACCGAGTTGCCATAGTCGGACAAGTATATGCTGCCCGCGTTATCCGGCAGTACGCTCCAGGGTGTGGTGAGCACGGCGTTGAGGGCTGGGCCGCCATCGCCACCGTAATAGGATCGCCCATAGTAGGGATCCCAGATGCCGGCGAGAGTGTAGGAGTAGCCGTTTGGAGGAGGTGGAGGGGCCGAGCAGTTTGGAGTTGAAGCCGGTAATCCTGTTTCTTCGCGAATCTGGTTCATGCCGTAGTCCGCGATATAGAGGTTGTTTGATGCGTCAATTCCGATGCCCCACAGCGCGGAGTAGCTGGCGCAGAGCGCGGGTCCGCCATCGCCCTCGGCGGGCTGATCGAACCATCGGGCGGAACCGCCGTTGCCCATGACCGTAGAGATGTAGCCGGCGGGATTGACCTTGCGAACAACCCAGTTTCCGTAATCGAGGAAGTAGAAGTTACCCGCGTCGTCAAGGACGATGTCCCGCGGCTCCTGAAGCAAGGCGGAAACGGCGAGAGGGAAGCCTCCAGTGCTCGGTGCTCCGTACTCGTTGTATGTGCCCGCGACGGTGGAGATGACTCCAGGAGTAAAGGCGAGGATGGGCCCCGTGGCGGTTCCGTTCAGTGGCACGCTTACCAGTGGATTGGCGCTCTGGTTGTTGATGACCAGTACCGCTTTGCGAATGCCGACGGTCTTGGGAAGGAAGGTGACATTGATGGAACAAGTAGACGCGGCTGTCCCATAAGTGCAGGTGGTGCTGGAGATGGTGAAATCGAGCGAAGCAGCTCCGCCTGAGGTGATTGAAGTGCCGCCAACCTGCGTTCCTGAATCGATGGTGAAGGTCAAGGGGATGGTGACGCCCGAGCCGCCGACAACCACCGTCCCGAAGTTCACCGCGGAGTCGTTGACGGTTACAACGCGGTTGTTGCCCGCGTCCATGATGTACGCGTCGCCTTTGCTGTCAAAGCTGATTCCATCAGGGTTGGACAGCACTTCGCTGCCGGTACCAAGGACCAATGGAGTTCCGCTGGCCGGCGCCTCGACAACCTGGCTGGTTTGCGCGTCGGTGATGAAGATGTTTCCCGCGCCGTCAACTGTGACGCCAGCCGGGAGGCTCAGAGAGATGCTGCCGGTGCCGATGATGGAGGCGCTGCCACTCACGGCCTTGAGGACGCGGGCGTTGCCGGTGTCGGCGATGTAGACTGCGCCCGACAAGTCGACGGCGACGCCTTCGGGATTGCTCAGGGTATAGGGCGCGGTGGCGACGACCGTGACGGTACCGGTGGGAGGCGCAATCTTGTAGACCGCCGAAAGGACGGTCGTTGTAGCGTAGACGTTGCCGGCACTATCGACGGCGAGGTTGGTCGGCTGATCGAGGGTGGCGCCGCTGACCGGCAGCAGGGTAGGCGTGCCGCCGGCAGGGATGGTGATGATGCGGTCGTTGTAGGTATCCGCGATGTAGAGATCCCCGGTGAGGTCGACGGCGATTCCATCCGGACCACTCATAGCCAGGCCGTTGAACAGTGTGCTTGAGCTGATGAGCACCGTGGCGTTTCCGTGAATATCGACCTTGAAGACCTGGTTGGTGGTGGGATCCGTAATGTAGACGTTCCCCACCTGATCTGCCACGGCATGATCCTGCGCGCCGAGGGTTTCTCCGTTGATGGTGAGCACGCCGGCGATGCCGTTGAATTGCATCTGCGCGTGCGCCAGCGAGGCAAAGCCGAACAACAAAAGGCTGGCGAGGACCCGCCGCAGCGCGAAGAGGCGCGCCGGCGAGGGGAGGGACAGGGATTTCCGCAAGATCGAAACCATGGTAATAACTCCTTCGTGCTGTGACTCAATTTCTGAGCGAGTAACCGTCCGCGCGCGGCAAGGAACACCGCTGGGGGAAGGGTGAGGCAATTCGTGACCCGTGACCGGAGCCTCCACCCGAGGGGGTGAGAGGCTGAAGGGGAGACCGTGACCTGTATGCACAAGTCCGGTGAGCGACGTCCGGGCTCATTCACCTATGCAGCAAGCTTCAAGCCGCTGCTTGAGAATCGCTCGCACTGCAATCAAGTCGTTGGATTAGCCAACTTATTCCAAAGAATGTGAGCAAGTTCACATTTTTATGTCGGGTTTGGTTATTGATGCCAATAAGTCTATTGAGAGTAGGAGCTGCTTCAAGTCGAATTCGAGTCAGGAGACCACTTGCAGGAACCTGCGGGAAAGGTTATGGCAGGTCTAACTCTCTATCGTTTCCGGGAGGGCCTACGGGCACGAGATCGCTATGCGATCGATGAGCAATGTGTTTTTGAAGGGGCATAGGGGACAGATGGACATGCGCAGCCGCGGCTTCACGTGCTTCGATCGCAATCTGAATACGGGCAAAGGCGCCGTGACCGACGCGACGATGGTGTAGGTGACAAACACCATCTACTACCGCCCCGACCAGGGGAAACTTTATGCAGGCCGGGACACGAGTCTTTTGCTGGCTTCTGTCGTGCCCCAGGTCCCAAACGCGAGAACTGGGGCACGCGGTATCCGATGTTCGAATCCCTCTCAGGGACAGGTATTGGTTCCGCTGCTGGCGGTTAGCGGGTAATACGCCGGGCCATCGCCGGATTGTACATTCCACACTTTGACGTAGAGCGAATCGCCTGGCTTGATGCACCCGGCACTGGTTCCGTAGGAGCCAGCGAAACCGCTGAGCACAATCTGCGTATCGGTCCAGGATGTGACGGCGAGGGTAACCGCGTCCCCGGTGTAGCCCGCGTACCAGGGGGTTCCGGTGGGGTCGGCGATCAGGATGTTGCCCAGGTCACCGGTGTAGGCGGCGTGTGTGCCGAAGCCATAACCGTTGATGGTGATGGTCTGCGTCTGTTGCGGAAGGATGGCGCTCACTGACGTGATGGTTGGAGAAACATCGCAGGTGTTGGTTCCGCTGCTGGCGGTTACCGGGTAATACGCCGGGCCATCGTTGCTTTGCGCGTTCCACACTTTGAAGTAGAGTGAATCGCCCGGCCGGATGCACCTGGCGTCTGTTCCGAACCCGCCGCTGAAGCCGCTGAGCACAATCTGCGTATCGGTCCACGATGTGACGGCGAGGGTAACCGCATCTCCGGTGTAGCCCCCGTACCAGGGGGTTCCGGTGGAGTCGGCGAACAGGATGTTGCCCAGGTCACCGGTGTACGCGGCGTGCGTGCCGAAGCCGTAACCGTTGATGGTGATGGTCTGCGTTTGCTGCGGAAGGATGGCGCTCACCGAGGTGATGGTTGGCGTCAGATCGCATGTGTTGGTGCCGCTGCTGGCGGTGATGGGGTAATATGCCGGGCCAGCGTTGCTTTGTGCGTTCCACACTTTGAAGTAGAGCGAATCGCCGGGTCTGATGCACCTGGCATCCGTTCCGAAGGAGCC
>JBEKET010000053.1:0-44429 GCA_050013695.1 Occallatibacter sp.
AGTGTTCCCTGACTGCGCCCATCCCCTCGGATATATCCCATAAACGAAGATGCCCTCGCTCTCGCAAGGGCATCTTCTCATCTATTCAAGCAAACCGGAAGAGTTTCGTAACAGACTCCTAAGGCAGCGCTTTTTCAGAAAAAATCCCGAAGACAATTCTACAACGTCGATTCAATCTCAAAACCCCAGGCTTCCAACAGCGCCTCGGGGATATACTTGGAATTCTTGTTCCTGCGAGCCCACTCCCGAAGACGGGTCGACCGGATGTACTGGTCCGGGGTAAGCTTGAACTCCTTGACGATAACCTCGAAGGAGGTCACAGTAGGCACTACGGGCCCGATGGGCTCCGGCTTGCCCCAATTCGGATTTCCACGACGCTTTGCCATTGGTTTTTGTGTCCTTAGATTGGGTGATTGACGCTTAAGCCCTCAAACGCCAGCTGGGGTATGGTTGGCATGGAGGTAACTCTAGAGTCCTATTTTACGGATTTTTTCTTCAAAAATCAATAGCAAAATGACATCGGACCACCGAATTCTCTAAAACGCGCCCGCCACCCTGACGCTAATTCAAGCCTCATTATACCAACAAGTTAGCCGCAAAGTCCAGACCTCCGCACGCCTCCCGCTAACGACTGGTAATGCCCCTTCCCGGCATTCTTCTGTCCACCAACGTCACAGTACTCTTAAGTCACCACTCCGGAGCGCTCCAGCCGACCCGCTGACTAGCTACCCTGCTGACCCGCTGACTTGCTGACTCGCTAACTAATCCATCCACTCATCAAACGCCCCGTCCCTCACCACCGCCGCCATCGCCTCAATATCCGTCGACAGCACCCGATCCTGCTCCAGCTGCCTCACCACCGACCGCACCGCCTCATAAGCCCGCTCAACCTCCGGGCTCGACTTCAGCGGCCTCCTGTACTCCACTCCCTGCGCCGCGCACATCAGCTCAATCGCCACAATCCGCTCGGCATGATCCACAATCTGCCGCAGCTTCAGCGCGCCCGTCATCCCCATCGAAACGTGATCTTCCTTGCCGCCATCCGTTGGAATACTTCCCGTCGACGACGGGTGAGCGAGCACCTGGCACTCGTTAATCAGCGCCGCCGCCACAATCTGCGCGATCATGAATCCCGACGAAAGCCCCGCATCCGGCGACAGAAACGCCGGCAATCCCTCGTTAATATCCGGGTTGAGCAGTCGGTCAATCCGCCGCTCTGTAATACTCGCAAGATCCGTCACCGCAATCGCCGCATAGTCAAACGCATACGCCAGCGGAGCCCCATGGAAATTCCCTCCCGAAATCACCGCGCCTTCCTTGCCCTCACCCTCCGGAAACACCAGCGGATTGTCGGTAGCCGACCCAGCCTCAATCTCCAGGACCCCCGTCACATGTCCGAGCACATCCCGCACCGCCCCATGCACCTGCGGCATGCAGCGCAGGCAATACGCATCCTGCACCCGCGTATCCCCCTCCCGGTGCGCCTCGCGAATCTCCGACCCCTCCAGCAGCCGCAGCAGATGAGCCGCCGCCTCAATCTGCCCCGCATGCGGCCGCGCCTCCTGAATCCGCACATCAAACGCCGCCGGCGTCCCCATCAGCGCCTCCAGGCTCATCGCTCCCGCCAGGTCCGACAGCTTGGCCACGCGGATCGCACGCGCCACCGCCAGCGCGCCCACCGCCGTCATCGCCTGCGTCCCATTCAGCAGTGACAACCCCTCCTTCGCCTCCAACGCCAGTGGGGTCAATCCCGCCCGCCGCATCGCCTCCCCGCCTGCCATCCGCTCACCCTTGTAGAAAGCCTCCCCCTCGCCAATCGCTACCAATGCCAGGTGAGCCAACGGCGCCAGGTCCCCGCTCGCCCCCACCGACCCCTTTTCCGGGATTACCGGCGCCACCGCTGCATTCAGCATCCCCACCAGCAACTCCACAACCTCCGTCCGGCAGCCGCTGAATCCCTTCGCCAGCACATTCGCCCGCAGCAGCAGCATCGCCCGCGACTCACCCACCGACAGCGGCTCTCCCACCCCACCCGCGTGACTCCGCACCAGGTTCGTCTGCAACTGCGCCAGCTTGTCCGCCGGGATCCGCACGTCCGCCAGCTTGCCAAACCCGGTGTTCACGCCATAGACGGTATGTCCCTCAGCCAGAATCCCTTCAATCAGTTCCCGGCTCGCTCCAATCCGCTTCAGCGCCTCAGCACCAACAGCCACCCGGCATCCATGCAGCGAAACCGCCTCAATCTCCTTCAGCGTCAGCGCCTGTCCATCCAGAATCACAGTTTCCATGCCCCGATCTTAGGCCGCCCAATCCCTCCAATCCAGACACAATGCCCTTCCATTCTTGGATTCTGCCTTGCAATCGACTATGCTTTCTTTCTATGGCAATGGATTCCACAGCATTGCTCGACCCCTACGGCCGAAAGCTCCTCGACGAGCTTCAAGCCAACGCCCGCCTCTCACTCGCCGAACTTGGCCGCCGCATCGGCCTCTCCCCCACCGCCACCGCCGAACGCCTCAAGCAAATGGAAGAGGTAGGCATCCTCGCCGGCTACACCATTGAAATTGACCGCGAAGCCCTCGGCCTTGAGGTCATGGCCTTCATCCGCATGAGTTGCCCCGGCCAGCACTACCACCGCTTCGTCGACTACGTGCAAACCCTCGAAGAAGTCCGCGAATGCCACCACCTCACCGGCGGCGACGACTTCCTGCTCAAGGTCACAACCACCTCCATGGCCGACCTTGAAGCCCTCATTGAAGCCCTGCTCCCCTACGGCAACCCCGTCACCAGCCTGGTTCTCTCCACGCCCGTCGAACGCCGCCGCTACGCCGTCACCGGCAAGCTCACCACGGTCACCAAAAAGCCAACCTCGCGCCGCCGCTGATTCCGCCTTTCCCTGATCCCTGGCAATCCGGATTTATAGTGGAGTTGTTCTTCTCTTCTGCGCGCTCCTTCACCCCTGCGCCGCAGCACCATGAGCCGCCACAATTCCACCATTCAATTCGCAGCGGAGAATCATGATCAAAGTCACTCGTAGAGACTTCTCCAAACTGGGTGCGCTCTCCCTCGCCGCCCACTTCGTCCCCGCGCTCAATGCCCAGCCAGCTAGCCGCAAGACCGGCTACGCCGTCATCGGCCTCGGACGCATCGCCGACCATTTCATGCGCGGCGTTCTCAATACCACCAACTCGCAAATCACCGCGCTCGTCAGCGGCCATCGCGACAAGGCCGACCGCATCGCCGCCCAGTACAACGTCCCGTCCAATTCCATCTATAACTACGAAAACTTCGACCAGATCGCGAACAATCCCGCCGTCGATGCCGTCTACGTCGCGCTCCCCAACTCCATGCATGCCGAATACACCACCCGCGCCGCCAAAGCCGGCAAGCATGTCCTTTGCGAAAAGCCGATGTCCATCAACGTGGCCCAGGCCGAGCAGATGATCGCCGCCTGCAAGACCGCGAACGTAAAGCTCATGATTGCCTATCGCTGTCATTACGAGCCCACCAACCTCCGCGCCGTCAAGCTGATTCGCGACGGCGCCATCGGCCAGGTCCAGTCCATAGACAGCGCCTTCGGATTCAACATCGACCCCGGCGAATGGCGGCTCAACAAGAAACTCGCGGGCGGCGGACCGCTCTTTGACGTAGGAATCTACTCTCTCAACGCCTGCCGCTACCTCACCGGCGAAGAGCCCCAGCACATCGCCGCTTACTCCTCCGTCATCGATCACGACGGCCGCTTCAACGAAGTCGAAGAAAACGTCTCGTGGACCATGCGTTTTCCGTCCGGCATCCTGGCCAGTTGCCTCACCACCTACGGCGCCAATATGCCCGGCTATTTTCATGTCTACGGATCGATGGGCTGGATTCGAGTAGAACAGGCTTTCGTCTACGAGGGCCTTCACCTCCGCGGGTCCGTCAATGGCGCCGATATCGATGAGCCAAACCCCGCGCGCGACCCCTCCCAATTCCAGGCCGAAGCCGATCACTTCTCAAACTGCGTTCAGCATGGCCTCACCCCGCAGAGCCCCGGCGAAGAAGGCCTCCGCGACATGCGATACATCACCCAGATCTATCGATCCGCCGGAATCGCAATCTGATCCAATGCATCACCTTCAATCAACTATGCCTCACTCTGCACCCCTGCGTTATACTGCGGTCTCATTCTGTTCGTGAACCTGGAGGTCCTGCCGTTGAAATCACTCAGTCGTGCCCAAATTGCCTGTGCCGGTGCCCTACTCGCCGCGTTGGTTGCCTCTCCCACTCTGTTCGCGCAAGAAAAACCCGATGCCAAATCTGAACCCAAACGGGAAGCGGAAGTCAGGTCCTCCGTCGTGCCAGCGCAGGATTCCGTCACCGAAGGCGCCATCACCGTGGAAGGTCAGGCCATCTCCTATCGCGCCGTCGCCGGAACCATCACCGTCGGCTCCAACGACGTCCAGGATGCCACCATCGGCCTTGACGGAAGATACCTCGCAGACGCCGCCGTCGATCTCCCTTCCAAGCCTGAGGACCAGCCCGCAACCGCGCGCATCTTCTATGCCGCCTACTTCAAAAAAGGCGCGCCTAGCGGATCGCGCCCCATCACGTTTCTCTATAACGGCGGTCCCGGCTCCGCCACCATGTATCTGCACATGGGCGCATTCGGACCCAAGCGCATCTCCATCCCCGACGTCGAACATCCGGCAGCCGCGCCCTATCCGCTGATTGACAACCAATACAGCCTGCTCGATGTCAGCGACCTGGTCTTCATCGATGCGCCCGGCACCGGCTTCAGCCGCGTCTACGGCAAGGACTACGCCAAGGCCTTCTGGGGAATCGATGAAGATGCCCGCGCCTTCGACCGCTTCATTCGCCGCTTCCTCACCAAGTACGATCGCTGGAACTCGCCCAAGTACATCTTCGGCGAAAGCTACGGAACCACCCGCAGCGCCGCGCTCTCGAGCAAACTCCAGGGTGTCGATCTCGACGGCATCATCCTGCTCTCGCAGATCCTCAGCTTTGACGACAGCGCCGACGGTCCCGAGGGCAATCCCGGCACCGACCAGCCCTACTACCTCGCGTTGCCCTCCATGGCCGCAACCGCCTGGTATCACCATCGGCTCGCCAACCCGGCCCCCGAGCTGGAACCATTCCTGCGCGAGGTCGAACAATTCTCCCTCGGCGAATATGCAACCGCACTGCTGCAAGGCTCGAACCTGAGCGAAGATCGCAAACACGCGCTGGCCACCAAGCTTGAAGGCTACACCGGCCTGCCCGCAGCCTACTGGCTCAAAGCCAACCTCCGCGTCGGCGGCGGCGAATTCTCAAAAGAATTGCAGGCCTCATCCGGCATCACCACCGGCCGCCTAGATACCCGCTATGCCGGCCCTGACATGGACCCCCTCAGCAGAGACGCCGGATACGACCCCTTCAGCTCCTCCACCACCCCTGCCTTCGTCACCGCCATCAACCAGTACGCGCGCGACGACCTCAAGTACGGCGAAAACATGACCTACAAGCCCAGCGCCCGCGAGCCCAGCTTCCACTGGAACATGCAACACGTTCCTCCCGGTGGTCAGGGATGGGAGTCGAGTTCCAACGTCATGCCCGACCTGGCCGCGGCTATGAAGCACAACCCCAAGCTCAAGGTCCTTCTAATGGGCGGCTACTATGACCTCGGCTGCACCTACTTCGGCGCGACCTATGAGATGAAGCACCTGCCCATTCCAAACAATCTCCAGGACAACATCAGCTACCACTTCTTCCAGACCGGCCACATGGTCTACGTCAATGAAGCAGCGCTGAAGGGCCTCCACGACACCACCGCCAGCTTCATCAAGAGCACCGAAGCCGTCCATTAAGACCGAAACTCATGCCGGATCGTCACTCGCGCGCAACGCCAACCCCACCGCGAGTGCCGATCCCGCATAAAGCAACGTATCCGCTAAATAATTGATCGCGTCATTAAAATCCCCAGCCGATCCGCCGTAGGCCATAACCGCAACCGGCAGATAGAGAAACACGGTGAGCGCCGTCATCAACGCGCCCACCGAAGCCGCAGCCAGGCGCACCTTCCTGTTCAACGCCAGTCCAATTCCAGCCGCTAGCAGAACCGCTCCCGCAACATATCCCCAAACGCTGGGAAAAGGCACCCACGCCGGCGTCATCATCTCCAAAGGAACCCCGGGCGCAGACGTCGGATGAAGAAAATGCTGCACGCCATAATCAATCGCAGCAATCGCCAGCACCATCCGCGCAAATAAAATCATTCCGCTCGAAAGCCGCGGCCACGCAGCGCGGTTATGCATCCCGGCCAGCGCCCATGCCCCTGCACAAAACGAAAGATCGCGCAGCACGTAAGCCCAAGCAAATCGACTGTCAGCATGCCTCACCGCCGACGGCAGATAGATCATGCAAACAAACAGAAAGAACATCAGCCCCAGCAGCGAAGTCGATAAGCGCTCAAATTTCCTGACATTAATACTGGTAGCGGCAGCCAGCAGCGCGCACCCCACAAAATAGGCCCAGACACCGTGCCACGGCATATAGGACGGTGCCATTTTGTCGATATATTCAGGCCCCTTGAAATGCTCCGGCGCAAATGCAGCAAGCGAAGCAGCAATCAAGACCGGCCCCAGCGCAACCAGCTTGTCCAACCCGCGCGCCGCCGCAATCTCTTTTCGAAACGCAACAACTCCAGCGGCAAGAAAAACCAGCCCAGCCATGCACATCCAGAGATTTGTCGGTCCGAGCATTGCCCCCCTTGACGTGTCACACACGCCCTCGCTTACTCAATAAATGACGACCCGCGTGAGGCGCCATAACCAGAGGAGATAAAAATGAACGACCACTAACTTGAAACTAACTCTTCTAACCCAATCCCAGCACTCTCCGATTCCGCTCCGCGTCCGCCCCTCCCCCGGCAAAATCATCAAACGCCTTATCCGTCACCCGAATAATCCGCTGCTGAATAAACTTCGCTCCCTCCGCCGCGCCCGCCTCCGGATGCTTGATGCAGCACTCCCACTCCAGCACCGCCCATCCCGGAAAATCGTACTGCGCCATCTTCGAAAAAATCGCCCCAAAATCAATCTGCCCATCGCCCAGTGAACGGAACCGCCCCGGCCTGTTAATCCAATCTTGATAACCCCCATAAACTCCTGACCGACCGCTAGCGTGATACTCCGCATCCTTCACGTGAAACGCCCGCACCCGCTCGTGATAAATATCCAGGAACGCCAAATAATCCATCTGCTGCAAAATCATGTGGCTCGGGTCGTACAAAATATTCGCCCGCGCATGGCCGCCCACCGCTTCCAGGAACCGCTCAAACGTAGTCCCATCGTGCAAATCCTCGCCGGGGTGCAATTCAAAGCAAACATCCACGCCCGCCTCATCGAACGCATTCAAAATCGGCGTCCATCTCCGTCCCAGTTCCGCAAACGCCTCGTCAATCAGCCCCGCCGGCCGCTGCGGCCACGGATAAAAGAACGGCCAGGCCAGCGCCCCTGAAAACGTCGCATGCGCCGCGAGCCCCAGCCTCTGACTCGCCTTCGCCGCGCAAAGCAGCTGGTCCACAGCCCACGCCTGCCGCCCCTTCAAATTCCCAGCCAACTCCGCCGGCGCAAACCCCGCAAACAGTTCGTCGTAAGCCGAGTGCGTTGCCACCAACTGCCCCTGCAGGTGCGTAGATAGCTCAGTGACTTCAAGCCCCGCCTGTTCCACCACGTCCAGTATCTCGTCGCAGTAACTCTGGCTCTCCGCCGCCAGCTTCAAATCAAACAGCCTCCCATCCCACGTCGGAATCTGAATCCCTGCAAACCCCAGCTCCCCAGCCCAATCCGCCATCCCGCCCAGCGTATTGAATGGCGCCTCACCCCCCGCAAACTGCGCCAGAAAAATCCCCGGCCCCTTGATCGTCTTCATCGTTCCCCCTTGCCTGCAGCATCACGCTTCAGCGCTAACTCGCTGACTAGCTAACGTGCTGACTTGCTGACTCGTTGACCCTGACTTGCTGACTCGTTGACGCTGACTTGCTGACTCGCTGACCTGCTGAACCTAAAAATCCACCCAACTCTCAAGCCCGCTACTCTCAATCGCCCGCTCAATAAACCGCATCCCGCGCACGCCCGCCCGAATCCCTGGCAGCGTCACCGGCAGCGCGTTCTTTTCCCCAACCCGCCAATTCCAAAACGCATCTTCAAACTCGCGATACAGCACCGCAAACGCCTCGATATATCCCTCCGGATGCCCACCCGGCAGCCGCGTCAGCGCCCGCGAATCCGCGCTCAGATAACTCCCCGCAGCATGCCGAATCTCCTCCGGCCCATCCAGCCACTTCACCCGCAGCCGGTTAGGATCCTCCTGCCGCCAGTCGATCGAGCCGCTCTCACCATACACCCGCAGCCGCAGCCCGTTTCCCTCTCCAGCCGCCACCTGCGAAGCCATCAATGTCCCCGTCGCGCCGTTATCCAATCTCAACAGCGCATTGCAATCGTCATCCAACCGTCGTCCTTCCACCACCGTGCGCAGCGCAGCATTCAGGCCGGTCACTTCCAATCCCGTCACATACTCCACCAGGTGAAACGCGTGTGTGCCAATATCACCAATGCACCCACCCGGCCCGTTCAGCGCGGGATCGGACCGCCACGCCGCCTGCTTCTGTCCAGTCGTCTCCAGCGGCTTGCTCAACCATCCCTGCAAATACTCAACCGCAACTTTGCGAATCGCTCCCAGTTGCCCACCCTGGCAAATCGCCCGCGCCTCCCGCACCAGGGCATATCCCGCATAGGTATGCGTCAGCGCATAAGGCAATCCAGCCTTCTCAACTGCCGCTTCAAGCTCCAGCACTTCTTTGTAAGTTGCCGTAGCCGGTTTGTCGCTCACCACCGCAAACCCCGCCTCCAGCGCCGCCTTCGCCACCGGCAAATGCAAATGATTCGGCGTAGCAATCACCACAAAGTCGATTCCGTCCCCCCGCGTCCGTTCCGCCGCAAGCATCTCCTCGTAGCCTGCATACGCCCGCGCCGGATCGATTCGAAAACTCGCTCCAGCCGCGCGCGACCGCTCCGCCGACTGCGAAAAAGCCCCCGCCACCATCTCGATCTTGCCGTCCAGTTCCGCAGCCATCTTGTGCACCGGCCCGATGAATGCGCCCGGCCCACCACCCACCATCCCCATCCGCAACTTCCGCGGCTCCGTCATACGCATCTCCCCTGATCCCGTCCGGGGCCGAAAGTAGCCCGGCGCCGAGTGTAGCGCTGGCCTCCCGACCCGCTTTACCGCGGACGTCCACGTCCGCCCTCGGGTCCACCATCGTTGCCCGCATGTTCGAAAGAGCTAACAGCTGCCTCACCCCTGCGCCATCGCCCTCTTCAGTCCAGGCGCCAGTGTCCGCAAAACCACCAAAGCCACAAGATACGCTGAAGAGGAATACAAAAACAGCGGCACATAACTGTGCGTAATCTGCAAAATATTCCCCGTCAGCATCGCAAAAATTGCCCCGCCCGCCGCACCGGCCAGCGTCCCAAAGCCCACCACTGTCCCCACATCCTTGTGCGGAAACATGTCCGGCACCGTCGTAAACAAATTGGCCGACCACCCCTGGTGCGCCGCCGCTGCCAGGCTCAGCAACACCACCGCGACCCACTCCGTCTTCAGCCCGCCTACAAACAAAATCGGCGTCACCAACAATGCGCACGTCAGCATCGACGCCAGCCGCGCCGGCTTCAGCGCCATCCCCAGCCGCTCATAACCCCGCGGCAGCCACCCGCCAAATATGCTTCCCACCGTCGACACGCAGTAAATGATCACCAGCGGCAAACCAAGATGCGCCAGGTTCAGGTGGAAACTCTTATTGAAAAAGTCCGGCAGCCAGAACAGCAGAAACCACCAAACCGGATCGGTCAAAAACTTACCCAGCATAAAGGCCCACGTCTGCCGGTAGCCCAGCAGCATCCACCACTCTGCCTCCGGCCCCGGCGGCGGCACAATCACCTCGCCGCGCGTCCAGTCCATCGTTTCCGTCGGCGTTCGATAGGTCACCGACCACCACACAATCCACGTCGCGCTGAAAACGCCGGTAGTCAGGAATGCCGCGCGCCAGCCAAAATGCAATGCCACCCACGGCACAACCGCCGGAGCCAGAATCGCCCCCATGCACGCACCCGAATTGAATATCCCCGTAGCCAGCGATCGTTCCTTCGGCGCAAACCACTCCGCCGTTGCCTTGATCGCCGCCGGAAAATTCCCGCTCTCGCCCAATCCCAGAAACACGCGCGCCACGCCAAACCCAAGCACGGATGTCACCAGCGCATGTCCCATCGCCGACAAGCTCCAAAGCCCCGTCACCAGCGGATATCCGCGCCGGCATCCCAGCTTGTCCACCATCCGCCCGGCAAACACCACGCCAACCATGTATGCAACCTGGAACGACGCCACCACATAGCCAAACTGCGCATCCGTCATGCCAATCGACATCTCCGTCGACGGCCATCCCGAAATCAGCGGCTGCAGGTGGACAACATTCTGTTCCAGCACCGGCTTCAAAATCCCGATCACCTGCCGGTCCATGTAGTTGATTGAAGTGGCCACAAACAGCATGGCGCAAACCGTCCACCGCCCCTCAAGCGCCGGCGGATCAGCAAAGTGCTCCACAGCCTGCCTAGAATCCCTCAAATCTCAACCCCGCCATCCATCTAATTCCAGCTAACTCTCGAACTCCCCAAGTCCCTCAATCTCATAGTCCCTTAGTCACTTGCTCTCTTGTTCCCTTATTCCCTTGTTCCCTTATTCCCTGCCTCACTGATTCACCCCGCTAGCCAAAAACCCGCCATCCACTGCAATAATCTCGCCAGTAACAAACGAAGCCCCCTCCGACGCCAGAAAGATCGCCGTCCCCGCCAGTTCCCGCGCATTGCCAAATCTGCCCATCGGAGTGCGCACAATCAGCTCGTCTCCGCGCGGCGTTCCCGTGATGATCGCCCCCGTCAACTCCGTCGGAAACAACCCAGGCGCAATCGCATTCACATTGACCCCGCTCTGCGCCAGTTCAATCGCCAGCACCTTGGTGAAGGATGCCACTCCGCCCTTGCTTGCCGCGTACGCCGCCACCCGGTAAAACCCCACAAACGAAGTCAGCGAAGCGATGTTGATAATCCGCCCATACCCCGCCGCAACCATTGTCTTCCCGAAGATCTGGCAGGCCCTCATGGTCCCGGTCAAGTTGGTCTCAATCACCCGCGCCCAGTCCACCTCGTCCACTTCCAGCGTTGGCCCCTTGAATGTAATTCCCGCGGCATTCACCAATATGTCTATCTTCCCGAACTCCTTCTTCACCGCATCGTGCAGGCACTGCACTGAACTCCGTTTCGCAACATCGCTGGTCACGCGCATCGTCCGCCGACCCAGCCCTTCAATCTCTGCGGCTGTCTTCTTCACCTGCTCCAGCCGTCTTGAACTTGCCACCACATCGGCGCCCGCCTCCGCCAGTCCCAGCGCAATCGCGTGTCCCAGGCCGGTCGTTCCGCCGGTCACCACCGCAACCCTCCCGCCTAAATCGAACAGATCCCGACTCATGAATGATTCCCGCTCTCGTGCCCTTCAATTTCACCGCGGCGACCGCCCGTTTTGGCGACGCTTTCCCGCAACTGTGCCCAACCCAAAAACCTTATCACGCAAGGCGATTCATCCCGGAAAGGGACGCCCTCACCGCAATTCGCCGACCCATTGCGTTAAAGTGTCTAGGGACACGGAATTCCATATGGACAAGATCGTCATTCCCTCGTCACCCCGCCGTTGGGACTGCCTCAGCCTCGGCGAAGTCATGCTGCGCCTCGATCCCGGTGAAGGCCGCATCCACACCGCTCGCCACTTCAACGTCTGGGAAGGAGGCGGCGAATACAACGTCGCGCGCGGTCTGCGCCGCTGCTTCGGCCTTCGCACCGCCATTGCCACCGCGTTCGCCGACAACCCCATCGGCCGCCTCGTTGAAGACTTGATCTTCCAGGGAGGCGTCGATCCGTCGCTCCTCAAGTGGGTTCTCTACGACGGCGTTGGCCGCACCGTCCGCAACGGCCTCAACTTCACTGAACGCGGCTTCGGCGTCCGTGCCGCCGCCGGCTGTTCCGACCGCGGCCACACCGCCATCAGCCAGGTCAAGCCCGGTGACTTCGACTGGTCCACAATTTTCGGCAACGAGAACGGTGCGAAATGGTTCCACACCGGCGGCATCTTCGCCGCTCTCTCACCCTCCACCGCCCAGGTCGCCATTGAAGCCATGGATGCCGCTCGCCAACACGGCACCCCCGTCTCCTACGACCTCAACTTCCGCGATTCCCTCTGGAAATCTATCGGAGGCAAAGCCCAGGCCCAGGAAGTCAATCGCGAACTGGTCCGCAAAGTCGACCTCCTCCTCGGCAACGAAGAAGACTTCTCCGCCATGCTCGGCGTCTCCATCGCCGGCGTCAGCGACGACTTCACTGAACTCCCCATCTCGGGCTACGAAGACATGCTCCGCGAACTCGCCTCTGTCTATCCCAATCTCAAGCTCATCGCCAGCACCCTGCGCACTGCTTCCACTGCAAGCCGCAATGCCTGGGGCGCCATCGCTCTCTATGAAGACAAAATCGTTCACGTCCCCCAGCACAATATCGACATTTACGATCGCGTTGGCGGCGGCGACAGCTTCGCCTCCGGTTTAATCTACGGTCTCATCGCGGCCAAACCCATCGACTGGGCAGTTCGATGCGGCGTAGCCCACGGCGCGCTCGCCATGACCACCCCCGGCGACACCAGCATGGCAAACCTCGCCGAAGTCGAACGCCTCATCCAGGGCGGATCGGCCCGCATCGCCCGATGATCCGAATCGTTCAACATCGCCGGGTGCCCATCCAAACCAACCCGCGGGTGCCCACGGTCCTTCGCATTTGGGGACCGTGGAGGTTAAGCCTCATGTCTCCTTTCCGGGTTCCCATCCTTCGCGCGATGAGTGGGAGAGAACAAATGCCAACCTCGACCCTCGTGCCTTTCAATCTGTTTCTTCTTAGGGGTGACAATGTCTGAATCAACAGCCCAAATCATCGAACGAGTCGGCCTGATCCCAGTTCTCCGCGCCCGCAATGCCGCCCAGGCCCACGCCGTAGTCCGCGCCATGATCGCCGGCGGCGTCACCGTTGTTGAAGTCACCATGACCGTCCCCGGCGCAGTCGCCCTGCTCGCCGAACTCAAGCGTGAATATGCAGGCCAGCTCCTGCTCGGCTCCGGCACCGTCACCACCGCCGACCAGGCCCAGGCCACCATCGACGCCGGCGCAGAATTCATCGTCAGCCCCAGCTTTCACTCGGCGGTCATCGCTGCGACTAAAGCCAGAGGGAAGCTCTCCATCCCCGGCGCGCTAACGCCCACTGAAGTCATCACCGCCTGGGAAGCCGGCGCCGACTACGTCAAAATCTTTCCCTGCTCTGCCATGGGCGGCGCCAGCTATCTCAAGTCGTTGCTTGCCCCATTCCCGCACCTGAAGCTGATCCCCACCGGCGGCGTCACTCTACAAACCGCTGCAGACTTCCTCCGCGCCGGAGCCCGTGCCCTCGGCGTCGGGAGCGATCTCGTCAACCTCGCCGCCATTGACTCCGGTGCTCCAGAAACCATCAACGAAACCGCCCGCGCCTATCTGAAAGTCATCGCCCAGTTTCGCGAACAAACTCATCCCACAACATAACTCGCTCTTCAACCGAAGAATGTAAGGTCAAGAGGCTCAAAAATGTTCTCAAACAGTTTCTGGTACGGCTTTATTCTTGGTCTAAGTCTGGTAGCTCTTGCCGCTCTCGTCGTTTCATTGATCGCCCGCGCCCGCTCAAAAAACGCAGCGCCACCAAAGTAGCCCGGCCCGCCGACACTCCTCTGCGTGTCCAACAATCCCAAGCTGACTAGCTAACTTGCTGACCTGCTGATTCGCTGACTCGCTGACCTGCTGATTCGCTGACTCGCTGACTTGCTGACTCGCTAACTTGCTGACCTGCTGATTCGCTGATTCGCTGACTCGCTGACTAGCTAACTTGCTGACCTGCTGATTCGCGACCCCGCTAACCGCCTAACTCCGCTCCCTTGTGTTCCCCCCCAAACCACGCATAAACCGCCACTCCCGCAAAGCAAACCACCGGCACAAGGTACGCCGTCTGCAGTCCGCTTGAATCCGCCAGCATGCCCATCACCTTGGTCAGTGCCGCGCCTCCCAGAATCGCCATCACCAGCAGCGACCCCGCCGTCTTCGTCTTGTCGCCCATCCCTTTAAGTCCCAGCGCAAAAATAGTCGGAAACATGATTGACATGAACAAGCTGGTCGTCAGCAAGCACATAGCGCCCACCCATCCCGGCCACGCCACCGCCACCACTCCCAACGCAACATTCACCACTGAATAAACTCCCAGCATCGCCCGCGCATGAAAATGCTTCATCAGCCACGCCGAGCTGAACCTGCCCACTGCAAACGCCGCCAGCGTCCCTGTCAGCATGTACCCCGCTGCCTTATCGCCAACCCCGGTACCCTCCTCCACATACTGAATGAAGTAACTCCACGTTCCCACCTGCGCGCCAACATACAGAAACTGTGCCAGCACCGCCAAAACAAAGTGTCTCTGGAACAAAGACACATGTCTAGGCGCCGCTGAATCCTCTCGCGAAACATCTTCCGCTCCTACCGAAGGGAACTTCGTCATGGCCACCAGCACTGCCCATAGCAGCGCCACCGCTCCAAGCACCAGGTACGGCGTCACCACGCGAAGGGTCTCGGTATGCAGATAGTTCTGATAGATACCGGCGGCCTTCATGTAGCGGGTCTCGGAATCGTTGGGCTGCACACCCGAGAAAATAAACACTGTCCCAATCAAGGCTCCGGTGATCGAACCCAGCGGATTGAACGCCTGCGAAAAATTCAGCCGCCGCTCGCTCGACCCCGATGGCCCCAATTGCGCAATGAATGGATTGGCTGCCGTTTCCAGAAAAGACAGTCCGCTCGCAATCACAAACAGTGCCGCGAGGAAGAACACATACAAGTTCGCTAGCGCTGCCGGCCAGAACATCAAGCATCCCGTCCCCAGCAGCACCAGCCCCGTCACGATCCCGGCCTTATACCCAAACCGCCGCATTAACTGACCTGCCGGAATCGCAAGGAGAAAATACCCCAGGTAAAACCAGATCTGAATACCTGCCGCGCCGGAACGGTTAATCTCGAATGACTTCATGAACTGCCTGATCAGAATGTCGTTAAGATTGTTCGGAATCGCCCAAAGAAAGAACAGCGCCGTCACAACCAGAAACGGAATCATCCGTCCAGGCGGAATCAGTGGCGCTTCAAACTCATCTTCATGCGTTCTTCGGCCTCCACTCCCCATTGAACCCGCGGAAACTCCCAATCTGCTCACGCCCTTTCTCGCTGCCCGCAAATGTCCCACCCTTTCTATCTAATCCCCTGCCTCAATAGCAACCCGGCCCGCAATCGGCCTCACGTCTTATGCTTGCATTGTTAGTTTCAAATCAAGCAAGTCACAATGACAGACTCAATTGAAACCGCGCGCCGCTTTTATGCCGAGGACTTGCGCTTCATCGCGCGCATGTCCTCGCACGCCCTGTTCGAAGCCTTCGCAACCGTCCCACGCGAGCGCTTCCTCGGCCCCGGTCCATGGCGCATTCTCGGGCAATCAGGATTCTGGACAACAGAAAACACTGATCCGAGAAACGTCTATCACAACGTGCTCATCACGCTCGATGAGGCCAAAGGAATCCATAACGGCCAGCCCAGTCTGTGGGCTCACTTCCTCGATCAGCTTGAAGTTCAACCCGGCGACCACGTCCTTCACCTGGGCTGCGGCACCGGCTATTACACCGCCATCCTCGCTGAAGTAGCCGGCCCCCAAGGAAAAATCACCGCCATCGAAATCGACCCATCGCTTGCAGAAAAAGCTCGCCTCGCCCTCGCCCCCTGGCCGCAGGTCAAAGTCATTCAGGCAGACGGCGCAATCGGCCCCTTCGATCCAGCCGACGTCATCGTCGCCAGCGCCGGCGCCACACACCCTCAGCCATCCTGGTTAGCCGCCCTCAAGCCCGGCGGGCGCCTCGAATTTCCACTAACCCCGGACACCGGCGCCGGAGCCATGGCCCTTCTCGCCCACACAAGCGAGCACAATTTTGCCGCCCGTCTGAGCTTTGGAGTCCTCTTCATCCCATTCACCGGCGCCCGCAACCCCGCTATCGCCAACCAGCTAGCCGAAGCCCTCAAACGCGATCAGGGCAAGCCCGTAAAATCCCTGCACACCGACCCCCACGAAAAAACCGAGACCTGCTGGCTCCACGCCAACACCTGGTGCTTCTCAACTCTCGAACCAGCTCAAATCGAACCGGCAAACTGAAAGCTAAAGCACCCGCCCCAGCCACTTCCCCGTATGCGACAGCAGATTCCCCGCCACTTCCTCCGGCGTGCCCTCCGCAACAATCTTCCCGCCACCCTCGCCGCCCTCCGGCCCCATGTCGATCACCCAATCCGCCGACTTGATCACATCCAGGTTGTGCTCAATCACAATCAGCGAACCACCCCCGTCAACCAGCTTGCGAAACGCCGTCAGCAGCTTCGATACATCGTCAAAGTGCAGCCCCGTAGTCGGCTCGTCCAGAATGTACAAGACCCGGCTCGCCTGCGAAGGCTTCGCATTTGCATTCGCCGCCCTCACCTGCGCCAAATGCGCAGCCAGCTTCACGCGTTGCGCCTCGCCGCCTGACAGCGTAGTAGCCGACTGCCCCAGCCTCAAATATCCCAGCCCAATCTCATCCAGCACCGCAAGTTTTTCCAGCAGCCTCACCTGGCCCACAAAGAATCGCAGCGCCTCCTTCACAGTCATCTGCAGGACTTCGTGAATGTTCTTGCCCTTGTACTGCACCTCCAGCACCTTCGCCTGGTAACGCGTCCCGTTGCAGTCCTCGCACGGCAACTCCACATCCGCCAGAAACTGCATCTCCACCGTCACCGTCCCGTCGCCCTCGCAGGTATTGCACCGCCCACCCGGCACGTTGAAAGAAAAATGTCCCGGCGTCAGCGACAACCTCTTCGCCTCCGGCTGCGCCGCAAACAACTCCCTCACCAAATCAAATCCCTTGATGTAAGTGATCGGATTCGACCGCGGAGTTCTTCCAATCGGCGTCTGGTCCACCAGCACCACATCGTTCAGCCGCTCCACGCCCGTCAGCGATCGATAAGCACTCGAAGGATCGGCCCCTTCCGTCTGCCCCAGCGCCCGCGCCACTGCCCGATACAACACCTGGTGCACCAGCGTCGACTTGCCCGACCCTGAAACCCCGGTAATCGCCACCAGCATTCCCAGCGGAATCTCCACATCCAGCCGATGCAGATTGTTCGCCTCAGCCCCGCGCAGCACCAACCGCTCCTTTCCCGGAACCCTCCGCCGCGTCGGCACCGGAATCGAAATCTGTCCCGACAAATACCGTCCCGTCAGTGAAGCGGGATTCGCTTCAATCTCCGCCAGCACTCCTTCTGCCAGCAACTGCCCTCCAAACTCCCCCGCTCCCGGCCCCAAATCAAGCAGATGATCCGCCGCCCGCAGCACGTCCGCATCGTGTTCCACCACCAGGATCGTATTTCCCAAATCCCTCAGGTCTTCCAATATCCGAATCAGCCGCGCCGTGTCCCGCGTGTGCAATCCAATCGAAGGCTCATCCAGCACATACAACGCCCCCACCAGCCGCGAACCCAGCGAAGTCGCCAGTTGAATCCGCTGCGCCTCGCCGCCTGACAGTGTCGAAGCCAACCGGTCCAGTGTTAGATACTCCAGCCCCACAGCATCCAGAAAACTCAGCCGCTGCCGTATTTCGTGCAATATCGGCCCGGCAATCTCCTCCTGCATTGGCGTCAGCGTCAGCGCTCCAAAAAAATCCTTCGCCTCCGCAATCGTCAACGCCGTCGCCTGACAAATGTTCTTGACCCCATGTTGTTGAGTCCCGATCCGCACACTCCGCGCTTCAGCCCGCAGCCGCTGTCCCCTGCAATCCGGACACTCCGCATACCCGCGATACTTGCTCAGCATTACCCGCACGTGCAGCTTGTACTTCTTCCGCTCCATCTGCGCAAAAAAACCATACACGCCAACAAAGCTGCCCTTGCCGCGCAAGATTGTCTCCCGCGCCGCCTCCGGCAACTCACGCCATGGCACATTCAACGGCACGCCCAGCTCCGCCGCCTGCCTCTTCAAATCCGTAAACCACGTCCGGTACTTCGGCCGTTCCCACGGATCAATCGCCCCGTCGTTCAAGCTCAGCCCCTTGTCCGGAATCACCAGGTTCAAATCGAAGTCAACAGTGTTTCCAAATCCCTGGCAGCGCGGGCAAGCACCAAACGGATTGTTAAAGCTGAACAGCCGCGGCTCCGGCTCTTTTCCCGGCCTATGGCAGCTCGTGCACTCAAACGAGCCTGAAAACCTGTGCCGCTTCCGCTCCAAATTTTCCTCTCGTGGCACTTCCTCGAAAATCACCTCGCCGCCCTCGCGATAAGCAATCTCCGCCGCATCCACAATCCGCGCCCGATTCTCCGCATTCACCACGATTCGATCCAGCAACACAAACACCGGCAGCGTAAAGTCCAGATCCAGCAGCGACTCCGGCGTGGAGAACTCAACAATCTTCCCTTGTTGATAGAGCCTGTTAAATCCGCTCGTCCGCAACTCCGTCAGTCGCGCCTTCAGCGTTTCCGTATGCGGCGAATCACCGCCATTCGCAAGCGGTCCAGCCTTCAAACCAGCCTTCGCACCCGCCTTCGCCACCCGCGCCGCCGTCTTCACAGGCTTCGCCGCTGCCTTCCCAGCGGACTCAACCTCAGCGGTCGCGCTCCTCACCGGAAACAGCGCCAGTAGCCGCGTCCCCTCGCTCAGCCCCAGCACCGCCTCCGCAACCTCGTCAATCGAGTCGCGCTTCACCAGCCCGTCGCAATAAACGCAGTGCACCGTCCCGCACCGCGCATACAGCAGCCGCAGGTAGTCGTAGATCTCCGTCGCCGTCGCAACAGTCGACCGCGGATTCCGCGTAGTGTTTTTCTGCTTGATGGCAATCGCCGGCGCCAGTCCGTCGATCAGGTCCACATCCGGCTTTTCGATTCGTTCCAGAAACTGCCGCGCGTAAGCAGAGAGCGACTCCACATACCGCCGCTGTCCCTCCGCATAGATCGTGTCAAAGGCCAGCGAACTCTTCCCCGACCCCGACACCCCGCTGACCACCGTCAGCTTTCCATGGGGAATATCGCAGGAAATGTTCTTCAGGTTATGCGTCCGCGCACCGCGGATAATGATGGCATCAATCAATGGAAAGCACCGGGAAGAAGTTGTCCATCCGCATCCCTGAGCCCTCTGCAGGGCTCAGGACGCAAACAGCCATTCTTCATTATAGGCCGACTCGCAACTCCACTTCACGCCCCCAGCCGGTTCGTCCCCGCCACCCTCCCGTACCACAGCCCGGAATCCTTCACCGTCCGCTTCTGATCGCGAAAATCCACATAAGTCAACCCATATCTTTGGCTATAACCATCCGCCCACTCAAAGTTATCCAGCAAACTCCACGCATGAAACGCCCTCACCTTCGCTCCATCCGCAATCGCCCGCGCCAGTTCCGCCAGCACGCCCTTGAAAAACGCCGTCCGCCGCTCGTCTGGAACCCGCCCATTCTGCTTCTCATACGGCGTGTCCATGTAGCAGCAACCGCACTCAGTCAACTCAATAGCCGGATGATCATATTCCTTCGATATCTGCATCACCAGGTCGTAAATTCCCCGCGGCCAAATCTCCAGCCCCGCGTGCGTCAGCGGCCCCTCGGTCGGCATCACTGCATGAAACCGCGTATACCGGTCGCGGCCGCCGTTGCTGTCGCCCGTGTCCGCCTCAATCTCCGTCCCGTAGTGCAACCCGCTCCCCTGCGCTCCGCTTGCATCTGAAATAATTCGCCGCGTGTAGTAGTGGAACCCCACCCAATCCAGCGGCGCCCGCATAATCCTTTCATCGCCCGCACGCACTCCCATCTGTTCATACGGCGGCTCGCCCACAAATGCCTTGGGATATTCGCCCTTCATTGCCGCGTTCAAATGAAACACATTGTTCATCGCGTGGTAGCGCGCCGTTGCCGCCCGATCGGCCTCGCTGTCGGTCTTCGGATAACCCGGAGCCATCCCATACGCGCTGCCTACCTGTGCCTTTGACGAAGCGGCCTTGATCGCCCTGAAGCTTTCTCCCTGCGCCAGGCTCACCGTATGAATCGCCTTCAAAAACTCGCCAAAGTTCGATTTCCCCGGCGCGTGAATCCCAATTCCGTATCCGTAATACGTAAACGCCCACGGCATATTAAACGCCGCCCAGATCGTAATCCTGTCGCCCAGCTCTTTTGCCAGAATGCCCGCATAGTCTGCGAAATATCCCGCCAGATCGCGATTCGGCCAGCCTCCGCGATCCTCCAGCCCCTGCGGCAGGTCCCAGTGATAGAGCGTGCAAAACGGCCGAATCCCCGCCTCCAGCACCGTGTCCATCACCCGCTTGTAGTGGTCCAGCCCCTTTTGATTCGGCGCACCTGTCCCGCTCGGTTGAATCCGCGCCCACGAAATCGAAAACCTGTAGCTCTTCTGATTCAGCCGCTTCAGCAGCGCAATGTCCTGCTTGAACAAGTGGTAGTGGTCGCACGCAACATCACCCGTGTCCCCGCCCTTGATGTGCCCCACCCCATGCGCGTATCTATCCCAGATCGACTCGCCCTTATCGTCTTCGTTCCACGCGCCCTCCACCTGGTAACTGGCCGTCGCCATGCCCCACAAAAAACCCTCCGGAAACCGCGCTCCCTCAATCTCCGCCGCGGCAACCGCACCGGGCGCCTGCGCCTGCGAATAAGAACCCGCTGCAAATGCGTCCGGCGCCAGCATCGCGCCTCCCGCCGCGGCAATTGAATTTCCAAGAAATTTCCGGCGATCCATATCGAACCAGCGACCTCCACCTGAGCCGCCAAGCATACCATTCCCACTCCGATTTTCACAATCGATTGCGCCGTGGAGTGCGCCCGCGAGACGCCCCGGCAAACGCAAAAGCGGCAGCGAACCATTCAGTTCGCTGCCGCCTGACTTCTATTCTGGCAGCCTCTACATTGAATCCTCAAGGATATGATGCAACGCCGCTCGCGCCTCGTCGATATGTTTCAGCGACCTCATTTGCAGGCCACGGTTTTCAGGCGAATCCGCTCCGCCACCAACGTCATTGTGCGCCTCATCCAGCAGCTTCAATGCACTGTGAATTGGTTCGGCCGGATCCCCGCCGTTTTGTGGCGGAGGCGCTTCCCACGGGCTCTTCCCATCGTCAATCGCGGCCTTCTTCATTTCGCCGAGGGCCTTGTCCATCTCTTCAATTGCATGGCGCCGATGGCCTTCAAACTTTGGCCTGCCATCCATTTCCAGGTATGCCCGCGCCGTCCTCAGATCTGAAATTGCATGAAGATACGCAGGGAATTGATCTTGTGCCGGAGCTGAATGGCTCAGCAGGAGAATTGTCAGCAGCGCGCACGCCGCTACCGTCAGTGGTTTGAAAATCCGCATATCGCTTGTACCTTCCTTGTTAGTGAAATTCAATTGCGCACGCAGCATCGTCCTGCCGTGGTCTTTCGGAGTCGCACCCAGGCCGTCCTGGCTGATTTGAGCTTCAATCACCTTGCGCTCATTGCCCGCGATGAGATGCTCCCTTTTGCTCGCTCCATTCGCGGTGCGGGCTTCAACCGCCCAACAGCGAGACCCAGAGCCGCCATCGCTATGAAATAAAAAGGGTGGCGGCGAAGCCTTCAGTTCGCCGCCACCCCTATTTTTCTTTGACTTCTATCGGAACCTTAGACGCTGCTTACAGCCCTGGCTCCAGTTCGTGCAGTGCGTGGTCGATGTGCTCCACCGAGCGTTCCCGCAGTCCACGATTTGCCGGCCGATCGAATCCGTGATCCACGTCGTGCCGCGCTTCTCTAAGCAGCTTCACTGCCGAGTGAATCGGCCATCCCTCACTACCTCCACTCTGCGGTGGCGGTGTGTGCCAGGGGTTCTTGCCGTCATCCATTGCGGCGACTTTGATTTCGTCGATGGCCTTGTCAATCTGCTCAATAGCATGTTGCCGGTGGCCGGCCCATGCTGGCCGCTTATCGTATTCGAGGTACGCGCGCGCCGAACGCAAGTCTGAAAGCGCATGGAGATACGCAGGCTCTTGTGCCTGAACCGGCTTCGCCTGCACCAGGAGGAGAAGGGTCAGCAGCGCGAAGGCTGTTCCTGTAAGTTTCTTGAAAATCAGCATATAGTTCGTGCCTTTCTTTTTGGGGGGATTTGAACTGCACACGCAGCATACGCTCCCCACGCTTTCACTGCATAGATTTTCTTTTGCCAATCGCCCGACTTTTAATCCCGAGGCCCCGAACCACTCCAACAGCCAGCCCAAATACCGAATACCTTGCATATGGGTGCCTGTTCTCGGCATCGACCCATTCCTGCCCAGTTGCAAAAAACATCAGCACTAAAAGCAAAAAGCGGCGGTGAACCATCCGGTTCACCACCGCTCTAAACCTCTTGTTTGAAATTTGCCAGAACCTTGACGCTCTTTCAAGAATGCGCTCTACATCCCGGGATTAAGTTCGCGCAACGCCTTATCGATATGGTCCACCGAGCGTTCCCGCAGACCACGATTCTCCGGCGTGTCCATACCGTGATCCACGTCCCCCCGCGCCTCTCTCAGCAACCTGACCGCTGAATGAATGGGCCATCCTTCCTCTCCCCCGGTCTGCGGAGGCGGCGTGTGCCAGGGGTTCTTGCCGTCGTCCATTGCTGCGACTTTGATTTCGTCGATGGCCTTGTCGATCTGCTCAATAGCATGCTGCCGACGATCGCCCCATTCAGGCCGCGTGTCGTATTGCAGGTACGCGCGCGCCGATCGCAGATCCGATAGCGCATGGAGATACGCAGGCCCTTGTGCCTGAACCGGCTTCGCCTGCGTCAGGAGGAGAAGTGTTAGCAGCGCGAAGGCTGCCCCTGTGAGTTTCTTCAAAATCCGCATATCGCTTGTACCTCTCTGTTTGGGGGATTTGAACTGCACACGCAGCAAACGCTCACAGCGCTTTCGCTGCATCGGTTTTCTTCGCCACTTGTCCGACTTTTAATCCAGGTATCTCGACCGTTCCAGCCGCCGAAAAGCCATACCGGTTACTTGGTAAAGGGGACGCTGTTTTCTTTGTCGTAATGCTGCACCGTTTTCGTACTCTTTTCCGCTGCCTTATTGGCCACGCGGTTGATCTTCTCTTGCGCCGTTGCGTCCGTAGCAGTATCTTCTTCCAGCCTGGTTTCTTCCTTGTTTTCGAATTGTTCCGCCATGGGTGATTTCTCCTCCTGCTAGCCTGCTCCCATCACCCGGCAACTCGATGTTCACTTTTGCACGTCCAATTCGCCAGATAAAGCTGCGATCGGAGCAAATAGCTACCTGCTTTTAGATTTTGAAATGCACTCGCACATGATGCGCCGAGGAATACTGATGCTCCCGCACGTCAATGTTTTTCCTGACAACTGAAAACTGTTCTAAGCCACCATGGCTGTCAAATAGGGGTAATCCGACTCCTGCGCCTCTTGCGCAGCTGATTCACGGTCAAGTACACCCGCCAGGTTCATCAGCACCGACGAAGCGCACGCCGGACATTGCCACGCGCAGTTTCCCACCGAGTTACAATCCGGGCACAGATACGCTGAAGACAATGGCATATGCTGCATTTTGCAGAGACTCATGATTTCACCCCGATTATGGTTGCGAATACAAAGGGCGCTCGCGGCCACGCTCCAATCGCCCCGCCTGCGTTGGTTGATGCAGAATGATCCCGTCGAGTTTCCCTCGGAAACCTTGCGCGCTGAAAATCCGCCAATGCCGATTCGAGAACTGCGCTTCCACCGATTGACTTTGCGTTCCACCTACCCTTAACGCGCGAATACTCTGTTCTCCTTTCAGCCCGACACGGGTGTACTATCCAACCCCAGCAGCAGCCGTCCAATCCCCAGCCACCCTTTAAACTGGTAGCTGAGGTAATTCGTGCTTCGTCTCGCTCTCTTCGTCCTGTACGTCGCTGTAACAGCCTCCGCCGTCTCGGCCCAGGTGCCGGCCCCGGTTCCCGCGCAAAATCCGGAAAACCAGGTCCCCGCCGCACCCCAGACCCTCTCCGATCAGGTCTCCGCCGCCGAAGCCGCAATGGCCAAGTCCGACTGGACAGCCGCTGAAGCCAAACTCGACCCCTGGCTCGCCGCGCATCCAACCGACGCCCGCGCCCTCTTCGACCTGGGCTACGTCGCCGACGCCCAGAACCGCCTTGACGATGCCGCATCTCTCTATCGCCGCGCCGTTGCAGCCGACCCCAACTCCTTCGACGCCCACATCTCCCTCGGCCTGCTCCTCGCCCGCCAGGCCAAATCCGACCCCAGCAATCCACAAGATCAGGCCAAGCTCACCGAAGCCCGCGCCGAACTCGCCACCGCAACCCAGCTCGATCCCGGGGACGCCGGCCCCGCCCTCAAAGCCCGCGCCTGGCGCGCCCTCGCTCAAATCGACCGCACCACCGACCCCACCGAAGCTTCCAACGATCTGCTTGAGGCCCTCAAAATCTCCCCGGAAACAACCTCCGACACCCTCCTCGCCGCCAACCTTGCCGACCAGGCCCAGGAACCCGCCGCCGCCGAAGCTGCCTATCGCCGCGTCCTCGCCCAGGACCCCAAATCCGCTCCGGCCAACGCCGGCCTCGCCCACCTGCTCATCGCCCAGAAGAAATATCCCGAAGCAGAAACCTTCCTCCGCGCCGCCCTTCAGCAGTCGCCCGACGACACCGCCCTCACTGCTCAACTCGCCAGCGTGCTCGCCGCCCAGGACAAAGCTGAAGCCCTGCCCCTCATCCAAAAGCTTCACGACGCTCATCCCAATGACGCCGCCATCACCCGCATGCTCGCCGAAATCCTCGCCGATGCCGGAGACTCCGCCGGCTCCGACCATTACTACGTCCCGCTCCTCGCCGCCAGCCCCAATGACCCCGCCCTCCTCGTCGCCCACGGCCAAAACCTTATCCGCTCGCTCCGTTACGCTGATGCCTTTGCTGCCTTCGACAAAGCCACGCAGCTTGACCCCGCCAACGCCGACGGGTGGAGCGGCCTGGCCTTCGCCGCCTCCCGCACCAACCAGCCTTCCGTCACACTCCACGCCCTTACCATGCGATCAAAGTTCCTTCCGGAAGTCCCCTCAACATACTTCCTCTGGGCAACCTCTTACGACACCCTTCATCAGAAGACCCAGGCGGTTGCGTACTACCACCACTTCCTGGATTCGGCCGCCGGAAAATTCCCCGATCAGGAATGGCAAGCCCGCCAACGTCTCACTTTGCTTGAAAAGTAGTCTCATTTTGATCGAAAAATAATTCAGAGATCGGCGAAGATGCAAAGATCAGACGGCGCCCTTTCCACCGGGCTGCGCGTTTTCATCCCCTGAGATCGCAAGCTTTTCTGCTTGCACATTCTCGCGGAATGCGCGATAGTCACGGTCAAGGGTTAGCGCCTCACCAGCGGAGGTCCCTCATGCGGTCCCTGTCTCGGTCCACTATTCTGTTGGCAAACGCCGTGCTCCTCACCTTGTGCGCGGTACCCGCCTGCGCCTCCGGTATCGATGAAAAGACGATCGACCAGCAGAGCATTGACGCCCTCGAAGCCAGGGCCGTTCAGGCCCAGCCTCGCGACCAGTGCTTCCTCTATACCCAGTTGATCCATGAGATGACCGAGTTCACCCTGCGCAACTACGCCGCCGGCGACGTGGACAAAGCGACCACCATGCTCAAGAAGATCCAGCTCTTGTCCCACAAGATTCACCTCTCCATGTCCGACGACGACAAGCGCCTCAAGAACGCCGAAATCCTCCTCCGTCACACCGCCTTCCGCCTTACTGAAATGCTCCACAACTCGAGCTTTGAAGATCGTCCCCTCGTCCAGGAAACCCTCGCCCAGGTCAACCAGGCCCAAAGCGAAGCCATGATGCACGTCTTCAACAAGTAGCCTGTAAAACAAGGACAAGGGAATAGGGACTAAGGGACTATCATGTTCCCTTCAATGCCCGATCACCTTGTCGTTCATTTAATGAGCCCCTCAGTCCCAAGCCCTTCGGCCTCTCACTCCCTTAGTCCCTAGTCCCTATTCCCTATTCCCTAGTCCCTAGTCCCTGTTCCCTCAGTCCCTGTTCCCTTCCCCCAACGCCCTGTGCTTCAATAGAGACGCTATGCCCCGTCTCTCGATCCTCGTCGTGTGTCTGCTTGCTGCGCTGCCCCTCTTCGCACAAAAGGAAAAGCGCGAGCCCCTCACCGGAGTTCAGATCGAGGAGATTCGCGAAGCCGGCATCGACCCCGACGTGCGAGTCGGCCTCTACACCAAATACCTCAGCGAGCACGCTGACGTCATCAAGGGCCTAACCACCCGCGCCAAATCACCCTCCCGCAGCCATCGACTCGACGATGAGCTTCAGGATTTCACCGCCCTGATGGACGAGTTAGGCGACAATCTCGACGTCTACTCCGACCGCCACGCCGACATCCGCAAATCGCTCAAGGCGCTCACCGAATCCACCGACCGTTGGCAGAGCATTATTCGCACGCTGCCCGGCGATCCCGTCTTCGACCTCGCCCGCAAAGAGGCCATCGAGAGCGGAGATGATCTGGCCAGCCAGGCCAAGCGCATGCTCGACGAACAGATTGAATACTTCAAGCTCCACAAAGATGAAAAAGGCCAGGACCGCGCCGAACCAAAGTAAAGTAAGTTGTAAGTTGTAAGTTCGAAGTTTTAAGTTGTAAGCCCTAAAATCGCGCCGCTCCGTGCCGTATGTTGGCCCAACCACAGCTGATCAG
Organism: Occallatibacter sp.; assembly: GCA_050013695.1. GTDB lineage: Bacteria > Acidobacteriota > Terriglobia > Terriglobales > Acidobacteriaceae > Telmatobacter. Next base: position 26,941 of record JBEKET010000053.1, read on the forward strand.
GGTATCGGTTCGAAAACTGATCACTGACCACTTAAAACTGACAACTTAAAACTGTAAACTGTACTCGTGCCGTCCCCCGACGTCGTTCCCATCTTTGTGGAGCAGTATCGCGCCCTGCGCCCACGCGCGCCCATGCCGCCCATCGCGGTCCGTTTCCGCCGTTTCACATCGCTCAACACCACCATCCGCCTCCGCGAAGGCGAGATTCACGTCAGCCTCTCCGACCTCCTTGAAGGCGCGCCCGAATCCGTGCTTCACTCCATCGCGCACATCCTTCTCGCCAAGCTCTACAAGAAGCCCATCGACCCCACCCACAACCATCGCTACAAACGCTTCGCCTCCTCAGCCGCCGTCACCCGCCAGACTGAACTCATTCGCGGTGCCCGCGGCAACAAACGCTTCTCCGGCCCTGAAGGCCGCTTCTACCATCTTGAAGAAGTCTTCGACTCGCTGAATATGCGTTTCTTCGGCGGCCTTCTCGGCCGTCCCGAGCTCACTTGGAGCGAGCACATGGCCAAGCGCTCGCTAGGCCATTACGACGCCGCTCACAACACCATCGTCGTCAGCCGCGTCTTCGACCGACCCTCGAGTCCAAGGTACGCCATTGAATACCTCCTCTACCACGAAATGCTTCACCTCAAGCACCCCGTCAAGATGCGCGGCGTCCGTCGCTGCGTCCACTCCCGCGAATTCAAAGCTGAAGAAGCCCAATTCCCCCAACTAAAAGAAGCCTTAGCCTTCATCAAGCGCCTCTAGCCTCCTGCTCCAGCCTCCTGATTTAGCGTCCTGCTTTTGATTCCCGTAAAATAAAATGACTTGTCGTCCTGAGCATCCACTACGAGGCGGTCATCCTGAGCGAAAGGGGCCCCAAACGATTTTCAGTTTGGGGGTGGTGAGTCGAAGGACCTGCATTTCGGGCCCTTAATCCCAGGTTTGAAAGCACTTCATCCTTCTCTCAAGGAGCCACCCATGCCCACACCCAAAGAACTCCCCCGCTGCTCCTGGTCCGTAAACGACCCCCTCTACCGCGCCTATCACGATGAAGAATGGGGCGTTCCCATTCACGACTCCCGCGCCATCTGGGAAACCCTCATGCTTGAAGGTTTTCAAGCCGGCCTCGCCTGGATCGTAATCCTCCGCAAACGCGAAGCCTTCCGCAAAGCCTTCAAAAACTTTGACCCCGCCAAAGTAGCTCGCTTCACCGAAGCCGACATCGCCCGCCTGCTCCAGAACCCCGGCATCGTCCGCTCCCGCGCCAAGATCGAAGCCACCATTAAGGGCGCGCGCATCTTCCTCGACATGCAATCCAAAGGTGAAGACTTCTCCAACTGGGCATGGAGTCTAGCCGGCGGCAAGCCCATCCACAACACCGGCCCCGTTCCCACCCAATCGCCGATCTCTGAGCAAATCTCCAAAGCCCTCAAACAGCGCGGCTTCAAATTCGTCGGCCCGGTCATCGTCTACGCCTGGATGCAAGCCGTCGGCATGGTCAACGACCACGCCCCCGAATGCTTTCGCCGCAAAGCGCTGATGCCTTCGCGTATACATCACAAATCTCTTGCCTGAACCAGATGTATAGTGTCAACAAACCGGAAGACACCATTCAAACTCCCGGCTATCTCGCTCCAGGACAGGTGCGATCCAGCCATGTTGACTCTCCGAAAATTCTTGTGCGGAATGTACGGGCTTCTCGCCTTCATCTTCGTCTGGGTCATCGCGTTCGATCTTCTTGCCTTCCTGCGTCCCAGCGGAGCCCACCCGTTGACTCCGCGCACTGCCTTGACCGTCATTGCCATGGCTGGCATCTCCCTGCTGATCTTTGGCATGGCGTGGTGGACCGTGCGAAGAGCAAGGCCGTGGGCCAGGACCTGGGCGATTGCCGCCAGTCTTGTCCTCATCCTCACCATGTCACCGTTCGTTTTCTGGTGGCGTCTCCTCCCCTTGAGCTTCTCGATCATTTACGCCGCTTTGCTGGCCATCGGAATTGCCGGCCTGATTGCCTTCATCCCTCGCAACGCGCTCGCGAATGGCCCCATCAAAGCTCTTAAGCCACGACGCGTCGCCGGCGACGGAACCAGCGGCGTTTTCGACGTTCTCGCCTGGGTTGTCGTTGCCGCCGGCTATTTCGCCGGAATGAGCGTGTGGGATCGATGGAGCTTCTCCCACCACCTTCAAATAAGAACTGGCCTGATGTATTGGCTCCAGCTCATTCTTGCCCTGGGACTCACCATCTTCATTCACGAATCCGGTCATGCCCTGGCAGGACTCGGCCTCGGAATGAAACTCCGAGCCTTCATCGTCGGTCCGTTCCACTGGCGCATTCGCGATGGCCGATGGAACTTTCAGTTCCAGCCTTCGCATTTCCTTTCGGCGGGAGGCGCGGCCGCGCTCGTCACTACCGATCCTAACCAACCGCGCTGGCGCGAGATTGTCATGATTGCAGCCGGTCCGCTCGCAAATCTGTGCACTGGACTGATTGCCATTCCGGTCGCACTCGCGGCCGTAGGTTCGTCCTTTGAGCAAGACTGGCATTTCCTCGGCGTGTTCTCGACCCTCAGCCTGGTGACATTCGCCGCTAACCTGATTCCTCTTCGCCCTGAGTCACTCTATTCCGATGGCGCCAGAATCTTCCAACTCCTGCGCGGTGGTCCGTGGGCCGACCTGCACCGCGCGCTCGCCGTGGTCCAGTCCTCGCTCGTTACTCCCTTACGTCCCAGGAATTTCGATATCGACGCCATCCGGCGCGCTTCCGCATCCTTCACTCACGGCCGGCAGGCACTCTTGCTTCGCCTCCTCGCCAGCTACTACTTCCTCGATTCGGAAAACAACGATAAGGCAATTGAGGCGCTCAGTGAAGCCGAGGCAATCTACCATGAGTCCGCCTCCGACATCCCTGCCGAACTGCACTTCGACTTTGTCTTTGACAGCGCCTATCTGCGCCACGACGCCGCCTCCGCACGCCAGTGGTGGGACCGCATGGAAGCCAAAAAACCAACACATTTAGGAGTTGATTACTGGCTCGCCCGAAGCGCCCTGCTCTGGATCGAGAACCATAACGAAGAAGCCCGCGAAGCATGGAACAAAACCAACGCTCTCGCCCAGAAACTCCCCACCGCCGGAACCTACCAGTTCGATCGCTATCGCGTAGGCCTGCTGGAAGCAGCCCTCAACACATCTCCAGCCACCAGCCCAATTCCCGAGTCTGCGGTCTATTCGCTTAACGGAAATCCAGTAGAGTTCTGCTAGCATTGCTGTCGTTGCTTGCAATGCTAGCAATCTTGAACTAAACTGCTTCCATGGCAACAATCACCATTCGAAATCTCGACGAAAAGGTCAAGCGCAAGCTTCAAGTCCGCGCCGCTCTCAACGGCCGCTCCATGGAAGCCGAAGCCCGCGCCTGTCTCTCAAAGTTGATCGAGGAAATTCCCCTTTCCGCTGCACCTGATGTGGGCCTTGGCACCGCTATTCACAGGCGCTTTGCCGCCCTAGGTGGAGTGGAGTTGGATATACCCCGGCGCGAAATCTCCAGTCGGCCTATTCCGACATTCGACTGATGATTGTGCTCGACACAAACGTCATCTCTGAGATGATGCTACCGAAACCAGAGCCGAAGGTTTCTGCTTGGCTTGACGCCCAGCCCGAGGAGAACCTCTGGACCACATCGATCGTCATAGCTGAGCTTGTGTCAGGGATTGATTGCATGCCGGGAGGTCGCAAACAGGTAGCCCTTCGCGAGGCAGTTGAAGGCATGATCGCTGGTGATTTTCGTGACCAAATCCTCAGATTCGACGTGCCTTCCGCCCGCTGCTACGGACAAATCTTAGCTTCTCGCCAGAAACTTGGCCGACCCATCGCGCAGATGGATGCACTCATCGCCGCTACCGCCCTCGCGAATGGCGCAACTCTGGCAACCCGCAATATTTCTGATTTTGAGAATTGCGGAGTCCCGCTGGTAAACCCCTGGGACTGAGCCCCGGCTGCCCTGAACCAACCCTAACCCGCCTGCTCAACCTCACCCGTCACCCGTTCCAAAACCGGCCGTCTCGACGCCCACCAGATCAGCGCGATCCCCACCACTACCGATCCGGCACTGGCCAGTTGCGCATTCGACAACCCCCAAAGAACCTTAGGGTTGCGCCGCACAAATTCAACCAGAAAGCGAGCTGTTCCGCTCAGCAGCAGATACTCGCCCACAATCGCCCCCGTGCCCCGCTGCTTGCTCCCTCGCCACCAAAGCCACGCGCCAATCGCCAACCCCGCCGCCAGTTCATACAGCGGCGTAGGATGGACTCGCACAAACGTCGGCTCAATCCCATGCGGAAAACTCATTCCCCATGGCAATGTCGTCGGAATGCCGTAGCAGCCATCTCCTGAAAGAAAACAGCCAATCCGCCCGATCCCGTAGCCGATAGCTGCCGCCGGAGCCGCCAGATCCAGCGTCCGCAGCCCGCCGATCTTCGCCCACCAGCCCTGAAGCACAAGCGCCGAAATCCCAAAAAGAAGCCCGCCAAACCACGCAAACCCCGCTGAATCCCACAACACCCGCCAGCCGTACGCCCGAAACTCCGCCGGCGTATCCAGCACATGCCACAACTTGGCGCCCACAATCCCCACCACCATCGCAATGGCCACCATCCCCACCGCGTCCGGCCCTTCACCCTCGGTGCGCAATCCCGCCCTCTTGAAGTTGCGGTCCATCACAAAAGCCGCCGCCACGGCCGCCAGCCACAGCATCAACCCGAAAGTCGGCACATTGAAATGCCAGATATGTAGATAGGGAATCATCTCTTCTCAAGTATAGACGGACCAGCCGTCCGAAAGCCGCGCCGCCATCCACACCCCGGTTGCCCGTGCCGGGTGCCCCCGGTCCCTCTTTGGGCCTTGGAGACCGGGGAGGAAGGATACCCACCCATTCCCTCCATGGATTTGCACAGTACCCCTTGCCTACTCCCCCCAAAAGTAAGCGATACTCTTGTGCATGGCTACCCTCACATACCAGGGCCTTGAAGTCCTCTATACCCGCCAGCAGATCGCCGAACGCGTCGCCGAGATGGGTGCCCAGATCACAGAAGACCTGAAAGGCGAGAAGCTCGTCATGGTCGGTGTCCTCAAAGGCGCCGCTCCCTTTCTTTCTGACCTCGCGCGCACCGTCCAGGTCGACGCCACCTTCGACTTCGTCGCCGTCTCCAGCTACGGCAAAGGCCAGCGCTCCTCCGGTGCAGTCAAACTCATCAAAGACCTCGACGAGCCGATCGAAGGCAAGAACGTTCTCATCGTTGAAGACATCCTTGACACCGGTCTGACGCTGTCTTACCTGCGCAAAGTCTTCCTCCAACATCACCCCAAAACCCTGCGCATCGCCGCCCTGCTCGACAAACCATCCCGCCGCCTTGAAAAAATCGAGGCCGACTACATTGGCTTCTCCATCCCCAACCTCTTCGTCATCGGCTACGGCATGGACTACGCCGAACGTTACCGCAACTTGCCCGACATCTGCCTCATGTCCCCCGACCACCCTGAGTAGCACAGGAACCGAGACCATGGACGACCATCCAATCCTCCACGATCGCCCAGTGCTAACCGTAGAAAGCGATAAACGGGACCTGCTTGTCGGCGCCTACCGTGATTTCAACGCGCGCCGAATTGACGCCGTGTTGGCCCGCATGCAGCCCGACGTCGATTGGCCCAACGGCATGGAAGGCGGCCGTGTCCACGGACACGATGAAGTCCGCGCCTACTGGACCCGCCAATGGATCACCCTCGATCCCCATGTCGATCCGGTGCAGATCGATACCAGCCAGCCAGACCGTGCCATTGTTCAGGTCCATCAGGTGGTGCACGATCCCGCGGGCAACCTCCTCGCGGATTCCGTCGTCCATCATGTGTACACATTTCGCGATGGTCTTATCGAACGCATGGAGATTGAATAAGCCGACAATCGAACCGCGGCAGCGCCCTGCCCGCAAGTGTTTTCCAACGGCCCATTATTTGTATCACTATGTGGAAAGAACTATACTCATATCCCGGAGACCGCCCGGTAAGCCGCCCTCAAGAGCGGCAGCGCGATTCCGGCATTTTCATTGCCAGTCTTCCTGCAAGGAGCATTGCATGGCTGCAATAACGCCCATCCAACCTACAGACCTCGAGTTCGATCACGGCACCTTCGATTCCGCCGCATTTTCCGCGCAAGCCCTCTCCAGTTGGCAAGCTCTCGCCGCCGTTATCGATCACACCCTGCTCAAGCCCGACGCCACGCGCCACCAGGTTGAAAACCTCTGTGACGAAGCCATTCGTTACCGCTTCGCCTGCGCCATGATCAATCCCGTCTGGGCCTCCACGGCTGTCGAACTGCTCTCCGGCACCGGCGTTCCCGTCGGCGTTGTCATCGGCTTTCCGCTCGGCGCATCGCTCGTCTCCACGCTCCGCCAGGAGGCAGCCGCGCTCACCCGCCTCGGCGTCCGCGAACTCGACATGGTCATTCCCATCGGCCAGCTCAAGAGCGGCAACCACCACGCCGTCCACCACGCCATCCACGCCACGGCCGCCGTCGCCCATCATCACGGGGCAATTCTCAAGGTGATTCTCGAAACCTGTCTGCTCTCGGTAGAAGAAAAGCTGCGCGGCGCTGAAATCGCCATCCAGGCCGGCGCAGACTTCCTCAAAACCTCCACCGGCTTCTCCACCAGCGGTGCCACTGCAGCCGATGTCGCCCTACTCCGCGGTGTAGCCGGCGCGCGTTCCGGAGTAAAAGCCTCCGGCGGCATCCGCACATTAGCCGACGTCCGCACCATGCTCGATGCCGGCGCAAACCGCATCGGCGCCTCCGCCTCAGTAGCCATAGTTCGCGAACTAGGAGCCGAATAAGCAGCGCACCAGCCCAGCCAAGTCCCTCCGTCCATCAGTCCCTTGTTCCCTGCTCTCTTGTTCCCTTTTTCCCTTGGTCTCTTGTTCCCTCGTTCCCTTGTTCCCTGTTCTCTCGTTCCCTGTTCTATCGTTCCCTCATTCCCTCGTTCCCTGCTCTTCCAGCTTCGGCGCAAACCGCGCCCCCATCCGCAAAATCACCGCCGAAATTACCAGGGAGATCAACGTAACCCCCAGCGCAATCCGCAGGTTCGACCGGTCCGAAATCGCCCCAATAATCGTCGGCGAAAACGTATCGCCGAAGCAGTGTATGCAGAAAAGGTTCAGCGAAATCGCCGTAGCCCTCACCGGCGCCGACACTGAGTTCACAATCGCCGCATTCAGCGGCCCTGTATTCAGAAACAGAAAAAACTCCGTCACCAGCAGCACAGGAACAGCCCACCCCGGCGGCCCAAAAAACAGCAGCGCGCCGCAAGGCAGCGTCAGCGCCACACTCCAAAAGCTCAAGAGATACAGCGCGCGATCATTGGTCCTCAACCAGCGCTGTGCCAGCCACCCGCCCACCAGTGTTCCAGCAATCCCATCCACCACCGTGACCGCGCCCACCACCAGGCTTGAAGTCCCCACCGACATCCCTGAATATCGACGCAAAAATTCAGGCACCCAATTTGAAATCCCGCCCATCGCAAATGTCAGCATCGCCAGCCCAAACGTCGACGTCAAAAACGCCGGGTTCGTGAACAACCCCTTCACCGTATTGCGATCCACCGTCGCCTTCACGTGGTCGCTGGCCCCGCGTTCCGGCTCCCGCCCCATCCATCCGTAAAGCGCTGCGATGATCAACCCCGGAATTGCGCAAATAAAAAACGGCGCGCGCCATCCCCACAAGCTGCCCAGTTGCCCACCCGCCGTATAGCCCAGCGCCGCGCCCACCGGAATCGCCACATAAAAAATCGACAGCACCCGGTTCCGATCCCGCTCCGGATAAAAATCCGCCAGCACTGCCGGCGCAAAAATGCTAAACGTCGCCTCGCCGATTCCCACCAGCGCATGCCTGATAAACAGCGTCCTGTAGTCGTGAACCCACGCCGTCGCCAGCGTAGCCAAACTCCACAGCACCGCGCCTGCAATAATCAGCGGCTTGCGCCGGAAGTGGTCTCCCAGCCACCCGGTCAGCGGAGCGGCCACCATGTAGGTCAGAAACAGCGCGGTAGTCAGCGCCCCAATCTGCTGGTCGGTCGAGTGAAATTCCCTCTGGATCAGCGACACTTCGCCAGGAAGAATATAGCGGTCAATGAAGTTGAGCAGGTTCAGCCCAACCAGCAGCACCAGTGTCCCCAGAGCGGGGTCCATGCGCGCGCGAACTGGCGAAGGAATTGACGGCAAGTGGTCGCCTCACGCGGAAGACTGGCGAGAGATACCACGAATATCACAACGGGCCGGAAAGCCGAAGCGGCGAGGAAACTCAAGGAATCTCGGCCTTCAGGGTGTGGTTGGGCGTTTAGGCCCTGCGTAGTGTTTCATCGACTTCCCGCAACAGTAGAATGCTCCACCGCCCATTTGCTCACTGCCGGTCCGCAAATTAAATCTGCATTTCGACACGGCCCTGATCATACTGCTTCGCATCCAAATGAAGATGAAGCGTACCCTGCTCTTCACCTTAGCTTTGGCTCTGCTTACCGTGATCGGCTGCACAAAGGCCCAGAGAAACCCCGATGCAATCCGTCAGGACGCATCCAAAGCCGCCTCTGAAGCCAAAAAGGATGCAAAAGCTGTCGTACAGGGAGTTGAAGATAGTCTCAAGACCAAGGGGCAAGTGAATATCAACAACGCTACTGCCGATCAGCTTGAGGCTCTGCCGGGAATTAACGCCGTGCGGGCACGAAGGATCATCGCCGGCCGGCCTTACCAGAGTTCCGACGACCTGGTGAAGCGGCACGTGGTTCCGAAGGCTGAGTATGACCGGATTGCCGGTCAGGTCGTGGCGAACTAGATAAGGCAGCGATCAAAGGGCGCCTGCCAATGCGGCCTCAGTAACCCCGGCAGGGAAACTTCGTAGCCGCATCCAAGGATGAATGAGCATGACCACGTCCGACCGTTCCAATCCTATCCGGTTAAGTCGTTCGTTTGTTTTGCTCAGTACTCTCGCCGTTGGCATCCTGGTCGGTTTCTTATTGCTCTCGGTTTTCGCTCATGTTGCACAAACCGGATTATGGAGCCGCTTCGCCAGTTTCGTGACCGGCCGCAGCACCAACATCGACGTCTCCTCCACTGCGGTCGTTGAGAAGATTCGTCAACTGTCACGCTTGGAAACAGTTGTTTATTCACTCGACAAAGTCGTGGAGGGCGACCGCAAGAGCGCCTACTTGCCTGACTTCCTGGTTGGCGACAAGCTTCTACTGGTCGCTCACGGAGAAGTGATTGCCGGCGTGGATCTGGGCCAACTCAAGCCGGGCGATGTTTTCGTGAAGGGAGATGCTGTCCTTGTTCGACTGCCGGCGCCGCAGGTGCTCACCACGCGCATCGATAACGGGCGCACAAAAGTCTATTCCCGGACAACTGGCCTGCTTGTCAACGCGGATTTGAACCTCGAATCTCAAGTGCGCCAGGCCGCCGAGCAGCAGATTACTCAGGCCGCGCTCTCAGACGGCATTCTCTTGAAAGCGCAGCAGAACGCGCGGACGAGCGTCACCGCTCTGCTCTACGGATTGGGCTTCCACACGGTGGACGTGCACTAGAACGTGTGGGTAAAGCTATTTGGCTAGCGGGAGCAACAAAAACACGTAAAGCGAGAAAGTGAGAAGATAAGGACAGACTATGCTTGTATGCGCTCATTGCCGGAGTGAAATTCATGCAAACAGCAGATTTTGCTCAGCGTGTGGCGTGTCCGTATTTTCCGCTCCGCAAAACCAAATTATCCAGGGCAACCATGCGCCTACCTATCCATTGCCTCCCGAGAGCACTTCCGTTTCCGCAGGAGGCTTTGGTCAGGTCTTTGGCCTTGACCCGCGCGTTGTAGTCCTGACCACAATTGTCGATACCATGCTTTTCGGCGGACAGTTGATAACTCTGGGAACAAGCACGCTACTCTCCGTGCCGGCGGGGATCGTGCTTGGCGTCATAACTTATAAAGCTCAGAGACATTGGTATCGAGATGATCGAGAGTCTGCAATTATCAAAGGACTTATTGTTGGCCTCTTGACGGCCATCCCGACAAGCCTGCCCGGATTTCTGACCGTCCCATCCGGAGTTATAGGTTTAGTCCATATTCTCCGCCGGAAAAGAGGAAACCCTTCCCTCGTAATTGATAGGCGAGCCGGCAGTTGAATCGAACGGCTTCCACGTCGATTCCAAAGCAAACGGAAAGTTACACCAGCCATCGCGGCCAAGCCGGTTAGATCGTCGGCAACTCGTCAGTCACTCAATTTTGAACATCGCCGGATTGGACTGCTTGTACCGAATCCGCAACGCCAAAGGCTCTTATTCCGCCGCCCGATTCACCGAAGGAATCTTCCCCGGTTCCTCAAGCAGAAACTTTGGGTCAATGCGGGCATCATGCCAGCGCACGCCAAACCATAGGTGCGGTCCCGTAGCCCGTCCCGTTGCTCCCTCCCGGCCCAATGTCTCGCCTTTTCTGACTTCCTGCCCGGCCTTGACCTTGATGTCCAGCAGATGAAAGTACATGCTGATCAGCCCGTCGCCGTGGTCGATAAACACTGCGTTGCCCTCGAAGAACATTTCATCGGCATAGACTACCGTGCCCGCCGCAACCGCCAGAATCGGAGAGCCAACCGGCGAATCGTAGTCAGTCCCCATGTGAGCCTGTTCGGCAATTTTGCCGTTGTACACCCGCTTCACGCCGAACGACTTTCCCGCGCTCATTGGCCTTACCGGCGGCCCCAGCGGCAGCGTAAACTGCGCCGCTCCTTCTTTTGCTCTCCATACCTTTCCCAGCAGCGCCCGGTCCCCCGCGTCACGCTTCAGGTCTGCCTGCGAAGGGTGCGCCTGGGGAATGTCCGGAAGGGTAATCTCCTCGGTTCCGTAGTCGTTCGCTTCCACAACAATGCGGCCCAGCCTTTTCGGCGCCGGCTTTGGCCCCGTGCCCCAGATCGCGATGGCGATAGGTCCCGGCCTATCCAGCAGATCGATCGGGTAATAGCAGGTACCGTTCAGCGCGGCCCACGAGCGCACTCTCATGCTGCATCGCGTCGCGCCCGGAACCGTCCAGCGGACCAGCGAGCCTGGAATCGCTGAGATTGTTGCTTCGCTCCCTTGCGCCGTCGAGGCCGTGGGCGGAATGAAGCAAGCCAGCGCCAAAGTTGCAAAGCCGATACCGCGAAGATGAATGAACATCGTGAAGTCTCCCATGCGTAGAGCGCTCTAGGCCGGACTCACACGATACAAGAATGGCCGCATCCGGGATTCCCAATATCAAATTCCCGGCTGCCGCATGAATGCACGTGAAAAGAATCATGACCGTTGAGAAACTTACCAGCACGAGACTTGAGCTTTCTGTTCAAAACGACACAGCAGCCTGAATGGAGGGGAACGCCGCAGACGCTGAAGAACAAAAATGACTCATGTAGGCGGGATATCTAAAGCGCAAGCCATCCCTTCCAAGAATGGCTCCACTTCCGTCTGAGATTTCTTGGAGGGCTGCTTCCCTGCAACTCGAAACTTGCCCTTGAGTCAACAGTCGCAGTGAAGCTTGAAAGCTAAACAGTCGGCCTGGGCCACCGCGCCTCCACAGTAGTCCCAATCCCCCCCCGCGGCCTGAACACTCCATGCACCACCGCCCACACCGGATCGGCAGCCTTCACCACATCCTCCAGCACCTGGTTCACAATGTTTTCCTGGAAAATCCCCAAATTCCGATAGCTGAACAAATACTCCTTCAGCGACTTCAGCTCCAAACACCGGGCTCGCGGCATGTAGCGAATCGTCAACACGCCAAAATCGGGCAGCCCCGTCTTGGGGCACACCGAAGTCAGCTCCGGGTCGTCAATCAGAATCTCGTAGCCGGGAAACTGATTCTCCCAGGTTTCAATCGCGGGGAACGCGAAATCCAGCCCCGCCTTCGCGTGTTCGTCGGTGTAGCGCGGTTCCAAAGCCATAATCCCATTATCGTACGAGTCTCCGTGTCACCATCGCTGGACAGAACACATTTTTGCGCTCCCAGGAGCTTGATTCAGAGTCCTATATACTAGCTCTGGTTACGTGAATGGAAGAATTGAAAAAGCAATCTGGCCGCACAGGTCGTTGGATCGTCGCGGCTGTCATAGTTGTCATCGTCTTCTTCGCTGCGCGCTACATGCTGAGGGAGCGTCTCGCGATACGCGAAGTCCAGGTGACCTACCAGGAGTTGGTGAATACTGTTCCCACCAATGGCCGGGTTGAGCCGGAGACCAACTACGAGTACCACAGCCCGGTTTCCACCACCATCAAGGCTGTCTACGTTCAGCCTGGTGACCACGTTCCGGCCGGCAAGCTACTGGTTCAACTCGATGATGTGGAAGCGCGTGCCCATGTGGCGACCGCCGAGAGCGGGGTTAAGGCAGCGCAGGCCGCTCTTGAGGCCGCTACCCACAACGGAACCCAGGCCGAGCGCCAGGCCTCCGCTGCCGACATCACCCGCGCCCAGCTTGATCGCGATCAGGCCCGTCACGATCTGGATGCATTAACCAAACTCAATGCCACCGGCGCAGCTTCCGCCAATGAAGTTGCCGCGGCCAAACAACGTCTGGACACAGCCGAAGCCAGCCTGCACGCATCTCAACAGAGTGCAAGCAGCCGCTACTCGCCGGCCGAAGTTGCGCGCGCCCAGGCAGCTCTCACCGAAGCCGAAGCCAATCTCGCGGCAGCTCGAGAAGTCGTGGCCCAATCGTCCTATTACGCCCCCATCTCCGGAACCGTCTACAGCCTCGACGCCCAGCCAACCGATTTCGCCGAGGCCGGCAAACTCCTGCTTCAAATGGCCGACCTCGACCACGAGCGCGTGCGAGCCTATTTCGATGAACCCGACATCGGCAAGCTCGCCGTCGGCCAGCAGATCGTCATCCGCTGGGATGCCAAGCCCGGCGAGGAATGGCACGGCCACATCGCCCGCACCCCCGCCACCGTCGTTCCCTTCACCACCCGCAACGTCGGTGAAGTTCTCGTGGCGCTCGATGGCTCGCATGACGACCTGCTGCCCGATACCAACGTCACCGTCACCGTCACCACGTCCAATGAACCTAACGTCCTGTGCGTCCCCCAGGAGGCCATGCACCCCGAGAGCGGAAAGTTCTATGTCTACAAGGTGGATGATGGCAAGCTCAAAAAAACACCGGTAGTCACCGGAACCATCAACCTCTCCCAGGTCGCTATTCTCTCCGGTCTCCAGGCAGGCGATTGGGTGGCAACATCAACAGTCGATGGAGAGCCTTTGAAAGAAGGCATTCCAATCAAGGTTGTAAAGTGAAGCCCTTGAGCAAAACCGCAAGCCTGCAGTCGGCATGCTTGCTGGCTCTTGCGCTCCTTGATCCGATGGCCGCGCGAGCCGCTCTCCCATCAAAGGACCCGCTCCCGCAGGTAAATCTCGCGCTCCAGGCAGGCGAAGCCGACAAGGCGCTTACTCTGCTCCAGTCTCTTCCCCAGCCTGCTTCGGCCCAGGCTGAAAACCTGGAATGTCGCGTTCGATACATGATTGAGCAGTGGGACGCCGCCATCGCCGCCTGTGAGCAGGCAGTGCATCTCGAAGATCAGAACTCCACCTATCATCTCTGGCTCGGCCGCGCGCTCGGCGAAAAAGCGGATCGCGCCAACTTCATGACCGCCTATTCGCTGGCCAAACGCGTGCGTACGGAATTCGAAGAGTCGGTGAAGATCAATCCTCGTAATCCGGACGCGCTCGCCGACCTGGGCGACTTTTACTTTGAAGCCCCCGGTGCGGTCGGTGGAGGCGTCGACAAAGCGGAAGGCATTGTCTCTGAGCTTGACAAGGTCGACCCCGCGCGCGCCCACCAGTTGCGTGGCCGCATCGCCGAGGGACGAAAGGATCTTGCAACCGCCGAGCGGGAGTATAAACAGGCGATTGCGTCCGGCCCTCATCCCGCTATTGAATGGGTGGCGTTAGCAAGCTTCTATCGCCGCCACGACCGCTTCCCTGAAATGGATTCCGCCCTGCACAGCGCCATCAATAGCGCCGAGCGGGATAAGAACGCCGCGGTTGCGTTTTACGACGGTGCCTCTGTGCTGACCAAGGCCAATCGTGACCTGGCCCTCGCGGCCAAAATGCTCGAAGATTATCTGGCCAGCTCCGGAAAAACCGAAGAAGCGCCTGCGTTCATAGCCCACTACCGCTTGGCGAATCTGAAGGAAGCGCTGGGAGATCCAACCGCAGCCGCGGAGGAACGAACACAAGCATTGGCCCTTGCTCATGACTACAAACCGGGCAAGGAAGGAAAACATTGAGAAGCAAAATGCTGACCGGGAATGTCTGTTTGAGGATGCTTCACAATCCGCCTGGGTTCTCTGCATACCTTTTCTTGGGGATGGCGCTTATCACCGCGCCTGCTCTCGCGCCCGCCCAGGTTTCCTTGTCGACGGTTGTCGACCTGGCTCAGCGAAACTCGAGCGCCGTCAAGCTCGCCGATGCCGATTTGAAAAAGGCTCAAGCCGCCCTCGCACAGACCCAGGATGCGTTTATCCCCAATTTCGCCATCGGCACCAACTTTGGTTATTCTCACGGGTTTCCTACCGGCCAGCCTTCGGTCGGAAGCGCCACCATGCAGTCGCTGGTGTTCAGCTACTCCCAGCGCCAGTACATCAAAGCCGCCCGAGCCGGAATCGATGCCGCAACCGAACGGCTCAAGGATGCCCAGGAACAAGTTGCCCTCGATGCCTCCACGACGTACATCGAGCTCGATACCGTCAACCGCGAACTGGAAGCCGCCCGCCAGCAATCCGAATCGACCGCCAGGCTTGTCCAGATTGAACAGCAGCGCGCCGAGGCCGGCGTCGATTCCAACCTCGACCTCCTGAACGCGCAGTTGACCGCCGCAACCTTGAAGCTCCAGCGCCTTCATCTTGAAACCCGCGTCGCCACTCTTTCCAAGCAGATCGCCGTTCTTACCGGCCTGCCCGATGGCGCCATCCTCCCTGATCGCGCCAGCATCCCGGAGATTCCAGCCGTAACTGCCGATGAAGCGCCCCGCAAACTCCACGGAATCGGCGCTGCGGATTCAATGGCACGCTCCCGGCAATTCCAGGCCAAGGGAGACGACCTTGCCTGGCGTCGCCCACAGCTCGGATTCGGCGCCGTATACAACTACGACATCAATGAGCTGAATAACTACGAGCAGTTCTATCGGCCGAACACCTTCACGCCCAATAACGTCAGTTTCGGCCTCCAGATCAACATTCCCTTTTTCGACTTTGCACTGCGAGCCAAAGCCAAGCAAACCGCCGCCGATGCCCTGCGCTCCACCGTTGAAGCCGAGCAGGCCCAGCGCCAAAACGATGTCCAGATTGCCACCCTCACCGGAAATCTCGTCGAACTCGCCGCCCAGGCCGAGGTCGCCGGCCTCAAGCAGCAGATCGCCGATGCCCAGCTCAAATCCGTCCTCGCCCAGCTTGAATTGGGCAACGGCTCGTCTGGTCCAAACGGCCCACCCCAGCTAACCCCCAAATCCGAGCAGCTCTCCCGCATCGACGAGCGTCAAAAGTATCAGGATGCGCTTGAAGCCTCACTGGGACTCGCCAAAGCCCGACTCGGCCTGCTCCGTGCCCTTGGCCACATGGATGACTGGCTCCACGAATTGCATTCAAAATAAGCCGCGGCTGAACAAGAACAGCCCGAAAACCTCCCAAAATGCTAGAATAGAAGGGATGCCTATGCCCCTGAAGACAATCTTCCTGAATCCGCCTTCCTTCGAGAATTTCGACGGTGGCGCGAGCTCACGCTGGCCCGCTACGCGCGAGATTGAGTCCTACTGGTACCCCGTCTGGCTGGCCTACCCCGCCGGCCTGCTTGAGGGTTCGCGCCTGCTCGATGCGCCGCCTCATCACGTATCCGCGACCGAGACCATCAAGATCTGCAAAGACTACGAGTTCCTCGTCCTCTTCACCTCCACTGTCGGGTGGGAAGGCGATCAGCGCCTCGCTGAAGCCATCAAGGCCGCCAATCCCTCCATCCGTATTGCATTCGTCGGCCCTCCGGTGACCACGGACCCCGATCGCGCCCTCAACGAGTGCTCCGTCCTCGACTTCATCTGCCGCCGCGAATTCGATTACTCGGTCGTCGAGTTTGCCCAGGGCAAGCCCCTCAATGAGATCCTCGGCATCAGCTACAAAAAGGACGGCGTCGTCCTTCACAACCCCGACCGTCCGCAGGTTGAAGACCTCGACGCGATGCCCTGGGCCACCAAGATCTACAAGCGCGACATGGATGTGACGCGCTACAACGTGCCCTTCCTGCTCCATCCCTACATCGCGCTCTACTCCACGCGCGGCTGCCCGGCGCAGTGCACCTTCTGCCTCTGGCCCCAGACCCTCTCGGGTCACGCCTGGCGCAAGCGGTCAACAGATGACGTAGCCGCCGAGCTCAAGTGGGCTCACGAGAACTTCCCTGAAGTCAAGGAATTCTTCTTCGATGACGACACCTTCAACATTCAGAAGGCGCGCACCATCGAGCTTTGCTCCAAGCTCAAGCCCCTCGGCATCACCTGGTCCTGCACGTCGCGTGTCACCACCGAGTACGAGACCCTCAAGGCCATGAAGGAAGCCGGCTGCCGCCTGCTCATCGTCGGCTTCGAGTCCGGTGACCCGCAGATCCTCAAGAACATCAAGAAGGGCGCAACCGTTGACCGTGCCCGTGCCTTCGCCAAGGATTGCCACGACCTCGGTCTCGTCGTCCACGGCGACTTCATCCTTGGCCTTCCCGGCGAAACCAAAGAGTCCATCCGAAACACCATCAACTTCGCCAAAACTCTGGACTGCGAAACCATCCAGGTCTCCATCGCCCACGCCTATCCCGGCACCGAGTTCTATGACTTCGCCAAGGCCAACGGCTACATCACCAACGAACGCATGGAAGACGGCGGCGGCCACCAGATGGCGCACATTGAATACCCCGGCCTGCCCGTCGACTACGTCATGGAGATGGTCCACAGGTTTTACGACGAATACTACTTCCGCCCCAAGGCAGCATTCCGCGTGGTGTGGAAGGCCGTCATCAACCGCGATGTGCCCCGCCTCTACGTCGAAGCCAAGGCCTTCCTCAAGCTGCGCTCGCAACGCAACAAGGCAGTCAAAGCCTCACGCGCCCAGCAGGCGAATCCTGTCACCCCAGCCAAAGCCGGTGCATAGGAAACCCGCGAACGGATTCAACCGAGGGCGGCGCACATGCGCTCGCCCTCTTTTTGTTTCCAAGATATGTGTTCTGAGTTTTGCCCAAGGCGTCCCTGAAGAAGTCGGCGTTTTGAAAGGGCACGACTTCAGTCGTGCCACAAATGCAGGAGAATTGGTTGGGCTTTAGTGTCCGCGTGAGAACTACACAAGGTACTTGTAATTCACATGCGGGTTGGGCGACAAGAGAAGCATGTCGCGATTCAAGGTTTACAGCCCGGATCAGGCTTATTTGCTGCCTC
>JBEKET010000054.1:0-45958 GCA_050013695.1 Occallatibacter sp.
ACCAGGCTGCATGGCATGAGGACAGCCTGAAACAAAAACCGCCGCCGAAATCGCGGAAAACTCAAAACAAGAACGCCGCAGCAAAAGGGCAAATGGCGCTCTCACGCAGACACTAAAGCCCCTGCGGGATTTTTTCGAGGTCGATCCAGTTTCCATCAAAAACGCCGTGCGCGCACGCTCCCACTACGCGCGCGCAACGCCGCAAAATCCAACCCACCCTCATTGACCGAGCGATTGCGTGCAATTCGTCCCGCCCGCCGGGTCAAACTTGATGGTCCCACCTTCGTCGCTGCAGAAGCCGCGATCTCCGGTCTTGCCCACCGTCTGAGGAACCGCCGTCACCAGGTAGCTGTTGAACCGATCCACGCTGTTCACCGTTACCTTGTCCTTGCACGTGATGGTGAAGATGTAGCCCGACTTGTACCCCGAAGTTAGATCGCCCTGCAAAATCTGCGCACCGGTCGCCGACGGAGCCCCGGCAGATGTCTCTCCACCCAGCGCCGGCAGCGTGCACGCAAATCCGTTCGACGGGTAAGTCGATTGGTATTGAATCTCCGCCTCGTGGATCGCCCGCACCGACTGCTGCGCGGAAAGGTCGTTGGCCTTTTTCTTCAGGCTCCCAACAGTAGGAATGGCAATCAGCATCAGGATGGCGATGATTGCCATCACGATCAGCAGTTCCATTAGTGTGAAGCCGTTCGTCCCCGACGGTTCGTTGGTCAACATACGCCGCTCACCGCCGCGGCTTCCGCGACAGAACAAGAAATTGTTTCTCATGGAATTCCAGTGCCTCGGTATCTCAGTGCATTGTGGAGCGAACCCGATCAGACAGGCCCATCCGACAAAATGCTACAACGTACGGACGCGGAAGGGAAATCAGACGCTCGAAAAGCAGCCGTTAGCTTCTAGCCTCCAGCGTCTAGCCCGTTGTCGTTGTCCCGCTTCTTCGCTCTCTCCGGCAATTTCAAAGTTAAAAGCTAGAAGCTGTCCTTCAGCACACCAGCCGCTTCCGCCCCAGCTTCACACCATCCAGCCGCCCCAGCAGCGTTACCGCAATCTTTTCCGGATCAAAAAGCCGCTGCGCCATCGCCTGCACCTGGGCCGCCTCCACCTCGTCGATCCGCGCAATCACTTCGTCCACGGTAAAGAAGTTCTTGAAGTACATCTCCTGCCGCGCCAGGTTCGCCATGCGCGAGTTCGAACTCTCAAGGCCCAGCAAAATGTTCCCCTTCACCTGGTCCTTGGCGCGCGTCAGTTCCTCGTCGCCCAGCAGTTCCTGCTTCAGCTTCGCAAACTCCACCAGGATCAGGTCCAACACCTCCAGCGCCTTGCCCGCCGAAGTCCCCGCGTAAACACACAGCGTTCCCGTGTCGCGATACGGGCTCAGGTCGGAATAGATGGAATACACCATCCCCCGCTCCTCGCGAATCGTCGAGAACAGCCG
Organism: Occallatibacter sp.; assembly: GCA_050013695.1. Taxonomy (GTDB): domain Bacteria; phylum Acidobacteriota; class Terriglobia; order Terriglobales; family Acidobacteriaceae; genus Telmatobacter. The sequence continues at coordinate 1,445 of JBEKET010000054.1, forward strand.
CGAGCTCATCCCGCCGCCCAGCACCGTATTCAGAATCAGCGTCGCGTAGCGATTGTCGTCGGTTATCGGCGGGGCAGGGACGCCTAGGCAGATCTGCACCTGCTCCAGCGATTTCTTGTTGCGTAGAATAATCCGCGCGCTGGCCTCGGGAGCCGACAGCTCGTGAAGCGTCTCCCCGCCGGCCAGGCCAGAGAACTTGGCCGCTACAGCCTCGGCAAACTGGTCGTGGTCCAGGTTCCCAGCTGCGGAGAAGACAATGTTCCCGCCGCGAAACCGGTCGCCGTGATACGCAAACAGCTTTTCCTGGTCCAGCCCAGCCACCGTCTTCGTCGTGCCCAGAATCGGCCAACCCAGCGGATGGTCCTTCCAGAAGCTCTGCGTGAACAACTCGTGCACCAGCACGTCCGGATTGTCCTCGTCGATCTTGATCTCTTCCAGAATCACGCCCCGTTCGCGCTCAATATCGGTCGAGGCGAAGGTCGGGTTCAGCACCAGGTCGCTCAACACGTCCAGCGCAATCGGGACATGGTCCGCCAGCGACTTCACGTTGAAGCAGATCGTTTCCTTGCCGGTAAAGGCGTCCAGGTTGCCGCCGATCGAGTCCATCTCTCGGGCAATATGCTGGGCCGTCCGCGAGCGCGTCCCCTTGAAAACCATGTGCTCAACAAAATGGGATATACCGTTGGTTTCGGCGGGCTCGCAACGCGACCCGGACCTGATCCAAACCCCCATGGCCACCGAACGTAGATAGTCCATCCGCTCGGTCAATACGATCAGCCCGTTCGGCAATTCGGTGCGGCGAAGATTGCGCTCAGTTGAAGAAGTCATCACTCTTAAGATTCGATTCTAGGCCATCCGGACTCAGGCCGCAGTTCCACAAAGCTCACGCAACCACCCGCGGCAGATGGAATGCACTATGCTTGACCCAGCCGTGTCACCCAAATCCAAACTCGTTTCGTTAGACGCTGGAACCCCAATCATCGCACCGCCATCCCCGCTCTTTGGCCTGGATACGGAAGCTCTTTCCGCCCGAATGACGGCCGCCGGCGAGCCAGCCTGGCGTGGCAAGCAACTAGCAGAAGCCATTTATCGTCAAAGCGTTCCAGACTTAAGTGAAATCTCCACTTTACCCAAACTTCTACGTCAGCGCCTGGTCGCCGAGGACTGGCATGTCGGCCGCCCCAGCATCGCCCAGGTCTTCCAGTCGGTCGACGGCACCGAGCGCTATCTCGTCCAGGCCGGTTCCGAAACCGTAGAAACCGTCTGGATGCCCGAAGGCGACGATGGCGAATCCGGCGACGGCACCGAAGCCGGCTCACATGAATCACCCCGCGCTTCCACCCGGAAAACGCTGGGTGCCCCCGAGCCTGCCCTGAGCTTGTCGAAGGGTCCCTCGCACTTGGGGACCGGGGAAAGAAAAGACCCAATACAAGAATCTTCCGACGAAAAATCCGAGCCCCATTGGCGTCGCGCAACCATCTGTGTCTCCAGCCAGGTAGGCTGCGCCGTCAACTGCCAATTCTGCCTCACCGCCAAGCTCGGCCTCCAGCGCAACCTCACCGCTGGTGAAATCGCCGGCCAGGTCGTCTCCGTCTTCGCCCGCCAGGGTGTCGAAGTCGGCCGCGACCGCGTCAACCTGGTCTTCATGGGAATGGGCGAACCATTCCTCAATTACGACAATTTCATGGCCGCCGTCCGCCTGCTCGTCAAGGAAGTGGGCCTCAGCCCTCAGCGCATGACCGTGTCCACCTCCGGCATCGTCCCCGGCATTGAGCGTTTCGCCCAGGAGACTTCCAATGTCCGCCCCAAGCTTGCCATCAGCCTCAACGCTCCCAACGACCAGATTCGCGCCGAAATCATGCCCATCAATCGCAAGTGGAATATCGAGGCAGTCGTCGACGCGGTTCGCCAGGTCCAGCTTCGCCCTCGCGAGCGCATCACCTTTGAATACGTCCTTCTCGCCGGCGTCACCGACCAGCCGGCCCACGCCCGCGAAGTCGCCCGTCTCGTTCGCCGCACCGGCCTGCCCGCCAAGGTTAACCTGATCGCGTGGAACCCCGGCCCCGGCATCGCCTACTCCATGCCCACCCCTGCCGCCATCGAGACCTTCCGCACCACATTGTCGGGGGAGGGAATTCCCACCTACCTGCGCAAGCCGCGCGGACGAGACATTTACGCAGCATGCGGCCAGCTCAAGCGCACCGTCGAAGCCTGAACGCCAAACCAGCCCCTGAATGCCTGTCCGCTCGCCAAATGAGGCGTAAATTTCCGGCAAGGGCCGCAAACTACTCAAGCTTCACTCCGTCTAAGCGCACAGCCTGCCTGCAAACAACCCTGAAGAAAGGTCACTGCCATGCATAGGTTCCGTTTGCTTGTTCTTTTCGGATTTCTCCTCACGTCCAGCCTTGCGGTTGCCGATTCGCCTGCGCTGGCCGCCGCTCCGCATTTCACCCTTGCCGCCACCAACGCGACCATGTCCTCCAGCGGATCCAATGGAACGGGTTCCAGCACCTTCACGCTGACCTCGGTCAACAGCTATGCCGGGACCATCTACATCGGTTGCGTGCCGCCAACTCCGCCCTCCGGAGTCAAGGTGCCCTATTGCGATTTGAGTGCGGGGCCGGCAAGGCCACCCGTTACCCTGACCGCAAATCAAGCGGTGACGGGGACTCTTTCCCTCGTTAACGCTCCCGTCCCTTGCACTGACGTCTGCCCCGTCAACCTTCCGCGTCAAAGAAGCCATGGGCTGGCGCCAAGCCTCGCCCTCGCCGGCATGCTGCTGTTCTGCTTTGGAATCCGCCGCAGGCCCACGCGCTGGCTCACCCTGACTTTGCTTGCCGCCGGCGCGCTGGCCGGTCTGACTTCAATCAGTGCATGCGGTGGCAACAGCAGCGTCGTGACGCCGGGGACTTATGCCTACACAGTCTCTGCAACGGACGAGAGCACCTCTGTATCCGTGTCCACAACCATCAACGTCACAGTGCCGTAAACCGTCTCGGGCAGAGCCTGGATTGTCGCACGCCGTAAATCGAAGCGCACCGTCAAAGGGCAAGTGACGCAGGCCAAATTACTCACGTTACCCCGCCACTCCGTTTGCCTGTCCATGATTTGCTGCTTTGGCGCTATACTGTTCTCATTCCTGGAAGGTGTAGGGCCTCCCGGGAGTTTGGCTACTTCACCAGTAGCGCCAGGATGAGGAGTACGAGTGCAATCACGAACCGCCAGTCTATGGCGATACTGATTAACACCCGCATCCAGGACGATTTCTCATCCATTGTCCTCACCTCCTTTGCGTTGACACGGCCCGCAGGTCGCTCGATACGGCCTGCGCGGGCCCCGGGCGACAGGTCCTCGTCGCCTGGGTGGTGGGACCGACGACTCAATCTTCCGAGTCGATCCTGTCCGCCACCGTTCCCACACACGCAAAAGAAGCGCAGTCAGTCTACAGCCGCGCCACCGCCAGCTCAGCGGGTATACATCACATCCCTTTTCCAAAAGGAAAACCCATCCCCGCCAGGTTTCCAAGCGGGGATGGGTTCGAGAAAATACTTCAACAATCCATCTCTAAACTAAACAATAAAAATTACTTAACCTAAGGCGTTCCCACCGGCTTCACGCTCCCGCAATCCGGTCCCTTGTACACCGATACCGAATTCGAAGTCCATTCCACCGGCGCTGATCTTGGCCCCATCGTCATCGTCCCTACAAAGTGAACTTTCCCCTTTGCATGGTCCGGTTCCGACCAATCCGACTCCAGGCTTCCCTTGCCGCTCATCTGGCCGCTGCAAACCCAATCGGCGGTCATCCCGGATGCATGGATCGAGACGTTCGTCACCTGGCAGTCGCGCCCCTGCGGCATCGGTGCGCCGTACTTGTCGATCATGGCCTGGGTCAGGCAAACCTGGGTTGTTCTGGGAGCGCCGCTGAATGGCGACCCGGGAGGCGCTTGCATCCCCGGCGGCAGCGGCGACTGCTGAAATGTCATGGTGGTGGTCATCTCCCACAGTCCGGGCTTCCGGCTGGCCTGTGCCCAGGCGAAGACGGCCAATGCGAACAAGCAACAGCTCAACGTGATCCAAACGCGGGTCTTCCGCATCATTCCTCCTGATTTTGATCACGCAGGCTCACGCCCGCGCGCGCCTTCAATGTAACCCAGCGCATATTCAGTCGGAAAGAGAAAACTTCGTTACGCCCGTTCGGCCTGTGCGGTTCGGCCCAGCGCCAGTAGCGCTCCGGTCACGCGGCCCGCAGCGTGCCGCACTACGCTTTCCTCGCTGGCAAAGTCGCCCGCGATGCACCGCACCCCCAGTGCCTCGATCCGCTCAATGTCCGGCACAATCGGCGAAGCTCCCTGCGCCGCATAGCGTGCCAGCGTTTCGGCCGAAAAGGGAGCCGTGTTCACCAGCGCGCAGTCGAAGATCGGCGCCCGCGTGTGTTCGTAAATGCGCTCGATGTGTTCTGAGGCGGTCAGGCCCAGGCTCTCGTTGGCCTGCGTCATCAGGTTGCAGATGAATACGCGGATCCCGCCCGCCGCCGCCAGCGCCTCCGGAATCCCATCCACCAGCAGGTTGGTGATCAGCGACGTATAGAGCGACCCCGGCCCCACGGTAATCAGGTTCGCCCGCTCGATTGCGTCCAGCGTTTCCTTGAGAGGCGCCGCATCCGGCGGATCCAGCATCAGCTCCACAATCCTGCTTTTGCTGGCGGTGATGTTGGTCTCGCCCCGCACCAGCGAGCCGTCCTCCATCCGCGCCACCAGCGTCGCGTTCGCCGTGGTCACCGGGTAAATCCGTCCCCGCGTAGCCAGAATCCGCGAAGCCAGTTGGATCGCCTGGCCAAAATCTCCGGTAATCTCCGTCAGCGCCGCCACAAACAGGTTGCCGAAGCTGTGTCCCTTCAGCGCATCCCCGCCCTGAAATCTGTGGGTGAAGAGCTGCGTCAGCAGGTCCTCTTCCTCGCTCAGTGCCACCATGCAGTTGCGCAGATCGCCCGGAGGCAGCATGTTAAACCCTCTGCGCAATCTCCCTGAGGATCCGCCGTCGTCCGTCACTGTCACCACGGCAGCCAGGTCTGAAATCGGTCCCGGCGCTGTGCCTGTCTGGCCGGCTACGGTAACGTGCCTCCGCAATCCGCGCAGAAGCGTAGACAGCCCTGTCCCGCCCCCGATCGCCACAACGCGCATCTGGCCGCCCGATGCCGCAATGTTAGTGCTGGCAGACAATTCGGCTGTCGGTTCTGTCACAGACAGGTCCTGGCTCGCGCATGCAGCGTATTCTTGCGGCGCGGAATTCAATGTAAACCTTATGGAATTTCCGGATAGAGCAACTCGGTGAACCTCGGATCGTCCGCCATGCTCTGGAAATCGTTGTCCGCCCGCGCCTGCAAGCGGTTCCTGGGATTCAGTTCGATAGCCCGTGCCAGGTTCGTAAGACAATCCTGCGTCCGTCCCGTAATCGAGTCCAGCAGCGCCAGCCCGTAGAACGCGTAATCCGCTCCCGGATGCGCGGCGAGAATCTTGCCAAACTGGTCCCGCGCCTCTTCGTAGTAGCCGTCGTTCAGCTGGCTCACCGCGTAGTCGTAGTGCTCCTCGGGAGTGTCAAAGGCCAGGCTCGGCCGCTCCAGTTGACGCCTGCAGGTGTGGATGTACATCTGGCAGCGTTCTTTGATCTCGATTGGAGCTTCGGGCAGCAGTTTTTCAAAGGCGGCCAGCGCCTTCTCGTACTTCGCCTGTTGCAGCAGTTGCACCGCGCTCTGGTAGTGCACGAAGGCCGGTCCCGTGCCGGTGCCTGAACCCGTGCTAGCGTAGCTTCCCGGCTTCGCAGGAGGTGCGGGCGGTTTTTTGCGGCTCGGTGCCGCGGGTCTGACCTCTTGCATCATGGTTTTGCCGTGAAAACCCATTTCCCTTATTCAGACTCAGCCCGCTCCCACCGCATCCGTGCCGGTCACGGAACCTGCTTTGGGAGTTGCGCTGCTCAGGCACTCTTTATACGCATAACCCCGCGCTACGTCAATGGGGCGCTCTCAAACTGCGGCGCATCCCGTTCACTTCGTTGAGCTTTTGCGGTATATGGCCGGGTTGAGGTCCGGATCGTTGTACATCTTCATTTGCCGGTAAAGCTTGAATCGCCGCGCCCCCTCAAGAGTCTCCTCCCACAGCGCATCCAGGCAACCTGCCAGGTCCGCGCGCTGCTCTTTGAGAACCGCCAGCCGCTCGCCATTGCGTTCCGCGTGGCCTTCCGGTGCATTCCTCCGTTCCGCCTCTTCCCGCGTGTGATAAATCTTCAGCGCCAATATCGACAGCCGGTCAATCATCAGCCCCGGGGACTCGGAATTAAGCGGAGCGTCCGCGTTTGGCAGCCCGCGAACCTCCAGCCAGCCCAGCAGCATCCGGTCCAGTTCCTCAGCCAGGTCGTTGCGTCTCTGATTGGTCGTGTCGATTCGTCGCTTCACCCCCGCAATCACTTCGCACGTCGCCTCCGGCGCCCGCGCCTCGTCTTCAATGTGCCACAAGTCGAAGTTGGCTCTGTGCTGCCGCGCCACCAACCTCAACCACACTGCATTCAAGTCCGCAGGCGCACTTTCTCCGCCGGCCTCGCGCGCCTCGTGCCACGCGCGCGTCCGTTCGTTCTGCAACTCGACAATCGCCCTCGCTGAAAGCATCCTGTAAAACCCCTGAACCAATCCCCGCTCTGAATCAGCTGGCGCTTTGAATCACCCAATCGTCGAAATTAACTCATGTTCTGGATCAGCACGTGCTTTGAATCACCCCATGCCCCAAAATAACCCGTGCTCCAAATCAACCCGCGCTCTGAATCAGCTGGCGCTTTGAAAGGGCACGACTTTAGTCGTGCCGCAAACGCCACAAAATAAAACCCGGGCTTCAGCCCCTGAGGGAAGCTTTTCCGGGATCCCCTCAAAAATCAGCCCTTTTCCGCAGCCTGTTTAGCACCTGCGTGGACTTCCACCCAACCCATCCCTCCCTCACGCAGCGTCTATAGTAGAACTAACCTCAACCGAGGTCCAAACCTGATGATGGTGCAAACCACGAACGAACCCTCAGGAGACATTGCAATGGGCGACAGCAGCGAGCGGTTTCTTTGCCTTGCCAGCTTTGAAAAAGGCCACGACTTCCTGCGCCAGTGCGCGGAAATGGGCGTCAAGCCCACTCTGCTCACGCTTGAGACCCTCCGCGACGCTGACTGGCCCCGCGAATCCCTGGAAGAGCTCGCTACCATGCCTTCCGGGCTCAGCCGCGAGCAGCTTCTCAACACCGTTTCCTGGATGTCCCGCGGCCGCCGCTTCGACCGGATTGTGGCCCTCGACGAGTTCGACCTCGAGCCCGCAGCCCAGGTCCGCGAACACATGTGCATTCCCGGCATGGGCACCACCACCTCATCGTTCTACCGCGACAAGCTCGCCATGCGCACCGGCGCCAAAAGCTTCGGATTCCTCGTCCCGGAGTTTTGCCGCGTCCTCAACTACGACGACCTCCGCGAATACATGGACCGCGTCCCGCCGCCCTGGCTGCTCAAGCCACGCTCCGAGGCATCCTCTGTCGGCATTCGCAAAATCGAGCAGCCGGAGCAGCTATGGCGCGCCCTCGACGAGCTGGCCGACCGCCAGAGCCATTACCTCCTCGAAGAGTTCGTTCCCGGCGACATCTACCACGTCGATTCCATCCTCGGCGAACGCAAAGTGCTCTTCTCGGTAGTCCATCAATACGGCCGTCCGCCCATGCAGGTCATGCATGAAGGCGGCGTCTTCACCACCCGCACCGTCGACCGCTCCAGCCGCGACTGGCGCGAACTCACCGAGATCAATGCCGCGCTGGCTCCGTCGCTGGGCATGGTCCGCGGCGTCACCCACGCTGAATACATCCGCGCCCACGCCGACGGCCGCTACTACTTCCTTGAAATCGCGGCCCGCGTCGGCGGCGCCTTCATAGCCGACCTCGTCGATGTCTCCACCGGCGTCAACCTCTGGCGCGAATGGGCCAAACTTGAAGTCTGCCACCTCCGCGGCAAAGCCTACGCCCCTCCAACCCCGCGCACCGATTACGCCGGCTCTGTCCTCTGCCTCGCCAACACCGCCGACCCCGACACCTCCGCATTCAACGACCCCGAAATCGTTCTCCGCATCAAGAAGGACCACCACGCCGGCCTCATCGTCCGCTCTGAAAAATCCGAACGCGTGAAGCAATTGCTAGACCAATACAGCACCGAATTCGCCAAGTCGTTCCTGGCCTCCATGCCCCCCATGGACCACCTCGCGCCGGCATAGGAATCTTGGCGACCTCAAAAGAATTGTCAACCTGAGCGGCCCTGAGCGAAGTCGAAAGGAACCTGCGGTTGCTTTTCAACCTATGCGACGCGCCAGCGTCGGGCGGAGGGAGCATGGGCCTTCAGGCCCATGAATGCCTCCCAGAACAAGACCGGCTTCAGCCGCGGGCCCGTCGAATCACATCCCGCCACCGCTCGCAGCCCGCAACTTCGCCGACTCCCCATACCACCGCAGCACCCGCAACGCCCGCAGCGAATTCCACCGGCTAGCCCGTCCAACTTCCGTTTCCATCTTCAACGGAATAATCTCAGGATGCAGCAGGTTCAGCGGCCAGCGCCCGTTCTGATGCCGCCGTTTGATCACGACCTCAACTGCTTCCCTTACACGCTCGTCCGGCTTGACCCCCGCGTCACGCAGATAATCCAGTCCTCGCAACACGTCGTAGTGCCAATGTGTCGGGTACGAAAACCGCAGCCAGCGTTTGTTGATCACTTCGCCGGTTCGCAGCGAACGGAACATGCCCCGCTCCAGCAGATAGTTCTCGCCCCGCTTCCGAGCCTTGGTGACCGCCGCCGACTTCCGCCCTCTTATTCCCAAGGCCCGTTCGTATTCCAGCAGTCCCTCCAGCACGCAAATAGTGGTATGAAATGAAGACCGCCGGCTCTTCGGCGCCTCGCAGTTCCATCCGCCATCTTCAAGCTGCTCGCCCACCAGTTGATCGGCCAGCGCATCGTTTGGCTCTTTGAAATATGCCCCGATGCCGAGAATCCTCCCATTGATACAAGGCTCCGTTTCGCCGTGAAGGAAGGGCCTGTTGTTCAATGGTTTATACACCAGCCCCTTCTCCACCCGATCGATCATCTGGCGAGCCTGCCCGCTCGCCGGGTCCAATCCGAGGTCCTTCAACACCACCAAGCTCCACAGGGCAATCAGGTCCCACTTCGACCCCCCGCCCCAGTCCCCGCCAGGGGACTGCCGGGCAAGCAACTCAGCTCCCCACCCCTCCGTTGCCACGCGCGTCCGCACAGCCGCAATAACATCAGGAGATTCGCCGGTAAGGTCTCTCATCACCTGCCAGCGAATCGCCGGGTCAGAATCAAGCAGCCATTTCAGGTGCGCCGGCCGCGGCGCGTAAGCAGCAAATTGCATGCAAATGTTATAGCAATTTGCAGAACCGATTGCATCGGGTGCGCTTTGTATCAGGGCCTGACTTCAGTCGGGCCAATAAGCCCCACCCAAAATCATTTGGGATTTGCGTACGCGGCGAAGCCGCGCCCAGCCAACCCGCACCATGTCCCACTGTTGGGAATCGGAAACCACTCAGCGTCTGTGAGAATCCCGAACGAGCATTGGTCTTCACGCCAGTCAAAATTGCCGCGTGTCTTTCCATTCGGTTGTTCCTGGGCTCACAGCCAGTGCGAGCCTCCCGCGAGCGTCTGCCCCACCGCAGGTGCTTATCGCTTCCCGCCCTTCCACTCTGCGTATGAAATGCGCGGAATCGAAATGAACGCGTCGCGTGTGCGGACGTAATTCCCCAGCCCGTTCATTCGGCCAATCGAGTGAAGTTCGTCCGCCTTGATGTAAGGCCCACTCGGATCAACGTAGCGGTCTTCAACATAAACGGCCACCACGCGCCCCAGGATAATCCGTGAGCGGCCAATCTCCATCGTCGTGTATTCGCGGCATTCGAGGGCCGCGTGCGCCTCTGCCAGCCGTGGCGGCTTCACCACCTGCGACGGCGCCGTCGTAAACCCGGCCAGCTCAACCTCGCTCATCTCCGGCGGAAAATCAGTAGCGCAAATGTTCATCTTCTCGGCAATGTCCTCGGTCACCACGTTGACCACAAACTCGCCTGTGCGCCGGATGTTGCGGGCCGTGTCTTTGGGAACAAACCGCTGGTCAGGCCGGTTGGTTACGCCCACGCCGATGATGGGCGGGTCTGTGCACAGGTAGTTGTAGGCGCTGAAAGGCGCCGCATTCAGCCAGCCCTGTTCATCCATGCTGGTAATCAAGGCAATTGGCCGCGGCGCCACCAGGCCCACCAGCAGCTTGTAAGCATCGCTGGCCGGCCCCCGTTCAAGATCAAAATTCATCGTTTTGAATACTCCTCAAGCTTTGATGGTACCCGGCCCGGCGCCGTCGCACAGCCTGTGAATCCTCCGTCAGGCAATTCACCGTGAGCCGAGACAGAATGCCGATAACTCCCGGATTTCCGACCACACCAGGCATGGCGAGCCACGCCCGAACGGCGTCGCCGCATGGTAGGGCCTGGCTGCGTTTGCTTCGATGGCTGATTTACCGGCTATGGTATTCTTCCTCGGCCATTGAATTCCGGTCGTCTGTACATTCTTGCCAGCCCTGCCTTCAGCCATTGTCAGGATACGGAGAAGATCGATGCGCCTAGCGAGCACCCTTGTTACTTGCTATCTCTGTTCAATCTCAATCACGTGTCTCGGCCAGACTGCATCTGAGATGGCCTCAACCGTTAACGCTGTTCGCGGCGCACGTATGCTCGATGTGAATACCGGCAACTATGTTCCGAACGCCGTGATCCTGATTCAAGACGGAAAGATTACTGAGGCAGGCAGCAACATCGCCATACCTGCCGGAGCCCATGTAACCGACCTCGGTTCCGCGACTATCCTTCCCGGCTTGATTGACGCCCACACCCACCTGATGGCGCGCGTCGGCGCAGGGGGAAATCAAAACAACAACTACATTCTGCAGCTTGCGAAAGAATCCGAAGCCTACCGCGCCCTTGAAGGTGCGGTCGATGCCCGATTGACGCTCCAGGCGGGCTTCACCACCGTTCGAGATGTCGAAAGCGAAGGTTCGGGCTATGCGGATGTCGCTCTGCGCACCGCGATTGATCGAGGGCTCATTGAAGGTCCACGTATGCAGGTTTCCACCCGCGCCATTGCCGCAACCGGAGGCTACTTCCCGCTTCGTCTCTCTCCGGATCTCAATGCTTTTCCCCGCGGTGCGCAGATGATCACGGGTTCTGATGAAGCTCGCCGCGCGGTACGGGAACAGATCTACTATGGCGCTGACCTGATCAAGGTCTACGCGGATTTCCTCGATGTCGGCTCGCCAAATACCGACACTTACATGCACGAGACACTCACACGCGACGAAATCAGAACCATCGTCGAGGAGGCGCACAAAGGAGGCCATCACGTTGCAGCGCACGCTACCACGCGCGAAGGAGCGCGAAACGCCGTAGAAGCAGGCGTTGATTCAATTGAGCATGGAACCAGGGTAGACAAGGAAACTCTCGAATTGATGGAGAAGAAGGGTGTATTCCTGGTCCCCACCTCCGCCGCAATTCTGGGCGACTACGAATCCGCTCCTCAAGCACAGCGTGCGGAGATGGACGAGACGGTTCAATCCCTTCGAGATGAGATCCTCAACGCCCGTTTAGCTCATGTCAACATTGTCAGCGGCTTTGACGCTTCGAACGACAACACGCAGGGCAGGAATTCTCTCGAGTTGATCACTCTTGTCAAGCTTGGACTCACGCCCCTGGAGGCCATCCGTGCCGCCACAACTACGGCTGCCAGGCTGATGGGATGGTCGGATCGGGTGGGAAGCCTGGACAAGGGCAAGTTCGCAGATCTGATTGCCTTGGACGGCGATCCTCTGACCGATATCTCTGCTCTGCAACATGTGTCGTTCGTGATGAAGGGCGGCGTGCCAGTGGAGCTGGGAGCCAAGAAGTAGGGTTAGGGGCTTGGAGTATCCCAGCGAGGATGGCGGCCTAGACCGCCGCTCAGCATCCGGAACTTAATGGCGGCAACAGCGTTTGATTCTGGTTACCAATACCTGATAATTGCTGTTTCGCCGTCAAATCGGAGTCGCTGGTGTGACCGCCAATGCGTCCCTGACCAAGCGCAAAGGGAAAGGAAGCTCTTAACCACAATGACCAGCATGAAAGATCGCGCCCTCTACTGGCTGGTTGGAATTGCCCTCGTCGTACTGGTCAATCTCGGCCTCGATTTCGTGGACTGGCTAAGACGCAAGCTACGAAATCCACGCTGAGAATCCTCAAAATCGTCGTTCAACTTACTCCCTTAAATAAATCCTTGACACCATACCAACCAGTAGGTATATTTCATACCAACTGGATGGTACACACATGAACTCAACCCTGCCCACACACGAATCCAAAACGAAAATCCTCGACGCCGCACTCCACGTCATCCGCGCCAAAGGCTACTCCGCCACCCGCATTGAAGACATCTGCGAGGCCGCCTCCCTCACCAAGGGCAGCTTCTTCCACCACTTCAAATCCAAGGAAGACCTGGCCCTCGCGGCCGCCGAATACTGGACCTTCCGTACAGCCGCCCTCTTCGCCGCCTCGCCCTACAACGATGCTTCCGCCATTCCAGACCCCGTCGACCGCCTGCTCGCCTACATCGACCTCCGCAAAGCGCTCATCAAAGGTGATCTGCCTGACTTCACCTGCCTCGTCGGAACCATGGTGCAGGAGGTCTACGGCACCCACCCCCAACTCTGCAAAGCCTGCTGCCACAGCATCGCCGGCCACGCCGCCACCCTCATACCCGATATCGAAGCCGCCATGCGCCAGCGCGGCCTCAAGCAGGGCAAACACGCCAGGTTCACCCCCGAAAGCCTGGCCCTCTACACCCAGGCCACCATCCAGGGGGCATTTGTTCTCGCCAAAGCCAAACAAAATGCCGCCACCGCCATCGATTGCATCGACCACCTGCACCGTTACTTTGAACTGCTCTTCAACCAGCCAAATTCCGTAAGGGAGGTCGCATGAATCTCACCCTGGAACCCGAAATCGTCCAATGGCCGCCGACCCACTACGTCTTCATCGAGAGGATCGGCCCGTTTATGCAAACCGCCTTCCCGGCCTGGCAGCAACTCCATCAACTCGAACGCCTCATCTCCGAGCACAACCAGATCACCGGCGCCATGGCGCTCTACAAAATGAAGCCAGACACCTACCGCGCCGGCTTTATCCTCGCCGCCCCGCCCGTGTCGCTGCCTGGTGAACTCAGCTATGAGCGCTTCCCCGGCGGCAAATACAGCAAGTTCGTCCTGACCGGCTCCTACTCCAACCTGCCCCAGGCCTCCGGCCGCGTCTGGGAAATCGTTTCGAAGACCAACTTGATGGTCCGCCCCGATTTCGCCATCGAGCACTACGCCAACGACCCCAAAACCACCCCGGAAGACAACCTGATCACCGAAATCCTCGTCCCCACCGCCTAATCCCAACCTCAACCCCAAAGGAGGCCCCATCATGTCCACCGCCACACTCAGCACCCCCATTTCCCCGCGAACCTCGTCATCAACCGACGAAGCCAAAATCCTCACCGTCATCGAAACAATGCTCAAGGCCAACTACACCAAAAACGCCGCCACATTTGCCGCGCAATTCGCTTCGGATGCCACCATCTACAACCTCGCCCCGCCGCTCGTCCATCACGGCGTGAACATCGAAGAAAAGCAGGCTTGGCTCGATAGCTGGGAGACTCCCGTCAGCCTCGAATCCCGCGATCTTGAAGTTACCGTCAGCGGCGACCTCGCCTTCTGCCACGGCTTCCTCCGCATGTCCGGAACCAAGAAAGGCGCCGAAAGGGAAGTCGATTTCTGGATGCGCGAAACGCTCTGCCTCCAGCGTGTCGCCGGCAACTGGCAAATCGTCCACGAGCACACCTCGGTCCCGTTCTACATGGACGGCACCCTCCGCCCCGCCTTCGACCTGCGCCCCTGAGCACCCTCCCGTAGGGAGAGGACGAGAGTAGCCCAGGGCAAGCGCAGCGCAGCCCTGGGAAAGCATCCCGCAAACCCTTTCGCGCCCCGTAGGGCCGCGGTGAATTGCCCAGGCACGCTAAACCCAATGCCCGGCCTCGACACTTTACAATCGATTCCGGGAGCCATCATGGAAAGCAGCAGTCAGTCTCCGCACCGCCGTTGGAACCCTCTCCGCCAGTCATGGGTCTTGGTTTCACCCCATCGCACCCAACGCCCATGGCAGGGTGAACTCGGCCAGAAAACCGCGCCCTCGGCCGTCACCCATGATCCGCAGTGCTATCTTTGCCCCGGCAACCAACGCGCCGGAGGCGTAACCAACCCCGCTTACAACAGTGTGTTCACTTTTGTAAACGATTACGCAGCCCTGCTCCCAGACATGCTTCCGGCCTCGCCTGTCGACCCTCCCACCTCGCCGCTGCTCCTCGCAGAACCCACCCGTGGCCTTTGCAAAGTCCTCTGCTACCACCCCGATCACTCGCTCACCCTGGCCCGCATGACGCCTCAGGAAATTCGCCCAGTCGTCGATGCCTGGGCCGAGCAATATCAAGAACTTGGCAGCCTGAACTTCATCCAGTACGTGCAGATTTTTGAGAACCGCGGCGCCATGATGGGAGCCAGCAATCCTCACCCCCATGGCCAGATCTGGTCCACCGACTTCATCCCCGACGAGCCCGCCGCCGAGACTGCTTCCCAGCGCGACCACCTCGCCCGAACCGGCCAATGCCTGCTCTGCGACTACCTTGAAACCGAGCAGTCCGCCGGCCACCGCATCGTCTTCCAGAATGAATATTTTTCCGCCATCGTCCCCTTCTGGGCCGTCTGGCCCTTTGAAGTCCTGCTCGTATCCCGCCGTCACCTCGGCGCTTTTCCCGAGCTCACCCGAAACGAGCGCGACGGCCTCGCCGAAGCCCTCCAGCGCCTTACCACCCGCTACGACAATCTCTTCGAGACCAGCTTCCCCTACACCATGGGCTTCCATCAAGCGCCGACGGATGGCGTGGCCCATCCCGAATGGCACTTCCACGCCCACTTCTATCCGCCGCTGCTCCGTTCGGCCACGGTGCGCAAATTCATGGTCGGCTTTGAAATGCTCGGAATGCCCCAGCGCGACATCACCCCTGAAGACGCCGCCCAGCGCCTCCGCGCCTGCTCCGAGACACATTTCTGGTCCCGCACCTGAACTCTGGTCCCGCACCTGAGCAGGTTATGGGCAAACTCGTCCATGTGGTAGGCCGGCGATTAATTGTGGAGCTTCACCACGTTGTTTCGACTTCCAGTGGCAGTTTTGAAAGGGCACGGCTTCAGCCGTGCCGAGAAAAGCCTTAGGCACCTTGGGCTTTAGCCCCCTGTGGGATGTTTTCTCTCTGGGTGGCCGCATTGACCCAACCAGCGCTATGCCGTAGCTGGGCAAGCAGCAATCCGTGCCTTGACGCAGATCAATGCTCCCGCCCCGACAATAAGCTGCCAATCACCCCTCAACCTGATGATAGAGGCGATATTCTTCGTCCCCAATTGACGCAAAAGGTTTGAGCGTGACAATCCCCGCTTCAGTCCTCACCTGCCAGGTGTCGGACCCCTTGGAAATCCTGCCGGCTCCAAGCAAATCCATCCGCCGCAAGCTTTGTGGAAGAGCCCCGACGGCAAAAAGAACCAGCGGCCCATGCACCGGGGCAACTACATTGGGATGCTGCGGATCAACGGCTTCAAGAGTGGTTGCCGCATTGAATTCAACCTCGATGCGATCTCCGTTTTTCCATGTTCTATCCACGCGTGCGAAAGTCCCAGGAGTGAGATCCATGGAGACACGTTTGCCGTTCACGGCCAATGTGGATTTGGGTCCGGCCCAACCGGGGATCCGCAGATAAATTCCAAACGCGGCGGGCTTTCCGGTGGAAACCTCTATCTGTGTGGATAGGTCGCTGGGATAACTGGTCCGCTGCGTGAGACCAATCGTCGTCCCATCATGCTTCCAGCTCACACGCGATGGCGTGTACAAGTTGACATAGACGCCATTGCTGTCATGAAAGTAGGAGCTGATACCGTAGTCGGCAGTAATCTGCGGAAAGGTTCCCGAGCAGCACGGCCACTTATCCCTGTGATATACCTTGGTCGCGGCGTGGCTGTTGTAATCCGAGTAATAGAAACTGCTCCCATCCTCTTTCAGATGCTTTGCGCCAAGGATCGTGTTATACAAAACCCGCTCCATGCTATCGCCATAGCGGCTATCGCGAGTTACACGCAACAGGTACCTCGTAATCTTGAAATGGCCATACGCGCCGCACGGTGTTTCAAAGCTCGCATGAGTGTCATTCAGGCTCTCGCCAATCTCTCCGCTGCCCGGCTTGCGAAACGCTTCATTCGGACCCCACCCGCCGGTCACAAAACTCTGCGTCCGCACAAAGTCGAATCCATTTTGCGCGGCGCGAAGATGCTTTTCACTTCCCAGAACGAGATACGCCTGCATGGCGCTGCTGAACGCGTTCACATGACTGTAGGCATGTTCGCCCGGCAAGACGTTTTTTCCTTCGGATAGCGGATCGAAGTAGAGATCGTCCTCAAGAAAACGAATCGCCAAATCACGATAGCGCGCGCCTCCGCCTCGCTGATAGGCGAGGAAGAAGTTTTCCGGCAGCGTATATGTCTCGTCCCAGCAGTAGGCCTCATCTTTATGGGGCAGGGCGTATTGTTCCGCTCGCGAGAGCGCTTTGCGCGGCAGATGCGGCAGCACCGCATCGGTGGCTGCATTCAAAACACTGAGTGCCGTCTCATCGGCGGCAAACTGGTGCGCATCAATCAGCCCGCAGCTCGTCTTGTCATAAGTATAAGCAGGCAGATGATACCCATCGTAAAACTTATCGCAAACGGTCGGTGCAAATCCCCTGACAAGACGCTGAACCTTGGCTTGCGTGGGCTTCGCGTCAGTTACAGCATAGGCGCGTGCCAGCCCTGAAACATATTGCCCAAAGCTATGTCCCGGAACAAATCCATGAAAGCTCCCGTGCGGATCGAAGTCGGTTGAGTTATCGTACCAACCACCCATGTCATCGCCCGGAGCCGGCAGTCCCGCTCTTTGTCGAAACGGCTTGAGCAGGCTATCTTCATTCAGGCCAAGAAAGAAAGCATGATTGGTGTCGAACTGTTGACGCATGGGGCCTTCCAACAGTTCAACATCGCCATATCCGAACTGATCGAGCGCCGGATGAGTTTGAGAACTCGCGTCCGGCAGACCGTGCGCAAGCGCCATCCGCCTGTTTGCAAGCGCAGCCACGACAGCCGCTCCAGTTTTGAGAAACGATCGGCGGGTAGGCTTTAGCATGTCCATCTCCCTGGCAGAGTCTGCATTGGAGTTCAGAGCCGCCTACGATCGAACTTAGTAGCTCAACTCCAGCACATTGATTGAATACGGCGCGAAGCTGTGCTCAAAGCTCTTTCCGGCCACCTGGATACTGTGTTCTTGAGGAACCACGGCCCGCGGATCTGTAATGCTATTGGTCGCGTTCGGCGACTTGCCGCTCAGCGTAATCAATTTCGCTTCGTGCGCAACGCTGGGAATTCCATCGAGCACAATCTTCAACGGCGTCGCGTCCGACGTAGCATTCACAATCTTGACGAAGATCTTTCGCTTCTGTGGGTCGCGCGTAATCGATGCAAAAACCCGCGGGCCTGCGTTGGCCAGCGTGCTCGCCACCACTTCTGTTCCCAGGTGATTGGCAAACAGCACCTGCGCCCAATAGCTCGGCGAGCCATAGCTCGTGAGCGCGTCGTAGCCGATCAAATCCGACTCCCACTGCATGCCGCCGGGATTCACATTCACAAGCAACGGCGCATAGCTGGCCATCACGATGACGTCGCTGTTCCGTTCCATGCCCGTCATCCAAGCCGCATCGCCCAGCGCCGCCTGCAGGTTGGGCGTCGGCTGGCCCTCGCGCGTTGCCCACTCGCCCACAAAGATCTTTGGCCCTTTGCGGTCCATGCTGTCGTAGTGGTTTGCGTCTGTGAATGACTTTTCTGCCGCCATGTAAAAGTGCTCGTCGAGCACATCCGGCGTCACGCTTTTGATGGGTGCGGTGGCAATCAACTGCAGATCGGGATATTGCTTCTTGATTGCCTTGAAGAACTGCGCAAAGCGGCCGTCGTATGATCCAGAACGGTCAAACCAATCCTCGTTCCCAATCTCGACGTAATGCAGCGGGAATGCCTCCGGATGTCCGTTCTTCACGCGTTCAGCGCCCCACTTCGTGTTTGCGCCGCCGGTCACGTACTCGATTTCGTCCAGCGCATCCTGAACGTACGGCTCCAGTTTCCCGCCGGGCTCGACATGGTCCCCAGCCAGCGAATAGCCTGCATAGACCGCCAGCACCGGCTCAATCTTCAGGTCCTCGCACCATTCCAGAAATTCGAGCAGACCCATGCCATCGGAAGAGCGGTAATGCCAGGGGCTTGGATGCGTGGGCCTGTCAATCTGCGGGCCGATGGTCTTCTTCCAGTCGAACCGGTCGGCAATCCGATCGCCTTCCAGGTAGTTACCGCCCGGCAGGCGCAGAAAAGCAGGATGCATGGCCGCGAGCTTTTCCATCAGATCGGGCCGGTTGCCGAACTGCCGATCGTGATAGGTCGGCGGAAATAGCGAAACAAAACCGAACCACACTGTTCCCGGATGAGGGATGGTCAGAATCAGATGATTGTTCGATGTGACTGGAACCTGTGCGGTCTTGAGCGTAAATGTGTATTGCTTCCAATCGCCGGTGAGGCCGTCAACAGTCGCGCTGGCCGCAACTGCGCCTGTCTCATCGTTGACCAGGCTGACCTTGACCGGTACCCCCGCGCTATCGGTTTTCGCGTAAAAGGATCCGCTGTAAGTCGTCTGCGGCCGCACTGGAAAACCCCAGTACCCGTCATTTTGGACGCCGGCCGGCGCAGCTTCCGTGGCCGCCGTGACATGCACCTTCAGGCTGCGCGGCAAAGCGGCGCTCGGACCTGTCGCCTCGTCGGCCGAGATTTCGACCATTGAATTTCCGCGCGCCACCATCGTCCAATGCGCCAGCGCCTGCCAGCCGCGGCCAATCGTGCGATCGCGTACCAATTCGCCGTACAGCCCGCCATCGTAGGAAAAATTGATCTCCTCGGTCATCAGCCCGTAAAGCATCGGACTGACCTTGGCGGTGGGATGATCCGCTTGAACTGTAAGCGTGGCCGGCTGGGCAAACAGTGTGCATGACAATGCGAAAACCGCGAAGAGAGCGATAGCAAAAGATCGTTTACTCATGGGAGACCATCCTATTTGGAAATGACGGTTCTTGGCAATCGAGACAACGTTTACTCACAGCGAAGAGTTTTTTCCTGAACAAATGACGTTAGATTCTATATCCACGGGATGTCAAGTTCTCATTAAATGGAGTACCCTGTAAACGCATTCTCTCCTCCGCCTATGGCTGTGTCCACTCCGAAGATCAAACGCAGCTCCCAAAAAAGTCCCGCGCGCATGAATACTCATCAGAGTCCACGTTCAGCTCGATCTCTTGCTCCGATGAACCGCGCCTCGATTGCCATTCTTTTTATCTTCAGCGGATTGTGGGCGCAGCAGTCGCCACAGCAACCCCCGCCTCAACCCTCCCCGCCTCAAACTCAGAAGCAAAGCACCATGGGAGGCAATGCGACCGGCGGCACGTTTGCTGCCGTCTATGACGAACAGAAGCGTCCCATCACCGCTGGCGGCTTTGTCGACTCCGGCCCCGTGATCTTCGAGGACATTACGAAAAAAGCCGGCCTCTCCAGTTGGCAACACAAGATGGGAAACCCTGCCAAGCCCCTCATCATCGATACCGACGGCTCGGGCGTTGCGCTGATCGACTATGACAATGATGGTTGGCTTGACATCTACATGGTCAATGGCTCGACCTTTGACGCGCTCGACGGAAAAGAGACGCCGCCCCATGCCGCGCTGTTTCACAACAATCACGACGGTACCTTCACCGATGTCGCCGCGCAGGCCGGAGTTACCAACGACCTATGGGGATTTGGCGTAACCATTGGTGACTATGACAACGATGGCTGGCCGGATATCTTTGTGGCTAACTATGGGAAAAACCGGCTGTATCACAATAACCACGACGGGACCTTTACCGATGTCGCTGAAAAGGCCGGAGTGACGCTTGGAGGCTGGTCGTCCGGAGCAACATGGGGCGACTTCGACGGGGACGGGCGGCTCGATTTATTCGTCGCCGGTTATGTCGATTTCGATCGCAATAACCTGCCGCTGCCAGGCACAAAAGCGGTGGGGTTCAGCAGCTGCATATTTCGCGGAGCGCCCGTGATGTGCGGGCCGCGTGGCCTGAAAGGCGCACCCGACCACTTGTTCCACAACAACGGCGACGGGACGTTTACCGATGTGAGCCTCAAAGCCGGCGTCGACGACAAGAATAAGTATTACGGCTTCGAATCAATCTTTGTGGACATCAACGGCGACGGCAAGCCTGACCTGGTGGTAGGCAATGACTCGGAGCCCAATTATCTCTACATCAATAAAGGCGATGGGACCTTTGACGAACAGGGATATGCATCGGGCTTTGCCTTGAATAAGGATGGGCGCGAGTTTGCCTCCATGGGAATTGCGGTTGGCGACTATGAGAATAACGGGTTAGTCGATTTTGCGATTACAGATTTCTCTGATGACTACAAGATACTCTTTCACAACGACGGCGACGCCAGCTTTACCGACGTAAGTTATGGAGCTGGAATCGCCGAAGTTTCAATCCCGTTTGTCGGATGGGGCGATGGATTCATCGACTACGACAACGATGGCTGGCTTGATTTATTTATGGTCAATGGCCATGTCTATCCGCAGGTGGACCAGCACGACTGGGGCACTACGTTTGCGGAGCGCCCACTGCTCTTTCATAACGTTAAGGCCGAGCATGGCCGCCGGTTTGAGTACGTTCCACCGGTGAAGGGAACTGGCCTTGCTGTTGTCACACCCGGCCGCGGAGCGGCGTTTGGCGACCTGTTCAACGACGGCAAAATCGATGTGGTGATCAGCCCAATCGACGGACCACCTATCCTGTTGAGAAATGTCAATCCGGACCATCATCACTGGGTGGAGGTGAAGCTGGTGGGCGGCGCAAAAAGTCCGCGCGATGCCATGTGCGCCACGGTTTATCTCAGCGCCAACGGGATGCGCATGCGTCAGGATGTTCTTTCCAGCGGCAGTTTTATTTCGTCGAACGATCAACGCCCGCATTTCGGACTGGGCGATGTAACGGACGCGGGAACCGCAGAGATTCACTGGCCATCCGGCGCGCGTGAAACGGTGCGATTGCCGGCAGTTGACCGCATCTATACCATCACTGAGGGCCGAGGCATTACAAGTGCGCTATGCGAAGGCCAGCCCTGCACGTCGAATTTACCAAAGGTGCCACTGGCCGTGCCCAGGGGAAACCAATAGGCTCTGAACTGTAAGGTGCGGGGCCTCTGCAATGACGAGAGCGAAAGATGATTGCAGCCGGAGGGGGTATCATGAGAGCGTTTCGCACCAGCATCGCTTGTCGGCGATTGGTTGGGGCCTTGTTTTGCATCGTATCCCTCGCCGCCGTTGCGCAGACGCCTGCCAAGGAAGGACACACACTCGTAACCGGTTCTAACTCCGAGAGCAAGCCAGCGCCGGCTGAGTTAGCGGCTCTCGAATCCGAGTTACGCCACGACTTGAAACTTCATCCGAATTCCGCCGAAAAACTCTATCAACTGGGCTTGGTTTTGCGCCAGGAAAACAAGGCGAAGGAATCGCTGGAGACTTATACACGAGCGGCCCACCTGCAAACGCCCAATGCCACTCAACTCCGGTCAGTCGCTTTGGATTATGTATTGCTCGACGACTACAAGGACGCGATTCACTGGCTCGAATACGCGGCGTCTCTCGATCCACGGAATACGGATGTGTTGTATAGCCTCGGTCGCTGCTACTACTCCGAGAGCCGGTACAACGATGCGGAAGCTATGTTTCTGCGGGTGCTCGAAATCAATCCCAGCCATTTGAAGGCCGAAGAAAACCTGGGACTCATTTACGATTTTGCAAATCAATCGGCGAAGGCGGAAGCCGCCTTGCGCAAAGCCGCGGAGTTAGCTGGCCAGGAATCAACCGATGAATGGCCGTTTCTCGATTTGGGTGGGTTCCTGCTGGATCATGACCGGGCGGCTGAAGCCGTCAAGTTTCTTCAGCGGTCCGCGGCCATCGCGCCGCGTTGCGTCGATTGCCACGCAAAGTTAGGACGCGCGCTTGTTGCCACCGGGGACCCGAACCGCGGCGTAAAAGAACTTGAAACAGCCGCCCAGTTGGACCCTAAGAATCCGAAAATGCACTTCGAACTTGGTCACGCATACCGCGCCGCGGGTAACGCGGAAAAATCGCGCGCCGAATTTGCGCTAAGTCAATCGCTCTACGGGCAACACAGCCAGGACTAAGCCTCCCAGCGTCAATGACAGCGCTGCTTCGCACATTATTTCGGTGCAGCTTTATCGCCTGAGTTTGGGATAGTAGACGCCGCAGGCTCGTCAACTTGAATCTGTCTGTCACCCTTCACATTCTTCATGATTTGCACAATGCCGCTGGGCCAGCGTATCTCGATCGTGTCGGCCACCGGACTATCGCCCATCCCAAAATGCACGCGCGGATCACTTGAAGACAGATACCCGCTCGAAATGGTCGCTGTAACCCATTGAGAGCCGTGCGCCGTCGTAAGTTTCACCACTGCCCCAATGCCATCCCTGTTACTCTTGTGCCCGGTAAGGTGCAGCGTGATCCAGTGATTCGCAGTCACGGTTTCATTGTGCAGGATGTGCGCCGGGCCGCCGTTGGTGCTTACCACCGCGTCGATGCGGCCATCGTTGTCAATGTCGCCGATGGCCATGCCGCGGCCCACCCAGGTCTCGTGAAAAATATCGCCGGAGATTGCAGAGATGTCCTCAAACTTCGTCCCGTTATTACGCACCAGCAGCATCGGCTCGCGATAGCGAAGCTGTGGCGAGATCGTCTCAATGGTATCCAGATCGTGACCCTGCGCAATCAACAGATCTTTCCATCCGTCATTGTCATAGTCCAGGAATCGCACGCTCCATCCCGAATGAAATAGCGACATGGCGCCAATGCCATTCATCAGCGAAGCATAATCAAAGGTCCCATCGCGGTTGTTTTTATAGACCGCGTATCTCTGGTTGGCAAGATTCGTAACTACAATGTCAGGCCAGCCGTCATTGTCGTAGTCGGCAAAATCGACGCCCATGCCTGCATAGGTCCGGCCCTCGGCACTAACCGCAGCTTCAGACTCAAGGCCGACCTCCTCAAACGTTCCGTCCGGCAATTGATGAAATAGAAATTCCGGCATCGAGTCATTGGCAACATAAATATCCATGCGCCCGTCGCGATCGTAATCGGCCACGGCGATGCCCAGGGCTTTGGCGGGTTTATCGAGATGCAGCTTCTGCGAAACCTCCGTGAAATGGCCATTCCCGTCGTTGTGATAGACCAGCATCGTGATGGGCTGAAACACGTCCGGGTGGCAATATCCGCGATAGCCTTCGCGATGCTCGCCGCACCAGACGTCTTCCCAATCCCAAGTAACATAGCGGTCCACAACCAGGTCGAGAAGCCCGTCGTTATCCAGGTCAACCCAGGCCGCCGAGGTAGACCATCCACCGCCCGTGACGCCGGCCTTCTCAGTAACATCGGTGAAAGTGCAATCTCCGTTGTTGTGGTAAAGACGATTGCCCCCGTACCCGGTTACGAAAACATCTTCGTAGCCATCATTGTCGTAATCGGCCACGGCGACGCCCATTCCATAGCCAACACCTTTCAATCCCGATTTTTCGGTAATGTCCTCAAAAGTTCCATCCGCCTTCTGGTGGTACATGCGATTCCAATACTCAGGTCCCGTTTTCTGCGGAACAAATCCCTTGGGTGTTGGATCGGGATAAGGCGCGCCGTTGACCAGGTAGAGATCGAGACGTCCGTCGTTGTCGCAATCGAAAAGCGCCACGCCGGATCCCATGGTTTCGATCAGATACTTGCGCGTTGTGTGCGGCGCCTGGTGCAGAAAATGAACGCCGGCCTTCTCCGTGATATCGACGAATTTTCCCGGAACTGATGATTGTGCCGCCGCCCTGGCCGGTGTGTGGGGCAGGGAAGACTGCGCCCCAGCCGCAACAATCGAAGCAGTTCCCAGGCACAACGCAACCGCACAAATTTGAAAGCGCATCGGCTCAGTTTTCATCAAGTCAATCGCTCCCAATCCGGCATGTGCAAACTCTATCCTGAATTCCGCTCACGGCTTTTACTTCGATTTGTCGGTCGCAGCAGCGGGCGCGCCCGTTGTGTCTTTGAGGCTCTTCAATTTGTTCGCTGCTCGCATTGCATCTTCAGTTCGATTCAGCATCTTGTAGACACGCACCAGCTCGAAATACACGCTCTGTGTCACGAAACTCGAAGACTCCTGACTAAGGCTCTTTTCAAGCCACACCACTGCCTCTTCGGGATGCCCGGTATCGGCCAGACCCTTTCCAAGATACAAGTAGCTCGGGGCGGCGGGAGCATGCGCATCCACTGCCTGGCGCAGCAACTCCACGCCACGCTGTGCATCTCCGTTCTGGACCTGCATCTTACCAAGGTTATAGAGCGCAGTTGGATTGTGTGGACTCAGCTTGAGCTCCGCTTCATAGGCATGAGACGCCTCATCAAATCGATGCAGGCGCTGATAAGTATCCCCGAGCGCCTCAAGGAGATCGGGATTGTCCGGTTGCTTGGCGCTCGCCTTGATGTATTCGGTGAGCGCAGCTTCCCAGTCTTTTGACCCGGCATAAACTTCTCCGAGCGCGCGATGCACACGCCATGAATCCGGATCCAGTGCAGTGAGTGCCGCGTAACTCTCCTGTGCCACCAGAGAGTGTGCGCGGCCGCGATAGTCGAGCACGTTTGGATCCTTGGGGCGCAATGCCGCAGCTCGGTCAAGCGGCCCCACAGCTTCATCCGGATGTCCCGCATCGATCTCCACGATCCCCAGCCAGGTCAGAGCTTCCACGTCATCAGGCTTCTGAATCACCGCCTGCTTAAGCGATCCGGTTGCAGCATCAAAATCGTGTGACTGGAACTGCGCGATTCCGAGGAACATATATGCCCCCGGCAATTGCGTATCCAATTCCACGGCCTTTGAGAGCGCTGACTCCGCGTCGTCGATCTTGCCCTCGCGCAGTTGCGACATGCCAAGTCCGAGGTAAGCGTCGGCCTGCTTCGGTGCCGCGGCAACTGCCTGGCGAAAATACTTCTCCGCATCGGCAGGCTTGCCCGCATGCATCGCCGCCGCTCCACTTTGCAGCAACTGCATCACG
Organism: Occallatibacter sp.; assembly: GCA_050013695.1. GTDB lineage: Bacteria > Acidobacteriota > Terriglobia > Terriglobales > Acidobacteriaceae > Telmatobacter. The sequence continues at coordinate 26,879 of JBEKET010000054.1, forward strand.
GCCTGGTCAGGACCCTGCTGAGCTTGAACAATCATTGGGCCGAGCAGGAGAAAAGAGGAGAGTGAAATCAGAGAAAACGTTAACCCGCGTCCGCCGAAAAATATTTTCATCACTCACTCTCGATGAATAGGTAAAGGTGTGAGTTCGCGGCATCTCAATCATCATCCGAATCCAGCAAGCCGCTCGGACAATCGCGACCTCAATTCCTAGTATGCGACTCTACACGCCACTTGATCCATTGCCAAGTCCGCGCAACACCGGCGCGACCCTGAACGTTAGATTGATCATGATGCGGACTTCTAGGAGTTGCCGGCCTCACACGAATATCCCGGCCCATTTTTTATTGAGAGACTACTTATTCAGGCCGACGCGTCTCATCAGGTCGTCAAAGCGCGGATCGGAGCGCAAGGGATCAAGGCACGGATCGATCTTGAGATAGACCAGCCCGACATCGTGGGTGTTATAAGCATCTTCCAGCCATTTAAATGCTTCCTGCTTCTGTCCCAGTCCGGTATAGACGAGCGCGATTTCGTACCTGCCCACACCATCTTTTCGCACATTTTCTTCCAATTGAGAAATGGTCTTACGTGCCTCCGCCACTCGTCCCGCACGGCCGTAAGCGTTGCCCAAATGCCCCAGTGAATCCGGTCCATTACCCGATTTCAGAAACTCGCTGATGGAATCCGCATACATCCCCTTTTCAGCGTAGACATCGCCCAGGAGAAAGCTCCAGTCCGGCGGAGTCACATCCAGAGCGCGAACTCTGCGGATCAGCGAAAGCGCCTGGTCATACTGCCGGGAAAAGTAATAGATGAACCCCTCATAGTGGAACGAACGGCCTGAAACAGGATCCAGGTCCACGCCTCGCTCCACCTCTGCGAGCGCCTCAGGCAATTGGCCGGTGCGCTCCAGATAGAACGCATATTTCTGATGAATCGGCGCAGAGTTGGGATTGAGCGCCAGCGCCCGGTGAAACTCCGTCGCCGCGGTCGGCCAATCCCAGTCAAGTGTCATCGCGGTGTTGGCCAGTTCGGCATGTCCCTCAGGCAGCGAATCGTCCAGTGCAATCGCCTTGGCCGCTTCTGCCTTTTGTCTGGGAAAAGCTTCCTTATAAGCCATGCGGCCAGATTCACCCATCCGTCCGTAGCAATTGGCCAATGCGGCATGCGCCTGCGCATAGTTTGGATTTTTGTCGAGAGCCTGGTTGAAATACTGGACAGCGCTCTTGCAATCGTCCGCATCCAGTTGCAGCATGCCATGCAGGTACAAATCCTGTGCTCCAGGGTCGATCGGGCGCACCCGCGCCAGCCGCGCTTGCTCCTGCGGCGTCACGTTGATCCGGATCTCGTCCGCAATCGCCTGCGCCACTTCCCCTTGCAGCAGCAGAACGCTGGTTGAATCCCGCACATACGTATGGGCCCAGATGGGGCGGTCGGTCCTGGCGTCGATCAACTGCGCACTGATTCGCACCTGGTCGCCCTCGCGCAGTATCCCCCCCTCCACCACGGCGTCCACCGCCAGCTCCCTGGCAATTTCAGGCAACTTCTTTTTCGTGCCCTTGTAACTCATTGCCGAGGTCAGCGAAATCACACGGAGCGTGGAAACCTGTCCCAGGTCGTTGATCAACTCTTCGGTCATTCCGTCGGCGAAGTACTCCTGCGCCGGAACGCCCGACAGGTTCTCAAGTGGCAGAATTGCGATTGAGCGAATCCCCGTCTGGGCGTGTGAAGCGTCATACCACCGTTTCCAGCCCACGTATGAGATTGCCGCGATCACCAACAATCCCACCAAAGAAAAAATCAGGATGCGCGGTCTCCAGTGCGATCTCCGCGCGGGCTGCCGGGCTCCGTCATCCAGCTTTGCCTCAGCCATTCCGGCGGACGGTTCGTCGCCATGAACGGCGGTGTGCGCCCCTGAAGCCAAAGGAACAACTTCAGCTGCAGAAGACGCCGCTGTCTCAAACGGCTCAAAGTGAAACTTCGGCACATACGATCCACTTGGCAGCTCAATGCGAACCGCCTGCTTGCCCTTGGCCTCGAAATAGAATCGAACCAGCCTCTTTCGAACCTCGGTGGCCTTCACGCGGACCACCGAATCGCTCCCCGTGTCGTACCCGATCGGGCGGCCGAACATCTCAGCCCCGATCATCCTCTCCCGCAGGCTGTCGAAATCCCCTTCGAGCGCATGTTCAACAATCAATTGGAGAAAATCCTGGGTGCGTTTGCTCCCAGCAAAGGCATGGCTGGCGATCACCTCACTGAGGTGGTCGCGCACCAAAGCGATCTGCTTTGGACTGAGCAAGTTAGAGCCCAAGACTGGATCCGGCATCGACACGGCGCACTTCGTTTCCCTTCGGTTCCCAACTATACACCATCCCAACAAACGGGTACCCTAACGGTCGCGTCTCCAATCATCCGCGCCGCTAACACCATGAAAAAACTAATCTTACCAACAAACGTCCCAACAAGCCGTTAGTAGCATTGCACGTCCGTCAAACTTCGTGTTCGAATCGCGTTGCTCTTCAGAACAGGCGGATTGTGTCTTCAACTCAGCAAACGCTTACTGAAAAGTGCAGCGGAAGCGGCTTACCCATTCGGTTTCCGACCCGATTTGACAGGTGGGAATATGCTTTCGAGACAAGAAAATGGAGTAATGTTACTAAGAATTCATCGGTCTGCAGGAACGGGCCGGGAAGCAGCAAAGCAAAACCCGAGTAAGCGTTTGCTCTAAGGGTGAACCGCGAAAGCTCAAAGCGGTTCAGATTCATCGGAGCAGAAGGGTACCGGTGGCGGCAACTGCCGCCGATGAGTACCTTAATGAGATTTCTTGTTTCATCGGTTCAGGAGGATTTATGACGAAGATTCAGCGCGTAGGGTGCATGGCGTGTTTGTTGCTGCTTGCCATGTTGACGATCCCGCTCCTGTCATTTGCGCAGTCCACTCGCGGCGAGCTGGCAGGTGACGTAACGGATTCAACTGGAGCCATGGTGGCCGGCGCCAAAGTGGTCGCCGTCGGCATCGACACTCGCATCACGAACCAGACAGTAACCACCTCCTCCGGCGGATTCCACCTTACCGAGCTTCCCCTCGGACGGTATGACGTTACAGTGAGCGCCGCGGGCTTCAGTGCCTCCATCAGCAAGGGCGTGCTGGTCACCATCAACTCGACCGCGGTCCTCCATGTCACTCTCAAGACCGGCGCCGTCAGCGAGACGGTCAGCGTCGATGCCAGCGCTCCCACCATCGAGAGCGAGTCATCCGATATCAGCGGAACCATCACCACCCAGCAGATCGAAGAACTGCCGCTGGCCATGGCCGCGGGTGTTGGCGGCCTGCGTTCTCCGGAATCCTTCTCCTTCCTGGTGCCCGGCACCACCGGCCCCGGGACCGGCGGCGGACAATCGGTTGGCGGCCTCAATAACAACGGCGTCTTTTTCATGAAGCTCTCAGGCGGCCAGAGTTACGGCGCTGAGGTCATGCTCGATGGAGCCAGCATTACCCGCAGCGAGAATGGATCGTCCTTCGACGAAACCTCGCCGTCCATCGAGGCTCTCCAGGAATTCAAAGTCACCACCTCTACGCCATCGGCTGAATTCGGCCGCACCACTGCCGGATTCGAAAGCTTCGCCACCAAATCCGGAACCAACACGTTCCATGGAACCGGCTTCACCATCGTCAAGAATGCCGCTTTCGATGCCAATCAATGGTTCAGCAACGGCGACTATAAGTACTACGGCTGCACCGGCAACAACAACCTGAATATCAGCGGCGGCTGCGCGGGCTATCTGCGCCAGCAAGACAGCAAGTACGATTACGGCGGCACCTTCGGCGGTCCGGTGAGAATCCCCAATCCCTTCAAGAGGGGAAGCAATCTCTACAACGGCAAGGACAAGACCTTCTTCTTCTTTGCATGGGAAAACTACAAGCTGCACCTCGGCGGCCCAACCGTGGCTACAGTCCCCACCACCACTGGCGGCACAACCGGAAAAGGAGAGCAGGGAGGAGATTTTTCCGCTCTGCTTGTGGAGGGCGGCGGCCAGACAACTCAGCCTACCCTCAATGTGAACCCCTGCACGGGCGACCCGATCCTGCAAAATCAGATATTCAACCCCGCCACGCAGAACTCGACCATCTCGCCAACCAACCCCACGGGCATTCCCTGCGCCCTTCCGTTCTCCGGCAACATCATTCCGACAGGCATGTTCAGTAACGCGGCCAAAGCGTTGATGGCGGGTTTGCCCGCTCCCAACCAGACGGCAACGCTCAATGCTCCGTGGGGCTTCTACAACAACTACGCGCAGAGCTCCATTGCCCCCACCACCAACACCACCTACACGGTGCGTATCGATGAGACGCTGACGGAAAAGAACAAGATTTACGGCTCCTACAGCTCCCGTGACAACTACAGCGTTCACGGATATGCCAATCTTCCTCAGCCTTTCAATGACTCAGCCTATCCGCAGGATTTTGAAACCCACTACACCCGCGTCGGCTGGGACTTCTCTATTTCACCCACCCTGCTCAACCATCTCAATGTGGGCTACAACCGCACCAACAGCAAAAACTTCGCAACGGCAATCGGCGCGGGCCGCACGCTGACCTCAGCCGGTGCGCCTGACTTCTATTCCACCTCCTACCCAATCGTTAATTTCGATGGTTTCGACAGCTTCTCTCCATGGATGATCGGCCAGGGTGGAGACAACATCGACAACGGGCTCAGGTCCAACGAAATTGTTGACTGGCAGAAGGGCCGCAACAGCTTCAAGTTCGGCGTTGACTGGCGTCATCAGCAATACACCGTTGAAGACGTCAACATTCCCAACCTCACCTTCTATCACGGCGAAACCTCGGCGGCTGCCGTGGGCGGCAACTACCTGGCCAGCGGCAACAGTTTCGCAAGCTTCCTGCTCGGAGACGATGCCGTCGCCAGCCAGACAGTGTTCAATCACAACCCGCGCTGGAACTCGCACTACTATGCGTTCTTCGTTCAGGACGATATCAAGGTAACCCCAAAACTCACGGTCAACGCCGGGTTACGCTATGACGTTGACGCTCCGCGCCACGAGGCATTGAACGACACGTCCAACCTCAGCCTTACCGCTCCGGATTCGTTGGCCGGCGGTTTGCCCGGAGCTCTCGTCTTCGGAACCAACTGCAACTGCAACAGCGCATGGGCGGATACATGGCACAAGGACTTTGGTCCTCGCCTTGGCTTTGCCTGGGTGGTGCCATATACCAAAGACAAAGTGGTGGTGCGCGGCGGCGGAGCATTGATCGCCGGACCGTTGCAATACGACGATTTCGGCGCGTCGATGGATGCCGGGTTCACACAAGGGCGCGGTACCGGTTCGTTCAACAATTTCACTCCCGCCTTCCAACTGGATGCCGGCTATAGTCCATGGACGCCCGCGTTCTTCGCGCCCAACACAAGTCCGACGCAATTGACCGCTCCAAACGGTGTCGGCACCTTCACCAACGTCGGCGGCGAGTTGATTCAGAACGGCGCAGGACGGCCATCGCTGACCAATAACTGGAGCCTCCAGGTTCAGGATGAATTGGCCCAGGACCTCATTTTGACGGTCGGCTACATTGGCCAGAGTGCGGAGCACCTCCATACGGAGGACATCTCCAACATCAACAACATTTCAACTGCCGACTTCGCCTATGGCGATCACTTGAACGATCCCACGGAAGACATCCCCGAGGGAGGTTCAACCACCTTCACGCCCATGGGAAGCAGCACCCCGGTTACCGTAAATGCTCCCTACTCAACCTTTGCCGGACCCATCTCGCAAGCGCTCCGTCCCTATCCGCAATATGGCTTCATAGCGGACGATTGCTGCCTTGAAAACCGTGGCCACTCCAGTTATGAGGCCATGATCATGTCACTCAACCGCCGCTTCCGCCAGGGATTCAATCTCCAGGTGTCCTACACCTGGGCCAAGAACCTCACCGACGCGGACTCTGAAATTGCTCAATACGACCGTGGAGTTCAAGCTCAGAACTCCTCCGACTATCGCGCTGAAAAGGCGGTTAGCATCCAGAACATCCCGCAAACTCTCTCCATCAGCTATCTCTACCAGTTCCCGTTCGGGAAAGGCCGCAGGTACCTCAATGAGAGCGGCATCCTTAACGAGATCATCGGAGGATGGGAAGTCGGCGGCATCCAACGCTATGAGAGTGGACAGCCAATCTCCTTCGGTTGCGCCACAGGAACACTGGCACTCGGCAACTACACCGGTGTCGGTGGTTACGACAACTGCTTCCGCTTCACCCAGATCGGAGGAACATCGCTCGCCAGTGCGGCTTACAAGAAGAACAAGAATGGACCAAACTTCTTCAACCAGGAGTCATGGTTCAACCCCTCGTTCCGTGCACCCGGCACATACGGCGGCGGCGATCCCGGTGTGTCCATGGCCAATGCAACCCTGGTTGACCAGAATCGCGAAGGTGCGGGATGGCTTCGTCCACTCTCCCCCGGCTGCGATAACGGCACCTGCTCGTTCTCTCCTTACTACTTCAGTGGCGCTTCGCCTCTCGTCCCCAACGGAAGGGCAATGCCAAGGGTAACGGAAGCTGTGACCGGTCCCCTTTGGAAGTCGGAAGACTTCAGCTTGCTGAAGAACTTCAAGGTGACTGAAAAAATAACCTTCCAACTCAAGGGCGAGGCAATCAACGCCTTCAACCGTCACCGCTTCGCCATTCCCGATGTCGGCCCCGGGGACTCTGCCGCGCCCGGCGCCATCCAGACAGGATTTGGTATTCCCACTGGCTCCGACATGCTGCCTCGTAACCTTCAGGTCTCGGGCCGCGTAACCTTCTAACCTCCAACCTTCTCGTCTCCTGGCGGGGGCAAGCAAATGCTTGCTCCCGCTTCATTCCAACCGGCGGGCAACTCTGCAACAGCCAGCGCGCCCTCCATTCCGAATTCCGCGCAACCTAAGTTGGGATGTTGCTAAGATCGGATTGTTCAATCGATCACGCAACTCCCGCAGGCGCCTTCATGATTCCTCTCCCGGTTGTCGCACTTGCCTTGGTTCTTGCAGTTCCCGATTCGTTCCCGGCTCAAGCGGCGCAAACCACAGCCACCGCGGCCGATCTGTTGCGATCCGGCAAGCCGGGAGAGGCGCGCGATGCGTATGAATCACTACTCGACGCCGACCCTGCCAATCAGGAGGCGCAGGATGGCGAGGTTGCGGCGAGCGAGCAGCTTGCTCTCGCCGCACGCAGCGCAGGCAAGATGGATGACGCGCTCAAGGATTTGCTCCAGGCGCAAAAATATGCACCAAAAAACCCGCGCCTGTTGTACGACCTGGGAATCCAGGAAGTCGACATGCAGTCGTTCAAGGACGCGGACCGAACACTTGCATTGGCCGAACAGCTTAATCCGGGCGAACCGCTTGTGCTCTACGCAGTGGGCCGGGTCAAATTGGAACTGGGCCAACTCGCTCCCGCGGAAGAGAACATGCGGGCTTACCTCAAGCTCCGGCCCAGCGACGCAAGTGCGCACTACGGATTGGGTCGCGTCCTGCAATTGGGCATGCAGCTCGACTTGGCTCAAGCCGAGTTTCATCGATCCATCGAATTACAGCCGCTGCAAACAGAGGCCTACTACCAACTGGGCGATATCGCTCTTAAACAAGGTGACTTTGCGGAAGCCATCGCTGAATTCAACAAGACTCTTGCGCGCGATCCAAAGCATGGCGGAGCGCTTACAGGCACCGGTCAGGCGTACTTCAAACAGAAGCAATACGCGCAGGCTGCGGAGTTCCTTGAGCGAGCTGTTGCGGCCGCTCCCGACTATGAAACAGGGCATTACTATCTCGGGCTCACCCTTGCGCGACTGGGGCGGAAAGAAGAATCCGAACGCGAACTGGCGCTTGCAACCAGGCTGGCCGATGAAGCAGGCAAGAAAGCTCGGGCCGGGCTTCGTTCGACCACCCCGCCGGAGAATCAGTAGAGCTAACCGGCAGCGCTTGGCCGGCTGGAATTCAGTTTTTTCAATCTGATTGCTATCGGCCGAACACCGTTGCAGCGTCATAACGGGGAAAGCGTTTACTCAACTTTGATAGGCCTGTCCGGCCTTGATCTTTCCCGGACAAGGAGATTTTTCTCGATGCGTAACACTTTTTTGCTCTCTGCCATTCTTACTGTTTTCCTGGCGACGCCCCTCCATGCCCAGAAACCACAGGCCCAGACTCCTCAAGCATTGACCCTCAGCGGCGACTACCCCATCACCCACGATCCCTCCATCGGCCGTGAGGGCAACAACTACTACGTCTTCGCCACCACCTCCAACGCCGCTGAAGGCCAGTTCCCCATTCGCTGCTCCACCGACCTCCTCGCCTGGAAGCTCTGCGGCCACGTCTTCGACAAAATCCCTGCCTGGATTCACGAGGCGAGCCCAACCACCCGCGACCTTTGGGCTCCCGACATTTCGTTGTTTCAAGGCAAGTACCACCTCTATTACGCGTACTCGACGTTTGGCTCCAATACCTCGGGCATCGCCCTCGCCACCAATGACACGCTCGATCCGCAGAGTCCCAAATACCATTGGCAGGATCAGGGCCTGGTCCTGAAATCCCAGCACGGCGATGACTTCAACGCCATCGACCCCAATATCGTCTTCGATGAAAAAGGCCAACCCTGGCTCAGCTTCGGCAGCTTCTGGGGCGGCATCAAAATCCGCCGCATCGACGCCGCAACCGGCAAGCCGTCCGCTTCCGACCCAACCCTCTACTCGCTGGCAACCCGCGCCGTGCCCCAACTTCCCGAGCCGCCCAAGCCCGGTTTACCCGCCGACTGGCAGGCCGTCGAAGCTCCCTTCATCGTTCGTCACGGCGACTTCTTTTATCTCTTCGTCTCCTTCGATCTCTGTTGCCGCGGCACTCACAGCAACTACCGCACCATGGTCGGCCGCGCGAGTCATGTGACCGGTCCCTATCTCGATGCGGACGGCAAGCCACTGCTCCAGGGCGGCGGCACGCAGATTCTCTGGCCCAACAGCAGATGGATCGGTCCTGGCGGAGAATCCGCGCTGCTGCGCCCTGAGGGCGACATCCTCGTCTTCCACGCCTACGACGCCGTCACCGGCAAGCCCGCATTGCAGATCTCAACCATCACCTGGGAGGACGGCTGGCCCCACGTAGCGCTCGGCACCACCGGCGAATCGAAGTAAGCGCGCCGACAATCCAGCAACACAGCAAGGCAATCGGTAAGCAGGGTTGCAAAGAGAACTTACTCGAGAGGAAACGATGAATTCGTTTTTGACGCAATTTCTGACAAACCGGCAGCGGCTTATCCTGCCGGCGCTCTTGCTGTGTGCGGCAACAATGGTATCCGGATGCGGCAGCGGCGGCGGCAACAGCACGCCACCACCACCTCCCACCGTGGCAACTCCGGCCATCTCTCCCGCGGGAGGCACCTTCTCGACCACTCAGACAGTCACCATCACCGACACCACTGCCGGCGCCACAATTTACTACACCACCGATGGAAGTACGCCCACCACCTCTTCCACCAAATACACGGCGGCGATTTCAGTCTCATCGACCGAGACAATCAGCGCGATTGCAGCGGCCGCAGGCGACACCACAAGTTCCATGGCGACAGCAATGTTTACCATCACGCAACCGACAGTAGCGACCCCGGCCATCTCTCCCGCCGGAGGCTCGTTCACCGCCGCTCAAACGGTGTCGATCACTGATTCCACCACCGGTGCGACTATCTACTACACCACCGATGGCAGCAACCCGACCACATCCTCAACAAAGTACGCAACGTCGATCACGGTTTCAACCAATGAAACCATCAACGCCATCGCGGCAGCCAGCGGAGACAACAACAGCGCGGTAGCCACGGCCAGCTTCACCTTCACGGCGGACATGGGCACCATCGTCAACGTGAATAACTCCGCGCTCTTCTCCACGCAGTACCAGATAGAGAATGCGGCCAGCGGAATGGTGCTTGGCATCAGCGGCCAGAGCCAGGTTGCTGGCGCCAATATCATCCAGGAAACCAACACCAACTCCACTGACTCCATGTGGCATCTGGTGCCCAATGTGTATGCCGATCAGCGTTTCAACATTGAGAATATGTTGACGCATCAGTTGATTGGCCTCTCCAGCACCGAGTCGACCAGCGGTATGCCATCCGTCGGCTCGCTGGTCGCCGGCGCTCAGGCCGGGCAATACAGCGATACGGGCACCGACGATGAAGACTGGGTCTTTTACCTGTTGAAAGACGGCAACTACCTGATTGAGAACCATTACAGCGGTCTTTATCTCCAGGACGACAGCTCTAACCTCACCACCTCCGCCACCATCGATCAAGGCGCGCGCGCCACAACCGGAATCGGGTGCACATGCCAGGAGTGGACGCTCACCAACACCACAACCGCCGCGTATCCCATGCCGCTTGCCGTCAAGGGTACGGGCATCTACGTCCATGATCCCTACATGCTCCAGGATCCAGTGACGCATCTCTACTGGCTCTACGGCACGCACCAGACCATTGCCTACTCCGCCGACTTATCCACCTTCACCTACACCACTGAAACCACCCCCGACGGAGCCTGCACAGCAACTCAAGCGACCTATTGGATAACAGAAGACAACCACTGCCCCATCATCGGTCCCGACTTCGCATCCTGGTCCGGATTGCAAACTCCGCCATCGGATAACAATGGTGAGAACATCGATACCTGGGCGCCCAGCCTGATCTACTCAAACGGCATCTACTACCTCTACTACGCGGTTCCCTACGAGCCTTCAACAGGCGCAGAAGCAGTCATCGGCCTCGCCACCAGCACCACTCCCTACGGGCCGTGGACCGACAAGGGCTACCCAATCACTTCATGGACCGCGGCCACCACCGCTCCTCCCGCGACCAATCCGTGGGGCTTCACTGCAACCACTACATGGAACGCCATCGACCCCGCTCCCTTCATCGATGCCTCCGGAAACTGGTGGCTGCAATGGGGATCGTGGAGCGACGGCATGCACACCGTGCAACTCGATCCAACCACCGGCCTTCGCCTCGCTTCAAACACCACCATCTCCAATGTCGCCTTTCGCTATTGGGGTGAAGAAGGGTCGTTCATCTACTACTGGAACGGCTACTACTATTACTTCGGGTCCATCAACCCGTGCTGCAGCGCCACCAGCACCTATCGAATCGTCTACGGCCGCTCCACCAGTCCCACCGGCCCGTTCCTCGATCGCGGCGGCCAAAATCTTGCTCAGAATGGCGGCACAATCCTGCTCAGCACGCACAGCAATATTGTCGGTCCGGGCGGAGAGAGTGTCTTTACCGATACCGGCGCCAGCGGCACCGAATCGCTGCCGACGATTGTCTACCACTACTACGACGGCAACAACAACGGCACGCCCACGCTCGGCATCAACCGCTTGTATTTCACAACGGATGGTTGGCCGTACATTCAGTGATGCAGACACGATGGTTGCGTCAGTCATTGGGGGGACCGATGCGATTGATGGGAATCTTGCTTCTGCTGGGAATCTGCAAATGCCTGATCGCTGCCGAGCCGGCGGTCAAGCCGGCAGTCATTCCCATTCAGGCTATGTTATTGGCAGACATGGAGGCGCGCCACCTTGCTCAAGGCGGCAGCCTCTATGCAAAGGTCACGTCCGATTGGAATGGCCTCGGTTGCACTCTGCGCCAGGGAGCCGTCCTTGAAGCAAAGGTGCTGTCGGTCGTGCCCCACTCCAAAACCTCGCGAGCCTCCGAGGTCGCTCTCCAATTCTCCAACGCCCAGTGCGGCAAATCCGAGATGGAGCCGTTCACGCTTGACCTCGTTGCATTGGCAGCTCCCCAGGAGGATGACAGTTCAATTTCAATGGACATGCCCAGTAAGCTGGGCTCATCCGCTCCCTCGCAAGGTCCCCCCAGCAACTTCCGTTCCATGACCTCCGGCAATGCGGACATCTGGTGGAACATGCAGAATTTCTTCCGGCCGGGCGCGGATCTCCGGGCTGGAACAGTTCTCAACATCAGGGGTTTGAAGCTCAGCGTCGGTACAGGTCCGCAAAACAGTTCCGTGCTCTCGGCGGCGGATCGCAATGTCGCATTGGACAAAAATACGTTGCTGCTCCTGCTGCCCGGATCGACCCTGCCTCCCATTGCCGCGGCTCCGGCTGGCGGCTCTACGCACCTCTCGCCTCCAGGCGCGCCAGACGCGATGCCCGCGCCCGCCACGACCAGCGACGCAGTAGCCGGCGCCGTAACTGCAAATCAAACTCAGCCCGATCAACCCGCGCAGGACGATGCGGAACTCTGCGCTCCGCCGGAGTGCAGCGTAGCTCTACCCATCGCTGAAACAGAGATGAGCGGCCATGCCATAGCAAGCATTTCCATCAAGGAACTGGGCTACGTCTCCCGGCCTGACAAAGAGATTGCCGCGCTTGATCACGATCAATCGCTCACCTATCTCGGCCCCGGCGAATTGCTGGTAACCTTCAACCCTCATCCGCTGATACCGCGTTTTGGAGCCACGCCGGGGTCGACCGTGCGCGTGATCCGTGCCGCACTCGTTGACGTGAAGACAAAAAATGTAATGCGCACCGTTGACTGGTATTTGCCTGACACAAGGCAGTATTTATGGGTCCTCGCAGATCATCGCGTGCTGGTTCATGTGCGTAACGAACTGCGCGTCTACGGCCCTGGATTGAAGGTCGAAGCGCACATCCCTCTCGACGGCCCTCTTAATTTTGTTCGCACCGATCCCGCTGGAAAAACCATTGCGATCGGAGTCGTCCAGGAGCGCCATACTCCGGAATTGCATGCAAAACTCGAAGAAGATCAGGCGCAGGAACCTGAAGAAGATGTCCAGATTCGAGTGCTCAATGACAAGTTCGAAACCATCGCCACCTCCATGTCCGTCTCCAACAGGATGCCACCGACTCTGCTCAATGAGGGCGAAGTCAAGCTCGTGCTTCAGCGTGACAAGCGCATCCATGTCGTGATGCACACCTGGGACGACCAGTGGCGCAGCATCGCCCATCTGGTGTCCAGTTGCACACCGCAGATTTCCAGCCTGGTTCCCGATCTGCTGTTTGTCGTGACGTGCGATCCGGAGAGTGGCGATCGGGAGTTTCGCGTCATGCGACCCGACGGCATGTTGGTTCTTCGTGGACAATCCGCGCAGACAGATATCGGCTACGCGGCCATTGGCAACGACGACACCAGGGAGTTCGCCGTCCGGATTCTCAAGTCCAGTCAAGCTGTCATGCCGGGCGAAGTTTTCCATGGCGCCGACCTCGAGTCGGAGCAACTCGGGGTCTATCGGGCCGCGGATGGAAAGCGTATCTTCACCGTTCGCGTAAGCAACCCCTCCGCAAGCAACGGTGGATACGCCCTGGCTCCGAGTGGAGACGAATTGGCCGTTCTTTCCCGCGACGGCATCGAGCTGTACTCCGTGCCGCAAAACTGAACGTTGCGACGCGAACTGCTTCACTGTGCCGTTCGGCAATCGCGTCAACGGCACGACGAAGATACCCTGCTGGCGTTCCGCACGATTCTTTGGTGTGGCGAGAATTTCTTCAATAGGCGCAGGGTCCCCGTCGCCGATGAATTTGGTTGTCGGCGAGGCAGAGTAAGTCGCGGAGATGGAGGGCATCTCCTGAGCCCTTGATGTTGTTCATTGTGATCCGCGTTGTTCTTTTCACGAAAAAGTTATGATAACTGTGTCGTGCCGCGGAGCAACCAGGTGAACTTCATAGATAGCGATAGTCAGCCTTCGATAGATCCTGCCATGGTTCCGCAGCGGAAGATCGGAGCAGGCGCGACCATGCCGGCAATTGGGCTTGGGACTTTCGGCTCTGACCATATATCTCCGGAACAGGTTGCCGAGACAGTCGAGGGCGCAGCCAGGGTTGGCTATCGCCACTTCGATTGCGCGTCGGTGTACGGAAATGAGCCGGAAGTCGGCGCGGCACTTCAGGAAATCCAGCGCGGCGGAGTCAAGCGCGAAGACCTATGGATCACGTCAAAGCTATGGAACGACAAACACGGCGAGAACGATGTAATGAACTCCTGCCGTCAATCGCTCGCCGATCTTCAGCTTGAGTATCTTGATCTCTATCTCGTTCATTGGCCATTTCCTAACTTCCACCCACCGGGTTGCGATGTTGGGTCGCGAAGCGCAGATGCGAAGCCTTACATCCACGCGAATTACATGAAGACCTGGCGAAAGATGGAACAGCTCGTTGAACTGGGCTTGGTGCGTTTCATTGGCACGTCAAACATGACAGTTCCGAAGCTAAGCCTCGTGCTCAGCGATGCGCGTATCAGGCCGGCGGTAAATGAGATGGAATTGCATCCTCACTTCCAGCAGCCGGAGTTGTTCCAGTTTGTTGTCGAGAACGGCATTCACCCCATCGGCTACTGTCCAATCGGATCGCCCGGCCGTCCCGAGCGCGATCGTACGCCGGAAGACACTGCACCCACAGAAGACCCCTTGATTAGAGCGATTGCTCACCATCATGGCGTTCATCCCGCGGCCATCTGCATCAAATGGGCCGTCCAACGCGGGCAGACGCCGATCCCGTTTTCGGTGAACAACTATCGCGCCAACCTTGCGGCAGTAGTATCAGATCCTTTGACTGATGAAGAAATGCGCCAAATCGCCGCGATTGACCGCAACTGCCGATTGATCAAGGGCCAGGTGTTCCTTTGGAAAGCCGGCCAGACCTGGGAGGATCTTTGGGACCTCGACGGCCGAGTTACACCGCCATAAGTCTTCTGTGCACACTTCAAAAATCAACTTTGATCCATGAGGCAGGGAAATGACGGAGACAATGACCGCGGCATATCTTCCCGGTAACTCGACTTGAAAGGGCACGGCTTCAGCCGTGCCGATAGCCCTAAAACCAATGTGCCGGGGCTTTAACCTCTGAGGGATGCTCTTATGGGGTTTCGCCCAAAGCCGGGTCTTTTTCCGCACCCCTTCCGAAGCCTGGTTTTTCCCCCAACCTGCTGGAAACTCCCACAATCACTTGTGCACCAAAGCGGCCCTCAACGGTTTCCAAAATCGACCATTAAGTTATTTATTTTGAATGGTGAGCTCGCTGGGACTCGGACCCAGGACCCACGCCTTAAAAGGGCGTTGCTCTACCAACTGAGCTACGAGCTCGTTCAAGGCCGCTCTTTCAAAACTACCACAGGTCGGCCTTCGCCGCCCGTCGTTTCCCCCTCCCAGCCACGCCTCGCCCAGCAGGGAATTGCGCACCATCCACCCCCGCCCCGAAGCATCTTCTAACTAATTTCGGCCACAACGTAAAAAACTTAAGAAAAACACTTGCAATAATTAAAATTATTAAGTAATGTTGTTTTCGTACTAGAGAAACCGCATTCAACCCTATGACTGAAAACCTCAAACACGCCTCCGATTGGCAAGACCTCCTCCGCATGGCCCAGGGCTCTACCCTGGTCGTCGAACGCGTCCGCCTCCCTGAGAAACAGGTCTCCATCGAGGGCCAGTTTTCCCTTCCGGAACTGGCCCGCCTTACTCTCGAGGACCAGGTCTTTATCACCGCCTTTCTCCGCTCCCACGGCTCCATCAAAGAGATGGAGCAGGTCTTCGGCGTCTCCTACCCCACCATCAAGGCCCGCCTCACCCGCATCGCCGGCCAGTTGCAGTTTGTCGACACCAACCCTTCACCCTCGCGTTCCGAAGTCCTCGACCGCCTCAAAGCCGGCGAAATCACCGCCGAAGAAGCCATCCGCGCATTGGAGGCCCTGAAATGACACCCAACTTCGCCGTCATCGCCGTGCAAACTCCCCACTTCCGCATGCCCCGCCTCTGGATTCCGCTGTTCCTGCTCTGGATCCCCGTTCTCCTGCTCTCGCCGCTCATCTTTCTCGTCATCGTCGCGGCTTGCCTCACCGGCCGCATCAACCCATTCCGCGCCATCGCCGTCTGCTGGGCCATCCTGTGCAGCCTGCCCGGCACCCATGTCCATGTCAGCGCGCCCAGAGAAGCTGAAGTGATTGTCCGCATTCTCTAGCGTGGCGTCTCAACAACTTGCTTCATCAATGCGCCGTCATCCTGAACGCACATAATATGCCAATTTTTGGCTGTGTAGGAACTGTGCAGGGCAATTGTGTAAATTTCAGCCAATTTGGCTGCTACAGGTCCCTTGGGCACGAGGAGCCGGGGTGCGTCGCCCCTTCTTCCGAAGGTGAATCTGGGCCAATACGCGATGTCGGTTCCTGCTGTTCATACTGCTAACGATAAATGATCGCAGCGATGGCCGTGTCTTCCGTGGTCAGAAGCGATGAAACCTAATGTTGATTGCCGCAATCGCCAGCCGAAGTCTCTGCCATGCGCTTCAGGCAACGGATAATCGCATCCGTCGTAGGAGCCTTCAGAGGCTCAGCCCTATATCCATACCCTGACTCTTTTCCTGCTTGGGGGTCTCGGCTATCTCATGTTGCGGCGGTTTCAAGTCGGGCGTGTGGGCGCTTTGGTGCGAAACATCATGGCCCAAAGCCTGCGACAGCTTTTGTCGGTCGTTCGTGAATATCTGAGCGTCCCATTGCCCGCGCGAAACTGACACATAGGCCATGCGGTTATTGAGCAGGTCCTTCGCGCCCAGTTCAGTATCAACATTGATAAGCACACGGTCTGCGGTCTGCCCCTGGCTGGAGTAGCTGGTCACGGCGTAGCCGTGATCCAGATGCGGGTGTCGCTGCGGATCGAAGCTCATGCTGCGCTCGTTGTCCAGCTTCAATCGCATTGTGCCATCCGGCGCGATGCCGTCCACTGTTCCAAGTTCACGGTTCGCAATCTTCAATTCCTGGCTGGGCGCAGTGAACTGGATGCGGTCGCCAACGGAGAATGCCTTCTCCTGCTCGCGGTATACAGAGACCCCCGTCTGGCGGCGCGGATCGTAGGTCGTCTGTTCCCCATTCGTCCGCAACACCGTCAGCGTGTTTTCCTGCGCATTTACCGCCACAACGCGGGTGTACTCGCCCTTCTTGATGCCCGTCTCCTGCGAGCTGCGCGAGTAGCGCAGGATGTCATTGAGTTGGTATTGCTGCGCCCAACTGCGATCCGCGCCGGTCATCTCCTGACGCGGCACAAGCGTGTTGATGGAGTGCTCCTGCTGGCTTACAACGCCGCGCGATTGCAGCTCATCATGTATCCGTTGATTGATCTCGGTGCGCGAACGGTTGTCCGGCGAAACCACGAGCGTGCTTTCAGGAGCCTTGGCATACTCGCGCGCGATAGCCGAGATGCGTTCCTCGTGGCCCTTTACCTCATGGACTCGACCCTGCCTATCAAGACTTTCGACAGCGGCTCCAACCTGACCGTGCGCCAACTGCTCGACGGCTTTCTTCAGCTCCGGGTCGCGCTGCCGCACGATCTCCTCCAGCCTCACCGTGCGCATTCCCGCTTCCTGAAGCTGCGCGAAGGGGCGGCCTGCCTCGACGGCTTCATGTTGGCGCGTATCACCTACCAGCAGGACGCGGTCATTCGGATGGAGTCGGGTCACGAAGTCGTGCATCTGGCGCGTTGAGGCAAGCGAGCTTTCATCGAGCACATACAATCGCTTCTCGCCGGTATCCGGTTGCTCGCCCCTGGCAACATGATGCTGGAGCGTTGAAGTCTCTATACCGGCCTCGGCGAGCTTATGCGCCGCGCGCGAAGTCGGTGCGAATCCTTCGACCGTGTATCCCTGCGCCTCCGCGCCCTCGCGGACCACAGCCAGCGTTGTCGTCTTGCCGGCGCCGGCGACACCATCCAGCCCAACAATCTTCTCGCGGCTCACAAATATCTCATCGACCGCGCTGCGTTGCGCTGGACTCAACTCCGGGTGCCGGTCTTCTGTCCAAATTCGCAACTGCGGTGAAACCAGCATCGGATCGCCATAGCCGCGCTCATTGCCTCTCTGCATCTGGCCAACGATCTCCTTCTCCATGCGAATCATCTCGGCAGTCGTGTACTGTTGCGCAGCGCGGCCATCAGTCTGTTCCACTGCGCGGAACTCGCCTCGCATCACCCGCTGCTCAAACTCATGTCGTACCTGGCCGTAGGTCGCCTGACCCATGCTGCGATCCATCGCCGCTTGCAGGATCGCTCGCTCATCCTGCACTGCCGAACGCTCAAAGACATGAGCGCGCGAATAGGTCACGGACTGCTGCACCGTCCTCTCCGGTTGTTGCGCATGGTGGTGTGCCTGTTCGCGCGCTTGCGCGACGACGCGATCCGCCTGATGGCCGAACTGCGCGGCCAGTTCACGATGCCGCTGCAACACTTCTTCCGGCGAAAGCAGTTCTTTGCTGTCGCGCGTGCGATGGGCCGCGACCTGCGCCGCGCCAGCGCCATCTCTTCCGATCTCATGCAAGTGCTGTTTGATCTGTTCACGGCGTGGACTCGATGCGTCGAGATACTCCTGCGTGTAGCCCTTGATCTCAGGCTGTCCATGCTTGCCGCGTTCGATCTCATAACCCAACCCATGCAGTCGCATGGCAAGCTCTGAGCGATACACGCTGGTCGCATAATTCTGGGACTGAAACAAGCTGCGCTCCTGGAGCGCGCGGGTCTGGCCGTTCTCGCGTTCGGTCACATTGAAGATAACGGCATGGGTGTGAAGCTGCGGCGCAGCATAACCGTCCACCGGACGGGCAGTGTCATGCTCGAATGTCGCCGCTATGAATTTGCCGGTCGTCTCCGGTGCATGGACGTTGCCGATACGGGCCTGCGTGTAGCGCTCCAGTTCTCCAAGAGCGACGCGGACACTTTCGCGGTGCGCCTCCCGCACGCGGTCATCGCCGCCCACAAGGGCGGTGAGGGAGACGGACTTCGGCGCGGAGAATGTAGCATCCCATCCGGCGCGATGCTCCACGCTGGTG
Organism: Occallatibacter sp.; assembly: GCA_050013695.1. Lineage (GTDB taxonomy): Bacteria > Acidobacteriota > Terriglobia > Terriglobales > Acidobacteriaceae > Telmatobacter. Next base: position 45,754 of record JBEKET010000054.1, read on the forward strand.
ATTTCCTTACCGTACTCGTTTTCGTAAGTACGTGCGGGCTGGTGCTTGACGAGCTGCACGCCGCTCTCAGGATGCTGGCCTTCGCTCAGGCGGGCGAAGTGCTCGGAGCCGACTTCGCCATGCAGACCCCACTCCCGCGCGAGCTTTCCCTGCCACTCGCTATGCGCCTGCTGGTCACGGCTCCAGTAGTTCTGTTCTTCGGAAG
>JBEKET010000055.1:0-42514 GCA_050013695.1 Occallatibacter sp.
GCCACGCCGATCACCGTCACCTGGTGGTGAGCAATCTCCAGCGGCTTGCCCACAATCCCGGGGTCACCCGCAAAATGCGTCTTCCAGAGCGAGTAGCTGAGAATGACATACGGAATGCTTCGACCTGCAGCCTCTTCTTCCGGACGGAAAAACCGCCCGTAGAGCGGCTTCACCCCGAGCACATCGAAGTAATTCGCACTCACATTGGCAATATAGATCCGTTCCGGCGTAGCTCCGCCGGTCAACGCAATCCAGTCGTGGTGATACGCGATGATTCCGTCCAGGCTGTGATTCTGGTCCCGCAGATCGCGGTAATCGAGATAGGAAAATGGCGGAGTCGGCGAGACACTCCACTGCCCGCGCATCACGCTTACCAGCGAGCTTTGATCCCGCGCTCCCGGAATCGGGTGCAGCATTGTCCCGTCAATCCAGCTGAACACCGTGCCGTTGGCGCAAATGGCCACCGCCAACATTACCGTAGCCGCGATTGTGTATGCCGGATTCTTGCGAAGTTGCCGCAAGGCAAAGCGAACATCCTGAAGTAGCCCTCTCACATTGACACCCTCAAAGGAACTTTGCTCTTGATGAACCAGAGTATAGACCTCTGGAAATGCACGCGGGACGCCAAAACGCGTTTGACTATAAGTCTCTATCCGTCATGGACATAGGCTGGAACCTATCTCTCGTGCTCCGCTAACACGCTGTCCGTTTGTGCGTAGAATGTCCGCTTTCGAACAGCTTCCTGGAAAGCCGAAGCAAAGCGCTACTCGACTCTGAGGCGGTCGTTTCCTGATAAAGCTAGCTTGCTGTGCCGGTCATGCGGACAGAATCAGGTTCGGCTTCGCTAAGGAACACGGTCCAGCATTTGTTGCCGGGGAACCGTAGCGTTGCAGGCATCCCGAAGGGGCTGCTGGACCCCTTCTGTTTGCCGCATGCAATGAGCGAACTGCTTCAAAAAAAGTTCGGCAGCACTTCTGACCGGCACGCAGGGGCTGGTAATATCCAGACTTAACTGACCACCCTCTTGACTGACCATGCTCATACCGGAAGCTCAAGGCTGGCGCCTGTACTGGGCGTGGCGCTTGCGATTGCCGTTCTCTACTTTGCAAAGGAGCTTCTGATTCCGCTGGCATTTGCGCTTTTGCTGGCATTCCTTCTCAGTCCCATGGTCAAGAGGCTGGAGGGGTGGCGGTTGCCGCGCGCAGTGGCGGCAAGCCTGGTGCTCATCCTGGCCTGCGCTCTGCTGGGGGTGGTGGGCTGGCTGGCGATGACGCAGATGATGGAGGTCGGCAGCCGCCTGCGCGCCGATACGCAGAATATCCAGCGTAAGATTGCGGCGCTGCAGGGCCGCTCGAACAGCTTCAATGAAGGCATCTCCGCGCTCGAAGATCTGGGCGCCCAGATGAACAACCCCAAGCTGCCCGGTGTGCAGGCACCGCAGAAGGTGGAGATTGTTACCGAGCACAACATGATGCAGGCAATCCGCGAGTATGCGGGTAGCGTGCTGGGGCCGCTGGGGACAACGGGGCTGATCCTGATCTTTACGCTTTTCATGCTGATCGACCGCGAGAATCTGCGCAACCGGCTGCTGCGGCTGATGGGCGAGCAGAAGTTGCAGGCGACGACCAAAGCAATGGACGACGCGGGACAACGAGTGAGCCGGTATGTGCTGCTGCAGTTCTCAGTGAATGCGGGGTTTGGCGCGGTGATTGCGCTGGGCCTGTGGCTGCTGGGCGTGCCGAGCCCGCTGCTGTGGGGCGCGCTGGGGCTGATGCTTCGATTTCTGCCATACATCGGGCCGGTCATTGCGGCGCTGCTGCCATTCGCGGTGGCGGTTGCGGAGAGCGATGGATGGCGCACTCCACTGAGTGTGCTGGCCCTGTTCGCCGTGACGGAAGGCATTGTCGGCAATGTTGTGGAGCCGATGCTTTACGGGGTTCATACGGGACTTTCGGCGGTGGCGCTGCTGGTTTCAGCGGTGTTCTGGACGGTGATCTGGGGTCCGGTGGGGTTGGTGCTTTCGACACCGCTGACGGTTTGTCTGAGTGTGCTTGGGAAGCATTCGCCGCAGTTCGAGTTTCTGAACGTGGTGCTGGGCGACGAGCCGGTGCTGACGCCGGACGTGATCTTCTACCAGCGACTACTGGCGCTGGACCAGCATGACGCGATGAACATGCTGGAATCGCTGGGCAAGAATGAGCCGCTGATCAAGGTTTTCGACCGGATTGTTATTCCGGCGCTGGCGTTGGCGGAACGAGACCGGCAGACCGGGGAACTGGATGCAAAGCGCGAGGATTTCATTGTGCAGACCATCCGCGAATTTGTGTTGGAGTTGACGGAGGCGGATGCTTCGGCCACGGTGGTGCGGGAAATGCGGCATACGCGGGTGTTTTTCATCCCTGCGCAGGGTACGGCCGACGAGATTGCCGCGGAGATGTGCGCGTATTTTCTGACGCAGGAGGGCTTTCCGGCGATTCCTTTCCACGTAACGGATTCGCCGGGAGAATTGATTGCGAGCGTGGGGTGCCAGTCGGATGACGTGGTTTGTATTTCGGCGGTGCCACCGTTCGCGGAGGGGAATGTTCGGAAGGTGGCCAGGAGCATCAGGGGAGAAGCTAATTCGCCAACGCTGATTGCGGGATTGTGGAGTTTTGAGCGTCCCAGCGAGGATCGGATGCAAAGGTTGGCGAAGTCGTTTTCGGCTCCAGTGGCTACAACTCTGGCGGAGGCGGTGGCGCAGGTTCGGGCGATCGATGCGCGGGCGGCGGCGGAAAGACCTTGAAGCACTCGCGCCAGGCGGCAGCCCCAGCCAGGCCGCTGCCCCAATGGCGAAAGAATCGAAGATGCCGCGTGGAATGAGCTGCCATTTCAGTTTTTCTCGCCGCTGATGGTGAGCAAGCGGCGCGCAAACCGGAGGCGATTCTCAACTGCCGATCACTGCTCAAGTCAGGTTTCCGGTCCTGGTTCAACCGGGTCAAGGGGGATCCGAATTCAGCTTCGGAGACCCGTCAATTATGCGCAGTGGTGCTAATTGACGGTAAGGGAAACCACTGTGGTCTCCGTGGTTGATCCCGCAGTGCCGGTTACGGTGACGGTGTAGTTTCCCACGGTGGTTCCGGGGTTTCCTGTGCCACCGCCTCCACTGGCGCTGCCGCCGCAGCTTACAATGCCGCCGGTGAGGAATGTGAGAAGAATCAGCATTCCGAGCATGCTTAGCCAGCGGCGGCGGCGTGCCCGAATTCCGAAGAGCAGGACGCAGGCCAGCGTGGCGCCTCCCGTTGCGATGAAGGGCGCTCCACCCGTACCGGGCAGCGACAACCGCGCAGAGGTAGCGGCGGTTGTGGTTACGGTCAAGGTGCCTGTCTGAGCGGCGGCACCGGTGATGGTGACCGGCGTTGATGCGCCGAAGCTGAGAGTGGGCAGATCGGTTGCGCCGTTGGGGCTGGTGGTGATGGCCGCGGTCAGTGCCACGCCGCCGGTGAAGCCTCCGCTGGGCGTGACTGTGATGGTGGTGGAGTTGCCGGCGGTGACGCCAGGCGAGCTGATGGTGATGGCGCCGCCGTTGGTGAGTGCGAAGGTTGGGGCCACGTAAGCGGTCACAGTTACATTGACCGTGGTGGTCTGGGTGATTGCTCCCGACGATCCGGTAACCGTAACTACATAAGCCCCGGCGGTGGTCGCGGTAGTGGTGGTCACGGTGAGCGTGTCGGTTTGAGCCGTGGCGCCGTTGATGGTAACCGACGGCGATGCGAAGCTGCAGGTTGCAGGGCTGGTGGCGCCGGATGGGCCGGTGACGGCGCAGGTCAAACTGACCGCACCGCTAAAGCTATTCGACGGCGTAATGGTGACCGTGGATGTGTTGCCTGTGGTTGCGCCGGCTTCGACGGTGATATTCGCGCTGTTGGAGAGAGAAAAACCCGGCGGGGGCGGCGCAGTCACGTTTACGGTCACCGCGGTGGTCTGGGTAATTGAACCGGAAGTGCCGGTAACCGTAATTGTGTAAGCTCCGGCGGAGGTAGTGGGCGTCGTGGTGACGGTGAGCAGATCGGTTCCAGAACCGGAGGCAAGCGAAGGCGAAGCAAGGTTGCACGTGGCCGGGCTGGTTGCGCCGGATGGGCCAGTGACGGCGCAGGTCAGGCCTACGGTTCCGGTAAACCCATTTGAGGGAGTGACGGTAACTATGGATGTGTTCCCGGTGGTTGCCCCTGCGACGAGGTTGATGTTGCCGCTGTTGGTGAGAGCGAAGCTGGGTGGCGGAGTGACGTTCACCGTCACCGCGGTGGTCTGGGTAATTGGACCCGAAGTGCCGGTAACCGTAACGGTATAAGCTCCGGTGGAAGTGGTAGACGTGGTGGTGACGGTCAACAGATCGGTTCCCGCCCCGGAGGCAATTGAAGGCGAGGCAAGGCTGCACGTCGCCGGGCTGGTTGCGCCGGATGGGCCGGTGACGGCGCAGTTCAGTCCTACAGTCCGGGCAAACCCACTGGAGGGGGTAACGGTGACTGTGGATGTGTTGCCGGTGGCTGATCCTGCGACGAGATTGATGTTGCCGCTGTTGCTGAGGAGAAATGAACCAATGGGGACCAGGATTGCGGTCGCGGAGTAAGCGGGAACGGTGACCGTGAAGTTGCTTCCAACTCCGCTGATGAAGCTCTCGCCGATGTTTGAGTTGGCTGTCCAACTGCCGCTCGAGAAATCGGCGTTGCCGAAGGTCAATTGAGTGCCGGAGGCGGCAAGAGTGGCGTTGGAGACGCTCACGTTCACGCTGGTGTTGTTGGTTGGATCCTGGTTGATGAGGACGACGCCGACCTGGCCATCGGTGCGATTTACGGCGTGTGCCCTGAGCAGCGAGTTGGAGGAAGTGGCCGCCACCATGTTGTCACCGGGGCGCGCGACGGTGCTGCTGAGACTAACGGCGTACCAGGGGCCGTAGGGCGAGACATAGTCGTTGCCGGTGGGGTCAGGGTTGCCGTCGCCGGGATCCTCCAGGTAGCCCTGATGGAGGTCCTGATAGTCGACACTGGAAGCGCCATTTTCAAACCAGGTGAGGTAGTCGTCGGTGGCGAAGAGAAACGGGAGAATGCCGCCTCCAACTGTAGTAAGGTCGCCTGGGCCGGTCTCGGTGATGAGGATCTGAATCGCGTCCTTGTTGCTGAGGGAGTAGTAGTTGTTGAGGTCGGATCGAATCTGAGCCACCTGCGCGGGAATGCCGGCTTGCGCGGCAAGGATCTGGGCGTTGGTGCCGCTGGGGTACCAGTGGACGATGACGAAATCCGGATAGAGCCCCGTGCCGCTGAGCGCACTGGAGATTGCCTGGAAAACATCCTGATCCCAGCCTGGGGAGTACGGTGAGGTGTTTACGGAGATGCCGCACTTGATGGTTGGATCGACGGCCTTCATGGCCTGGATGAACGCGGCGGCATTGGTGCCGTAAGCCGCGGGTGAGAGCACGGATTGGCCCACGCGGTTGGCCGCGGTTTGATCGAGGTAATGCAGATCGTATTCCCAATTCCAGTTGGTGTAGTAGCCGTTGCCGTAGGTCTCGTTGCCAATTTCCCAGTAGACAATGCCGTAGTTGTTGGTGACATTGGCGTACTGGACCCATGATGCAGCCACGCTTGGCTCCCCGCCGCCGTTATTGGAGAGATTGGAGCCATAGTTGACCGTGATGATGGGCGTGCTTCCTGAAGGAATGGCGAGGTCGCTCATAAAATTGGCGAAGGTGTCGCTGGAGTTCCAATAGGCGCCGTCGTTCATGGACTGGTCAGTGCCGCTGATGAAGTTGAAGACGTCAGAATCGGAGCCGCCGGGATAGCGGAGGGCTTTGACGCCGGAGGCCTGGACGGCGGAGGCCACCCCGGAGCTGATCATGTCATTGTCAAAGACGTAGGTGACGAGCCCATACCCCTCAGGAGGCACTGGCGCGCTGACAGAAGTGGCGTTGACGGTGACGGTTGCGGTGGTCTGCGCCCAGACGGAGGATGCGGGTAGAGATAGGACGGCCGCTGCGAGAACGAGGTGTATACGTTTTCTCAAAGGTGTGTGCCTTTGCCGGCACTGTGCGATACATAGGTTCACGGATGGGGCTCCTCTCGCGGTGGGACAGCCTGGAAACAGTCTAATTGAAAATGAGATGGGCGGCCCTTACGGGTCGCGCTCAGAGCGTCGACAATTTGAAGTTACGCTAGACCGCGTTGTAGAAGACGGCCTGCCCTTTCGGGTCGAGTTGCATGAGCAGATCAAAGTCAGAGATGTTGCGGGTAAGCACGACACAGCCGTTCTTACTCGCGGAGAGAAAGATCAGAGCATCGTTGAGTGCGCGCCGTCGTTCGTTCTTTCCGAAGGTTTGCAAGCGCGCCAGAGTTCCGGCGAGGATGCCGGCTTCACGCCATGCTTCCCGATCCGGCACAAGAACGCGGTGAACTGGGCGCAGATCAATGGATTTGGCAACCTGAGCAATCACAGTAGCCGTATCGGGATGCGCCGGGTTAAGCAAGCCGGCGAGGGCCGCTAGTTCTGCCTCGGTGACCGTAGAGTGCCATAGGCTGCCAGTTCGGAGGGCGATCTCCGCATAGTCGGGGAGCCTTCCTTGAAGAGCGTCGATGTAGACCGTGGTATCGAGGAGCAGTTTCGGGAAGGGTGGCTTGAGTCTGGACAGAAAACGCAATTGGGAGCGGTCGCGGTATCCGAGAGCTTTGCGATGCCTTTCCGGTTTCAGCCGTCTTAGCGACTGTTGGAAACAGGAACTAGAACTCAAGGTCGAGCTCCCTGCTCACCGTGCTGCGCTGGGCAAGAAGCCAGTCAGCGTATTCATCGGCGACAACAAGGTTGACCAATGCCGCTTCAATCAGCTTGGAGTCGGAATCAATGCCCGTTTTCTTCTTTGCCTGCTCGACGAGGAGGGAGGGCATGCGGCCGCGTACGGTGAGTGTCCGGGCGCCAGTCAGTAGACCCTGCTGCTGGGCGATGGAAAGTGCGTCATGGAGCCGGTGATTGATTGCGGCGGGGTGCGGTCGCTTTGGGGGTGAGAGAGCCTTTAATCGCATTGCCTGGGCCATTTGAGGACCTCCATGCGACTGTAGCACAATTATTGCATGATTGTGCTACGTGGCAGGTTGGTTCAGCAGGAACTGGTCGGAAACGACAAGGGCGGCCCTTACGGGTCGCCCTTCAGACTGCTGACAAAGTGGAGCTGGCAATTTGAGGAAGAGGCCCGCGGCTAAAGCCGGATTGAATCTCTGAGCTTTATTCGGGAGGCTGAAGCCTCCCGCTCCCTCCGACGTAGAGCGTGCCGGGTTTTTCATCAAGCTGAAGGGCGGCCCTTACGGGTCGCCCTTGTTGGTTTTGATTGAGTCGTTTTATGCGGGGACGGGCTCGGCGGCGTCTACTTTGACGGGGGTTAGCCAGCCGAAGCGGTCGGGCTTGAGGCCGTTGGCGACACCGTAGAATTCGTCGGCGATCTTTTTGGTGATTTCGCCGGGCGTGCCTTCGCCGATCACGATCTTATCGATGGAACGGATGGGCGAGACTTCAGCGGCGGTGCCGGTGAAGAAGACTTCGTCGGCGATGTAGAGAAGCTCGCGGGGCAGGGCCTGTTCAGTGACTGCGAGGCCGAGATGGCGGGCTATGGTGAGGACGGAGTCGCGGGTGATGCCGGAGAGCGCGGAGTTGGCCAGCGGCGGCGTGTAGAGGACGCCGTTGCGGACGACGAAGATGTTTTCGCCGGAGCCTTCACTGACCAGGCCGTTGACGTCGAGCGCGATGCCCTCGGCGTAGCCGTTCAGGTCGGCTTCCATGCGGATGAGTTGGGAGTTCATATAGTTGGCGCCGGCCTTGGCGAGGGCGGGCAGGGTGTTGGGGGCCATGCGGTTCCAACTGGAGATGCAAACGTCGGCACCGTTGCCGCCGGGCATGTATTTGCCCCAGGGGAAGTTGGCGATGTAGACCTCGATGGGCGAGCCTTTGGGGCTAACGCCGATTTCACCGTAGCCGCGCAGCACGATGGGGCGAATATAGCAGGGGGCGACGCCGTTGGCTTCAATGACATCGACCACGCCGGCGCACAGTTCCTCAAGGGTGTAGGGGATGTGCATGCGGTAGATTTTGGCCGAATCGAGCAGGCGCTGCATGTGTTCTGGAAGGCGGAAAACGGCTGAGCCGTGAGGCTGCCCGTAGCAGCGAATGCCCTCGAAGACGCTGGAGCCGTAGTGGACGACGTGGCTCATGACATGGATGGTGGCGTCTTGCCAGGGAATGAGGTTGCCATTGTGCCAGATTTTGCTGGTGGTTTGGATGGGCATGGGGGTTGAAGAGCTCCTTCGGTTGCGCCGTGCATCGACACTTGTCACGGATGGATATTAGGGTATCGCGATTTGCGGGTGGCTGTCACCACCACCTGCGGCGGGGCTGCGCCAGCCTACCAGGGCGATGGTTAGGGCTACTAACTGCATGAAGACGATGAAGGCTACGCAGGCGGGCCACTTGCCGATGGCCCAGAAGATGCCGGGGACTACACCGGCGGCGGTTCCTCCCAGGTAATAGAAGGTGAAGTAGAGGCCGGCGGCGGTGACGCGCGCTTCGGCAGGCGCCGCTACGCGCAAGTGGCTTTGCGAGGCGGTTTGGGAGATGAAGACTCCGCTGGAGAGCATGGCGAGGCCGAGGATGGAGATTTTGAGGGATGGGGCGAGGGTGAGGAGTACACCGCAGATGGAGAGGCAGATGGCTCCGGAGATGCCGGCGCGAAGGCCGATGCGGGAGATGAGGAAGCCGGCGGCGGGGGTGACGACGAGTCCGATGAGATAGACGAAGAAGAGGGAGCTGAGGGCGGTGGTGCTGAGCGAGTAGGGCGGGGCGCTGAGGTGGAAAGTGATCCAGGTGAAGACGCTGACGAGGGAGAAGAGGACGTTGAAGCCGACGGCGAAGGTGGCGAGGAGACGGCGGCTGCGGAAGAGTTCCTGGACCTGGTAGAGGAAGGTGACTCGGGAGGGTGCTTGTTCATTGAGTGGGTCGGGCGCTGGGGATGGTGTGCGGCGGCGGCCGTGGGGGAGCCAGGCGGCTACGGAGAAGGCTCCGGCGAGGGAAGCTGCGCCGAGGACGAGGAAGCTGACGCGCCAACTGAACCAGTCGGCGAGAATGCCGGTGGAGATGCGGCCGAGGAAGCCGCCTAGGGCGGTTCCGCTGACGTAGAGGCTCATGATGAAGGCGACGCGGTCGGGAGGCCATTCTTCACCGATGTAGACGACTACTACGGCGATGATGCCGGGGACCATGATGCCCTGAAGAAAGCGCCAGAAGACGAGTTGGGCGAGGGATGTGGACGTGGCGGCGAGCAGGGTGGGTACGGCGATGCCGAAGAGCGAGGCGACGATGACGCGTTTGCGGGCCAGGCGCTCGGTGAGCGCTCCAAAGATGGGCGCGGAGAGGGCGACTCCCATGGTTGCGGCGCTGACGGTCATGCCTACGCCGGTTTTGGAGGCGTGGAAGATGTGGGCGAGCATGGGGAGCAGGGGCTGGGTGCAGTAGAGCTGGAGGAATGCGCATACACCGCAGAGAGCGACGGCCGCAGCGGCCCAGGGGCTGGGTATGGGGCGGTCGGATGTGGGTTGGGAATCCAATGATAAGGATACTTGATGGAGGCAGCGAGTCAGCCTCCGCTGCGCGGAGTTAGCGAGTCAGCAAGTCAGCGGGAACTGCATGCTGAGCTGGGGCGGTGGTTGTGCTAAGGTTCAAACCGTGAAAGCTGACAAGGGAACGAATACGAACGCGGGGACTGGGCGGGCGCGGCTGTTACCGGGGTTGAGGGTTGGCGAGGGGTTTACGCGGCATCCGTTCGATGTGGAGTATGGGGTGAGGACGAGCGGGCTGGTGGCGGGACGGAACCTGAAGAGCGGGCATCGGCATGACAGGCATTCAACGGCCTATTTTGGCGTGGCGCCTTCGGTATTTCAATCGCTGATCGGGAAATGGAAACGGTCGAGGCCGGTGGCGGGGATGGAGGCGTTCACGTTTGTGGATGTGGGCGCGGGGATGGGACGGGCGGTGCTGCTGGCTGCGGAGATGCCGTTCAAGGCGGTGATTGGGGTCGAGCTGCATCCTGCGCTGGCGAGGATTGCGCGCAGGAATGCGACGGCGTGGAGGAAGGCGGGACGGGCGCGGACAGCGATGAAGATTATCTGCGGGGATGCGGTTGAGTTTGAGTGGCCGGTGGGGCCTTGCCTGGCGTTTATGTTCAATCCGTTTGGCGAGACGGTGATGCGGCGGATGGTGAAGAACTGGCGGAAGAGCTTTGCGGGACGCGCGGGTGAACTGGACATTCTGTATGTCAACAATGAGCAGGAAAGAGCCTTGGAAGGGCAGGATGGGTTGACGCGGCTGTTTCTGGGCGAGGTGAGGCGGTCAAAGGCGGATGCGATTGCGGACTACAGAATTTTGTCGAACCAGCCGGATGGGGAGTATGCGTCGTCGAACGTGGAGGACTGCTCGATGTGGAGGTGGGGTAAGGGCAGGGAATAGGGAATAGGGATTAGGGAACGGCCAGCGTGGTGCGCTTGACATTTATTCGCTTGACGTTCATTGCTGACATTGAGGAGCCGCGGGGCCGCAATTCGCTGCTCGATCTCCGCCGCGGTCCAGATACCGCTTGAGTTACAAATACGTGGTTGGCCGGAGGATGGAAGACTCAGCACACGAATCCGTGATGCTTCGAGCGCTACGACTGGCTGCCACAACAAAGCGAATCCGCTGATCCGAGATCTTTATAGTCCCACAAGAAAATTGCTCGCCTCTGTTTCCGCAGAGGACAAATATCGTCCCACGCGGCGCGATGCAAGGCTAAGAATTTAAATAACTTCCAGCGACAACCCGGAAAGCATGTCGGGAGGCCGACACAACCCTCGACGTGGGGTTGCATCGAAGTGCGCTGGAGAATCCCATGATTTCCGGCATGAAACCTCCCGACCTCAGGAATGAGGCCAGCGACAGCGTACTCGCCAAGCCCTCATCCGTGGGCGCGTTCAAGGTTCATGATAGGAAGAATGACGGCAACTCGTGGCAATCGCAGAGAATACCTCAAAATCGCGGGCGGCCTGAAAAGGAGTCACTACGGCTGCTTTCGCTCCAGGCCGGGCGGGGAATTGCGTGCCTTATGGTGGTGCTGCATCATGCGGCCTCGTATGCGAGCGACCCGCGCTATTGGAACCTGCCGGGAATACTGCCGGCCTTGAGGGGTACCCAGTTGGGCGTCGAATATTTCTTCGTGCTCAGCGGCGTGGTGATCTACCTGGCACACGAGAAGGATATCCAAAACCCATCGCGGTTTGGTCAGTATGTAGTCAAGAGGTTCCGGCGAATCTACCCGATGTACTGGCTTGTGCTGATCCCCTTGGTGGCGCAGTACCTTCTTCGCCCGCATGTCGGGGCGGATTACCAACGAAATGAATGGGTGATCGCGTCAGGGATTGCGCTGGTGCATGTCCGCTCGCTTGAAGTTAACCTGCCGGTAGCCTGGTCCCTGTTTCACGAAGTCCTCTTTTATGGATTCTTCGCCCTGCTGATCTGGAAAAGGCGTTCTGGTTCCGTGGCTCTTGTGCTCTGGCTTGCGGCCTCCGTCTACTTTTTGGTATGGCATGGCAACCAATATCTTTCGAGCTACCTTTTCTCTCCCTTGCATCTGTTGTTTGGGATGGGGATGCTGGCGGCGTGGATTCTGCGCCATAAGACAGTTCCATTTCCTGGTTTTGCGGCGATGGTTGGCCTGGGCATGTTCGGTTCCTCCATCGTGCTTGCGATGGGGAATGATTTTCCCGTCTGGGTGTCTATACTCTCAGGCGCAGGCGCAACGTTCGTGATACTGGGAACCTCGGCGCTGGAGCGCAAAGGCCGAATCTGGATACCCGAATTCCTGGTGTTTCTCGGCGGCGCCTCTTATTCCATCTACCTGTTGCATTACCCATTTTTGATGTTTGCGATGCCCGCTATTTATCGCGTCTCGGTTCGTTTTCATGCCACTGTCTGGATGGCGATGGCAGTCATCGTGGTGCTGGGAACAGCGGCTGGGTGCGCTTTTCACATGTGGGTTGAGCGTCCAATGCTTAAACGGCTTGAAACCATAAATCTCTCTGCCGTCCTTCCAACAGGCGCCACCGCTATTTTCAGTTATCTGCGACGGATTGCCGAAATCGGCCTATTGCCTGGCTTCGGTCGTGCCTCCTCTCAACCGCGGCGTGATGATGGGATGTAGAAGAGCCGCACTGCCTGGGGGCTGCGATAGAGTTATTTTATTGTGATTATCAATATTTCACGGCGGGCGCATGACCATAACTGGGAGCTGGACCCGATTACGCGGTCGCTGCTGGATACGGATTTTTATAAGCTGCTGATGCTGCAGTTCATCTGGAAGCATTTCAGGACGACACAGGCTTCATTTACGCTGCACAACCGGACGACGAGCGTGCGGCTGGGGGAGATTGTTTACATCGACGAACTGCGGGAGCAACTGGATGCGACGCGCAAACTGAGGTTTCACAAGTCGGAGCTGATCTGGCTGGCGGGTAATACATTTTATGGGCGGCGCGGGATATTTGAGCCGGGATTTCTGGAGTGGCTGGAGAAGGATTTTCGGCTTTCGGACTATGAGCTTGAGGTGCGCGAGGGGCAGATTTCGCTACGGTTCGACGGGCTTTGGACCGACACGACGATGTGGGAGATTTATGCGCTGTCGGCGATTGACGAGTTGAAGACGCGGGCCAGTCTCAAGCGGCTGAGCGAGTTTGAGCTGGACATTTTGTATGCGCGGGCGAAGACGAAGCTGTGGGAGAAGATGGAGCGGCTGCGCGGGGTTCCACGGCTGAACGTGAGCGACTTTGGAACGCGGCGGCGGCATAGCTTTTTGTGGCATGAGTACGTGGTGAAGGCGATGAGCGACGTGCTGGGCTCGAGCTTCGCTGGCAGCTCGAATACTTATCTTGCGTACAAACATGATCTGGAGGCGATTGGCACCAACGCGCATGAGCTGCCGATGGCGCTGGCGGCGCTGGCGGACACGGACGAGGAGTTGCAGCGGGCGCAGTATCGAGTGCTGGAGTTGTGGCAGCAGACTTACCAGGGTGAGCTGTTGATCCTGTTGCCGGACACGTTTGGGACGACGCAGTTTTTGGAGAATGCGCCGGAGTGGGTGGCGGACTGGACGGGGCAGCGCATGGACAGCAAACATCCGTACACGGCCGGCGACGAATATATTGCATGGCTGGAGAGGCTGGGGCGCGACCCGCGGCAGAAGAGGCTGATTGCGTCGGATGCGCTGGATGTGCAGGAGATTCTGGGGCTGCATGCTTACTTTGGCGGGAGGCTGCGCAATGGTGCGACGCCCAAAGACTTTGAGCGGGCCAGCGATTTTGAGGATGAACGGAAGTGGGCTCCGGAGAGGCGGATTCGGTTTAGCGCGGGGTGGGGGACGTTTTTAACTAATGATTTTCGGAATTGCAATCCGCTGGGGGATGAGGGGTTCAACCCGGTGAGCCTGGTGTGCAAGCTGACCGAGGTGGAGGGGAGACCGACGGTGAAGCTCTCTGATAATTATGGGAAGGCGATGGGACCGGCGGAGGAAGTGGCGCGGTATCGGAGAGTGTTTGGGACGGCTGGGGTGTTGGATGCGCCGATAGTGACATAAAGCAGTGAAGAAGAGTGAAAAAGTGAAGAAGTGAAGAGAAGCAGTGAAAGAGTGAGTTAGTGAAATAGTGAACAAGTGCAGTGACGAAAAGCAGTGAAAAAGAGAAGAAGTGAACAAGTGAAGTGGTGAATAAAGTGAATTGGTGAAGAATAGCTATCCAAGGTTCGTGGGCGTCCATTTCACTTTCTCACTAATTCACTCTTCTTCACTGCTCTCCTCACATCAGGACTACCGCGTTGTAGACCATGTGGAGTAGGACGGCGGGGGCGAGGCGGCCGGTCTTTTTGAATATGTATGCGTTAGTGGCGCCGAGGAGCGCGACGGGGAGCCAGGACAGCGGGGGATGGTAGATGGCGAAGAACGCCGCGGAGCCGAGGATGGCGCGCCAGCCTCCCCATTCGCGGTCGAGAGCGCGGAAGAGCAGGCCGCGGAAGAGATACTCCTCGGCGAAGGGCGCGAAACCGATGGCCATGATCGCATACCAGAGATGAAGGTTCTGAACGCTGGCCATTTGTTGCGCTGACTTGCGGATCAGGTCGCCGATGGCGGGGATGAGGCGCATGGCGTAGAGGTAGCCGCGGGCAAACATGCCGAGGGCTAACCCGCCGGCAGCGCCCATCATTAATGCGGGAATGATGGTTACATCCGCCAATCCAAAACGGCGGGCCCAGGACTCGTTTTCTTCAATGGAGACTCCGTCAGGGAGCCAGCACCAGATGTCCTGCGGGCGGACGTCGCGATTGCGCATGACGTTTGAGGTGATGAGCGAGACGACGACGGCGGCGACGCCGTAGCCGATGGCCTGCGCCATGGCGATGTTTTCGCGCCCGGCAATGAACAGGACGGGGATGGAGACGAGTGCTGCCACTTCAACGAGGGAGCTGACGGCGATCATGCCGTGCATGAGCGATGGCGCGGGTGGAAGTTTTTCAGACCATGGATCGTAGAGATAAGGCAGGCGCGCGCGAAGGTTTTGCCACATGGCGGCGGCGGTGAGGTAGGAGTAGACGATGCCGATGATGGCAAGTTGCCACTGGGCGGTTACTACTCCGATGGCGAAGGTGAGCATGCCGAGCTGCGCGGCCCAGCGGCGACCCTGGGGGATTTTTTGTGCTTCTCCCGACTCGGATGTGACGGTGACCAGGGTGACGGATTTTTCAGCCATGCTGCGGGAGAAGAAGTACCAGCCGACGCCGACGAGGGCGATTCTCCAGATGTCGTGTGGGAAGGTGATGGCCGCGTAGATGAGCACGATGGCGACGAGGCCGCATGAAAGCATGGACCAGAGCCAGGCTTTGGCTTTGAGGAGATTTTCAAGACCGCGGGGCCAGGTGAGGGCGATCCAGAGAGCGGTTCCTTCAGATTGGAGGGACTTGGGGCCGAGAACCCAGAGGAAGTAGGTTCCGAAAAAGATGGCGACGCCGCAGAGGTAGTTCCATGCGCTCTGGGAGTAGACGAGGATGCCGCGCAGGTTGAAGACCTGGATGCCGGCTACGGAGATGGGCACGAGGATGGTTTGGACGAGGGCGCTGCGGTCGCGGGTGAACCAGAGGAATTCCTTGCGATAGAGGGGCTCGCGGCCGAACCGGGCACGGCTGTTGGCGGCGGAGGGGCCGGGCGCGTCGGAGGCGAAGTTGCCGGTGAGGCCTTTGTCGGTGGCCCAGGCGCTGAACCATACTGCGGCGGCGATGATCACGCCGGAGGCGACCAGGCATGTGATGACACCGGTGAGGAAGGAGAACGAGCCGGTGGAGCTGCCGAGAAACAGGCCGAGCCAGGGCCACGGAATTACGGTGAAGACATGAAGAAGTCGCGCGACGGCGTTGATGATTCTGGGAACGAAATAGATGCCCAGAAGGAAGAGCATCATGGAGGTGTAGCCGAGCCAGCTCATGAGGCCGACAGTGGCTCCGCGCGAGCGTGGTGAGAGACGCAGCATCATGCCGATTTCAAGAGCCTTGCCGAGACAGGCTGCGGCTACGGTGAGTGGAATGCCGACGAGCACGAATGCAAACAGGCCATAGGCTGAGTTGTAGACCATGCCGTAGACGATGGCGGGGAACAGCGGGCCGGCCCAGTACATGGGGTTGGCGGCGATGGGGGAGAGCATTTCAGCGAGGAAGACGGCGCCGGGCTGGACGGGGTGGCTGAAGAGCCACTCCCACATGGGGTGACGGCGGCGCTGGGTGTCCATCTCGAGGCCTTCACCTTGGAAGGTGAGCATGACGAGCCACCAGAGGAGAACGAGGGAGCCGATCATGGCGGGGAACGGGCCGGTGCGGGCGAAGGCTTTGAGGCCGGGGGATGCGATGCGGGCGGGCACCAGGTCCGTGGAGCCGTGACTCTGAACGGCGTTGCGGAGCTTTTGCTCGATGTCTGACTTTTTTCCGCCAATTTTCTCGGAGATACGTCGGGCTTCGTCCTTGTAGTCCGGTGGCTCATAGTCGCGTGAATAAGGAAGATCAGTTTGAAGGTTTGCCGTCCCGTCCACGGCATCGAAGAAGCCATTGCTGACGACGATTTTGCCTTGTCTTTCAACTTCGACGCGCTGGGCGGCCTGGACGGCGATCGAAAGCACGAAGGCCGCGAAGCCGTTGATGGCGAACATGAAGATAACGAAGAGAGCGAAGCCGATGCCGCTCCAGTCCGTTCCTTTTCCGGCGCTGCGATTTTGAAGCAGCTGTTGCTGGCGGGCGCGGCGGCCGTCGGAGCGCTTTCTTGCCGCGGCGAGAAGAAGTTTAACCGTGGCCCAGAAGGTTGGCTGCCGCTGAAGCTGAGGAGTCATTTTTGCGGAGGCCTGGCGGTTAGTTTGAGGAATATTTCTTCAAGGCTGGCCTGGGCGTAGGTGGAGCGGAGGTCGTCGATGGAGCCGTTGGCTACGAGCTTGCCTTCATTGATGATGACAGCGTGGGAGCAGAGGCGGGTGACGTGATCCATGAGGTGAGTGGAGAAGAGGACGGTTGTGCCCTGGTGCGCGGTGTCAAAGATGAGGTCGTAGAAGAGGTGGGTTGACTCGACGTCGAGGCCGTTGGTGGGTTCGTCGAGGACCAGGAGGCGGGGTTGATGGAGCATGGCGAGGAGCAGGCCGAGCTTCTTTTTCATGCCGCGGGAATAATCTTCGGCGTAGTTGTCGATGTCGTCGGCGAGGCGGAGGGTGGCGATGACCGGCTCCATGCGGTCGAAGGCTTCGTCGGGGTCGAGGCCGTGCATGGCGGCGCTCAGTTGGAGGTGCTCGCGGCCGGAGAGGTAGGAGTAGAAGACGGGCTCGTCGGGCAGGAATCCGATGAGGCGCTTGACTTCGACGCGATCTTCAAAGGCGTCGCGGCCGTCGATGAGCAGGCGGCCCTCAGTGGCTTTGAGGATGCCCATCAGGAGACGAAACAGGGTGGTTTTGCCAGCTCCGTTGGGACCGAGGAGTCCGCAGATCTGGCCGGAGGGGACGGCAAAGGAGACATGCTCAAGGGCGGTTTTATAGCCGAAGGACTTGGTTACGTTTTCGACGAGGACGATGTCGGGGTGGGATTGGGTCAGGGCGGATTGAGCGTCGGGCTCCGGTGCGGGAGTGGCGGCAGCGTTTTCGCCAATCTGGAGAGAGGGATCGCTCATGGAATAGGAACCGGAAGCTCGCTTGCGGAATTGGAATCAGGATACTACAGAGTTGAGAGTGTTCTGGGGGGCGGGGCTCAGCGGGTCAGCTAGTCAGCGGGTCAGCTAGTCAGCTAGTCAGCTTGTCAGCGAGACAGCTTGTCAGCGGGGCAGCGAGACAGCAAGTTAGCGAGTCAGCTGGTCAGCGAGTCAGCGAGGGTGAACGAGATCTCAGACGGGGTATTTGGGACGAGAGATGAGAACCCTTGCGCACCCGGGAGGTGAAATGCTATTATGAGTGAGTAGACACTCATTTGTTTTGAGTGTGAGGAGTGGCAAGCATGTCACGACCCAGGAGCGACGACAAGCGGAGAGCGATATTGGAAGCGGCGGTGAGGGTATTTGCCGAGCGCGGGATCGCGAATTCACCGACTTCTGCGATTTCGACGGCTGCGGGCATTGCCGAGGGTTCGCTGTTTACCTACTTCAAGACCAAGGATGAGCTGTTGGGCGAGCTCTACCGTGAACTGCGGATGGAATTCAGCCGTCATCTGGCGGATTTTCCCCATAGCGAATCCGCTCGCACGAGGTTGAAGTTCATCTGGGACAGATATTTGATATTGGGCGCGCAACATCCCGAGCAGTTGAAGGTGCTGGCCCAGTTGAGGGCTTCGGGCAAGCTTTTCAAGGAGAATGAGGAGCCGGGGTTTGCATTTGTGGCAGTGCTCAACGCTACACACGATATTGCGGTGGAGAACGAATTGCGCGATGCGCCCCCGGAGTACCTGGTGTTGATGATGCGAGCGCAGGCGGAGATGACGATTGAGTACATCAACGCGCACCCGGAAAACGCGGAGTTGTGCAGGGAATTGGGATTCAAATTGGTTTGGTCGGGATTGGCGGGGAAATAGTTTTTCTGTTCCTGGTGTGATGGGTGATCTTTCATTCATTCAATAGAGACGGAAGGCAAGAGGAGTCACGGAAATAGACATTCTGCGTAATAATTTTCAGCATAATTGGACGACAGCCGATATTCCATCACAGACGGGAACACAAGCAGTAGTAACGGGCGGAAGCAGCGGGCTCGGATATGAAACTGCGCTGGCGCTGGCACGCGCGGGCGGAGACGTGATCCTTGCTGGACGGGACGGCGCGATGGCACGGGAGGCGCTGGCGGCGATCAGGCAACTGGCTCCGGGGGTACTGGTGCGGTTTGAGCGGCTTGACCTGGCAAATCTGGAATCGGTGAATGATTTTGCCGTGCGCATGTCTGCGCGCGACTATCCGATCGACCTGTTGGTGAACAATGCGGGAATCCCGGAGACCGCGGAGCGCCGAGTGACGGCGGATGGATTTGAGATGCAGCTTGGCGTGAACTATCTGGGTCACTATGCGTTGACAGCGCGCCTGCTGCCGCTGCTGAGACGGAGCCGGCGTCCGCGGGTGGTGCAGGTGAGCAGCCTGGTTCACCGCCAGGGTTCGATTCAGTTTGAGGATTTGCAGATGGCGCGCGGATATAGTTCGCGTGCCGCACATAGTCAGTCGAAGCTGGCAACGCTGATGTTTGCGCTGGAGTTGCAAGCGCGGAGCGATCGGCATGGATGGCGGCTATTCAGTACGGCGGCGCATCCGGGTTATGTCAGGCCGGGATTTGTTCGGACCGGACTTTTGCATGGCGGGGCGGCCCGAGGCGAATCTGCGCGGGGATTGCGCTCCATGGGCCGGAAGGAACGGAAGCATCCGCTGACTATTGGTCAGACCGTTTCAGATGGTGCGCTGCCGACGCTGTTTGCCGCCACGGCGGCTCATGCGCGTCCGGGCGGGTTTTACGGGCCATCGGGCCGTTTTGAGTTGGCTGGAGCGCCGGGGCCGGCGCGGATCGACGACAAGGTGCGAGATCCGGAGATTGTGCAGAGGCTCTGGGAAATCTCAGAGAGCTTGACCGGGGTGCGCTGGCCGGCTGAATGACAACCTTGACATTGAGGAGCCGGCTCCAAGCCTATTGATCGGGAGGTTTTGGGGCCGGGACCGTTTGTGCGGGGACCGGCGGGGGGACGGGCCGATTTTTGGCGCGCAGGTAGGCGACAAGCTGGGCGATTTGCGGGTCGGTGAGCGAGTCGCCGAAGGGCGGCATCTTCTGTCCGCCGTTGAGGATCTGGCTGGTGATTTTGTCTGGGGGCCAGTTTTTGTCGGTTCGGATGTCGACCAGACTGGGAGCCTTTTTGCCGCCGATGCCGCCGACACCGTGACAGAAGGTGCAGCCCTTGTCGCGGAAGAGGATTGCGCCCGCTTGTTCGTCGGCCTTGGTGTTGGAGGCGAAGAGCGGGTGGGCAGGGAGCAAGGCAAAGAGCACGAGGGAGGAGAAGAATGCTAGAGTGTTCGGACGATTAGGCACGAGGATTATTTTCGCATTTGAGACGGTCGTAGTGTCTCCACCTTTTGGCGGGCAACTCCCACTCGGCTTTGCTGGTGGGTTGAGAATGAGACGGTTGGGGTTGTGTCTTCCCGCCCTTGGCCTGGAAAAAGGCGAAGGATTGATTTTTTAGAAGGTATCAGCGTAGAGAGGCCCGGGCCTGAAGGCCGCTCAGGTTAAAGCATTTTTCAGGGCGCTGAAGCGCCCTGCTCCCTCCGGTGAAGCAATGTGGTTTCCCACCCTTCGCCAGGAAAAAGGCGAAGGATGGGGCGCCCGCGTTTGTTTGTTCGGACTTACTTTCTTGTTTTGGGCGCGAAGCCGAAGGTGGCGGAGACGGAGAAGCTGCGTCCGGCCATGATTCCTGGAGTATCGGCGCCGTTGATGGGAGTTGGACCGGTGGTGGTGAACTGATCGGTGTAGGTGGTGCCGGGGATGAGCTGCGTGAGCGGGCTACCGGCCAGCGAGTTGCTTTGAATGTTGTGTGAGTCGAGCAGGTTGGTGGCATCCAGCCGGATCTTGGTTCCATCGAAGATGGAGTGGTTGCGGATGGTGTAGTTGATGAAGGTGTTGACGGTAGAGAAGGGCGCAATGATGGCCTGATTGTGGTACTGGCCATTGTCAACGCGCTCTTCGCCTACGCGGTGGTTGAAGATGCCCAGGTCGAAGCCGTGGTTTTGATAGGTGAGGCCTTGGAACTCGGTGTCTGTGGGCGTGCTGGCGACCCAAAGGCCGCTGGGGGCCTTCTGGTAGTAGGGGGTGGTCTGGGTGCCGGCGTTCAGCGATCCGGAGTAGTAGGCGTTGGAGGCGGTTCCGTTCAAATAGAGGTTCAGGCCATGGAGAAGGACCGCGGTGGTCTCGAACTCGACGCCCTGGGTGATTGAACTGGGCTGGAGATAGTAGATGGTGTCGCCCAGGTCCACATCGCCGGCAATGTTGTCGATGGTGCTGGAGTAACTGTTCTGGAAGCGGATGCGGTATGCGTCGGCGTCGAGTGTGACGCGCTGGCCTTTGAAGACGGTGCCGGCCTGGTAGGTGGTGGAGCGCTGCTGTTTGGGTGTGGTTTGAATCTGCGGAACGGCGGCGCTGGCCGAGGCTGCGGTCTGGTTGTAGTCGTAAACGGCGCTGGGCGGGACGATGCTGCCGGTGCCGACCTGCGCATAGATGGACCAGTCGGGACGCAAGCGGTAGTTGAAGTCGAGGGACGGCAGCCAGGCGGTGAAGCTGCCGGTGTTGGTGACGGTGGCCGAGCACGCAGCGGTGGTGTTGGGATAGCAGGTGAGTTCGCCCACGGTTGATCCGTCGTCGGCGTGGTGGAGGACATTGATGGTGTAGGCGGCGAACTTCACTCCTGGGGTGATGTTGAATTGCGGGGTCACGTGGAACTCGATTTCCCCGTAAGGCTGGTAGGAGTTGGTCCAGTATGACTCGTTGAACTTGGGCAGCGGCTGATCGGCCCAGTGGTTTGCCGGATCGCTGGGATATTGATGGCGGTTGGTGTCTGCCCACTCATACCAGAGGCCGGTGCGGAAGACGCCAAAACTGGCAGTCTTTGAGAGAGCCGCCGTCTCGCCGTACTTGCGATAGCTGTTGTACTTGTCAATGCCGCAGGGAAGAGCGGCGATACCTTTCTTGACGACCTGGACGTCGCAGGGAGCGATGGCTACGCCGTCGTAGTAAGCCTTTCCACTTACCACAATCGCGCCGGGGACCAGGGACGGGTTGGCGACAACCGCGGCGTTTGTTTGCTCGGTAATGGGAGTGGCATTGGAATAGAGCTCACCGTTGTCGTAGTTATAGGTGTATCCCTTGAAGTCGAGATACCAGCCCTTGCCGAATTCCTTCTTGAGGCCGACGTATTCAAAATCCGTGGGCACCTGGTACTTGTTGTACTGGTAGTCGAACCAGCTGGTTGGATCGGAGTTGTTGGTGAGGAGGAACTTGAGGCCTGCGCCGGTGTACGGCTGAAGCCCGTTTGCGGTGTTGGCATTGGTACAGCTATAGGCGGGATTTACGCCGTAGAGCATGCAGCGCGTGGAGCTGATATTTGGTCCGTTGGAGTTGAGTTGGATGACGCCGCTAAAGCCGGTGATCACGGTCTTGGGCGAGAACTGGTACTGGTAGAGGATGGAACCGGCATTGCGCTGGTTGTAGTTGAAGCTCTGGTAGCCATCGGAAGACATGTGGTGAACATCGATGAAGATATTTGATTTCTTGGCGCCGCCGAACAGGCCGAAGGCACCGGAGTTGAACGCACCGTCATAGAGCTTGGTGTTCCATGTGCCGTAGGAGGCGCTGCCGCGGATGTCCATTTCGCTGGTCAGCGGCTTGGACAGCAGGTGAATGGAGCCGCCGAAGGGGGTGGGTCCGATGGTTGAGGCCGTGCCGGGACTGCGATCGAAATCGACGCCACCGATCCATTGCGAGGGGAAGAAGGCCCAGGAGTGGTGGGTGGGGGTGTTGGTGTCGTAAAACGGGATGCCGTCGAAGTCGATGTCGTAATCGCCGTCCTGAAAGCCGCGGAAGTAGGTTTTGCTCTGTCCGAGGCCGATACCGTTGGTGCTTTCAGTGAAGCTGCCGGGTACGATCTGGACGATTTCACCAAAGTCTGCGATGGGCGCGGTGAAGTTCTCAATATAGGTGTTGGAGATGAGGGACTGGGGGGTACGTTCTTCAATGAACCCGCCGCTGGGGGCGGTTTGCGCGGCAATGGAATCGATGCCGGCATTGACGGTTACCTGTTCCGCGACCGAGCTGATAGTCAAGGTGAGAGCGACTTGCAGAGTTTGCCCGGCGGCAAGCTGTATGCCTTCCTTTGAGAAGAGAGCGAATCCAACGGCAGTTGCCTGTACCGTGTAGGCGCCTGCGGGCAGGCCGTCGAACGAGTAGTTTCCAGAGCCGTCGGTGTGGGTTGTTTTGACGGCGCCGGTTGCCGCGTTCTTCACAGTGACAGTGGCATTGACGACGCCTTTGCCTTGCGCGTCGACGATTGTTCCGTCGAGCTTCGAACCTGTTGCTTGCGCGTGCAGTGGTGCGCCGAACAGCAGCACGATAACCGATAGAGCCAAGGCGAGCAGACGAATGCGTCCACCCACGAGAGATTGTGTCACAGTGATCCTCCAAAGTGCGTAAAGTTGTGTGTCTGCGGCCTAGAAAGGCAATGAAAAGTCGAGCCAGCCGCACATCACCTGAAATTAACAATTCAAGTTAAATGCCGGATTACTGTCAGGTTTCAGGCAGGTTACACAATGAATAAAACGCGATGAATGCGGCTGGGCTGAGGGCGTGGCGGGGCGGCGGCGGGCGGGCTACGGGAAGATCTTGGAGGAGGTTTTGCGGATTAGCCTTTGGGGGATTTGCGGGAGGCGAGGACTTCGATTGCCTTTTCGATGCGCTTGAGGCGGGTTTCAGGTTTTTTGGCGCTCTCGATCCAGTCGACGTACTCCTTTTTGTGCGAATAGGAGAATTCGTCAAAGGCTTTTGCCTGGGCGGGGTGCCTGGCGAGGGCGGCCTGGAGGTCCGCCGGAACCGCGACGGTGCGCGGAGCATCATCGAAGGCCAGTTCGACTTCGACGGTGTCGCCGGTTGAGGCGGAGGCTGCGGCGAGAATGTCTTTGCCGACGCCGAGGATGTGGACGCCGGCGCGGGGCATGAGGGAGTTGCGGAAGGTGAATCCGTTGATGGTGGCGCGGACGGGAACCTGGCCCTTGCGGCCGAAGACTTCAGGGACGCTGAAGGGGATTGGGAGGTAGGTCCATGCGCCGCCGGGACCGCGGCCGATGAGCTGAGCTTTGAACTTGAGGGGATTTGACGGGGTTTTGGGCACGGGGGTCGCTCCGAGGCCGGGGTTGGATTCTTTATTGGATTTTGCCTTGGGACGCGGGGAAAGGCAATTGGAATTTTGGGGCGGACTTGGTGGACGGCGGGCGGAGTAATCTGACTGGATATGACGGGGATTGCGGGTTGGTACGCGGGTGAATTGCGGCGGGAACTGGGGGAGCGGGGCAGGCTTTGGGCGAAAGGGCGTGCGCACGTGGAGAGCTATGGGACGCCGCCGGTGATTGTGTATGAGCCGGTTGACGGATTGCATGGGAATTTTTTCGATGCTGCGTATGCGGCGATTCTGGAGCGGCCGGAGTGGATGCGGCGGTTTGACAAGATTCATGCTCAGGGGCGGGCGCTGCCTAAGGCGGAGCGGAGGTGGCGGGAGTTGGATTCGTCGATGAGTTCCGATGCGCTGCTGATGAACGTGTTTTGTACGCCTGGGGTGGCGGAGGCTGCTCATGTGCGGAGTGTGATGGGGATTGAGGGAGACTCGTCGCCGGTGTTTGGGTGGAGGGCGCGGGTTCCGCTGAGTAACGGGCGATTTGATCGGACGGAAGTGGATATGCGGTGGGGCGGGCTGCTGGTGGAGGCGAAGCTGACGGAAAGCGACTTTCAGACGCGGGAGGCGCGGGTGGTGGAGGGGTATCGGGATTTTGATGCGGTGTTTGAGCGGGAGCTGCTGCCGCGGGTGGAGATAAGGACGGCGCGGCGGCGGAAAGCGGTGGAGTTTGCGGAGGAGTTTACGCAGGAGTGGGAGGAGGCTGCGGCGGAGTTGGAGGCGAGGGAGATTGCGCGGGAGATTGCGCGGGAGTTTCAGGCGGGAATTGTGGCGCGGGCGTGGGAGAGTGAGCCGGCGGAGGCGGGGTATGCGGGGTATCAGCTGATTCGGAACGTGCTGGCGGCGTATGCGGAGGGGGCGAGTTTTTGCGTGGTGCATGATGAGCGGCGGCCGGATCTTCGGGAGGCGTGGTTTCAGGTGATGGCGGCGGTTAGGCCGGCGGAGATGCGCACGAGGTGCAAGGTGATGACGTGGCAGGAGCTGGCGGGGATTGTGCCGGAGGGGTTGCGGGGGTTTTTGGAGGGGAAGTATGGGATTGTGGGGTGAGTGGGTGACGCCCGTTCACCGCTCGCATGGGTTTCGATGTCTTCTGACGGTGGGCGTGCGGCCTCAGTGAACCGGCGGTGTGCGCACAATCTCAACGGAGCATTTGGCCTGGTGAGCGACGGATTGGGCTACACTGCCGATGAAAATGTTCTGGAGATCCCATTTTCCGTGGTCGCCGACCACGATGAGATCGGCATGCCATGAGGCCGCGGTATTCAGGATGTTCATGATTGGGTCGCCGATCTGGACATCGGTCTCGGCCTTGAACCCGGAGCTGCGCAACAGGTTGGCAATGTGCTCGACCAACGCACGGGCGGGTTCCAGCTGGCCGTCGAGTTCGGGAGCGTATCCCTGAGCCATCTCCGGAGCGGGCTCGGAGTCAACCGGTTGGAGGACGTGCAAAACCAGGACTTCGCTGGGTTCGGGGCGGAACTGGTCGATCACGGTTTGAACCGTGCTTTCCGCTGAACCGGGATGGTCAATTGCCAGGAGGATCTTCATGAGGTGCCTTCCTTTGCGTCCCGAGTATGGAACGGTCAGGGGGGCAAAATCCGGTCAGAATTGCTCTTCGCGGGAGTGTCCGTCGACGGGCCGGAAACCAGTTTGAGGCAGATCGCCGCGTTTTCCTCTTGCATCAACGCGCGGTCCGTGCAATAACTACGTCATGCGAAGTACGCGACACGTAGTAGAGGATGAGAACGAGGCCGGGTTGGGACACTATTCCGATCCGCCGCTGCTGGTGCTGGCTAGCCTGGCGAGCGGGCCGAAGCATGGGCACGCCATGATTGAGGACATTGCCGGGATGTGCGGGACGCGGCTGGGGCCGGGAACGCTGTATGGGGCAATTGCGCGGCTGGAGCAGCAGGGGTGGATTGAGCCGCTGGAGCCTGAGGAGCGGCGGCAGCCCTATCGGATTACCAAAGAGGGATTGCGGGTGCTGGGCGCTAAGCTGGCGACGCTGCACCAATTTGCGAAGGCCGGGCTGGAAAGGCTGGAGGCACTATGAATCGCATGATGGCGCGGGTGCTGACGCGGCTCTATCCGCGCGGTTGGAGGAAGCGGTATGGTGCGGAGTTTGAAGAGCACCTGGTGGACGGCGAAGGCGGCCTGAGGCCGGGTGTGAACGTGGTTTGGTCGGCGATGAAAGAGCGGATGGTTTCGACGCAATTCTCGGACCAGGGAGGGAAGATGGAGCAGGCTGGGTATTCCTTTGGCGGTGTGATGAAGCAGTGGAGCGCGTTTGTGCCGGTGGCGATGTCGTTGGCGGCGATGACGCTGGTGCTGGTTCGCGTGGCATTGGTTGGCACCGGGCCGGAAGTGGTGGTGAACGGGAGGGCGGATGAAGGAGCAGTTGCTCACATCTGGCAACTGCTGATGGCGGGGCAGTTGCCGGTGCTTGCGTTCTTTGCGTTTCAGTGGCTGCGCAGGGCTCCGCGGCAGGCGATGGGGGTGCTGGCGGTGCAGGTGGGCGCGGTGCTGGCGGCGATGGCGCCGGTTTTCTATTTCAATTTGTGAGCGCCCGCGGTGGGGCGGATGCTCGCGGGGGCTCGCACGGAGTTCATTGTCTCCCCGGTCCCCAAGTGCGATGGACCGGAGGCACCCGGCGATTATCCTTCGGTCCCTCCGGGACGTAGAGCCGGAAAAACAACTGCAGGTCCTTCGACTCCCTGCGGTCGCTCAGGATGACAAAGCTAGAAGCCGGCGCCGGGGATGTAGGTGTACTGGATTTTTTCGGGGCGCTTGACGGGGTCGCCGGTGAGGTCGTGGGTGTGCCAGACTACTGACTCTCCGGCTACTTCGGGGTGCTTGCGGAGGAAGATTAACGCGTACTCCGAGGCGGTGGGATCGTCTTTCTGATCGGCGAACTTGGCGGACTCGATGGCGGCTTTGGTCTTGTCGCCAAGACGGCGGTAGAGGATGGCTAGCTGATAGTGGGCGGCGAGGTCGTCAGGGTCGACGGCCTGAAGGCGCTCGTAGATGTCGCGGGATTTGGCGTAGTCGCGCTGCTGGAAGTAGCTGAAGCCTAGTTCGCGGAGGCCGTCGCGGGAACGGGGATATTTGGCCAGCATGGCTTCAAGGTCGGCGATGGCTTCTTTGACCTGGCCGGCGTTGCGTTCGACGAGGGCGCGATAGTAGAGGGCGCGCGGGTCGCCGGGCAAAAGGGTGAGGGCTTTGGCGAGATTGGCCTTGGCGTCGTCGTATTTTTCCCAGGAGATTTCAACGATCCCCATATTGGTGAAGGCGTCGGCGTAGTCGGGGCGGAGGGCGGCGACGCGCTCAAAGGCGTGGACGGAGGCGGCGTACTGCTGGGCGTCGAGGAGACAGATGCCGTAGTTGTTCCAGCGCATCCATTCCTTGTTCTCGGAGGGGTCGGGCGGGACGGGGGCGTTGTCACCGATTTTGAGGGTACGGGTTTCGGAGGCCATGTCGATGATGGACATGGGGTAGGGCTTGGGTTCCTTCTGGCCGGTCTCGGTGATGGCGTAGTCGATGAAGTGCTGGTTGAAGCGGCGGTACTTCACCGTGGCGGTGAGGGTGATTTGGCCGGTAGCGGCTTTGGGAATGCGGAAGCGGTAGCGGACGAGCTGCGAGCGGCCGGACTGGATGGTGTTGTTGTAGGCCAGGACGCGGTTGTGCCAGATTTCGTGGAGGGCGTTGAGCTCGCCTTTGTTGTTGATGAGGCGGTTGGTGAAGGAGTGGGCGCCGGGATCGAGTGAGCCATCGGGCTGGATGAAGCCGGATTCGGCGAGGGTTTTGCCGGCGTTGTCTTTGACGGTGAAGTCGACCCAGGCTTCGTAGAAATCGCGCTGCTCGGGGATGAAGGAGTGGCCGATGCCCTTGTTCTGAATGACGACGTCGGCGACGAGGGTTTCACCGGGGACGAGGGAGAAGCTGGTGAGGCCGAGGGGGGCGACGAGGACTTGATCCGAACTGGTGGCGGCGGCATTTTCTTTTTCTAAAGCGAAGATGTCGACGTTGAAGACGCCCTTGCCGTCGTAGGAATTTTTGAGGAAGTCTTCTACCTTTTTGGCCTGCTCGGGGTAGTTGTAGAAGGCGGGCACGAGGGTGTTGCCGCCGGGCCAGCGATGGGAGACCAGCTTGCCGTCTTTGGCGCCAGGATCGATTTCACCGTCTTTGAGGGGCTCGCGGACCATGTGGCAGGTTTGGCAGGTGGAGACGGAATCCTTGCGGTAGAAGGGGAGCGGGGACTGTTTGGTGAAGCTGGCGCCCTGCCACTCGTCGTAGAGCGAGATGGCGCGAAGCCATTTGTAGTCGTCGAGGGAGCGGGGGATGGCGGCCTTGTGGCACGCGGCGCAGAACTCGCTGGTTTGGAGCAGGGGGCGCATGACGGCCTTGGAATGGCGGTCGAGGTGGGCGAGGACTTCAGCGTCGGAGACGGGGTGGGTGATGGGGGAGCCGGCTTCGTCGACCAGGACGGCGGGGGTGCCCATGACGTAGCTGCCGGTTCCAGTGGCGTCCGTCGAGACGATGGAGTGGCACGTGGAACATGTGACGCCTTCTTGCTCAAAGGGGCGCTTTTTGGGCATGCCCTGCGACAGGTCGCCGGAGAACAGTGCTATGGGGTTGTGGCAGCCTTCGCAATGGCGGGAGAACTGGACGCCCTTTTCGTCGATGAGGGAGTTGACGTTTTTGAGGTACCAGGGGGCGCGGAAGCTGTTGGAGTGCACCGACTGGCGCCATTGGTGATAGGCCTGCTGGTGGCAGTGGCCGCAGTATTCAGCGGTGTAGAAGCTTTTGGGGCTGACGAACTGGCCGTTGATGGTGGTGGCGTTGGAGGGCAGGAAGGGTGTGTCTTTGCCGAAGGCGTAGTTGTAGTGGGAGGCGACCGAGTCGTGAAAGGGGGTGGTGGGGCCGGTGACCTTGATGGCGGCGGTGTAGGCTGCGCCGGCGGTGGGGGTGTCGGTTGGAGTCGTCGCGGCGGTGTTCGCGGGACTTTCGTTTGGTTTTGGCGGTGCTGGGTCGGTGGCGGCGCGAACGCCGAGGGCGGCTGTGAGGGAGAGAGCGGCGATGAAGGCGCCCGAAAGCCAGCGGAGGAACACAGATTTGAACATCGTACGACGATCTCCCAGGGTAAGTGCTTGCTGCCCGGCGCGTTGGTTTGGGGAATGGCGGCGGGGACATAAGAACGGTAACAGGGGTGGGGGATGGGCTGTCCTCAACCTTATGGTGGACCACCCACTGGTCGTGGGGGCGGAAGCTCGCGGGAGGCTCGCACTGGCTTCATGCGTATTCCCCGGTCCCCGAGTGCGAGAGGGACCGGGGGCACCCGGCGTGTATCCCATGTCCCCAAGTGCGCGGGACATGGGGCACCCGGCCAGCGGGTCAGCAAGGCAGCGGGTCAGCGAGGCCGTTTGCAGCGGGTGGTTCATAGAGTGGTATGAATGGCGAGAAATTGAGGGCGGCTGGTGTGAGCGAGCGCACATCTCCTTAGCCAAACGGGGGCGCAAACTGGTACGGTTGTCATGAAGGATTTCTTTTTGCAGATGGCCTCAAGTCCTTATTTTTCTCTGGCAGTATTGTTCATCGCAGCGCTGGGCTTCGGGTTGGCTCCACTGGGGCTGGCGTGGCTTTGGGGGAAGGTGTTTTCTCCGGCCAAGCCGAACGCGATCAAGAACGCCATCTACGAGTGCGGGTTGGTGTCAAAGGGCGACGCGTGGGTGCAATTCCGCTCGGCCTACTACCTTTATGCCATTATTTTTCTGATCTTTGACGTGGAAGCGGTGTTTCTGCTGCCGTTTGCGGTGGCGTTCACAGGGCTGGGCGTGGCGGCGTGCGTGTCGATGCTGGTGTTTGTGCTGATGCTGATTGAGGGGCTGGCATGGGCTTGGGGTAAGGGAGTTCTCACCTGGCAGTGAGAACAGCTTCTAGCTGCTAGCTTCGGAACGCCCGGACGGACGAAAGCTGTCTGCCGAATGCAAGGCCAAAAGAACTGCGGGAGTGGGTAACAAGTTGGTTGCAGGAACTTAGGGAGCTAGAGGCTAGAAGCTAGCCGCTAGCGGCTAAATCAGGAGTGGAGCGACGAATGGCTGTTGAAGCAGGACTGAAGATCGAACTGGGGAAGCAGGGCGTCTTCGTAACGACCATCGAGGAACTCTATAACTGGGGGCGGCGGAGTTCGATCTGGCCGATGCAGTTTGGGCTGGCGTGTTGCGCGATCGAGATGATTGCGACGACGATGGCGCGGTACGACCTGGCGCGGTTTGGCGCGGAGGTGTTCAGGCCATCGCCGCGGCAGGCGGATTTGATGATTATTTCCGGGACGGTGACCAAGAAGATGGCGCCGCAGGTGGTGCGGCTATACAACCAGATGGCCGAACCGAGGTACGTGATTGCGATGGGGGCTTGCGCGATTTCTGGCGGACCGTTCAAGCAGGGATACAACGTGCTGAAGGGGATCGATCGGTATATTCCGGTGGACGTGCATATTCCTGGGTGCCCGCCACGGCCGGAGGCGCTGCTGCAGGCGTTTATGACGCTGCAAAAGAAGATTGATGGGCAGTCGCTCACGGGGCCGGATCGGCCGAGGCATTTGAATGCCGAGGCGCAAGGGGAGTTTCCGGTGCCGGTGCAGGGAGAGCATGATTTGGAGCCGACTTCGAATCCTGGGGTGTGGCCGGTGACGATAAAGACAGTGGTCAGTGGTCAGTGATCAGTGGTCAGTTGTGAGGGGCTAAGGGACCAGGGACTAAGGGACTTTTGAAATGAAGACGGTTGAGGAGATTAAGGCGGCGATTGAGGCTGGGGTTCCTGGCGCGGTGGTGGAGATTGTCTCCAACCCGAGCGTGAGTGGACAGCACTCGCTGCGGCTGAGGCCGGCTGATGCGTTTGCGGTTGGGAAGTTTTTGCGGGACGACGCGGAGCTGGGCCTGGATTTCCTTTCGAACGCAACCGGGGTGGACTGGCCGGATAAAGAGATTGCCGAAAAAGTGAAAGTTACGCGCACGGTTACAAAGACCGTGGACGGCGTGGAGCAGCAGGTCGATGAGACCGTTGAGGAAACGAAAAAGCGCGTGGTGCCGGGGTGCCTGGAGGCGGTGTATCACTTGTTTTCGATTGCCAAGGGGCATGGGCCGGTGGTGATTCGAATGAAGACGGTGAACCGGACGGACCAGGTGGAGCTGCCGTCGTTGACTCCGATTTGGCGGTCGGCGGAGTTTCAGGAGCGGGAGATTTTTGATCTATACGGGATTGTGTTCAAGGGGCATCCGGACCTGCGGCGGCTGCTGATGTGGGACGAGTTCAAAGACCACCCGATGCGGCGGGATTATGTGGAGCCGGACGATTTTGAATATGAGCCGACGCCGCATGATGAGGTGCTGTTGAGGGCGGAAAAGCATAAGAGCAGGGGCTGAGGGACCGAGGGAACAAGGGAACAGGGACTAAGGGACTAAGGGACTAAGGGACTAGGGACTAAGGGACTGGGGATCGGAATCTGGATGGCGGTTGTGGATCACAAGACGGAGAGGCTTGACGGGTGGAATCGGCCGCCGGTGATTGAGCCGGATGGCGAGGGCGAGCTGCTTGAAGTGGCCATGGGGCCGCATCATCCGTCGACGCACGGGGTTTTCAGGATGGATGTGGCGCTGGATGGTGAGCGCGTGATTCGCCTGAAGCCGGTGTTTGGGTATCTGCATCGCAATCACGAGAAGCTGGCCGAGGGGATGAGTTACCTGGCTTCGATGCCGTTCACGGATCGGCTGGATTATATTTGCCCGCTGACCAATAACTGGGCGTATGCGCTGGCGGTGGAGAAGCTGACGGGGCAGGAAGTGCCGGAGCGGGCACAGTATTTGCGCGTGATATTGGGCGAGCTGACGCGGGTGGTGAATCATGCGTCGGCGGTGGGGTTTTTGATTCAGGAGATGGGCGCGAGCGGAACTCCGCTGATGTATGCGTTCAAAGAACGCGAGAAGGTGCTGGATTTATTTGAGGCGCTGACCGGGGCGCGCATGATGGTGAACTACATGCGCTTTGGCGGATGCCGCGTGGATGCGACGCCGGCGTGGCTGGATGCGACGCGTAAAGTGGTGGCGGGACTGCCGGGATTTGTGGACGAGTTTGAGGCGCTGCTGACGGGGAACGAAATCCTGATGGCGCGGACCCAGGGCGTGGGGATTTTGCGGGCGGACCTGGCGGTGAATGCGGGCGTGACCGGGCCGATGCTGCGGGCCTCGGGCGTGAACTACGACATTCGCAAGGTGGATCATTACGGAATTTACGACCGGTTCAATTTCCGCGTGCCGCTGGGCGATCACGGCGACGTGTATGACCGGTTCATGATTCGGCTCTTGGAAGTTCGCGAGTCGATCAAGATTTTGGAGCAGGCGTTGAAAGATATTCCGAGCGGGCCGGTGATGGATCCGAAGGCGAAGATTCGCGGGTTCAGGCCGAAGCCGGGCGAGGCTTATGGGCGCATTGAAGCGCCGAAGGGCGAGCTGGGATTTTATTTGATCAGCGATGGAGGGCCGAATCCTTATCGCTACCGGATCAGGCCGCCGAGCTTGATCAACCTGACGATACTTGAAGACATGTGTTTGGGGCAGAACGTGGCGGATGTGGTGCTGATTTTTGGAAGCGTGGATATTGTGCTGGGAGAAGTGGATCGGTGATGTAGCTGCTAGCTTCTAGCCTCCAGCTTCTAGTTTGTCGGGTCGTTGATTGCATTTGGTATTTGAGATTGAGTTAGTGGGCGGAGTGAAAGAGCTAGAGGCTAGAAGCTAATAGCTAGAAGCTGCATTTGGAGGGGTAACTTGCTGGGCGAGGGGATACTGAAGGGACTGGCGGAGACGGCGCGGAACTTTGCGGGGAGCTATGTGTCCGCGGAGCGACTGACGACGGTTCAGTATCCGGAGGAGCGGATTGCTCCGATTGAAGCGACGCGCGATTTTCCGTTTCTGGTTTACGACGGCGACGATTGGGAGAAGGGGCTGCGCTGCGTGGCCTGCCAGATCTGCGAGAAAGAGTGTCCGCCGAAGTGCATTTATATCGTGAAGAGCACGGATAAAAAGCCGGATGCACTGGGCAAGATGCAGATCTATCCGGCGCGATTCGATATTGATATTTCGGTGTGCATGAGTTGCCAGATCTGCGTTGAAGTTTGCCCGTTTGAAGCCATCAAGATGGATACGGAGTTTGAACTGGCGACGACGGATCGGTTTGGCGGGTTGCTGCTGGATCGCGAACAGCTGGCTAAGTCGAACGAGCATTATCACAAGATTCATCCGACTGAAGCGACTGAGGTAGATGCGCGTTTAGCTGAAGAGAAGGTCAAGGCGGATGCGAAGGCCAAGGCTGCGGCCGATGCTGCGGCGGCTAAGGTTGCTGCGGCTGCGGCCAAGCCGGCGGCGCCTCTTGCAGATGCGGCTGCGAAGCCGGCGGGAGGGGAGACGAAGGCATGATTGGGCTCTCCTTTGCCGGAAAAACCGTGATTGAAAACGCAGACCAGATTTTTATCACGCTGAAGCTTTGGGTAATTGGATTTTTGCCGGCGTGGCTGCAGCAGGCCACGGGTGTGGTGATTTGCGTGGTGGCGATTATCTGCGTGTTTCCTGGGCTGTTTGCGATTTCGGTTTTGCTGGAGCGCAAGGGACTGGGCCGGATGCAGAATCGGCTGGGACCGAATCGCGTGGGGCTGTACGGGATTTTGCAGCCGGTTGCGGACGGCATTAAATCGCTGACCAAGGAAGATTTGGTTCCGAAGAGCGCAGATGGTGTGGTGCATTTTCTGGCGCCGGTGTTCCTGGTGGTGGTTGTGTTCATGGGCTACGCGGTGTTGCCGATGGGGCGCAACATGACGCTGGTGAAGATGGATGCGGGGCTGCTGTTTTATTTCGCGATGGGCGCGTCGACGGAACTGTCGGTGTTCATGGCGGGGTGGTCGAGCCGCAACAAGTATTCGCTGCTGGGCGCGATGCGCGCTGTGGCGCAGATGATCAGCTACGAGGTGCCGCTGCTGATGTCGAGCGTGGCGGTGGTGATGATTACCGGCTCGCTGTCTCTGGAAAAGATTGTCGAGGCGCAGAACCAATACACGTGGGGATTGCCGCACTGGTACATTTTTACGCCGTGGGGATTTGCTGGGTTTGTGCTGTATGCCGTGGCTGCGACGGCGGAGACGAATCGCTCGCCGTTTGATTTGCCGGAGGGCGAATCGGAGTTGGTGGCTGGATATTTTACGGAGTATTCGGGCTTCAAATTTGCGGAGTTTTTCCTGGGAGAGTATGTCGGCATGCTGTCGATCTCGGGGCTGGGGACGACGCTGTTCCTGGGCGGATGGTCGGCGCCGGTGGCGTTTCTGGGATGGGTGCCTTCGTGGATTTGGTTCTTCGGGAAGGTGATGCTTTCGATCTGCGTGTTTATCTGGATGCGCGGAACGCTCCCGAGACTGAGGCAGGACCAGTTGATGAATTTCGCATGGAAGTTTGTGCTGCCGCTGACACTGCTTAACCTGTTCGATGCTGCGCTGTGGCACTTCATGGGGAATGGATGGGAGCGTTGGGTGGCGTGCTCGGCGATCCTGCTGGTGGCGTATTGGGTGATGGCGCGGGTGGGGTTCAAGAGGAAGCATATTGGGCCGAGGAGTTACCGGTATGCGGATTGAGATTTGTATGACCGCGGGTATTGGGTTTGTGCTATCCCACTCATGCGCCGAAAAGCTGGCGCATGAATGGGGCACGGTGCGTTATTACCCGAGCCAGCGAAGGACGGGGCGCCGATGAGCGTGGTGTTTTATTTGCTTGCGGGATTGACGATTGCTGGGGCGCTGGCCGCGGTGCTGCTGAAGAATACGGTGCATTGCGCGCTGGCGCTGACGGTGGCGTTTGCGGGACTGGCACTACTGTTTCTGAATCTTGATGCGCAGTTTGCGGGGTTCGCGCAGATCCTGGTTTACATCGGCGCGGTGGCGATCCTGGTGGTGTTTGCGATTTTGCTGACGCGAGGCTCGGAGACTCCGAAGGACGGTGTTTATAGTAGGGGGCCGATTGCCGGGCTGGTGATTGCGGCGGGTGTTTTTGCGGCGCTGGGTTGGGCGGTATTGCAGAGCGTTGGCGGACTTCCGCATGAGAATGGGCCGGCGCCGCAAGTGACGGTATTGCAGATTGGCAATGCGCTGATTGGGCGTTACGTGCTGCCGTTGGAGATTGTGGCGCTGCTGCTGACGGCGGCGCTGATTGGCGCGGTGATTGTGGCGATGCATGAGAAAGAGGGCGCGCAATGAATCCGCTGGCTGGGTATTTGTTGGTGGCCGCGCTGCTGTTTGCGATTGGGTTGGCGGGAGCGCTGACGCGGCGCAACGCGATCCTGGTGCTGATTGGGATCGAGCTGATGCTGAATGCGGCGAATTTGAATTTGATTGCGTTTTGGCGTTATGGGCCGCATCCCGAGGCGCTGACGGGGATGATGTTTGCGATCTTTTCGATTGCCGTGGCGGCGGCGGAGGCGGCGGTGGGACTGGGGCTGGTGATTTCGATTCATCGGCATGCGCATACGACGGATCTGGATGCGATGAACAGGATGAAGGGGTGAGGAGTTGATGCAAGAGACAATTTCATTCACTCCGCAACTGGCGGCTTCTCCCATCGCGGGGATCTTGTGGTTGATTCCGGCGGTGCCGATTGTGGCATCGGGCGTGATTGCGCTGCTGAAGCAGCCGAAGCGCAGGACTGCGGCTGCGCTGGCGATTGGGTCGTTGGGATTTTCATTGCTGCTGGCGTTGGCGGCATTTGGACATGTGCTGGCGGGCTGGTCGCATGGACAAGCCGTGCGCGAGACGGTCAACTTCACATGGATTCAGTTTGGATCAACGAATGTGGACCTGGGGTGGGTGCTTGATCCGCTGTCGGCGGTGATGCTGGTGATGGTCACGTTTGTCGGGCTGCTGATCTTTATTTATTCGACCGGGTACATGGCGCACGACGAGAATTTCACGCGCTTCTTCTGCTTCCTGAGCTTGTTTGCGGGAGCGATGCTGGGCGTGGTGATTGCTAACTCGCTGCTGCTCTTGTTTATGTGCTGGGAGTTAGTGGGACTTACTTCCTACTTACTGATCGGGTTCTGGTATCACAAGCCTTCAGCGGCGGCGGCGGCGAAGAAAGCTTTCATGACCACGCGCGTGGGCGATGTGTTTTTTCTGCTGGGCATTGTGTGGTTGTTTGCGCAGACCGGCACGCTGCTGTTCTATAACAATGGCGCGGGTTCGATGGAAGCGTCGGCGCTGGGCGGGTTGCTGGCGCAGCACGCAGTGTGGGGATTGACCGCTGCCGGCGCGATTGGATTGCTGATCTTTGCGGGGGCCGCGGGCAAGAGCGGACAGTTTCCATTGCACGTGTGGCTGCCGGATGCGATGGAAGGACCGACGCCGGTGTCGGCGCTGATTCACGCGGCAACGATGGTGGCCGCGGGTGTTTATCTGATTGCGCGCGTTTATCCGCTGATGGCCGCTGGGATGCCGATTCACGCGGGGCTGATTGGAACCACTACGGCGCTGACTGTCGTTACTTGGGTGGGCGCGTTCACGGCCGTTTTTGCCGCGCTGATTGCGGTTGCGCAGAACGATATCAAAAGGATTCTGGCTTACTCGACTATCTCGCAGTTGGGCTACATGATGGCGGGGTTGGGGATGGGCGGCGTGGCCGTAGGGATGTTCCACCTGATCACGCATGCGTTCTTCAAGTCGCTGCTCTTCATGGGCGCGGGGTCGGTGATTCACGGCTGCCATGAAGAGCAGGACGTGCGGCGGATGGGCGGATTGAAGTCCGACATGCCGGTGACATTTTTGACGTATGCAGTTGGCATGATGGCGCTGTGCGGCGTTCCGATTTTGTTCTCAGGCTTCTGGAGCAAGGACGCGATTCTGGAATCGGCGCATGGTTGGACGGTGTCGCAGGTTCCCTATTATCTGCTGGTGTTCGGCGCGGTGCTGACTGCGTTCTATATGACGCGGCAGGTCAGTTATGTGTTTTTTGGCGTGAATCGCGGCGAGAAGCATGCGCATGAAAGCCCGAAGTCGATGACCACGCCGCTGGCGATTCTGGCATTTTTTGCGATGGCACTGGGCGCGATTGGAACGCCGGCTTGGCCGTGGTTCAGGGCCTTCCTGAATGGGCAGGTGGCGGAAGGTGGCTTAAAAGCCTTCCTGGAACCGGCGTGGCTGATGCTGCTGGGCACTTCATGCGTGATTGTGATTGTGGGCATGGGGCTGGGCTGGATGCTCTACGGCAACAAGTCGCCGAAGGCGGAAGAGCCGGATGTGCTGGAAGCGGCAGTGCCGATGGTTTGGAGAGCGCTGCGCGACCGGCTTTATGTGGATGAGTTGTACGGGGAGACGGTGATCGCGTTTTACGAGTGGTGGGCGAAGGTTGCGGACTGGCTTGACCGGCGCGTGTGGGGTGGCGCGGTGAGAGGCGTTGCGTGGCTCACCAGGATGGGAGCGCATTTGAATCGGTTCCTCGATACCAATGTTGTGGACGGCGGCTTTGACAAGGGCTGCGAGGAATTGAACACAGGAGGCGGGTTGCTTTCGGGCTTGCAGAACGGGCGAGTGCAGACTTATTTGCGGCTGCTGGCGCTGGCAGTTGTGGTGCTGGCGGCGTACCTGATTTGGAGCAGCCGGGCATGAGCGGATTTCCGATATTGACGGTGTTGACCGCGCTGCCGCTGGTGGGAGCGGTGATCGCGCTGTTGTCTGGCAAGCATGCGCGCGGCGTGGCGATGGTTACTACGCTCATTGGCCTGGCGGTTGCGCTGTGGGTGTGGACGCAGTTGCCGGCGGATGGGAGCATGGGGCTGCTGGAACAGCACCAGTGGGCGCCTTCGCTGGGCATTGAGTATCACCTGGGCGTGGATGGATTGGGCGCGCTGATGCTGGTGCTTTCAGCGATTGTGACGCTGATGTCAGTGGATGCGGCGACGCGCGTGCATCATCAACCGGGACTTTATTTTGGACTGGTGCTGGTGCTGGAGTCGGGGCTGTTCGGTTCATTCACGGCGCTGAATTTCTTTCATTGGTTTTTGTTTTGGGAGTTGAGTTTGATTCCGGCGTTCTTCCTCATCAAGCTGTGGGGCGGGACGAAGCGCGGGCCGGCGGCGACGCAGTTTTTTGTGTACACGATGGCCGGATCGGTGGCGCTGCTGGTGTCGTTCCTGGCGGTGTTTCTTGCGACGAGCAGCATGGATTTTGGGCGGCTTGGAGATCTGGCTGCAAAGGGTGATCTGGCACAGCTGGTGACGGCGCAACTGGGTGCGGGATTCTTTGGGCTTCCAGTGATGATGTGGCTTGCGATCGGCGTGCTTGCCGGATTTGCGGTGAAGGTGCCGATGTTCCCGTTTCACACGTGGCTGCCCGCGGCTTACTCTGAAGCGCCTTCGCCGGTGACGATGTTGCTGACGGGCGCGATGTCGAAGATGGGCGTGTATGGGTTGCTGCGGATTGCGCTGCCGATTTTCGGCGTGCAGATTGCGGCGATGCGCACGCCGCTGCTGGTGCTGGCGGTTGCGACGGTGGTGATGGGCGCGTGGGCGGCGGTGGCGCAGAAAGATTTGAAGCGGGTGTTTGCGTATTCAAGCGTGAATCACCTGGGCTATTGTCTACTGGGGATTTTTGCGCTGGCGGTGCCGGTGATGAGCACGGCCGATGCGGCGAGCCAGGCGGCGGCGCTGAACGGCGTGATTCTGCAGATGTTCAACCACGGACTGACGGCGGCGGCGCTGTTCTGGTTTGTGGCCATGCTGCAACAGCGGACGGGCGGGCATCGCGGGATTGACGATTTTGGCGGGTTACGGAAACCTGCGCCGGTGCTGGCAGGGCTGATGGGGATTGCGCTTTTCTCGTCGCTGGGACTGCCGGGGCTGAACGGATTTGTGGGCGAGTTTTTAATCTTCCGCGGCGCGTTTTCGCTGGCGTGGATTGCGTCGACGGTTTCGATTCTTGGGTTGCTGGTGACGGCGGCGGTGATTCTTACCGTGATTCAAAAAGTGTTTGCGGGGCCGGTGCCGGAGCGGCTGGCGCAGTTCCCTGATTTGCATCACGGCGAGCGGATGGCGTTGGCGCCGGTAATTGGATTGATGTTGCTGATTGGGATTTTGCCGCAACTGATTGTGGACAGCGTGAACCCGACCGTGGTGAATTTGCTCGCGCATTGGAGATTTTAGATGCTTTCGTTGACGATCTACATCTCGTTCTTCGGTGCGCTGGGTATTGCGATGTTGCCGGCCAAGCCGGCGCGCATGTCGCGGATTTTGGCGCTGATGGTTGCGGTTGCCGGGCTTGCGGTGGGCGTGGCGGGTTTTGTTTCCGACTACGGCAAGGGGCTGGTGATTTTGACGGACAAGGTTTGGGTTCCGTCGATGGGGATTCACTACCTGCTCGCTGCGGACGGGATCAGCCGCGTGCTGGTGCTGCTGACGGGATTGGCGGCGGTGGCTGGGGTTTTGTTCAGTTGGAATATTGAAGAGAGAACGAACGAGTTTTTCGGATTTTTTCTGGCGCTGATCGGCGGAGTGTACGGAGTTTTCTTAAGCTTCGATTTGTTTCTGCTGTTTGTGTTTTACGAAATTGCGATTGTGCCCAAGTATTTTTTGATCGCGATATGGGGTTCGACGCGGCGCGAGTATGCGGCGATGAAGCTGGCGCTGTATTCGTTTGTCGGGTCGGCGATGGTGCTGATCGGATTGCTGGCGGCGTACTCGGCATCGGGTGGGCACTCGACGGGGTTGGTGGCGCTGGCGCATGCGGGATTGCCGGTGAGTTTTCAAATGTGGTGCTTCCCGCTGGTGTTTACGGGGTTCGCGATTCTGGCGGGTATGTGGCCGTTTCACACCTGGGCGCCGACTGGACACGTGGCTGCGCCGACGGCCGCATCGATGCTGCTGGCAGGCGTGGTGATGAAGCTGGGCGCGTACGGATGCCTGCGGGTGGGGATTTCGCTGTTTCCGCATGGGCTTGATCCGTGGGGATTTTCATTTATCGGAATTGGCTCGTGGCGGGATGTGTTTGCACTGCTGGCGGTGATCGGGATCGTGTATGGCGCGCTGGTGGCGCTGGTGCAGACGGATTTCAAATTTGTGATTGGCTACTCCAGCGTGAGCCACATGGGATTTGTGATGCTGGGGCTGGTGACGCTGAACCAGATCGGCATGACGGGCGCGGTGCTGCAGATGTTTTCGCACGGAATCATTGCCGGGCTATTGTTCGCGATTGTGGGGCGGATTGTGTATGAGCGCACGCATACGCGGCAGTTGGCGGAGCTGGAGACGATGCACCTGTCGCGAAGAATGCCGTTTGCGGCGTGGGCGTTTGTGGTGGCGGGCATCGCGTCGATGGGGCTGCCGGGGTTCTCTGGATTTGTGGCGGAGTTGCAGGTGCTGATCGGCGCGTGGGCGGTGAAGCCATGGTGGGTTGCCGCGGCGGGCGTGGGGATTGTGGTTGGCGTGGCGTACACGTGGCGGGCGCTGCAGAAGGCGTTTTTCAACGATGCGCGGCCGAGCGCGCATGAATTGGAGCAGGAACAGAAGCATCCTTTTGCGGCGATCACCTGGCCTGAAGTTACTGGCGTGGTGATGCTGGCGACGGTGAGCCTGGTGGTTGGTTTGTATCCGAAGATATTGTTGGACGCGATTGAGCCGGCGGTGCAGGCGCTGCTTGCGGGAGTGGGACGATGAACTACGCAGAGCTCTTTCGCGTGACGTTGCCGGAGACGGCGCTGGAAGTAGCGGCGCTGCTGGTGTTGGTGGTGGATCTGGGGTTGCTGCGCGGGGCTGCGGTGAAGGTGCGCGCGGCGGTTGCGGCATTGCTGGGCGTGGCTGGATGCGGGGCGGCGGTCTGGGCAATTAGCGTGCAGACTGGATTCGGCCTATATGTGGAGCGGTCTCTGGTTCTCGCAAACGGAGGGGGCGTTGCGGTTGCACAGGTTGGAGTCCTAGCTCTGACGGCCCTCACGCTGCTGTTGTTCATCGACTCGGAATTCACACGGCACGTGGGCGAGTACGTTGCTGTAGTTCTCATGGCGGCATCCGGTGGCCTGCTTGTTGCAGCTGCGCGGGACCTGCTAGTGATTTTTGTTGGCCTGGAACTGTTGAGCCTTGGACTCTATGTACTCACGGCATTCGCGAAGAATTCGGGCAAGAGCGCGGAAGCTGCGATGAAGTATTACCTTTTCGGCGGAATGTCGGCGGCGTTTCTGCTGTTTGGGTTCAGCTATCTCTATGGGTTGAGCGGCAGTCTGGATTTATATCAAATTCAATACGCCATTGGGGAGTCGGGTCCGAGCCCGCTGTTTTATGTAGCCTGGATTCTCATCGTTGCAGGATTGGGATTCAAGGTCGCAGCGGTACCCTTCCATCTTTGGGCCCCGGATACATATGAGGGCGCTCCTGCGGCGGCTGCGGCGTTCATTGCGTCAGTGTCAAAGGTTGCGAGCTTTGCACTGCTCCTGACCATCAGTGAGAACTTGATCATGCCGGGAGGGCCGATTAGCGGTCAGCGCGATGTCGTCGAGCACTACTTGCATAATGAATACTTGGCATGGCAACCACTTGCGGTGATTCTGCTGATTGTAGCTGCGGCTTCGATGGTAGTCGGCAATCTGGCGGCGTTGGCGCAAGTGAGTGTGCGACGTCTATTGGCGTACTCGGCTATCGCTCATGCGGGCTACATTTTGCTGGGGATCGCAGCGCAACGCGCCTATTTGGGGCAGGGCAGCGCGTTCCATTTCTTTTTGAGTACAACGGGGCCAGCGTTCCGGAGCGGAAGCGCGGTGCTCTACTATGTG
Source organism: Occallatibacter sp. (assembly GCA_050013695.1). Lineage (GTDB taxonomy): Bacteria > Acidobacteriota > Terriglobia > Terriglobales > Acidobacteriaceae > Telmatobacter. The sequence continues at coordinate 41,382 of JBEKET010000055.1, forward strand.
CTGACGTACGGGCTGACGACTGTGGGCGCGTTTGGCGTGATTGGCGTGGTGGAGCGGGCGACGGGCAGCGACAAGATGGATGCGTTTCTTGGATTGCATAAGCGGAATCCGTTGCTGGCGGCGGTGTTGCTGGTGCTGTTTTTGTCGCTGGCTGGGATTCCGCCGCTGGTGGGATTCTGGGCGAAGTTCAATTTGTTTGCGGCGGTGTTGGGAGTTGGAGCGGGGCTGGTTCCGTTTGCGCTGGTGGCGCTGGCGGTTGGGCTGAGCGCGGTTTCGCTTTACTACTATTTACAGGTGTTGAAGCGGGCTTATGTGATGGCGGCGACGGATGAGACGGCGATTCGCGTAAGTCCGGTGACGATGCTGGTGCTGGTGGGGATTGCGGCGGCGGTGGTGTTGATGGGGGTGTTTCCGGCGGTGCTGCAGGGGTGGATTGCTGGGTTTTATCCGGGGATGTAGGCGCGTCTTAAGAACATACCTCAGGGGCTGAAGCCCACGTCATTTTTCGCCTGCATTTGGCACGAATGAATTCGTGCCCTTTCAAAACCTTTAGAAGCCGATCTTGATGCCTTGTTCGCCGATTACTGTGAAGACATTTAGAAGATGCGCGAGGCCCAGCAGCTCGCGGACGCGCTTACCGAGATTCTTTAGGATTAATTCGCAGCCGGCGGATTTGGTTGAGACGTAGATACGGACGAGCGTGCCGAGGCCGAGGCTATCCATGTAGGTGACGTCGGTCAGGTCGAGGATCAGCTTTTTGGTGTCGGGGAGGATCTGGCAGACCTGCGAGTAGAGGGTGCCACCGACGCCGGCGATCAGCTTGCCATGGCAGCGGATCACGGTTTGAGTGCCGTTGCGTTCTACGTCAAGCGTGAGCAGACTCGCGGCAGGGGTTGTGGACATGCGGGGCTTCCTTTTCGAATCTGGGATGGGGAAGATATGTGGTTCATGGTAATACGGCGGGGGGGCATGTGGAACGAAAGATTTTTGCCACGACGGAGAGTCATGGTGAAGGACATCCCTCAGGGGCTAAAGTGTCTGCGTGAGAGCGCCATTTGCCCTTTTGCTGCGGCGTTCTTGTTTTGAGTTTTCCGCGATTTCGGCGGCGGTTTTTGTTTCAGGCTGTCCTCATG
>JBEKET010000056.1:0-42290 GCA_050013695.1 Occallatibacter sp.
ACCAGGCTGCATGGCATGAGGACAGCCTGAAACAAAAACCGCCGCCGAAATCGCGGAAAACTCAAAACAAGAACGCCGCAGCAAAAGGGCAAATGGCGCTCTCACGCAGACACTAAAGCCCAACGTTGATTTTGTTGGCTTTATCGGCACGACTGAATTCATGCCCTGATACAAAGCTTTTGAAAACTGCACCGAAGCGAGCTCTTCCGCAGTCTGCCTAACCCAGCAGCCACTCCCACTGTTCCTGAGTCAGCGGGACCACCGACAGGCGCCCGATCACCACCAGCGGCGAATTGGCAAAGATGGGCTCGGCCTTGATCTCCGCCAGCGTCTTTGGCCGCTTGAGCCGCTTGCCCACTTTCACCTTGACGATCGGCACTTTGGGATTGGCGGGGTCCACGCTGACCACGGCTCCGGTGCCGACCGCGGTGCGCTCGTCGCCGGTATGGTAAAAAATCCACTTCGTCCCCGCCTTCATCTCGCGCAGGAACTTCACCGCAGTCGGGTTGGTCACGCCATCCCAGATGGTTTCCTTGTCGCGCAAAAAGTCGTCGAATGAATACACATCGGGCTCAGTCTTGAAGAGGAAGTAGATCATATCGATCCATCGTAAGGCAGGGAACAGGGATTAGGGAACAGGGAACATGGAGCCGCAGACCAACAATCGCTGTGCTACTCTGTCGCCATGATGGGCGACACTCCGGAAACATTGCTGAGGCTGGGCTATGAGGCGCGCAGGGAGAATCGGTCAGCAGCGGCTAAGGCCCATTTTGCAGAGGCGATTGACCTTTGCCGGGAAGCCAGTGACAGCGGCATGCTGGCGCGGGCCTTTTGTGGGCTTGGGCAGATTGAGTCGGACCTGCATGAAACCAGCGATGCGCTCAGCCATTATGAGGAAGCGGTGGCCATTTATCGTACGTTGAATGATCCTCTCGTCCTGGCTCACACGATCCGACACGTCGGAGACATTCTTCGCAAACAAGGGAAATTCGAATTGGCCGCGCCCTGCTACATCGAAGCTCTCGCGATCTATCGCAGTAACGGGCAAGCCCCGCCCCTCGATCTAGCCAACGCCATTCGAGGCTACGCGCTCCTCAAGGGAGACGCAGGCGAAAGCGAAGAGGCAAGGGAATTGTGGCAGGAAGCAGGCCATCTTTATACCGCAGTTGGCGTAGAGGCGGGTGCGGCAGAGGCCCGGCGCAGGTTGAGTCTTTGAACGTCTGACCGCCGACTCGCTAGTCCGTTACAATCAGTAGAATATGATCCGCTTTTCAACCGCCGGCGAATCCCACGGAGAGGCTCTCATCGCCCTCATCTCGGGACTTCCCGCCGGCGTTCCCGTCGATCTCGACTTTGTGAACCGCGAGCTTTGGCGGCGTCAGCAGGGCTATGGGCGCGGCGGCCGAATGAAGATCGAGACTGACAAGGCGCACATTCTTTCCGGCGTAAGACACGGTAAGACAATCGGATCGCCCGTCGCCATCGAGATCGTGAATCGCGACTGGAAGAACTGGGAAGAGAAACTGCCCGTCGAAGCAGGCGACCCGGCCAAGCACCAGGCCGTTGCTTCGCCGCGTCCCGGCCATGCCGATCTGGCTGGAGCGCTGAAATACAACTTCCCCGACGCCCGCTACGTGCTGGAACGCGCTTCGGCGCGCGAGTCAACCGGCCGTGTGGCCGCCGGGGCGTTGGCCAAGCTATTTCTGCGGACTCTCGGGATCGAGGTGCTGAGCCACGTCATCCGCGTGGGCCGCGTTGAGCTTGATCGCCAGGCGACCTGGGAAGAGATTGTTGCCGTCGCGGCGAAGGACGAAATCATGCTGAGCTGCGTCGATGCCGATGCCGAAGCCCGCATGAAAGAGGAAGTCGAGGAAGTTTCCCGCACTGGGGATACTGTGGGCGGAGTTTTCGAAGTGGTTGTGCACGGCGCTCCCGCCGGCCTGGGCACGTATGCCAACTGGGACGAGCGGCTTGACGGGCTGCTGGCCTGGTCGGTGATGAGCCTGCAAGCCGTGAAAGCCGTTGAAATCGGACGGGGGGTTACGGCCGCCGAATCGTTTGGCTCCAAGGTTCACGATCCGATTCATTACGCGGCCCAGGAAACGAGCGAGGGGGAGACTGGCCGTCCCACCCGCTTCACTCGGCCTCACAACAACGCGGGTGGAATCGAAGGCGGGGTTTCCAACGGCGAAGACATCGTGGTGCGCGGTTATCTCAAGCCGATTTCGACTCTGCGGCGCCCGCTTGAATCGGTGCGCTTTGACACCCGTGAGGCGACCAGTGCAAGCTACGAGCGCAGCGATATTTGCGTCGTCCCCGCCGCTGGAGTTGCAGCGGAAGCTATGGTCGCTATTACGGTTGCGGGGCTGGTGCAGCAGAAGTTTGGCGGCGATTCCGCCCTTGAAATGAAGCGAAATTTTGACGGATACATCGAACAAATAAGAAGGTTCTGAGCACCAAAAGCCACAGATGGAGCAGTTGGACGAACGAAATGATTCTCAAGATTGTCAAATATCCCGAACCGGTGCTGTCGCAGCCCGGTGAACCGGTTACCGAATTCAACGACGAACTGCGCAAGCTGGTCGCAGACATGTTCGAGACCACTTATCACAACCAGGGGATCGGACTGGCCGCGCCCCAGGTGGGCGTGTCGAAGCGCGTGACCGTAATCGATCTCAGCATGGGCAAGGAGCCGGACAAGAAGCTGGTGCTCATCAATCCCGAGGTCATCTTCCAGGAAGGCAAGATGTACGAGGAAGAAGGCTGCCTCAGCTTTCCGGACATTCGCGAGAAGGTGGTGCGCGCCGCCAAGGTCCGCATACGCGCCCAGGACGTGCACGGCAAGTGGTTTGAGATGGACGGTGAAGAGCTGCTTTCGCGTTGCATGCAGCACGAGATCGACCACCTCGACGGCATGCTGTTCATCTTTCGCATGAGCAGCCTCAAGCGCGATTTGAACCTGCGCAAGATTCGCAAAATGCAGCGCGAAGGCAAGTGGTAGAGCCCGTGGCGGTGCACCTCAAGCTGGTCTTCTGCGGGACGCCCCAGTTCGCCGTTCCAACGCTTGAAGCGCTGCTCGCGGCAGGGCATGAAATTGCATTGGTCGTCTCACAGCCTGATCGGCCCGTAGGCCGTAGCCAGCAGCTCACGGCTCCGCCTGTGAAGCAATCGGCACTCGCGGCGGGACTGCCCATTGTGCAGCCGGAAAAGATTCGAAGCAACATTGAATTTCGCGCGCAGCTTGAGGCCACCAGGCTCGACGCCATCGTCGTGGTCGCGTACGGCCGCATCATTCCCCCGTGGATGCTGGCTTTGCCACGACTGGGGTGCATCAATCTGCACGGATCGTTGCTACCCAAGTATCGCGGCGCGGCGCCCATCCAATGGGCTGTGGCGATGGGAGACGCTTTCACCGGCAACACGACCATGCTGCTTGAAGAGGGGCTCGATACTGGGCCGATTCTGCTGCAACAAACGGTTGAAATCGCACCCGAGCAAACTGCTGTCGACCTGTTCGAGATTCTTGCTCACGCTGGCGCGCCTTTAGTGGTTGAAACGCTCGCGGGCTTGGCGAACGGAACGGTTCAGCCTCAGCTGCAGAATCATTCCTTCGCCACGTTTGCACCGCTGCTTGATCGTGAAGATGGGCGCATGGATTTTGCTGCGCGCACTGCGCATGAGCTTTTCAATCGCTGGCGTGGGTTTCAGCCGTGGCCCGGCGCATTCACTTCGCTCGACGGGAAAAAGCTTATCGTGCATCGCATGGCTGTGGCGCCCGACGCAGCCCTTTCGACGCAGGCTTCCGCGCGGCCCGGGCAAATTCACATTGAGAATCAACGCTTGTTCGCGGCATGCGCCGAAGAAACATGGCTGGAATTTCTGGAAGTCCAACTCGAAGGGAAAAAACGTCTCGCTGCCGCTGAGTTCCTGCGCGGAAATGCATTGGCTGAAGGCGCTCGTCTCGGGGATTCGATTCAGTGACAGTCCCGCGCAAGGCCGCGCCGAAGAATCGCAAGACGCCTCTTTCTCAGGCACGCAAGGCAGCCTTCGATGTGCTGCTCGCCGTTGAACGCGGTCACTCGCACTCTGACGACTTGCTGCGCGGTAGGGCCGTCAATGCACTGTCGCCGCCTGATCGCAATCTGGCCACAACGCTGGTGCTGGGCGTGTTGCGCTGGCAAATCCTGCTTGACCATCAACTGCAAGGTTTGCTGAAACATCCCAATGCCAAACTCGACGCGCCGGTTCGGATCGCGCTTCGCCTCGGCGCGTTTCAACTGCTCCATCTGGACCGCGTCCCGGCGCGCGCGGCGATTGACGAGAGTGTTGAGTTGGCGAAGCAGGCAGGCCATCGCTTCGCTTCCGGCATGGTCAACGCCGTTCTGCGCAAGCTGGCGGGCGCGTCGCAAAAAAGTTTCCACGAGGATTCTGTAGCGGAGCTCGCACTCGCAGAGGCTCATCCAGCCTGGATGGTTGAGCGCTGGGCGACTCTCTACGGCTTTGAATCAGCACGGGCAATATGCAATCACGGCCAGCGACCGCCGATTCAGACGATTCGCATGCAGGACGCAGCGGTCGAAATCGAATTTGCCAAGGCTGGTGTTCTATTGCAACCCGGCGAACTGCTCACCGCAGCGCGAACGGTCGTCGCCGGTGACGTGACGGACACTGCGGCTTTTCGCGAGGGACGCATACGTCTTCAAGACGAGGGATCACAACTCGTCGCGGAAATCGCAGCTGCGAATCTCAACCGCAGCGACGGGAGAATTCTCGACGCATGCGCAGCTCCCGGGGGCAAGACACTCATCCTGGCTGAACGAAATCCTGAAGCTCGTATCGTTGCTTGCGAGTCTAGCGCGCCGCGACTCGAGCAGTTGCGCAATCGCCTCGCGCCTCACGCGGATCGCGTCGAGTGCCGTCTGGCCGACGCGACTGCGCTCGATGAGGATTCTGTTTTCGATCTTGCGCTGGCCGATGTGCCGTGCAGCGGAACCGGTACCCTGGGGCGCAATCCGGAGATCCGCCACCGGCTGCGGGTTGAGGATTTGCCTCGGCAGGCGGAGCGACAGCGCGCGATTTTTAAGGCAGCTCTGCGCGCGGTTCGCGCCGGTGGGTGCGTCGTCTACTCGACTTGCTCGCTTGAACCGGAAGAGAATGAGCAGGTCGCTTCCGCAGTGCTTGCGGAGACTCCCAATGCACGCCAGGTTTCGCTTGAGCAGTCGATCGATACGCTGCGCCTTGAAGGGATTCTTACTGCGTCAGGCGCTGAGAATCTCCGGCGCTGTCTCACACCTGAAGGCGCACTACGATTGCTTCCCGGAGTCTTTCACACCGACGGCTTCTTCATCGCACTGATTGAGAGACAGACCTAGCGATCGACGTGGCGACCTACTCCGCTGCCAGCCGCAAATCCGCGTAGTCGCGTCCAAGCATCGCGCAGAGCGCTTCCACTACAAGTTCGTGATCGGCGCGCTGCGGAAGGCCGGAGACGGTCACGCTTCCTACCATGCCTGCGCCTTCGACAATTAGAGGGAATGATCCGCCATGCGATGCGTAGTCGTTGATAGGCAATCCACGAGCTTCGAGCGAATCGTTCTTCAGCTTCCAATGCAAACCCACACCATAGGAGCTGCGATGAAACCGCGCCACCACATTGCCTTTGCGCCGCACCCACTCGACGTTATCCGGCGTGGTGCCGTCAAGAGCTGTATAGAAAAGTGGCTGCCCAAAGCGGCGCACGTCGATCACTACGGCCAGCCCACGCTCCTGGGCCATCGTTCGCAAGCGAGTGCCCAGTTCCCATGCTGTCTGTGGATCGAGCCGCGGCAATTGCAGTTCGCGCTCCTGTAACGCTACACGTTCTAAATCTTCGCTCAATCCCATTTCAGTGCGTCTCCTGCTTCGTTGTCCATGTTAAATCCGCTGCCGTCCTCTTATCCCTCTGCGCCTTCTTCAGCGGTGATGTCGCGCATCGGCACAATTCCAAGGCGCTCATAAATGGGTCGCATATGTTTGCGAATGCCCTTTAACCGCGTCCAGAACCAGCATCCGCCCAGAATACACGCGACGCCGCTCACCATTACCGTGCGCTGTGCGCCGACTTCGTGCGCCAGTGCGCCGGCCATCAAACTTCCAAAGGGCGCCATGCCCACAAACGCCATGGTGTAGTAGCTCATCACACGGCCGCGCATATTCTCATCGACCAGTGTCTGCAGGATGGTGTTGGCGGCAGTGACGCATTGCATCATGCCAAATCCAGTGACCAGCATCATGAGCATCGAAAGCCAAAGTACGTTCGAGAATCCAAAACAAATCAGCCCCACGCCAAACCCAAGCGCGGCAATAGGAATCATTCCAGTCAGTCCGCGCACCGACCGGCGCAAGACCATCGACAACGCCGAGGCCAGCGAGCCCACGCCGACTGCGCCCATTAAGAAGCCCAAGGTGTGCGGTCCGCCGTGGAGCACCTGCGCGGCGAATACCGGCATCAGCACCATGAATGGCCAACCCATGAGGCTTATCAATGCAAACAACAGCAGGATGGTCCGGATGGGCGATGAGTTCGCTACATAGGTCCAGCCCTCGCGCAGCTGCGCCATCATGGTGGTTGTGGCGCGCGCCATTGTTGCTGCCGGCAAGCGCATCATCAACAGCGACGCAATCACCGCGATGTAGCTGACGCCATCCACCAGAAAACACCAACCCTCATTGGTGGCGGCGATCAGCAAGCCTGCGAGCGAGGGGCCAATCAATCGCGCTACATTGACCATGGACGAGTTGATGGCGATGGCGTTTGACAGGTCAGCCTTGTCTTCCACCATCTTCACCATGAACGACTGACGGCCAGGCATGTCGAATGCGTTGATGAGGCCCTGCATGATGCTCAGCATCAGCACTTCACTGATGTTGACTCGATGCGAAAGTGTCAACCATGCCAGCACCAGCGACTGCACCATGGCCAGGCACTGCGTCCAGACCAGCAGCACGCGCCTGTCCATGCGGTCCACAATGACGCCGGCGATGGGAGCAAGCAGAAAGGTTGGAATCTGTCCCGCAAAACCCACTACGCCCAACAACAGCGCGGATTTGGTGAGGCGGTATACCAGCCAGGAGATGGCGATGCGCGTCATCCATGTGCCGATGAGGGAGATGCTCTGGCCGCCAAAGAAGAGACGGAAGTTCCTGTGCCGCAGCGCCCGCCACGCATGCGAGAAGTCGCTTGGCGCGGGTCGACTCACGCCAACTCGATTTTGCTTTTGCTCTATTTTCTCAGTCATGCACTTCTAATTCGATGCAACCGCCTGTCGTGCCGACTCGAAGCTTCCCGGACAACTTAAAACTCACAACTTACAACTTCGTTTCTACTTCGCCACTGTCAGCTTTACTTTCGTATTCTGGTCTACGCGTGAACCGGCCGGTGGTTGTTGCGACAGAACTGAGCCTGGTCTTGTCGGCTGCGTGGGTGGCTTGTCTCCACTTGTTATCGGAGCAATCGGCACATCAATAAACGTAGGCGGCAACGACTGGATGCCAACCTTCGCCAATTGCGCCTGCGCGCTCACCACTGGCAGGCCGGTCAGGTCGGGCATCACGTAACCGTCGGGGGTTTGATCGTCGGGTGCTGCGACCAGCAGGTTGATGCTGGGACGCGCAATGCCTTGAGCGTGCGCCGGCGGATCCTGGGCCAGCACCGTTCCTTCGGCGGCGTGGCTAGACGGCAGGTGCGAGGTTGCGCCTACTTCGAGCCCGACGCGCCGCAATTCGAGCGCCGCCACGCGCTCCTCACGGCCCACGGTGTCGGGGACTTCCACTTTTTGCGGGCCCAGACTTTCTGCTACGCGCACGCGCCACTCGCGGCGCACCACTGTGCCCGGCGGCGGCGACTGGGTGAGAATGTGCCCCGCAGCCACGTCACCCGAATAGTAGCGATTGTCCACGTCAAGGTTGAGGCCTAACCCGGCGGACTGGTTGCGCGCATCGGCCACGGTCATGCCCTTCAACTGCGGCACCTGCACTTCTGCACCGTGAATGGCGAAGTGCATGGTGGTGATGGCCGCGAGCAGTCCAACGGCCACCAGCAGCATCAGCAGCGACGCCACCTGGAAAAAATTCTTCAACCAACGGCCGTTCATTCCTCGGGCTCCCCGTCAGCAAACACAATCTCGTAATTGACTTCCGCTGCCTTCTCCAGCATTTTCGATACCGAGCAGTACTTGTTCTTCGACAGCGACACTGCATCCTCAGCAGCCTTTCGGTTTAAGCGCCCGCTGAGTGTGTAGGTGAGCATGATCTTTGTGAAGACGCGCGGCGCAGTCTCGGCCTGGGTTGCCGTGGCCGTCACTTTAAGTCCCATGATCGGCTGCCGCTTTTTCTCGAGGATCGACACTACATCCACGCTGGTGCATGCGCAGAGCGCCATCAGCACGGCTTCCATCGGGCTCGGCCCCTGCTCGTGCTTCGGCTCCGCGTCGAAGAAGATGGAGTTGCCGTTCTCGGAGATTCCTTCAAAGATCGTTGAGCCTTTCCATTCGCTGTGTGCAATCATTGTTCGCCTTTTCTGGTTTACTTGCGCTCTATCGCAGATTATCCGTCACCGGCTCGGGATGAATTGTCACCCGGTATACTTCCGGGCACTCCAGCTTGAAGCGGTCCTCAAGGCCGGTGATCACCTCGTGTACGCGCTGCATTGTCAGGTCGTCGGGCAGGGTGCAATGGCATGAAACCGAAATATGCTCGCCCGCACGGCCCACCAGGATTTCGTGCACATCCACAATCTCGGGAAACAGCTTTGCCGCGGAGCGCAGCGCGATTTCAATTCTGCGGTCTTCGACGACGGTTTCTTCCGGCTGCTCGATGGTGGCCGGTTCGCTTTCAATGTGCGTCAACACTGAATCGATCTCCGGCGCCGCGCGCAGAATCTCGGCTTCCATCGAGCTCACAAACCCGTGCGCCAGCTTGAGCGGCATGGTCTCGTCCAGTTCCACATGCAGTTCAACGCGCAGCCGTCCATGATGCGACTGCACGCTCAGCTCGTGAACGCTCACGTTGTTGCGCGCGGCCACGGCACGCACACGGTCGAAGATGCTCTCGGTCCGTTCCTCGCGGGGCACGGTGTGAATGACCACATCGGCCTGCGGAAGAGCGCGATGGGCCGCTTCAGTCGCTTCGCGGACGAGTTCACCGGTGTGCTCAAACGTGAAGCGCCGCGGCAGGGCCAGTGTGAGGTCGGCAAAGTAGCTTGCGCCGGCACGCCGCACACGCGCCTGTTCCACGGCCAGCACGCCTTCCACACGCTCTACTTCGCGGACCAGACGCTGCCGCGTTTCGGCTGGAACTTCATCCATCAGCACGGCAACAGTCTCGCGGCCCAGGTGGAGCGTCATGCGCAAAATCATGAGCGAAACCACAACCGCCGCAAAGGGATCGGCATAGCGCAGCCAGCCAATGCCCAGGCGCATTCCCATCCAACTGGCGCCCAACCCGCAGAGGACTGCGAGAGTCGACCAGATGTCGCTGGCAAAATGAAATGCGTCTGTTGCCAACGCCGGCGAGCCGGTGCGCAGAGCCACTGCCCGCAGCCGCCGCGACCGCCAATAATCCACTGCGATCGATGTAAGTAGCACCAGCACCGGCCACAGCGAGTGGTGCAATTCGATCTTGTTCTGAAAAATGCGCTGCATCGCTTCCCAGACGATCCATGCGCAGGAGACGGCCATCAATCCCGCCTCGCCAAACGCCGACAGGTTTTCAAACTTGCCGTGGCCGTAGGTGTGGTCTTCGTCGGCCGGCTTGTCGCTCACTTGTACAGAGAAAAAAGTGAGCGTCACGCCCACCAGGTCGAGCGCGGAATGGGCCGCGTCTGACAATACGCCGAGCGATCCGCTCATCAGGCCGGCGGCAAGCTTGAGCACGGTCATTGCCGCGGCCGCCACCATGGAATGCAACGCCACGCGCCGCTTGTCGGCGGACATTGCGGCAACACTCTCAACGGTCGGATTGGAGACGGCCAAAGTCATCGGACTCTCAGGCTACCTTACCTCGCTCGGTCAGATCCGTGCTCCTGTATACAGGCCGGCGATTCCAAAGGTATACGGCTGCCAAGCGCAGTCTGAATAGCCTACAGCGCGCATCATCGCCAGCATCTCCGGCGGCGGCGGAAAATTCCCGACCGAAGTGGGTAGATACTTATAAGGTCCTTCGTTACCGCAAATGAGCTTGCCGATCGCAGGCAGCACGCGCCGGAAGTACACCGCGTACGCTTTGCCGATGAGGCCGCCCGGCTCGGCGAAGTCCAGAATCCCCAGACGGCCTCCAGGCTTCAGCACGCGATGAAACTCTTTGAGCCCAGCCTCGTAATTGGCCAGGTTTCTGAAACCGAAGGCGGTCACAATCAGGTCCAGCGACGCATCCTGAAGCGGCAAGTGGAGCGCATCTGCTTCCAGCGGCACGGCGTAAGGCGCGTTGTCTAATTTCGGACGGCTGAATTTTTTCGCTCCACGGCTCAGCATTCCACGCGAAAAATCCGCCGCAAGAACGGGTCTTGCACCGGTGGGCCTGCGTTTGAGTAGCGCCATGGTCATGTCGCCAGTGCCGCAACAGATATCGAGTACCGCCGCATCGGGATCGGCAAGAATCGTCTTGAATGTGCGCGCGGTCTTCCACCACCAAAGACGATCGACATTCGCTGACAGAACGTGATTGAGCAAGTCATAGCGTGGTGCGATTGAGTCGAACATCTGCTGCACGGCACGCGCGGCGTCCGCTTCATTCTGCGTTCCCACCGGCTTGGCGCCCGCTACGCTCATTTGTCTCCAAAATCCCCGCTGGACCGTTGACCGGGGTTGCTCTCTCGATGGTATGGAGTGAAGCATTCCCTCAGGGGCTAAAGCCCAAGATTTTTTCTGCTTCATCTGGCACGACTAAAGTCGTGCCCTTTCAAAACTTCGCTCACCGAAACGTCTCTAACGAAGCTGTGAAGTCGCCCCATTCAAAACTTCGCTCACCGAAACGTCTCTAACGAAGCTGTGAAGTCGTCCCATTCAAAACTTCGCTCACCGAAACGTCTCTAACGAAGCTGTGAAGTCGTCCCATTCAAAACTTCGCTCACCGAAACGTTTTTCACTAAGCCTTGAATTCGTCCCTTTCAAAGACTGCTCTGAAAAAGAGCGCTGCGCTAGCCAACCTGCCGACTCGCTCGTTCCCCGGCAACCGCCAGCATGTAGCCTACCGCCGCTTCGAGTTCTGCCGGCGAAACATCCTCGACCACGCCGGCGTCGCCAATCCCTATGGGGAGCACAAACCGCCTTACTCCGCCTACATTTTTTTTGTCGCTCCCTGTCGCCGCCACAATCTTTGCCACACGCAGCTTCAATGGCGGCAATGGTCCATAAAGGTGTATCAAACTCTCCAGCCGCTCAAACTGGTGGGTGCTGATCGTCCCTCGCTTTCGCGCCAGCCACAAAGCCGCCACCATGCCCCACCCCACTGCCTCGCCATGCAGCATCGCTTTGTAATGTGTTGCCGCCTCAAGCGCGTGGCCCACGGTGTGGCCCAGGTTCAAAATCATGCGCAAGCCGGTCTCGCGCTCGTCCTTGTTGACCACCGCAGCCTTCATACGGATCGATGCCGCGATTACTTTCTCAAGAGCCTTCGCGTCGCGCCCCAGCACTTCGTCCACATGCTCTTCCATGAATCGCACCAGTGTCCGGTCGCGAATGATTCCGGCCTTCACGCTTTCCATCAGCCCGGCGCGCAGTTCGCGGTCCGGCAGTGTCCCCAATACTCCAATATCGGCAAATACAGCCAGCGGATGATTAAAGCTGCCGACAAGGTTCTTGCCCTCCGGCAGGTTGACGCCCGTTTTGCCGCCCACGCTTGAATCCACCTGAGCGAGAAACGTAGTCGGGACCTGAATATAGGGAATTCCGCGCATGTAAATCGCGGCCAGAAATCCGCCGACATCGCCCACAATCCCGCCGCCAAAGGCAATCAGCAGCGATCCGCGATCCCCACCCGCCGCGGCCATCTGGCGGAGCAGCTTCTCCACGCTGGCCAGGGTCTTGTGGTTCTCCCCCGGCTCCAGAAACAGGACAACAGGCGCGTCGGGAAACGACTGCTGGAAGGAATGGCCCCACAACGCCCAGATGGGCGCCGAGGTAAGCACGAACACACGCCGCGGCAGCCGTCCCGCCACGCGTTCAATCCGCGGCGCCAGTGTCTGAATCAGCCCGCTGCCCGCAATCACGTCGTATTTTGCCGATGGTGTCTCTACTCGTATGGTCTGCACGCTGCTTTGATTTTAAATGGAGCCCCGCACGCGAAAGTAACGCCCGTCTTAGACGGTCACTGCCTGGCTATAGAAATTGAGATAAAGCCGCCTAACCGTCCGATAGCATTCACAGGCCGCGTTTTCAAGGCCCTCGACATCGACAATCCGGATACGCCCGCGGCTGTATTTGATGAGTTCTTTTCGCTGTAGCGCGCCCGCCGCCGCGGTGACTGTGGTGCGTCGCGCGCCAAGCATGTTGGCCAGAAACTCCTGGGTCAGGAAGTAGCTTTCGCTATCCACACGGTCCCGCACCATCAACAGCCAGCGCGCCAGCCGTTCCTCGGCCTCGTGGAGGCGGTTGCAAGCGGCCAACTGGCCCAGGATAAATCCCTGGCTTTGAACGCATTGCAGCACCGTCTCACGCAGATCTTCATTTTCCAAGAAATCCCTTTGCAGGTCCTTGAACGGCATTCTCAGCGCCGTGGCTTCCATCTGGATGAAGCAACGGGTGGGAATTTTGGCCTTCCCGAGCAAATGAAAGCTCTCCACCAATCCCTCTTTGCCCCAGATACCCACCTCAGCGGTGGCGCCGTCAGACATGGAGCTCACAATCGAGGCAATGCCCGAGGTCATGAAGTGCGCATATTTTGGTGTTTCGTCGGGCTCGTAAAGGACCGTCCTGATGGGGAGCGAGACGGCCTTGAGCCGCGGCATCAGGAGATCTCTATAGTTTGCGGGGAGGCGTTCGAGGAGCAAGCTTGAACCCTGGGCTGCCATTTAAGCGTCCTTCCTTACCGGTTTGCAAAGGACGCCGCTGATGGTTGTGCGCAAGTCTTGCGTTCTCTGTGAAGATGATCTCGTACGCATCTTTGTTTCGGATTATCTCATTGAAAATTAAATCTTTATGTTCGGTATTGGACACAGTCGAGGGAAATCATGTTTCCGTGGTCTTCATTCAATCTTTATGTCCGGTAGCGGACTGAGCTTCGCTCCCGAATCGGATTAGGCTGCCTCTACTATCAGCGCACGTATTGTTGATGGGGCTCTTCCACAAGTGAGGCCAAATGAAGACGAGTGCGCGCGTCCTGGTGGTCAGCCGGGATCAGATGCTGTTACAAACCCGCAAATTGATCCTCGGAGCATTTTTTGAGGTGGAAGCAGCCGGCAGGGTGCCGGAGGCTGAGTCCATGGTGGCAGAGCGCCCCGTCGATCTGATTGTGCTTTGCTATTCCCTTGCGGACGACGAGTACGCGAGGATGGTCAAATTCGCCGAGCGCCAGGACCCCAAACCGAAGATTCTCACTTTGAGTTCGGCAGTCAACCGCATGGGCCGGTCCGGCGCTGATCAGGATTTCATGATGGAGAATGGTCCCTACGCCCTGTTGAAGAAGACCACGGAGATGCTCGGATTCCGGATCAAGGGCCCGGGGCGGCTGACGGAAGTCTGAAAGCTGGCCCCAAATACAGCCTTCCACTTGAATCAAAAAGCGTTAGCTCTCTGACTAACCGCGTCTTCCTGTAGCTGATAGAGCCGGATCGGGTTGCAGACGTGAATCTGTTCAAGAGAGGCAAGGTCGGCTTCGTTGCGGGCCGATGCAATGGTGAGATGGCAGCGAGTGCAAATGGAATCGTGGAAGCCGTTGCGGTTGAGCCGGTGAGGAAAGTTGGGCTGTTGCTGCGGGCGCATGATAAGCCTCTTCCTGGAGTGACCCGATTGATTTGGAAGAAAAATAACCGGCCTAGAAATTGATTACTGGTCAATTTCGAACACTTTTTTACATTTATTTGCTATAAAGCCAGCCGATTCCCGCCCTCCGCATTCGGCTTTGTGTCACTTATCAAGATCCGTTGCCTGGTTGCTCAAGGGGGTTTGGGAACGCCCCAACGCAAAAACGGCGGAGCTGGTATGCTCCGCCGCCTGTTGCACTTGTCCGCTGCCCGTTTCGGCAGCGACTGGTTACTTGTGTCCGCCGCCACCGGCATGTCCACCACCACCGGCATGTCCGCCGCCGCCGGCATGTGCTGCTGCCGCATGTCCGCCGCCGCCGCTACGAGCCGCTGCATGGGCTGCGTTCGCATGCGCTGCTCCAGCGCGGTATCCGTTAGCATGAGCTGCGCCCGAGCTGTAACCGCGTGCATAGCTGCTGCGGCCGGCCGCATACCCGCCGCCGCCGCGATAGCTTCCGCCGCCGCCGTTCACAAACCGATGCCCGCCCCAGCCGTGGCCATAGCCCCAGCCGGCCCATGGTCCCATGCCCAGAAAGATTCCGTTATAGAAGTATCCCGGCCCGTAAAACCCATAGGGCGAGCAGGCATACGGCGCGTAGTCGTAATAGCCGTACTGGCAAACCGGTTGAATCCCGATGCCGACAACAACCTGCGCCTGAGCGGCCGGCGCCAGGGCCATCCCAGCGAACAATGCTGCGGTAGCAATAATCGTTTTGAGTCCACGCATATAATGACCCCCCTTAAGGTGTCTGCGGTTGCTTTTGTGAAGTGGGATGCTCTGTTGGGGTCAAGACATATCCGCCAACAGCAGCCACCATAAGGATTTTGAAACCGTCCTTGGGTATCCCTCACAATGTCGGGGGTTGAGTGTCTAACGATCCTTACTGTCCTGACTCTAGTCTTCTCTATCTCTGAGGTCTGAGCAATAGGGAGCACGCCGTTTCGCTCCGAACCCGGACCAGCCAAAGAAGGACTTTGGCCGAACCTGTCATTCTGTTGCCGTGATCTTCAGAGGTAGCTGAGCCACCAGTCCTTGCGCCTCGCCTTCAGTCGCGAATACCAGAGGCACAGCGGGTACACCATGATTACCACGCTAATCCACATGGCCCACGTCACGCCCAGCGAGTAGCCGTAGTCGGCTGGAAACAAGCCTGCCGGGCCGCCCAGCGATGGAAATGGATGCATCAGAAAGTCCGCACGGCCATAGCGCACCAGCGCAAAGGGGATGGCCAACGCATGAATCACGAAGAAATGGAGCAGGAAGTAAAACAGCGGCACGCGTCCAAATACGATCAGCGGGTTCCTATCGCCGAATTGCACTTTGTCCATCAACCCCAGCGCGAGGATCGCCGGCCCCAGCGTCATCAAGAGAAAATCCAGCGAGGGGGGGTACTTGTTGACTCTCAGAAACGACAGCAGCGTCATTCCCGGGTGCTGGGTCGTCCAGGGCACCGGATCGCCGTAGACATTGATCCAGCGAATCACCAGGAATGCGAGGATAAGTCCGCAGCCGATGCGGATCATCCAGCGGCGCCGCTTCTCGCCGTCCAGCGCCACGATCTTCCCAAAGCAGTATCCCGCCGCCATCACCGCAAACCATGGCACCAGCGGATAGGCCACCAGAAACGTCACCGAGCCGAACTGAAATACTCCCAGCTCGTGGATCAGATTCCATATCCATGCCGCTCCGCCAAATTGCGTGGCCGACACCGGATCGGCAAGGTTGTGGAGCGCGATGGTCAGAATACTGACGACGGCGAGCACGCGAACCGGGAGACGCGCCAGAAATCCCAGAGCAACCATTGACCAGCCGAGAGCCCAAAGAATGGTGAGCGCCACAAATCCTTCACGCAGGTTGAAGTACATGAGCAGCCGCAGAACCGTCAGCTCCAGGACCACCAGCCACAGCCCGCGGGTTACCAGGAAGCGCGTGAGCTGCTTTGGCGTGCGGCCGTGGGTCAGCCAGAAGAATGCGCCGAGGCCGGCGGTGAAGAAGAAGACGGGCGCGCAAAAATGTGTGATCCAGCGCGAAAAAAACAGGGCTGCATTGGTTCGCGACAAGTCGTCAGGCTGGAATTGGAACGCGCTGCGGTTGAAATACTCCCGCGTGTGGTCCAGCGCCATGATGATCATGATCAGCCCGCGCAAGGCGTCGATGGAGCGTATACGGGATTGTGGGCGAGTCGATTCCACGGCAATCACGGTTATTTTAAGTCGAGAATCAGTTAACCGGACTAAAACATCTTTGGTTATGTAGCTTTCACTTCGCCGCGCCAGGCTGAGAGGTTCGACCGGCGCGCGGTGTTAGCCTCAGAGGTTATGGCATTGCCGTCTGAAGTGGATTTTCTGGTGATGGGCGCGGGCGTCGCGGGCCTTCGCGCGGCTGTGGAACTGGCTGGTCACGGCGAGGTTCTGGTGGTCACCAAGGAGTCCCTGGCCGAGTCGAACACACACTATGCGCAGGGTGGCATTGCCGTCGCTATGGAGGGCAGCGAAGACGTCGCGCTGCACCTTGAAGACACTATAAATGCGGGGGATGGGATCGTTTATCGACCGGCGGCCGAGGCGCTTGTTGGCGAAGGGCCGGAGCGCGTCGCCGAACTGATCGAGTGGGGCGCGGCGTTTGACCGGGCGGCGGCCCAGGACGGAGGGCAGCTGCTGCGGACGAGGGAAGGCGCGCATTCGCTGCCTCGCATCCTGCACGCCAACGGCGACGCGACCGGCGCGGAGATCAGCCGCTCGCTGGTCGCCTTTGCCCGTGCGCATAAGCGGATTCACT
This sequence comes from Occallatibacter sp., assembly GCA_050013695.1. Taxonomy (GTDB): domain Bacteria; phylum Acidobacteriota; class Terriglobia; order Terriglobales; family Acidobacteriaceae; genus Telmatobacter. The sequence goes on from JBEKET010000056.1 coordinate 16,776, forward strand.
TCGCGGAATGGACCATGGTTACAGGCTTGGTGGTTGCCGACGGGCGCGTTGTTGGCGCCGATCTGGCCGGTGCCGGCGGTTCCGGAAACAACAAGGTCGATCGAGTTAGCGCCCGGGGTGTCCTGATCGCTTCCGGCGGCGCGGGACAGGTCTACTCCGACACCACCAACCCCGCCGTGGCTACCGGCGATGGCATCGCGCTGGCTGCTGCAGCCGGGGCCGAGCTGGCCGATATGGAGTTCTACCAGTTCCATCCAACTGCGCTGTCACTTCCCGGCGTGCCGCGCTTTCTGCTCTCTGAGGCGCTGCGCGGGGAGGGGGCGTACCTGCGTAACGACCGCGGCGAGCGCTTCATGGAGCGCTACCATGCGCAGCTTGAACTTGCACCTCGCGACGTGGTGGCACGCGCCATTGCACACGAAGGGATCGGAGCGGAACACGGGCAGACGCGGCTCGTTCATCTGGACATGCGGCATGTTACCGGCATCGATCTGCATAAGCGGTTTCCGGGCATCAGCGCGTTCCTCGCACAGCACGGTCTCGATCTTGCTCGCGATTTGATTCCTGTCCGTCCCGCTGCGCATTATTTGATGGGCGGCATACGGACGGATCTGAACGGGCGTACTAGCCTGAAGGGACTGTATGCTGCCGGTGAGGCGGCTTGTACCGGCGTTCATGGAGCGAATCGGCTGGCTTCGAACTCGCTGCTTGAAGGGCTGGTGTTTGGGGCGCGTGCAGCAAAGTCGATGCTGGCGGATGAGCTTGCTCTTGTGCCAGCCGGTGCATCGCCCGATGCGCCAATCGCACTGACCGGCGACGAAGAGGCCGAGGTTGAAAAGCTGATTGCCGGCCTGCAATCAGCCATGTGGGATTATGCGGGGTTGTTACGCCAGCAGCTCTCACTGCTTGAAGGTTTCGCTGCGCAACAGGACTCGAACGACGGCCTGAAGACGTTCACGCGCAAGGGGAAAGGAAGCCGCCGCTTGAGTGAGGCGCTGGCGTTGAGCCGTGTAGCCCACGCTATCCTGCACGCGGCTCTTGCGCGCACCGAAAGCCGCGGCGCGCATTTTCGCAACGACTTTCCGCAGCGCGATGACGCACAGTTCCGCAAGCATTCAGTCTTCGGCCGCGGGGGCAAGGTGAGGTTTGAGGAGTGGTGAGAGACAGCTTCTAGCTTCTAGCTACTAGCCTCTAGCTCCGGTTGGGTTTGCGCCCTACAAAGCCGGTTGCGGGAGTTTAGGAGCTAATAGCTAGAAGCTAGAGGCTGGAAGCTGATTTCTCCCCTGCAGCAACCGACACTACTGCGCACACTGCGAGAATTGCTCCCATGATGGCCAGCGAAACGACGATTGGCACATCGATCCAGCGCGCCGCGAGCATCTTGAATGCGACAAAGGCTAACATTGCGGCCAGTCCGTAGTGCAGATAGCGCAGGCGGTCGAGCAGCGAGGCCAGGGCAAAGTAGAGGGAGCGCAGGCCGAGTATGGCCGCGATGTTTGATGTGTACACAACGAAGGGGTCGTGGCTGATGGCCAGCACTGCTGGAATGGAATCGACGGCAAACAGGATGTCTGTAACTTCGATGGCCAGAATGACGGGCAGCAGAGACCCTTTGGCAGGTTGCAGCTTGCGTATCCACTCCGGGATGGCAGTCTTAGCTGACCCACCGCGCAAGAGGCGGAACGCCGCATAGAGTAAGAACAGTCCAAAGATCCATGTGATCCATTCAAAGCGCCGCAGCAGCGCAATGCCTGCGAGAATGAAGAGAGCGCGCAACACCACTGCTCCACCCACGCCCCACAACAAGGCGTTGTGCTGCCGCTGCACGCTGATGCGGAAGCCTTGAAAGATGACCAGGAAGACGAACAGGTTGTCGACGCTGAGCGAGGTTTCAATGGCGTATCCGCCAACCCACTCAAGCGCCGTTTGATGGCCATGAGTCACAGCGACCCAGGCGGCAAAGGTGGCCGCGGCAAGCACCAGGAAGGCTGTCCAGAGCCAGGCGAAGGTTTGGGAGTTTCCCGATTCGCGGCGATGGCCGGGCAGCAGCGAGTCGGCCAGCAGCAACGCCGCCACAGCAGCATGAAACCCCACCCACCAGACCCAGGAAACGCCGGCAATCATTTCTGGATGGTATAGAAAGCAGTTGTCAGTTGTCAGTTTTCACTTGGCGGATTCGATCCGTTGGATGAACTCAGCAACCGCAGCGGCAGCCTGTTGAGGCTCGCGCTGCATGAGGAGATGAGGCGCGTCGATTGCAACCAACTTCACATCCGGTCGGATGCGAAGAATCTCATCGAGGCAAGAGACGGGAACGACCCGGTCCTGCTTCGCAAGCAAATACAAAATCGGTACGTTTACCTGACTTAGCTCCGCCGTTGCATCACAAGCGAGAACGATCCGTGCACGAGAGGCGAGGACGCTGGGCTGCACGGCTGAGATGGCCTTGCGCAATGCGGCAACGAGTGCATCGGGCGCGTTCGGCCCTGCCAGGAGATTCATGGCGGAATTCGGAATGCCGACGCGGAAGGATATTGGAGCGAAGACTCTGGCGAATAAACGCCGCCATCCTTTGATCGGGCTGGAAGCGAATCCCGCGCAGAGAATCAGCCCATTCAGATTTGCCGGCCTCGTTGCCGCAAACTGAATGGCGAGCGGCGTTGAAAACGATTCAGCTAACAAGAAGTAGGGCTCGGACTCGGGGACAAAAGCCTTCACGTCAAGCAGCAACTGCTCGTGCGTCCAAGTTGCATCGTTTGGGTAGTGGAGAGCCTGGATGTGCTTTGGTTTTGGGATCATGTGCATGAATGCGGCGAATAGCTCGCCGCTTCCGTGCATTCCGGGCAGCAGGATGAGTCTCCCGACCATTGTCACCCCGATTTCATTCGAGAACAAACAGGTTCTTGCCCCACTGCTCGCCAGCCATGTATTTGAAGGCCCTATCCAATGTGACCAGCACGCCGTTCTCTTGAACTGCGAGTCCGAGCAGGTACGCGTCGGTGATCTGCTGATGTCCGAAGACCCGGCCTGTGAAAGGTGCGGAGAGGGAAGCCCAGCCCCGTGTCATGCCCCAGAAGCAATAGCCGGGGGACCGCGTGAATTCGGCTAGTATAGCGGTAGCTTGCTCAAGAGAATAACCACGTAGCCGCGGATTGGTTGAGACGCGGAGAAAGCCAGCTTCAGAAAACGCGCACACTCCCCAATTGAAGCTCCCGTTTCCGAACCATTTATTCACCAATTGGTGGTGGACATGGCTGGAGTCGGTAAGCGCTATCAGCACATTGACATCGAGCAGGTATTTCGGCTCACTCAATAGTCGTCCTCTTCCAGAGCTTCCTTCACCATCTCGTTGGTGATAACCCTTCCGTCGGCGCGCGGTGCGAACATTAGCAGGCCGTTTGGAGCCCGCACGAGGCCCGGCGGGACTGAATCTGAAGCTGATGGCACCGCCTGGAGGGACTCAATTCCTTTTTTGGCCAATTCGCTCAGCGCTTCTCCAAGGGTGAGACCCTTCCCCTTGGAATAGAGCGTGGCAAGTTCGTACACTTCCTGATCGAGTTTGACGGTGGTTCTCATAGGTACAGTATGCATCAAAATAAAGATTGATGCAATTCATGGATTTGATGCGATTGCAATAGTAGTGCATCATGTATTGGAATCGCATCGCCGCAATCTTTACGTTCCGCAAACCTCACCGTTGATTGATCAGCCGGATCGTTTCCATGAACACGTCGCCATCGATGGTCAGGCTGCGGACGCTGATCTTGTCCATGGTGTCCTGGGCGGTGTGGTGGTAGCTGTTGTTGGGGCCGTAGTCGAGGTCGATCACGTCAATCGAAGGCACGCCGCGCTCGACGAAGGGCAGGTGATCGTCTTCAACCGCTTCTTCGGTCTGGAAGAAGTATTTGTCGTAGCCGTATTTGTGGGCGGCATGGCGCACCAGGTCGACGAGCCAGTCTGTCGATTGGCTTTCGCGCTGGATGTCGAGATCCTTGTCGCCGATCATGTCGGCCAGAATGAACGCTTTAATTTTGCTCAGCGTGCCGTTGCCGCCCCACTTGGCGGCCAAGTGGCGGCTGCCATAGGTGGAGTCGGATTTGGACCAGGTCTGAATGGCTTCTTCGCCGTCAAAAAAGACCAGCCAGACTGAGTAGCCGTCGAGAACCTTACTGCGTGCCTCATCACTCCGCAACTGGTCGGCGATGGCCATCAGCAGGCCGGTGGTCGATCCGCCATCGTTGGCGCCGACAAAGTTGATGTTGCGGAGCGGGTAGTTGGTTTCGTAGTGCGTGGCGAGCACGATCACGCCATCTTTCTTACCTGGAAAGCGCACGATGAAGTTGCGCATGGCTACTGGGCCGATGGGCGTATTGGCGGTGAACGTGTCTTCTTCAAGCAGATCGTGGCTGAAGTGGCTGCGGAGGAATTCTTCCGCCTTCAAATGACCGGGGCTGGTGGGCCAGCGCGGACCGATGGCTACAAACTCGCGCGCGTACTCCATAGCCTTTGCGCCGTTGAAATGCTGTTGAGCAAATCCTGACTGCGCAAAGCCCAGTGCAGCGGTCAGCAGGAACAGGGCTGCTGCCCTTCTCAAAAACGAAATCACTTCGCAGCCTCTTTGGCTTCCTTCGCCTTGCGGCGCGAAGGATGAACCCACCACGCCACGCCGATGCCAATCAGGTAGAGGGCAAGCATGGGAATCGCGTAGATGCACATGGTCCACGGATCTGGACTCGGGCAGATGCAGGCGGCCACCAGGAAGACCGCAAGAATCGCGTAATTGATGTTCTTCCACAGAAACCTGGGACTGACAATGCCGAACATGGCGAGAAAGAAGATGAGGATCGGCATCTCAAAGCTGATGCCGAGACCCAGAATGATCGACAAAAAGAAGCTGGAGTACTCTTCGATGGTGACCATGGCGGTGAAGTTCTTGCCAAAATCCACGATCAAAACTTGCAAAGCGCCAGGCAGCACATAGTAGTAGCCGAAGGCAGCGCCGCTCAGAAACAATGCGACCGTGGCAGTCATGAAGGGAATTACAAACCGGCGCTCTTTCTGGTAGAGGCCCGGCGCAATGAACAGCCAGACCTGATACAAGATGAAGGGCGAAGCCAGAATTGCGCCACCGACCAGCGATACCTGAATGTCGAGGTTGAGCGGGTCCATGGGATGGGTGAACACCAGCTTCTTGTCGATGTGATTGAGCGGGGCCTGGATGAAGGCGACAAGTTGCTTGTAAAAGATGCCTGCTCCAATGCAGCCCAGCAGCAGGTAGACAATCGAGTGAACAATGCGCCGGCGCAGTTCGTCCAGATGCTCCATGAGGCTCATGCCGGGGAGCTCGGCGCGCTGAGTTACCGCTGCTCTCGCCTTTCCGATTGCGTCCCCTGGATCAACCATGGTTGGATTCCTCGACCGCTGCTGCTGGATCGGCGTGAGCTGGAGCCGCAGTGTTTGATTCGCTGGAATCGGAGGCGGTCTCCGGCTCGGCGTTTACAGCCTGCGGGGGCGGGCTCCATGGACGCGCTGCCGGAACAGGTTCGCCGGTTGAAGGCGGCTGAATCTTTGGAGCGCTGTCCGCCGTCGGGGATTCTGCCGGAGTCTCGGCGGGATACTGCGCGGGATAAGTGCTTTCGCCTGGGTAGGGCGATGCTGTTGCCGGGTCGACCGCGCCAATGCCAGCCTGTGCCTCGATCGTTTGTGGAGCGGGTGGCGCTGCCAGCTCAAGGGCGCGGCGCCGATCCTCTTCCTGCTTGCGCCGGTCGGCCTCTTCGGCGTTGCGCAGCTCTTCTTCCATTTGGAACTTGAAGTCGTTTGAGGCCTTGCGGAACTCGTACATCAGCTTGCCGATCTGGCGGCCGATCTGCGGCAACTTGCGCGGCCCAAACACGACCAGCGCCATCACCATCAGGATCAGCGAGTCAGTCATGCCCAGGCTGGCATACTCAATTGTCGGCGGAGTTCCCATTGGGAGCAATCATACCTTTCCGTGCTGATCAGTCACAATGCGAGTGGTTACAGACAACCGAGATTGAGGCTTAGCTGGGTCTTGGCCGCTTGCAATCTCACCAGGTATAACCGCCTGAAGGAGGGGGCCAGCTTCCCAGCATTTGGCGCAACAGCACGATACGCCCGAAGTGGTAGGCGTTGTGGGCGCCGAGGCTCTCGAGTTGCTCTCGGGCGGACATGGTGCGCGTGGGCTCGCCGGGACGGGAGGGACAGAGGACCAGGCGGTCAAGAAATTCGCTGCCGCGTGTTGCCTCGGCTGCTTCCTGATTGGTGCGGAAGAAACGCTGGCGCAGTTGGTCCCAGTCTTCGCGGGCTGCGCCGGCCTGGGAGGGGAAGCCGTCCGATGGGCGTGCGGGAAACGGCGTTTCGATGCCGCGAATCCAATCGAGCGTGACCTGCTGCCAGAAAGCGATGTGCCACAGCTCCTGATAGATGGTGTGCGGAGCGCCTGGAATGACTTGATGCGCAAGTTCACCTGGCAATCCTTCAAGAATGACTGCCGGAGCGGCGTGGGCGCTTTCGCCGGCCAGCAACTGCTCAAGTTCGTTCATCTGTATTCCTTTTCAAACGTCAGTTTACGGGAACCTGGTAAGCGAATCCCATCCCTGGGGCTTCCAAGAGTAATTGGCGCTGCCTTTCGGTTAAAATGGTTTCAGTTGGATGAACTGAACCGGCGCAGCGATTGAAGCGAATTGGTTTTTGGTTCATCCAATGGAACGAAAGGGCTGCAACATCCCCGTGGATGGGGGCTCTCCTGAAACGCCCGGCGGCAACGCCGGAGAATTTCGGAGATTCAGCGCATCCACTGCAGGCCAGCATGCTTTCAACATCTCCGTCCGGCATTCTGATTTTGGATTGGCTGGACTGAAGGCGGAATAGAGTGAATCTTGTTCTCGACGAAGTTACGGCGGTCTCGCCGGAGACTGCAGGCGCCCGCAGCTCTGAAGATGTCTGCAGCCTTGAAAACTATCTCGCGCTTCCCGATCACACCATGGATGCGCGCATTGCGGCGGCGCGGGCAAAACTTGGCGCCACTACGATCCTGCTCGGCCACCACTATCAGCGCGATGAGGTGATCCGCTTCGCCGACTTTACCGGCGACAGCTACAAGCTTTCCAAGGTTGCCGCGGAAACCGATGCGAAGTACATTGTCTTCTGCGGCGTGCACTTCATGGCTGAGAGCGCGGACGTGCTGGGGCGCGACGGGCAGCAGGTGATTCTGCCCGATCTGAACGCCGGCTGCTCGATGGCTGATATGGCCGAGATTTCGCAGGTGGAAGCATGCTGGGAGTCGCTCGAACGGCTTGGGCTTACCGATGAATTGATCCCGCTGACCTATATGAATTCGACCGCCGCGATCAAGGCTTTTTGCGGCGAGCACGGCGGCTTGGTGTGCACGTCGTCGAACGCGCGAGCAGCCTTTGAGTGGGCTTTTGCTCGGGGCAAGCGCATCCTGTTTTTGCCGGATCAGCACCTCGGGCGCAACACCGGGTTCGCGATGGGGATTCCGCTGGAAGAGATGGTGGTGTGGGATCCGTGGGCCGTTCAGCTCGGAACCGGTGCGGGCGGGCAGACGAAAGAAAAACTGGCGGCCGGCCGAGTGATTTTGTGGAAGGGCCACTGCGCTGTGCATCAGCGGTTTTTGCCGGGCCACGTGGACCAGGTGCGCGCCAAGTATCCCGGCATCCAGGTAATTGTTCATCCGGAGTGCCGCTGGGAGGTTTGCCAGAAGGCAGACGCGCTGGGATCGACGGAGCGGCTGATCAAGATTGTTGAGGACGCGCCGGTGGGTTCCATGTTCGCTATTGGGACAGAGATTCACCTGGTCAATCGATTGGCAAAGCGCTTCGCGGCAGAGGGCAAGCGGATCATCACGCTGGACGATACCGGCTGCCTGTGCACCACCATGTACCGCATCAGCCCGCACCATCTGGCGTGGGCGCTTGAGAACCTGGTTGAGGGTCGCGTAGTGAATCAGATCAAGGTGCGGAAGAGCGTGAAGCAGTGGGCCAAGGTGGCGCTGGATAGGATGCTGGAGATTTAAGAACAGCTTTCAGCTTCTAGCTCTGGTCTCCCATGGGTCGCGTGTTTGCGGTGTCGGCGTTGCTCTTTGTCACGGATTGGTCAAAGATGCCGAACGAAATCAGCAAGGCTGGAGTGAGCAGCGGGATCAGCGTGGGGATGATTGCGCACAGGAGGCGCGGGTGCGGGACGAACCAAGCTACCGCGGCGTCAAGCGCGCCCACTGAAAGTATGAGAATGCCCATTCTCACGGCAGCGGTGCGGACGGATATATTGCGCATGAAATCGTCCTCCTTCCACTCGCGATGCTAGGAGGATAGCACAGCCCTAATTTGCAATTGCTCTTCTCCATTTCAGCGAGAAGTGTTTCACCAACCGAGGGTGAGTTTAACATGAAACGAAATTGGCAGGTCGAGGCATTGAAGATGTGGATGGGGCTGCCCGCCGGAAACGCGCCGGCTCCGTGACACTTATTGACCATTTTTCCTCGGCCCGTTTCGTCGTATTCTATTGGGAAGGGCATTTTGAAATGAAGATCTTCACTCTCGACGAAGCGCAATCGCTGCTCCCGGTGCTCGAGTCGCTGCTCAAGCGCGCGATAGAGGCCAAACAAGCTGCAGACGCGGTCGAGGCGGACTTGTCTGAGTTGGCGCGGCGCATCTATATCTCGGGCGGCATGAAGGTGGATGTGGCCAAGGTGACCAGGCAGCGCGCGGAAATCGAGACGCACCTCAAACTCGCCCGCGAGAGCATCGCAGAGATCGATTCGATCGGCGTGCAGGTGAAGGATATTGATGGCGGGTTGCTCGATTTCCCATGCCGCATCGATGACCAGGTGGTGCTGCTCTGCTGGCGCATAGGCGAGGCTTCGATTGAGCACTGGCACACCATGGAGTCCGGCTTTCAGGGACGCCAGCCGGTGGATGAGCGGTTTCGGCGGCGGACGAACTCCGGGGGCAGACCGAACTAAGAGACAGCTTTCAGCTTCTAGTCTTTAGCTCTTTAAAACCGCGTGTCTGTGCTGTGCAACGATCCCTGCCAGTTCCTCAATCACGAGGGCCGAAGGATATTCTGATTCTGTCCATGTACATCTCTGAAGACGAAGTTCGCGCCGCCCTCACTTATGAAGCGCTGATTCCGACTATTCGGGAGGCGCTTATCGACTACTCAGCCGGGTTGGTTGAGCAGCCGGCGCGCATGATTCTTCGCGCAGGAAATGCCGAAGGGTTCAAGAACGGCTGGTTTGCCGTGATGCCTGTCATCGCGGGCGATGTGATGGGCGTGAAGACCGTCACCTTTTTTCCGGGCAACGCGGATTTTGGCCTGCATACACATATGGCGGTGATTGAGGTGTTGCGTCGCTCGACTGGCGAGCCGCTGGCGGTGATGGATGGCCGCCTGATCACCGAGATGCGCACCGCTGCCGTCTCCGCTGTAGCGATGGATGCGCTGGCGCAGAAGCATGCCACAAGTCTTGGCATACTGGGCAGCGGCGTGCAGGCGCGTTCTCACATTCAGGGGCTCCGGCTGGTGCGGCCAGGGATCAAAGACATTCGCATCTGGAGCCGGACCGCGGCCAATGCTGAGCGGCTTGCGGGTGAGGTTGGTGCGCGCGCCGTGACCATTGAAGAAGCTGCCGCGGCGGAAGTGGTGCTTACCGTCACTGCATCGCCTGACCCAGTGCTGAAAGGTTGTTGGCTTCAGGCGGACGCGCTTGTTTTGGCTGTCGGAGCTACCGGGGCGAGCCTGCGCGAGTTGGATGACGAGGCCATGCAGTCCAGTTTTGTTGTGGCCGAGTCGCGATCCTGCGCCGAACGCGAATCAGGCGACGTGAGGCTTTCGGGCGCGAAGGTGCAAGCCGAGATCGGCGAGGTTCTTTCTGGTTTGGTGGCTGCGCCAACCGGGCAACGGATCGTCTTCAAGTCGGTGGGCATGGCCATTGAGGATCTGACTGCGGCGCGGCTGGTGTGGACGGCACGAAACCGGCCTTTATGAGTGAATGGGAATGAGTGAATAGGGATGAGCGAATTGGCGTCCTGCGCGTCTCTTGATTTGGGCCTTTGAAGACCTGTATCCGTCCAACAGAGTGAACAGATGCGACGTGCCGGAAGGCGATAGCCTTGCTGACGTGAACTGGTCGCAACCGAAAAGGAATCACAATGAAAACCGGAAAATGGGCACGGCTGCTGTTCGTGGTGGCTCCGCTGCTGATTGGATTTGGGTCTGGGTGCGGAGATTTCTGGCAGGCGCCCAGCAATACGGGCGGTACTAGCGGCACAGCTGGCTTTTCCCTTTCCAATAGCGGCGCCATCTCCGTGAGCGCCGGCGCCACCACTGGCAATACCGCGACGGTTACCGTGACACCGTCGAACTCGTTTACCGGGACGGTCTCACTGACCTGCTCGGTAGGCTCGCCTACGGCAGTTGTCAGTGCAACGACGTGCAGTCTTTCTCCTACTTCGGTTTCTATCAGCAACACGGAGGCGCAAACGGCCACGCTGACCGCGGCAACCTCTTCCTCGACGCCCACGGGGGCCTACGAGATTACAGTTACGGGCACTTCGGGTAGTGTTTCGGAGACCACTTCCGTTTGCGTGGCGGTTGGGACTTCGACGAGCAATTGCAGCACTGTCGCCACCACGAGCGGCATTTTCTACGTGCTGAACCAGACAGCGAATCAGATTGTCGCATTCAATATATCTTCGGGCGCGCTGAACACGATCGGCGCCTATGATTTGCCTGCGTCGCCGGCCGCGGCCTTAGCTGTTTCGCCCAACGGCAATTTCTTGTATGTCAGCACACAATTCGGGATCTACGTTTATTCGATCGGAACTGGAGGCGTGCTCACCGAAGAAAATGGCGACCAGCCAATCTCTTCAGATCCGGCCACGACCATGCAGGTGGACGCCACCGGCAACTGGCTGGTTGACGCGATCTCCGGGACGACCGAAGTGTTCGCCATCGCAATCAGTCCCAGCACGGGGATACTCACCTCGAAAACTGAGCAACCGTTCACAGGCGGTTTGCCTGCATCCACCGTGTCACAATTGGCAATTTCGCCCGGCGACTCCAGTTCCTGCGGCGATTGTTATGTCTTCGTCGCAATGGGCAACGGCGGGACGGAGATCATTCACTTTAACCCCAGCAACGCCAATCCCTTTGGAAGCGCAGGCACCATTAAGCTTGCGAACGCGGCCGGCGGCGACAATGCGGTCGCGGTGGACCCGACCAACCGGCTTCTCTATGTTGGGGAGTCCGATGCTCACTCGGGCACACAATCGGGCGGACTCCGGGTCTTTACCATCTCCACTACCGCGGTCAATGAGATATCCGGCTCCCCGTACACGACGGGGGGAACGGGACCTTCGTCCATCTTGCCTACTTCGGATGGCAACTACGTCTATGTCGCCAACCAATCGGTCAGTGGCAGTTCGACCGGCAACATCGCCGGCTTCTCGGTCTCGACCAGTTTGCTGACCTCTGTCGGCACCGTTGCGGCGGGGCCAACAGGCCAACTGCGCCTGGCAGAGGACTCGACCCACAGCTATGTGCTGGCAGTTGACTTTGCGGGAAATCCCGACCTCGAGGCCTACACGTTTGGTTCTGGGACACTCACCTCCGTGCTCACTTCCGCTACCGGAACCGGCGTAGTAGGCGCCTTTGCAATCGCGGCGGCGCCATAGACGCCAGTTGTCAGTTTTAAGTTGTACGTTGTCAGTGCCGTGCTACGAACCGTCCGGTACCCTGCCGGTGGATCACTGCCAGGCGCCAACTTAAAACTGGCAACTGCATCCAAGTGGTATCCTCAAGAGGACCGCCACTGGCTGTGCTGACGCGATCTCAAATCCTCCTCGCCCCTCCCTACTGCCGCTTCGCGGCTTCAGGCTTTTCGTTGCTCATGCTCGCCGTGCTTGCACTTCTCGGCGGATGCGAGCGGTTTCACCAGGCAACTCACGAGACGGTCTACGTTTCCGCGCGCCAGATGTATATTCACGATCGCGTTGCCGCCGTTTCCAATCGTGTGGCCGAGGTGGTGAACGGGCAACCGCTTGATGTGCTGGAGCATGGACGCCGCTTCCTCAAGGTGAAAACCCGGAAAAACGAGATTGGCTGGATTGAAGAGCACGCCGTGATCGACGGAAAGACCTACGATTCGTTTATTCAACTGGCAGACAAACACAAGCAGGATCCGGTGGTAGCCACGGCCACGGTGCGCGACGACATTTATCTTCACCTGCTGCCGGGACGGGAGACGGAACGGTTCTATCTGCTGGCAGCGAATGCCAAGATTCAACTGCTGGCGCGCGCCTCGGTTCCCAAGACGGCTGTGCCGGGGTCGCTGCCCGCGCCGGCTCAGCCCAAGCCGACCGATGCGGCAAAGAAGGCTGAGGCGGCTACTGGAATGCCGGCGGCAGGTACGCATCCGGCTGTGGCTCCGGTTCTTGAAACGCCTCCCATTGCCATGGAGGATTGGTGGCTGGTGCGGGATGACCAGGGGCACGCCGGATGGATGCTGGCTGGGCGCCTGGACGTGGATGCGCCGGACGAGATTGCCCAATACGCCGAGGGGCAGCGAATCGTGGGCGCGTATATTCTCACGAGGGTCTCAGACGACGAGGCCAGCACGCCCGACCACCAGGTTCCTGAATATGTGACGGTGCTTAGCCCGCCCAAATCAGGGTTGCCTTTCGACTTCGACCAGGTGCGCGTGTTCACGTGGAGCCTGAAGCACCATCGCTACGAGACAGCCTTCCGGCTGCATCCAATCCAGGGTTTCCTGCCGGTGCTGGTATCGACCCAGCCCGGACCCGGCGGAAAGGTGCCGGTGTTCAGCTTCGAGCTCGCGAACGGGCCCAATGTCAGCACCGATCCGACGACGGGGATTACAAAGCCGGCCTCGGCGCGCACTATTAACTACGAGATGCTGGACACAGTGGTGAAGCGGATCGGGCCGGACATGGGGCCGATTCAGGTGGGGCATTTGGAGGGGGAGAAGGCTAAGGTGGCGAAGGGCGGAAAGAAGAAGGGGAAGTAGGGTTTTGTTTGACTGCTTTGCGATCTACACCTCGAAGCTTTCCTCAATATCCTGTCCCCCGTAGAAGATTCCGTGAATCGTGACGACGCCTTCCGCGACGCCAAATGCGATGGAAACCCGGCGCCTGAACCCGAATATCCTTATGCCTGGGCGGATATCGTTCCGCAGAGAACCTCTTGTGGGAAACGTGCTGAGGCTTTCACATTGGCGCATGATCGCGTCGATATAGCGAGCCGCGATCTCGGGGGATGCAGCCGATGCAATTTGAATGAAGAGAGACTGAAGTTGGTTTTCGGCTCGGCGCGCATAGACGATTTGATGCACTACTTCGCTACCAGAAAAGACCGATACGCCGCGGCAAGCGACTCGCGTACTTGCTGTGAAGAACGCACGGAGGACGGGTCTGCCTTAACCTCATCAACGGAAGCCGCAACTTCGGTCCTCAGCCAGGCTTCCAGCGCCCGGTCATGCAACTCCAGCGCACGCAGCCCATCGCGAATGACTTCGCTTTCCGAGGCATATTGGCCGGATTGGACTTTTGCCCGGACCCGCTCCGCCATCTCGTGGGGAAGAGTTACGCTGAATTGTTGTGTGGATCGCATGGGGTGCCCTCCGTATCCCAGTAGGATTCAATCCTACTCTCATTTCAGTGCGGAATAAAGAGACCGGATGCCGAGCTTACCCCCGCCGGCGCAGCTCCAATTCGACCACGCGCATCATTTCGGCCTCGGGAGCGGGCTTGCCGGTCCAGATTTCAAACTGCCGTGCGCCTTGCTGGACAAACATTTCAAGGCCGGTCACCACGGGCATTCCGCGGGATTTCGCCAACCGCAGCAGCGGCGTTTCCATCGGGTTGTAGACCATGTCGAAGACCAGGCCGGCGTTCAACTCGGTCTCGGCTATCGGGAGCGTTTCTTTGTTGCCCGCCATGCCGCAGGGTGTCGAGTTGAGCAGCACATCGAAATGCTGCTTGGCGAACACCTCATGCTTCAGCGATTTGGCCTTCGCTTCCCGGGCCAGCGCGACGGCCTTTTCATGGGTGCGATTGACAACAAAAACTTCTGCTCCCTGATCCACAAGGCCAAACACGGCGGCGCGCGCAGCACCACCGGCGCCCAGCACCGCGATCCGCGCGCCTTTGAGCTTGAGGCGCTTTTCGAGGGGCCGCACTACGCCGGCCACATCGGTATTGAAGCCGTAGAGCTTGCCGTCGGCGCCGGTGCGCAACGTGTTGCAGGCCTTGATGCGCGCGGTGAGCGGGTCCATGTTGGCCAGGTAGGGCAGCACTTCCTGCTTGAGAGGCATGGTCACGGCAACGCCGCTCAGCGGCAGTTCGCGCACCACGGTCAGCAGGTCGGCCAGCGCGCGTACTTTCAGAGGCAGCAGCACGCCGTTCACGTTTTCGCGGCGAAAGGCGGTGTTCTGCATCAAGGGCGAAAGCGAGTGGGTGATGGGATTGCCGGCCACGCCGAAGAGGCGGGTTGCTGTGTCGAGCTGCTCAATTCGATAAAGGTCATGAAGCGCGCGGGCGGTCACTTGGCCGGGAGCGGTGGCGCCAGCCTCGGACGATGCGGCAAAGGTGAACGCGGCCCCGGCCCGCGGTCCAAGCACACGGCTCACCAGGCCCTCTTCGCCCATGGCGATGCCCACAATATGCGCGGAGAGCGAGCGGTCCTCAATAAGGCGAAGCATCGCCAGGTTGTCAGCGAGAGTCCGCGCGGTTGAAACCACCTTGACGAAGTCCGGGGCAAAGGCCTCAATGCGGGAGGCGGCCTGCTCCAACCCCTTGGTACGCGTGAAGTCGTGGAAGCTGACCAGGAGAGCCGCGCCGGTCAACCGCAGTTTGGTCAACTGGGCGGGGCGCGCTTCCTCGGCCGACTCTACCTCGAGGTCGACGATCTGGCAGCCGGCTTCGACTGCAGCCGAGAGCACTTCGATCTCGGAGTTCAACGATCCGGCAAAGCCGCCGCCGTTGTCTTTGCGCCGGCAGGTGGCGATGGCCGTGACTTCGCGATGTTCGGCGAGGAATTCCTTGAGCCGGGGCAGGGCGGCCGCGGGTTTGGGCAGAGAATCCAGGCGGAATTCAAGGAACTTGGAGTCTTTGAGCGCGGCTTCGGCCCGCTCCATCAGCTCCGCCGGTGAGCCGCCCTGGATGGCGATGCAGACCTTTCCCATCCGTACCCGCAGGACGGCGGGCGGGGGGATGATCGGGATGGGAGCCGGATGGGGCATGAGCATCAATTGACGCATCTTAGATGGGATGCGCGACGGATGCAACAGAAGAAGTGGCTTCCTGCGCCGTCCCACACTTCAGCGCGGAACTGACGCGCTCCCGGCTCACCATTACTGGTTCGGCCTACCGGGGATTCTCAAAACGCCTGAAGAAGCTCGAATCGAGGTAATGCGGCGTGCCGGGGTCGTCGGCAACGGCCCGGCCCAGGTCGGCAAGAAAGTCGTTGAATTGGGCTGCGGCGCCAAAGTCGACGGGCTGGGTCAGATCGTCGTCGGTGGAGTGGTAGCGTTCGGCCAGCCATGCGCGCCAGGCTTTGTACTCCGGCGAACCCATGACCCAGCCGAACTTGAAAGCCAGCGCTGGAACACCCGCCTGTACAAAGCTGTACTGGTCAGTTCGGATAAACGAATTGCGGTCGGGCTCTGGATCGGTGGCGATTTCGATGTGGTGCGCGGCGCCAACTGCGCGGGCCTGATCCGCCAGCGTCGACTGCTCGAGCCCCTGAACGTGGAGCTTCTTGAGCGGGAAGATGGGCATGAACATGTCGAGGTTCAGGTCCGCAACGATGTCCTTTTCAGGGACGGTTGGATGGCCGGCAAAGTAACGCGAGCCGAGCAGGCCTTTCTCTTCCGCGGTGAAAACCAGGAACAGCATGGAACGCCGTGGAAGCGTGGGAGCCTGGCTGAATTTGCGCGCAACTTCCAGCACGGTGGCTACGCCGGACGCGTCGTCCATGGCTCCGGCATAGATGGTCTTTCCATGGATGGGCGCGCCGACGCCGAGGTGGTCAAGATGCGCGGAGATGAGGACGTATTGGGACTTCAGCTTGGGGTCGGAACCGGTGAGCTTGGCAACCACGTTGGGCGAGACGACATGCGCGATTTCGGTGGTGACTTTGGCGGCGAGGTTTTTGTTGAGGGGAAAACGCGGGAGCGGCTTCTGGGCGTCGGCGAGGGCGAGGATTTCGGCGAAAGTGTGGCCGGTTCCTGCGAAGAGCTTTTCCGCGTCGGCGGGATTGAACGTGGCGCTGAAGAGTTCGCCATGATCGTCGGCGAGGGCTGGATGGCGGGCGGCCAGCGCAGCACCGTCGGGATACGGGGCAAGGCGCATTCCGGGTTGCGATGCGCTGCCGGCGACGCGCGCCCATCCGAAATCCATTGACTTGGGGGTAGGGATGGAGAGGATGCCGACTGCGCCCGCATCGCGGACCGCCTTGATGAAGGGCGCGGTGCGCGCGTAGGACTTCAGCGGCCCGGGCAGATCGGAGGGTCCGCCGTTCACGCAAACCACGATCTTGCCTTTCAGCGAACTCCAGGGGACTTCTGTGGAGTCGAAGTCGTCATACTTCGCTTCGGGCAGGTGAAGGCCGTAGCCGATGAAGACTAAGGGAGCATTGATGGTCTTCGGTTGCGCTGCACGAGTGCCGAGGATTGCATCCTCGCCCAGGACGAGCGGGGTTGTCTTGCCGTCCACGACCAGGCTGATGGACGACTGATCGGCAAGAACGCGCTGGACGTCGAATTTGACTGGCTGGTAGAAGGTGCCATTGACGCCGGCGGGCTGCAATCCGTAGGACTTGAACTTCTCAACAACATAGGCTGCGGCTTTCTCGAATTCCTCGCTGCCGGTCTGGCGGCCTTTCATGGAGGGGTCGGCGAGGTATTGCACATGGGCCCACCAGGCGCGGCCGCGGGCTTCGTCGTTGGGAGTGGCTGCGTTTGCGGCGGCGGTCGGCGTGCTCGGCGGGGCGACGGTGGCCATAGAAAGGATGGACAGCGAGACGATGCCGGCAAGCGAAGTCATACGGTTGAGTTTCATGTGCGTCTCCAGAGGGGGTTCAGAACTTCGGCGGGGGATGGACCTGGCCGGAATGGGAAGGCCCATCCGGAGAATGAACGCCGACACAGTGAATTTAAACCACCGTGGAGACTTTGCCGGAAAAGAAACAGACTGGAAGGCGCGAAAAATCCGATTCCGATGGCTGGGCTTTGCGGTCTCCCACACATCGAGCAAAAGGACGATCGATGGATTGGGGCACGGTGCACCCGGCCGGCGAGAGTGCCGCGGCGTGCCGGGCGCAATTCCAGCGACGTGTTATTCTTCGGAGGTTGGACGAGCCATGGAACGCGGAGGGGAATTTCGTGAAGCTTAGGAAGTACGCGAAACTCGCGGGTCAATGCGCTGGAGCCGCTATACTGCTCTGGTCTTTGAGCCTGATTGCGCAGCTTTCCGATCTGCCGATCAAAGCCGGCCTCTGGGAGACGCAAGTCAGCGTCAACCATGGATCGCCAATTGCGGGGCGGTCTTGCTTCTCCAAAGGAACGACGTTGAACGATTATTTGACGGCCACCAACAAGGCCGTCTCCGGCACGCAATGCAGCGTTTCGAACAAGGCCCAAACCGCTCGTGGTATCGCCTACGACACCGCATGTAACAGCCCGAGTATGTCCTCCAAGGGGCACATCGACTTCCAATTGTCCGATGCGGAGCACTTCAACGGGACAAGCCACACGACGGTGACGGGTACTGTTCATGGGTCGCCGGTGAACATGACGAGCGATAAGACGTTTACCGCGAAGTTTGTGAGTTCGGACTGCGGCAGCGTCAAGCCGGTTGTAGTTCCCTCTTCGTCGACGAACTAGGTGTTAGCCGGAAACAAGTCTCACAGTTCCTGGAAACTCGGCTGACCGTACGTTTTCTTCCGGTGATCCTCGGAAACACGACGGCAGCCCTCAAAGAACCGGCGGAGATTCGCTAAACCTCGTCGGTCGACCGAAAGCACCAGAACTGGTTGCATAAATAGCTTGTGACGATAAAGAAGCATCCCCCAGAGACGAATAAGAAATAAAATGGGCGACACGAAAAACCCGATTCCGACGGTTGGCCTTTGTGGTCTCCCACCGATCGGGCAAAAAGACGTTCGATGGATTGGGGCACGGTGCATTTGTGGGGCACACGAGGTTTCATACTGCCGTGAGTCGGGAGAGACTGTGGGTGACTCAAGAGAAATGAGGATTGAGGCTGTACACAGGGTCATCCGTCAGGGGTTCAAGGGGTTTACAACCAGGAAGGTGGTGTCCTGGCTGTAATTGGTCGAGGTGTCCCAGGCATTGCTGCCGCCGTTGGCAGCGAGATATGCGCCGCCCTGGTATTGACGGATGTATCTGGTGGGGTAGTTGTAGGACTGAAAGGAATATCCGCTTCCGGCATTGCCGGTAACTCCGCAAAATGTGGCGTCCTCGGCATGAAGCTGCTGGCCGTCCCATGGCTGCGAATACAGAATGAAATTGTAATGGCGAATGAATTCTCCGGGACTGTCGCGCGACTCGAAGGAGAAACAGGCTGGATCAGCGAGTCCAGTGCGCACCACCCAGGTGGCATCGGCTAAATCGGAAGCAGCGCTCGCAGAAGTGAGCTGCGAGGAGATGATATTGAGCGCAGCGTTGTTGCCCTGATGGCGCAGATAGTAGCCAGAGAGGCCGGCCGAGGTGAGCTGAATCGATATTTCCGAGCCAACCGCAAGGGTGCCCGCGAGTGCGGTGGATGTATCGTAACCGACGCTGACGATGTTGGTCTGCACCTGGTTCTCAGTGGCGTCTGCCGGGTAGCCGGCCGTCATCACGCCCTCAAAGAATGAGCCGATGGAGCCATTGCTGTTGTCTCCTCCGGTGCCGAGAACGATGGCGCCCTCCTGCGACATGGGAGAGTATCCTCCCACGGTGGGCTCGCTGCCCGAGTACTCGGTTGTAAGCGCGCCGGTCTGAGCATTCGCCGCGCGCAGGGCAAACATTGTCTGCCCATTGTTTTTCAGCATCGCCGTAACAAAGGGCATGGTCATGCCAGTGTCGTTGTTATTGAGGCTGTAACCCAGGTTGGACTCGAAAAGCCCATTTTCGAGGTCGGCCTGCACCCAGGGTCCTGATCCGTAGCATGGCTGCATCCAGCACTCGGTTCCAAAATTGAGGGCATCCATGTGGCCGTTGCCGTTATCGTCGTTATTGATCTCGGCGTTGCCGTAATCGAAGCAACACCAATCATTGACGTGGGTGCCTGAGGTGACCATATACATGCCTTCAGGTTTGCCGGCGGTAGCAACCCCTGCGGTGGAATCGTTGCGGTAGCCCATGCCTCCTGAGAACGATAGACCGTAGACCTGATGGCCTCCCGCCTGGACCGGCAGCGCGTTGGCCGGCACGCCAACGTCAGCTGCGCCGTTGCCCCCGGCTGCCTCAATGGTCAGATCATTGTGATGGGCGGTCTGGTCGTAAATGAGGTTGATGGTGCAGTATGTGCCGGCGCAGAAGCTGTCTTGCGGCGCGATGTCGGCGAACCCGCCGGCCTGGAGCAATCCAATATCGAGTGCGGTGTTGTCAGAGGCGCGCACGACCTGGTAGAGCGCGCCGCCGTAAGACCCGAACAGCGCGCGCGTGGTACTGTGCGCTGCCACGCAGGGAGTCCCGCCGCTCAAATAAATGTCACACGGAAGCGTGGCGTTCGAAACGGGAGTGGGATTGGGACTGGTATCCACGGAGCCGCTGCCGCCACAGGATATCGCCGACCCAGCCACAATCGACGAAAGAAAAAAGCAGAGAATGGAAAACGATCGAGAGGGCCGACACCTTGGCTGCAACTCCAGGCCGGTCGCTTTGGACAATGAGCGCGACCTGAAGCCGAGAGCAGATTCGAGAAAGCTAAACGTTTTCACTCATCAGACTTTATCAAAGTCAAATACTTCCGGCATGTGACTGGACGAATGAATCTTGAAGTTATACTTCCGTTCGCACTTCAAATGGCGATGTTTGGCTTCAGGGTGGTGCTGGGCTCTTGTTCCGCGAGTCTTACTCGTCCCGCAGCGTCTTTGCTGGTTCAATGCGTGCGATGCGCAGGGTGGGGACTGTGGTGGCGAGCAGCGTAACCGCAACCAGCGTCAGCACCACGCCTACAATGGTTGGCGCGTCGTAGACGCCGACGCCATAAAGCACACTGCGCATGGTTCGCAGCGCTCCTGCACACAGAATCAACCCGACAACAAGGCCAATCACCGAAGCGCGCATGCCCGGCGAACCGACATGCATCATGGCCTGACGAATAGTTGAGCCGAGCGCGATGCGGATGCCGATCTCGCGCGTCTTTTCGACCACCATGTTCGACACCAGCGCGAAGATGCCGACGGCGCTTAGAAGCAGCGCGAGAGCCGCCATTGCGCTGAGCAGCGCCACTTCAATGCGCTGGGTGGCGAGGGTCTTTGCGAGGAGATCGCTCATGCTGTAGAAGCCGGAGAAGGGCAGGCCGGGGTCGGCGCTGGAAAGGGCGCGCTGCATCTGGCCGGTGAGGCCTTCGACGGGCGCGGCGGTGCGGACAATCCAACTTGGTTGAAACCACATGTGAACCAGCGGCAGCAGTTTGGCATTGACCTGCGCCGCAGGAATGTAGACGGTTTCCTCGCTCTGAATGGGCGCTACAGGGTTGAGGCCCGAGGAGAGCTGAACATCGCTCACCACGCCGACGATGACTACACCTTTGTTGAACGAGCGCCCCACGGGATCGACGCCGGGAAAGAATTTGCGCGCAAAGGTGCGATTGACGATGGCTACCTGTTGCGTGTTTGGAGTGTCCGAGTTGGTGAAATCGCGGCCCTGGAACAATGGAATCTGAAGCGTATTGAAATAGCCCGGCGAGACGTAGACCACGTCGGCTCCCACTTCCTGCCCGGCGTCAGGGCCGTTGTCCAGTGTCATGGAGTCGTTCAATGCACGCTCATAGGGCAGAGTGAGGCCCATTGCGGCGCTCTCAACGCCGGGGATGCGCTGCATGGCGGCAATGGAAGTCTCAAGCAGTTTGTTGAATGCTGCCGGATCGCGATAGCGCGCGTCGTCGAGCGAGGCCTTGGCGGTCATCACTCCATGGGGATTGAAGCCGGCAGGAAGCGTTTCAAGGTGAATCAGCGTGCGAATCAGCAGGCCGCTGCCGGCCAGGAGAACGACCGTCAGAGCTACTTCACCGCCGATGAGCCATTGACGCAGGCCGAGCCTGTCGCCGCCAGATCCTGCGCGCGTGGCCATGGAGGAACGGAGGTCCACCTTGCGCACGGCCAGGGCAGGCAGCATGCCAAACAACAGACTGGTGAGCAGAGAAACAGCCAGCGTGAAGCCGAGTACGCGCGCATCGAGGGGCACGCTGGTTACGGGCAGAAAATCCTGGGGTAGCAGGGAGAGCAGTCCGCGGAGAGCCACGAAGCCCACGCCGATTCCGGCCAATCCGCCGAGAAGCGCGAGCAGCAGGTTTTCAACCCAAAGCTGCTGCTGAATCTGGCCGTGCGACGCGCCCAGGGCAAGCCGGGTTGCAATCTCAGGAGCGCGGCGCAACATGCGGACAAGCGCGACGCCGGCCAGGTTGGCGCAGGCAATGAGCAGGATGAATCCGGCGGCAAGCATGAGCGCGAAAGCCTTGGGACGCAGGCTGGCGGTTTGGCCCTTCTGGAGCGGCACGGAATAAAACAGGACCTGCGCGCCGGGGTTGCGCTTGAGGAAGCCCGCGGTGCGCGCAGCAAAGGCACGGTTGATTTCAGAGTTGGCCTGTTGCCAGGAGGCTCCGTCACGCAGGCGCGTAATCACTTCAAAATTGGTGCCGCCGCCTTCACCCTGGCGGCTCGGCTGGAGGGGTGTGTAGACGTCGGCATTCAACGGGGTGGTGGCGCTCTCGGGAAGGATTCCGATCACTGTGTAGGGCTCGCCTTTCAGATGAATGGCCTGCCCGATCAGGTTGCGGTCGGCGCCAAAGGTGCTGTGCCACAGGGCGTAGCTGAGAATGGCTGCCTTGGGGCCGTGGGGCAGGTCTTCGGACTCCGTGAAGTTGCGGCCAACAAGAGGCTGGATTTGGAGCACGTCAAGATAATGCGCGGAGATGCGGGCCGCGTGGAGGTACTGAATCTGCGTGCCGGTCCCGGTGGAGCTGGCCTGGAGATTGACGCCGCTGGCGATGCCGCTTGAAACGGCGGAGATGAGCGAGGGAACATTGTCGCGCAGGGCTTCCCATTCCTGGCCGTCGAGACCTGCCATGTTGTCTGAGGGATCGGAGCCGGTGATGCGCTCAAAGATGACGCCCATGCGTTCGGGATGCGCGTAGGGAAGGCTCTTGAGCATGAGCGCATTCACGATGGAGAAGATTGCGGTGTTGGCGCCAATGGAGAGCGCCAGCGTCAGGACCACGGTCAGCGTGAAGCCGGGATTCCGGCCCAGTTGGCGCAATGCAAATTTGAGATTTTGGATCAAGGTTTCCATGGTTGGCTCTCCTGGCAGAGAATTCCCCGTACGTGTAGTATGCCCTACGTTCAGACGCGGGAAGGAGTTCCAAGGTGATCGAATCGCGTTGGAGCGGGCGCGACAAGGGCCCGGTGTGGCAACCTAGAGGGTAGAGGAGAACTTATTCAAATGCCGGTTGAAACCACTGCTTCTATCGTTTCGTCTGAAGACATTCACGCATGGGAAGCAGGCGGAGCCACATCCGCCGAGGCGCTTGGCGCATGGGTCAGCGCGCGGCTGGCGGCGCATGAGGCTGCGTTGGCCGCTTTGCTGGCTGTCGAAGGGCCGCGTACGCCGGAGAATTCACTGCGGCTGTTTGATTTGGCGATCGAGCAGCTTAGCCTTGCCGGAGCGCAGGCCGGTGTGCTCAACTCCGTGGCCTCCGACAAGGCCGTGCGCGACCAGGCGCAGAATGATGCGCAGCGGGTGTCGATGGCGGGCAGCGCATTGAGCTTGAACCGTGCGGTTTACGATGCGCTGGCGGCTATCGATCTTGAAGGCGCAAGCCCGGCGACGCAGCATTTTGTGCAGCGAACGCTGCTTGGGTACAGACTGGCCGGCGTGGACAAGGACGAGAAGACTCGCGAATATCTGCAAAGCCTGCACGAAAAGGCGACGCGACATTCGCTGGAGTTCAGCCGCAATATTCAGGAGGGCGGCAAGACCATCGAGGCCACGCTGGCTGAGTTGGACGGCCTGCCTGCTGACTACCTGGCGCGTCATGAGGTTAACAGCGACGGTGTCATTACGCTGACTACAGATCAACCTGACATGCAGCCGGTGATGATTTTTGCTGGGAGTGCGGCGCTGCGCGAGCGGATGTTCCTGGCCTACAACACGCGTGCTTACCCGGTGAATCAGCAAATCCTGCTTGATCTGCTGGCTACGCGGCAAGAGATTGCGACGGTACTTGGATTTCGCAGTTGGGCGGACCTGGCTACGGCTGACCAGATGATGGGTTCGGCGGCTAACGTTCGTACTTTTTTGGCGAAGCTTGACGAGGCCAGCCGAGAGGGTGCGCGGCGAGAGCATGAACTGATTTTGGAATTTGTGCGGAGGCATGAGCCGGACCTGAAAGAAATTGACGTTACGAGCCGGGGCTATTGGTATGAGCAGTTCCGTCGCTCGGCCTTTGATTTCGATTCGCAATCCGTGCGGCCTTATTTTCCTTATCCGCAGGTCGAGGCGGGCGTGCTTGAGACGGCAGCGAGGCTTTTCAAGATCGAGTTTCGGCGGTCGGATGCGCAGGCGTGGCATCCTGCGGTTTCAGTGTTCGACGTGATTGAGGATGGGGAGCGGGTGGGGCGATTCTATCTCGATATGCATCCGCGCGAGGGAAAGGACAAGTGGTTTTCCGCCGCGCCGATCGTGACTGGCGTGCGTGGGCGCGCATTGCCTGAGGCTGCGTTGATCTGCAATTTTCCTGGCGGGGGGCATACCGAGTCGTGCCCGAGTGAGGCGAGCCAGCACGCTGATCCGGGCCTGCTGCAATATTCCGACGTGGTGACTTTTTTCCATGAATTCGGTCACCTGATGCACGCCATTCTTGGTGGACGAACCGAGTGGGCAGGGCTTTCCGGATTTGCGACGGAGGGCGACTTCATTGAAGTGCCGTCGCAGATGCTGGAAGAGTTTTTCCGCGATGAAAAGCTGTTGCAGGCTTTTGCGAAACACTACGAGACGGGGGAGACGCTGCCTGCTGAAACTATTCGAAAGATGAAGCTGTCGGGGGCATTTGGCCGCGCGGACTGGCTTCGTTCGCAGCTTTACTACACCACGCTCTCGCTCGATCTGCACGACCGGGACCCGAAGACGATTGACCTCGACACGACTACGAAGAGCCTCTACCAGCAATTGCAGCCGTGGACGTGGCTGGAAGGCAATCGTATGTACGCGAGCTTCGGACACCTGACCGGCTACTCGTCGAACTACTACACCTACGCGTTTGACAAGGTGATTGCGTTGGACTTTTTTGCGCAATTCGATCCAAAGGATCTGATTGGCTGCGACGCGGGCGCGTGGTACAGAAAGACGGTGCTGGAGCAGGGCGGATCGAAGCCGGGGCGGCAGATGGTGCGCGACTTTTTGGGGCGCGACGAGGAGTTTGCGGCATTCAGCGAGTGGCTGAATGAGGAGTTTGAAGGGCAGCTTCTAGCTGCTAGCTCCTAGCTTTCAGCCTTTTTCATGCCAGGGAGCGCGGAGTTGCGAGAGGCCGATTGGTGCTGGAGGCGAGAGGATGACGGAAGCTGATTTTCGCCGCATTGCGCTGGGGTTTGAGGGCGCCGAACAGGGGGCGCACTTTGGCGCGACCGATTTTCGCGTGGGCGGGCGAATCTTTGCCACGCTGGCCTCCATCAGCGAAGGCTACGGCAACCTGATGTTGACGCCGGAGCACCAGGCGGCCTTTGTTCAGGAGCAGCCGAAGATTTTTGTTCCTATCGCCGGCGGCTGGGGCAGGATGGGTGCAACTCATATTCGTCTGGCCGCGGCGGATGAAGGCACGCTGACCGGCGCGTTGCATACGGCGTGGAAGCTGCGGGTGGAGAAGAACAAGAAGCCGGCGAGGAAGAGAACAGCTTCCACAAAGCGGTCTGGTGCCTCAAGGCCCAGTTGATCGCACAGGCTCTCCCGAATTCAATGAGTGCTATACTTGTATAGCGTTATCTTTGGAGGATCAAAATGCTCGCAATTCGTCTGCCTGAAGAGGTGGAAAAGCGTCTGGATGCCCTTGCGAAGGCTACTGGCCGGACCAAGACCTTCTATGCTCGCGAGGCAATTCTCGAGCACCTGGAAGACCTCGAGGACATTTATCTGGCCGAGCAGGAGCTGGCCGACATTCACGCAGGCCGGGTCAAGACCATTCCTCTTGAGGAAGTGATGAAGGAATATGGCCTGGTCGATTGAACTCGGCC
>JBEKET010000057.1:0-81960 GCA_050013695.1 Occallatibacter sp.
CCGCGAGGAAAGAAATCGAACTGCGTGCAATATCCGACAATACCGAACAGCTCTGTCTGGTCGGCCGGGGTGAGTCCAAGAACTGAGATGTGGCCATTCGAAGGCTGAACCAATCCGGTCATGAGGTTCATGATCGTGGTCTTGCCCGATCCGTTTGGGCCGACAAGCGTGGTGATTCCGGGCGGGATCGACAGCGATATCCGATTCACGCCGAGCACTTCGCCGTAGAACTTCGACACGTCTTCGAAAATGATCCTGTCATTCATCCCCGGACCACCTCGCGCGCCCTGATCCGCTTGTTCAGCATGCCGACGCAGACCAGGCCGGCCAGCGAAAGCATCACCGCAATGGCCAGCGTTGGCACTGAAAACCTCTCGTTAATGGGTGCCGGTGCGCCGAGCAGCCTCTGCCACAAATTCGACATCATGATCGGAACGTTCAGCAGCAATCCCCACTTTGTGCGCAGCACCGCGCTTACGATGGCTCCTACGCCGGCCGGCACAAAGACTGCGGCAAAGATGACGCCTGTGGCTACCACGCGCCACTTCACCCAGGAAGACAGCGCAAGTCCAAGCAGCGACAGAAAGGAAATCCAAATGACCGAACCAGCCAGCAGGCCCATGGCGATTTGAAGATTGCTCATCGCCCAGGGTTGAGGCGAAGAGTATCCCTGATAGGCATAGAGCAGCAGGCAGGGGAGCCATGTGATTATCGAGAGCGATCCGAATAGCGCAATGAATTTACCGAACACGTAACCGAATCGCGAGATGGGATGGCTTAGCAGAATCGGCAAAGCGTTATCCGCAAGATCGAAGGTGATGAGCCGGGGAGCAATCCATGAAGCCAGGACCAGTGCGAGCCACGATTGAGTCTGGAGGACCTTCAGGAAAAACCTTGCATCGATGCCAATTACTCCTGTCCCGCGTGCTCCGATCAGGACCCTGGCGGCCGGGTTATCGGCAAGGTAAATCCCCAGCAAAGACAGGATGAAGGGGATCAGGCAGAAAATGAAAAGCCCAATCGTAATCTTCGACGACCATGCCTCTTCAAACGCATAGCGGGCCAACACCAGTACGCGCGAACTCACCGGCGTCAGGGCGCCTGTATACGCTGTGTAGTTGCGCTTATAGACGGCCATTTGCGGTCCTTCCCTGGTTGTTCATGCCCTGGTTGTTCATGCCCTGCTCGTTTTCCATCGCGCGCAGAAAGATGTCTTCAAGGGAATCGCGCCGCTGATTCATGCGCCGGATCTGCACTCCCTGTTCCGAGGCGATGACGTAGAGATCGCGCACTTCAACCTGGTCGGGAATCACAAGCTTGATGCGGCCGCCGGGAAAGGTTGCACATTCGCAGCCGAGTCTCCGGATGCTCACGGAAAAGCTTTCCGTCGCACCCACTGTCTCCAACTCCATGAAGCTTCGGTTCGACCGCCGCTCTTCTTCAATATTGCAGAGTGAGGCAATGCGGCCGTTCTTCAGGATCAGGACTTCGTCGCAGGTCTCGTCAATATCGCGCAGCAGGTGTGACGAGATGAGCAGCCGGATGCTGCCCTCTTTGCGAATATCTTTGATCAGTTGAATCATGCGCTGGCGGGCGACGGGATCGAGGCCGTTGGTGGGCTCGTCCAGGATCAGCAGCTTCGGTCCGTGTGCCAGCGCCTGGGCCAGCTTCACCAACTGCTTCATTCCCAGTGAATAGGTGTTCACCTTGCGGTAGCGCACCTCGCCCAGCCCCACATAAAACAGTGCCTCATGGGCCCGCTCCAGCGCGACTTTCGGTGGCAGGCCGGCCAACTCAGCCATGTAACGAACGAAGCGGACGCCGCTCATATTCCCAATGAACGAATCGTTCTCAGGCATGTAGCCGATGCCGCCGCGAATCTGCGCCCTGTCTTTGTGCGAGTCCAGGCCAAAGACGCGAGCTTTTCCTTTCGAAGGAAGATGAAACCCCAGCAGCGTATTGATCAGCGTGGATTTGCCCGCGCCGTTCGGGCCGAGCAGCCCAATCGCCTGGCTCCGCAGCTCCCCTGTGAGGTTGTTCAGCACCATCCGGTTCGCGAGCCGGACCTCTACCCCATCAAGTTCAATAACGCCCATGTCACTCTTTTACGTTTTTGTCGGTGCGCTTGTTCCCGTTATTGATCAAAGTTTCGAGAGTCAGGAAGTCAAAGCCGAAAAGACGGCTGTCGCTGGCGGCTTCGATGCGGCTTTGTTCTCCCCGTGCACAAACTACAGTGGGCCTGGCATCCGCCGCCAGTTTGCGAACGGCATCCGCTGTCTCTCCACTGAGTTCCGTCATCAACGGCGTCAGCACTGGGCTTAGATTCTGGTAAGCAACTGCTGAGTAATTCTCATTCGCATCCTTGGGTAGCAATGCCCTGAACGCTGCTGAATTTGCCAGTGAGCTGCCACTCGAATAGGTCTGCAAAGACTGAATCAGCAGGGCACGGCTCGGGGCCACAATCATGTAACCGTCCGCATAGGTGTATTGAGCCACATTGTTTCCCGTGACAGTGTCAACGACCGAGTAGTAGCGCTGACCACCGGCGTCACTCGCCTCAATGGTGATGGAATGCTTGGCGTTGGCGCCGGCCTGTTTGCGAATCGCCTCGGTCAGCCGCTCCAGGGTGCTTTCAAGGCGATCCGAGTCGTTGACTTCGATTACCGCCTTCCACGATGGAGTCGGCAACACCGGCCCGTCGAGGGAAAGCAGAAAGTCTCCGCCCAGGTTAGCCGCTAGGTCGTCACGGAAGTTAATTTGCAGTTTGTCCTCAGCTTCGGTGAATCCATTTTGCTTGGAATCGCCATTTGGAGCTGCCATTGCAATCAGATCGTCGGCAATGGCCTTGGGGTCCTTTGAAAGCGCTGCAACGGCAAACGCCGCATTGGGGCTTACAAAGTTGAGAGAGCCGATCGGAGCCGGTGCAGCCAGCCACGATGCAATCCCTTGCCTCGCGCCTGAGAACTCCAGGTCAACGCGATTCTCAGGCTGGCCATTGAGCTCGCGATGTTCGGCGATCAGGTAGCTCGCGCTCCCGATTCCACTCTTTTCCATCGCTGCGTTGGCGCGATTGCCGGCATCCGTCTGCTTGGTTTGATTGCCGATCATCTGGTGAAGATCCGCCGCCAGGATGATTCCCGCGCCGCGCCCATATGCGGCCGATATCTGCTGCCCAAAACCGCTGGTCGCAAAGCCGCTCGCGCCGGCATTCAACTGCGCGTTGATCAGCGCGAGCGTCGCGGGGCTGTTGGAGAAGATGGCCTCGTGTTCCCGCACCACCGCGTAGCCTCCGTGATTTCCCTTTGAAGTTACGCTGGCGCTGCTCAGTGAATGCTGATCGAGCACGGTAATTCCAGGCTTCGAATCCGACGCGGGGAACTGGCTCTTCAACAAATCGTCAAGGCCGCTCTGCTTCACATCCGCGATAATCGCAAATCCGGAATTCTTCGCCTGCCTTGACCCTACGATCACGACTTCGTCGCCGAGATACTTGCTTACCTGGTGGATTTTTTCCACCATTGCATCAAGATCGGCGGTGTTGTTCGCGTGGCCGCTGTTCCACCATTCCTGAAGCGCCGGACTCTGCTTCAACTGGTCGTGAAATGTCTGGTTCGCCTCGCTCAGAAAGTCACCCAGGTTGGGAACGCTGATATACAATGTGGTGCTCGCGGGAACCCGGGCAAGCAGATCGCTGCTATACCGCGGCTGCGGAAATGGAATCTGCTCGATCTGCTGGCGGAGTGTTACAAGCTGGGACAGGACGACAAGATATTTATCGCGATCGTGGCTCCAGGAAATCTGTTCTGAAACCGGCTCGGGGCTAAGGTTGTCATTGGTCGTGACCTGGTTGCCTGCCGTTGCCAGTGTGTCGACGCCCGCATGCAACACGTGCACCGAGCCTTGAAGAACGGCAACACGCGAGCCCTTCAATCCGGAGTCAACTGAGAAGATGGTCCCGGTCACCGCAACCCGGCAATCGGGAGTTTTCACATACAAATGGCCCGAGGTCCGCTTTGCGGCTTGCACAATCACCGCGCCATTTTCGAGGGAGACGGTCATGTCGCGTCCCCTCGCGCCCACACCAACTACGCTCCGTTCGTTGACTTCAATCGTCGATCCATCGGTGAGCCGCAGGACGGCGTGTCCGCCTCCGCTGGTTTTCAGAGTTTCGCCTTCGCCGAGAGTCTCTCCAGGTGAAAGCCGGCGATCGCCAGTTTCCGAAATTCGATAGGCTGGTCCATCGATCGATTGCACCTCGGCGCGGACTCCCGTCGGTACCTGCCAATAGATCTTGTAGACAAAAAAGAATGTGACCAGAAGTGCGATGGTGCAAGCGGACGCCCACCCAAAGGCCCGGGGATGCCACGCAGCAGCGTGGCGCGCCTTGGGAGCCGACCAATCCAGTATCGCCCCCGCCCCACCCCTGAACCGGCGGCCGCAGTCGCTGCAGTCGCGCAAATGGGCTTCAATCAGCAGTGAGCGTGCGGGCGACATCTTGCCTGCACGATACGAACCAAAGAGGCACTGCACATCATCGCAGCTTGTGATGGAATCCACTGCTGATTCGTTGATCATGTCAATCCCCAGTCTGTCGGCCACGCGCCGTGCTGAAACGGATACTTGCTCAGCTTCCGGCTCATCTGCCTGAAGCGCCTGGATCGCGGTTCTCAAACGCATTTCATCCTGTTTCATCATTTTCCCCGTTCATATCCCGAAAGTCGTCTCTTCAATTTCGCTCGCGCATTAAATAGAGTCACAGCCACAACTGCCTGCGAAGTGCCCATCATCGCCGCGATCTCTCGATTCCCGTGCTCTTCAACGTAGCGCAGGATGAACATCTCGGCCGCCCGCGGAGGCAATTCACCGATTGCAATTCGCAACAGCGCACCCAGCTCCCTGCTTGACGCTTCCGCCTCCGGCGAACTGCCCGATCCTGCCGCCACATATTCTGCGAATTCCAGCGGCTCGGTTTGTGCGCTCTTCCTACGCCTCAGTAAATCCAGTGCACCGTTGATGGCCGCCCGGTAGAGATAGCTGCCGGCATTCGTCACCGGTAGGCCCGAGCTAGCCAGCCGCAGGAATACGGCTTGCGCCACATCTTCCGCATCCGACATGTTGCCGGTGATGCGATAAGCTGCCGTGAGCACCCGCCTGTGATGCTCTCCGAATAGGCGCGACAAATCGGTCAACGGCAATGTTACGGTGCATGCGGCCACTGGAAAACCTTCTGAACTGTTCATAGGGATGACGCTTCAACTGGACGATTATTAATTCACCTGAGAATCTTTACGTTCAAAACCATCCGGACGTTCCCTCCAGCGTGGATTTCAGACAGCAATCCGCATCACTCCAGCGTGGCCATCGACGGTCGAGAATGGATGGAGCTGAGGTGGCGATGTTTCGGCAATTGCCGACTGGACAGTGGCATCTCGTCCCGAAGCAACCATCTCCAGATAGCAACCCAGAATATTCGCTCCAGGACACCTCTATAGAAACATTTACAGGAAGGATTTAGCGCGTTGAGTTGTGGTTCGCCGAGACGCTTGATGGCTTTGTAAAGTGCAGTACTCCAGGCCTCAATTCCACTGGAAGCCACCATTTGATCTGGCCCAGAAACACCGGACGGCTCACACGTCCCCTGCTGAATGATTCCTGCCTCATTCCGTCAACGCGCTTATCAGACATGTACCGTCCCACCCGAACGGCTCGACAACAATTTCAGCATTTTTCATCGCGGTAGCCACATGGCAGGCGTAGCCTGCGGCAAGCGTAACCTCATGCAAATGCCACAAACGGTCCTCAAAGAAAACCTCATCGCCACTGCTCAGTATTGGGTCTGTCCGAACCTGAAAGCCGCGGCCGTCAGCTTTAATCACTGCTTCCATACGGGTCCACTCGCGAAAAAGGACCTCTGGCTTTGCCTCTTCCGATTGCAGGTGTGACCATGCGCCGGAATCCAACAAGTCTCGAAATTCTTCGGTACGAAGTGCGCGCACTTTCTCCAGGTCAATGCCCACGCGTCCGTGTGTTGCAACCACGCAAGCGACGCATTCCCCCGAATGAGACACGTTGAAATCAAATGCGCAGTTTTCCATCGAGGGCCGCCCATACGGGTCATTGCGCAATGCGTCCAGCGACACATCTCCGTGGCCCACAGCGGTAAGCGCCTTGACCAGCAGCCATTTGCCGAGAATCCGCGCGCACCGATCTTCCGGTCTCCGGTATCGCCGAATCGCCTCTTGCAGCCGCTGAGGAAACAACCGCGCCGAGAGTTCTAATCCCAAACACCATGCTGCATCCTCGCAGTGAAGACGCGCGTAGAGCACTAATAGATGGTGCTCAGTGTGCCGCAGATTCGGTTTAGGGGGCAAATCCGGCATGATCTTCGACAGGGTATTCGTTGGACTTCTTTCCTCGCAGCGCAGCTTTCGCATTTCCGACTCTTAACTCCCACTTATCGACTGCTTCGCCTGACTTGGTATAGATCTTACTCGCTTGGCGTGCAACCTTGGCTCTTTCCATGGGGAGCTGCAGATCAAGCCAGGCCCCACTGCGTCCGAGATGCTGCTCAATGATCCTGCTCGCCGAATACGTGGAAGGTTCGGCAAATGACGGCGCGGCGTGCGGGCCATCTGCAACACTAGCTCGATGTCGGGCATTGATAGTATTGAACTAAAGAAATATCTTGAGAAACCGAAGCGAAAGTCTCGCCCCGCAATCGATGTTTAGATAGTGATAACCCGTGCAGCGCAGATTGACAATTCCCTTGCAAAAGTTCCATGTCGGCTTTACCATCGTGGAGATTACTCCATTTACCCGACGACATCGGAATATCTTTGTATTTCAAGATGCCCTCCCCCATTCGAGGAGTGGCTTGGAACGCGTTCCCTTTTTTGAATAGCGATCCACGGGCGGCTTCTGGAGGTTGGGAAGAAGCGGGCTCCCCACCGGAAACCTCATCGCAAAAGATCCAGTTGGACGGCTATTTGTCTTGAATGTGCCGACGTTCTCCCGGAGGCCTGCAATGGAAGACAGTATTGGCCCAACGCAACCTAAGCGTGACGCCTGTTTCGATTTCATCGGTTTGGGATTTGGCCCCGCAAATCTGGCGTTGGCAATAGCCGCAGAGGAGAGGGCAAACCGTACTTCTCAAAACTCTGCATCGATTTACCTGGATATACAGCGAGAATTCAACTGGCACCACGGAATGCTGCTGGATGACTCCCGTTTGCAAGTTGTCTTTTTAAAAGATCTGATTACGATGGTGAATCCCCGGAGTCGCTACACGTTCATCAACTATCTTCACCAGAAGGGGCGGCTTCATGAGTTCATTAACTTGCGGACCTTTTATCCCACGCGCGCTGAATACAACGACTACTACAAATGGGTTGCCGCACACTTCGACCCACTTATACGTTATGCAAGGCAGATAAGAGGAGTTACACCCGTCGTCGAACACGATGGGTCCGTCAACTCCATCGATGTGTCTGCCGAGAACCTCAGCACCGGGGAGATTGAAACCTACCGATCGCGCAATCTGGCGGTGGCGCTTGGCGGGACCCCAATCATTCCTGCCGCCGTCCACAGGCGCAGGGGCGCCCGGGCATTTCACTCGTCTGAATGCTTGTACCGCCTGAAGGAAACATTCGAAGACATTCGACCAGCGTACGAGTTTGTTGTTGTCGGATCAGGACAGACAGCGGCGGACATCCTGCACCACCTCATCCGCACCTATCCGAATGCGAAGATCCGTTTATGCATGAGAGAGTTCGCATTTAAGCCTCAAGACGATACCCATTTTGTCAACGAACTCTTTTTCCCTGAAACTACAGATTTGTTTTTTGACATGCCTGAGCTCAAGCGGCGGGCTTTGCTTGCACAGCATAAAGATGTAACTCATTCTGCCGTCGATGTGGATCTTCTCCCACTCATCTACGACGCAATTTACCAGGATAAAGTGAGCGGTAGAAACCGCCTCACCATCCAGCGCTTTTTTGAATTGGAGGGTGCCGAGGAGAATGAGGATTCGGTGTCAGCCATATTTCGAAATCATGCTCGCGAATGTTCCGTTGAAATCCGCTGTGATGCTCTCATCATGGCGACCGGATACGATCGCAACGCTCCATTGGATATCCTTGACGAATTGCGCCCATTCCTGACTTCGGATCGCAATGGCCAGTTTCAAGTGGAGCGCAACTACAACATCAAGCGCCTCCCGGGATTCCGGCCCAAAATCTATCTCGAGGGCTACTGCGAAGCCACGCATGGGTTCAGCGAGATACTGTTGTCGCTGCTCCCGATCCGCTCCGCAGAGATTGTCGATGACATGTTCGCCGATGAGGCCGGCCTTGCCGACATGGAGCTTTCGGAAACGCTGATCAATGCTGACACAACTCCCGAAATCGGCGTCCAGGTTCGGGAGGAACTAAAAAATCCCATCGCACCCGTGGGCGATGACCAGGCGGAACGGCTTCTGAAATGACCATTCGTGGAAAGACGGTATCAGGGGTGCAAGCGCATGAATGAAGTTCAGCCAGATCCGCATAACTTAGATTCGTATTGTCAGCTTGCGCATGCCCCGATGGAAACCAGTTGCGTTTTCGGGATCAGCACCGAGATTCCCTCTCGAACAGGTGACGGCCCTGTTCCGCTCTCATTCTCGCAGGAGCGGATTTGGTTTCTTGAACAGTACGAACCCGGTGGAACTCTTTTTAACCTTCCAGCATCTATACAACTCCAAGGGCAGCTTGACGGAAACATCATTGAGCGAGCTCTGAATGAAATCGTAAAACGGCACGAATCATTGCGCACCACTTTTGCGCTCGACAATGGGCGTCCCGTTCAGGCGATCGCCCAAGCACTGCAGATTCCACTTCCCGTTGTCGATTTCAGCGAAGTACCCGCTGACTCTCAACATGTGCGCGCATTGGAATTACTCGCGGAGGAGAGCAAACGCACTTTCGACCTTGTGACTGGGCCTTTGATTCGAGCTACTCTGGTTCGTCTCCGTGATGATTTTCATCTTCTGCTTGTGATCATCCACCAGATCGCTTCCGATGCACAGTCGATGGCTGTTTTTCATCGCGAACTCAGGACCCTGATTGAGGAGTTTTCACAAGGACATCTGTCCCCGTTGCCGGCCCTCAAAATCCATTACGCCGATTTTTCGATTTGGCAACGAGATCGCATGCAGGGAGAAGCGCTGACATCGCTGCTGATGTACTGGCGACAGGCACTTGCTGGTTTGGACTTCGCGCCCCTTGAACTGCCCGGTGCCCGGTCTCGACCGCCTTTGCCGAGCTATCAAGCTGCAACGCGGTCGTTTTCACTCGGTGAATCCTTGTCCGACCAAATAGGGTCAATGGCTCACTCACTGGAACTGACTCCTTTTGTGATTCTGTTCGCAGCCTTCAATGCGCTCCTGTTTCGCTACACGCGCAAAGCTGCGCTGGTCGTCGGTTTTCGCGCAGCCAACCGGAATCACATTGGGTTGAGCGCTTTGATTGGTTTG
This sequence comes from Occallatibacter sp., assembly GCA_050013695.1. Lineage (GTDB taxonomy): Bacteria > Acidobacteriota > Terriglobia > Terriglobales > Acidobacteriaceae > Telmatobacter. Next base: position 9,512 of record JBEKET010000057.1, read on the forward strand.
TTTGCGAATTCACTCCCCATCCAAACGCGTTTTTCGGCCCGCACTTCTTTCCGCGACCTGCTGGCTGCTGTGCACGAAAGAACGCTTGCGGCATTGGCGCATCAAGATCTCCCATTTGAAAAGCTGGTTGAAGAACTGCAGCCTGCGCGAAATCTGAACTTCAATCCGATCTTCCAGGTCATGTTCGATCTCGAGGAGTCTCCGCGCGAAGCTGATCGGCCAATGGACTTGATTTCTCAAATGTCGCAATACGACTTGAGCCTTTCGATGAGGTACGACGGATCGCAATTCGTTGGCGATATGAAATACAGTGCAGACCTGCTGGACGAGGCAGCCATAGGCCGGATCATCGGGCACTTCAAGACACTGCTTTCGGGAATGGTTCGGTACCCCGAACGCCCGATCACTGAACTCGATATCATGCCGGAGCCTGAGCGGGATTTGGTGCTGAACGAGTTCAATCAGACCGCGATGGAGTTCCCGCGGGAAGCAACGCTGAGCGAACGCTTTGAGGCTCAGGCCAGAACGAGTCCGAACGCGCCGGCGGCTGTCATCGAGAACGATATCCTTACATACTCTGAACTCAACCGGAAGGCTAATTCCCTCGCGCGCCAGTTGCGCAAGTTGGACGTTGGCCCTGAAACGATCGTGGCCATTTGCACGGAAGGCTCCCTCGAGATGGTCATCGGAATCCTGGGAGTCTTGAAGGCCGGCGGCGCCTATTTGCCCATCGATCCGGGTTATCCGCACGGCCGCATCGCATACATGATCGCAGACGCCGGAGTCAGAATTGTCCTGACACAAAAAGCCCTGCGCGATGTCGTGGATGTGCTCGCTCCTGTTGTGATCGCGCTTGACGACGAGAGAGAGATCGGCGATTCGGATGGCTCCGACCTGAAGCCAACAGCCAAGCCAGACAGCGCCGCGTATGTGATTTACACTTCTGGCTCAACCGGCCGGCCAAAGGGTGTCTTGATCGAGCATAGGTCTGCCGTAAGCCTGATTGAGTGCCTGCGCCATCGGTTCTCAATAGGCCCTGGCTCGCAGGTTCTACAGTTCGCCTCGTTTAGTTTTGACGTATCGGTTCGAGAAGTATTTGAGTCACTCCTGACGGGCGCCACCCTGCACCTGGCGCGGCGCAGCGACATGGCGTCCGGCGAGCCGCTCCTTCGTCTCATGAAAGAACGCCGGATTACGACAGTAACGCTGGCGCCATCCGTCTGGGCACATCTGCCCGATGCCGATCTTCCTGATCTGAAAACGGCCATTGCGGGAGGTGAGGCTCTTTCAATGGCTGTTGTCGACCGCTGGGCCTCGTCTCGCAACTTCTTCAACGCATACGGCCCGACGGAAACGACAGTGGCATCCTCGGTTGCTCAATGCTTCCCCGGCATGCGACCTACCATCGGCCCACCCCTCGCGAATACCAGGTACTACGTTGTTGATGAGAATATGCAGCCTTGCGTCATCGGCAGCACGGGCGAACTGTTGATTGGCGGTATTGGACTCGCAAGAGGATATATCGGTCTCCCGGAATTGACGGCGGAGAAGTTCATTCCCGATCCATTCAGCCAGGACGCATGTGCGCGCGTATACCGGACTGGCGACCTTGTGCGGCTCCTGCCAAACGGCGAAATCGACTATCTCGGCAGGATGGACAAGCAGGTTAAGATTCGTGGCTTTCGTATTGAATTGGGGGAGATCGAGACCGTGCTGATGGAGAGCCCCGATGTGGCTGCAGCCACGGTTGCGGCCGTACCTGACCGCATGGGAGATAAGCGGCTCGTTGCCTATTTGGTATCGTCGAATCCGGAAGTGACGGTTCCTCTGGAAGCGATTCGCGCGCATGTCGCTTCAAAGCTTCCGCACTACATGTTGCCCCGGAACTTTGTCGTCCTTGATCGCCTTCCGCTCACCCCGGCGGGCAAGGTCGATGTCGGCGCGCTTCCCCTTCTTGAAGATGTCAATCGGGGCCGTGGCCATGAGGAGCCACAAACGCACGTCGAGCGTATCCTGGCAGAGATCTGGCGGGAGATTCTGAACCTTGACGCAATTTCACTTGACGACGATTTTTTCGAAGTCGGCGGGAATTCACTCGCGGCAGCTCGGCTATTTGCAACCATCGAAAAAAGACTGGGCGCCAAGCTTCCTCTGGCATCCCTTTTCAAAACGCCAACGCTTCGGCAACTAGCAGCCATGGTCGCTTCGCATCAAGTACAAGACCGCGACGACTCGGGTGGGTGGTCTCCGCTGATAACGATTCGAGCCACGGGGCAACGGCCTCCTTTGTTTCTGGTTCATGCGCTGGACGGAAATGTTTGGTACTGCAATTTGCTAAACGCCCACATGCCGGCGGACCAGCCAGTCTATGGCTTTCAATCGGCGGGTCTCAAGGATAATCGGGCGGCCGCGGCGACCATCGAGGAGATGGCAATGACTTATGTAGCGTCCATGCGAAGTGTGCAGCCGCGCGGACCGTACTACATTGGTGGGCTTTCGGCCGGGGGCGTGGTTGCGTATGAAATGGCTCAGCAACTGGTTCGCATGGGTGAGCAGGTTGGAGGCATTATCCTGCTGGATTCCGCGATGGGGGAGCCCGTGGGCTCTCTCCTTCGCAGGCGCCAACACCGTCGAGCTGCCGAGCGCGCAACGCGCATGGCTTTCTGGAACCTAATCGACTTAAAACGAAGCGGCTTGAAGACATTCCTGGCGAACAAGCTTGATGGCATGTCTCGGCGGTTTCAAATCCTCGTTCTTAGGAAGAAGGCTAAAAGCGGAAGCTCTTCTCCCTCCCTGAACATGAAAGACGCGTTTATGAAAGCACTTTATGACTACAAGCCAAAGCCATATGCCGGCCGGGCGATCCTTTTCCAGCCTGCCAAGTCGGTTTCAATCTACCTGGATGCTGCGAGCCAATGGAGGGATCTGATCTCCTCAGGCTTTCGAATTGTGAAAATGGAAGGCGACCACAACACGATGTTCAAAGGGGCGAATGTCGAGTTCCTTGGCCGTGAGATTTACGACTATTTGCAGGGCGAGGCGTCGACAGACCAGCGCGTTGAATCGGCTTGTTCAATGCCTTCCGGCCTCGAATCCGCCACGGCGGCGCAACAGGTCTTAGACTGACCCGGTTGCATACATTGATTGCCCTTCAACGGGTTTTCACCCCAATGATGTTGGCGCCTTTCTGGATCATGGCTTGAGACAGTTCCGCTTGTAAGTTATTCATGTATTGAGCAATAAGCGACGAGGAATGTGGAGACAAAACAGGCGATATCGAGCAGCGGCAAGATTGTTTTGGGTTTCTTGGCTGCCCCCCAGGGATTCGAACCCCGATAGGCTGCTCCAGAGGCAGCTGTCCTACCATTGAACGAGGGGGCAGCAATTCTGATTCGGGCGGCCCATTCTGGAGCCGCATTGGACTGGCCTCGGCAGGGCACCGCACGCCAAATCCAACCCTCCCATCATAAGGGGATTCCGCGCCTCGGTCAAACCAGCCGGCCATCCGGCGGCCCGCGAGCCAGAAACCAAAAACCCGCAATCTTTATGTTCTGGTAATGCGCCCTTATCTAATTCCTTAGATAATCCTTACCTTGAGCCTTATAACCTCTGCTTAGACCACACAGTAACGTCCCGTTTTGATGCTGCGCCGTGGTGAGATAGAATCGTGGGGGAGAATGGAGCTAGTCCTCAATCTCGCTTGGGCGCTTTCAGCAGTTATGTTCTTTTGTACTTGGCTGCGGCACTCCCGTCACGCTGGCGCCGACCGGCGCACGCAGCTAGTCGCGCTCGCCGTGCTCGTCCTGATCCTGTTCCCTGTGATTTCAGTAACTGATGACCTGCAGGCGGTACAGAATCCAGCCGAAACAGATTGCTGCCAGCGCCGCGGCCAAGTTGTCTCGAACTCGCACTCCGTTTTTCCCGCTGTCGCCGCGCTCCCTCCGCCGGTCTTCGCAGAGCTTTCCTTTGGTTTTCTTCAACTTGCGGCGCCGGGCAGCCTGCCTACCCCGGTTGTAGGTCGCCCCGCTCTGGCTCCGATTCAGAACCGGCCCCCTCCGGTCGCCTGATCCTTCGCTCGCCCTCCTTAGACATTTCTGGCCTCTTTACCTCCTGTGTTCGCCGTGCAGACCACGGCCCAAAGGTTGTGTATGAAGCATCGATTCCCCGCCCTGTTTACCCGAGCGATAGCTGCGCTGTTTGTGCTGGCGCCGGCTTTGGTTCCGGCCCAGCAGGCTCTTACCTGGGATCAGGTAAAGACAAAGTTCGAAGAAACCAACCCCACGCTCAAGGCAGATGCCCTCGGCGTCGACGAGATGAAAGCGGAAGAGATCACCGCCTTCCTCCGCCCCAATCCGCAGTTCACTTTTGCCGCCGACGGGTTGCAGCTGGTTCCGCACCACGATGTCTGGGCCCCGCTCCAGGGCGAGGATTATCAGCCGCAAGTTAGCTACTTGCACGAGCGCGACCACAAACGGGAACTGCGGCTCAAAAGCGCTCAGGAAGGAACGCAGATCGCTCAGTCCCAACATGAGGATTTAAATCGCACCCTCATGTTCACGCTGCGCTCTGCATTCGTTCAAACTCTGCAAGCTAAGTTCGTCCTCGATCTGGCCAGGAAGGACCTGGATTATTACGACAAAATCATTCAGATCAGCCGCGACCGCTTCAGGGCCGGCGATATCGCGCAAATCGACCTGGACCGCATTGAGTTGCTCCGAGTGCAATACGAATCGGAGATCCAGAACGCAATCGTCAACTTGCGCACCGCCAAGATTCAGCTTCTCCAGTTGCTCAATGACCGCACTCCCATTGATCAGTTCGATATCGACGGTCCGTATGACTTCTCTGAAGACCTGGCGCCTCTTGAAGATTTTCGCAAGACCGCGTTGGATGCCCGCCCTGATTTGCGCGCTGCCTTGCAGTCTCTTCAGCAGGCTGACACCAATCACAAGCTGGCTGAAGCCAACGGCTCTACCGATCCGACGTTTGCCGCGTGGTTCACTCAGAATGCATCCAACAACAACCCCAACGGCATCCAGACTCTCGGCCTCAGCGTCAACATTCCTCTCCGCATCTTCGACCGCAACCAGGGCGAAAAGCAGCGCACGCAAATCGATATCGGGAAGAATCAGCAACTCACTGACGCCGCCCGCGCCCAGGTCTTTAGCGATGTGGACTCCGCCTACGAACAGGTGCGCAGCAACATCGCGCTCCTCAAACCATACAAGGCGCAATACAACACCCAGGCCCTCCGCGTGCGCGACACCGTGACGTACTCTTACGAGCACGGCGGCGCTTCGCTGATGGACTTTCTCAATGCGCAGAGCGACTACCGCACCGTTCAACTGGCCTATGCCCAACTGATCGGCGCCTATCTGACTGCTGCCGGACAACTGAATCTTGCTGTAGGACGCGAGGTGATCCAATGAATTCGAGATCCATTTTCATAACTACTGCTTGCCTTGCCGCCCTTGTTTCCCTGACGGCGTGCAAGAAGGAATTCAATCCAGCGGATGGCGCGCCCCCCTCACCCACAGTGGTGCCAACCGGCGACATGAGCCTGGTCAGCGTCGACAAGCCCGGCCAGTTTCCCGTTGTCGCAGCGGAGAAAATGGAAGCGGCTTCCCAACTAACCGCAACGGGATCTGTTCTTCCTGATATTAACCGCGAAGTTCCAGTCATCTCGATGGCCAATGGTCGCGTAGTCGATATCAAGACTCGACTGGACGACAACGTCAAGAAGGGTCAGCTCCTTCTCCGAGTCCAGAGTCCGGATATTACGAACGCCTTCGACACCTACCTCAAAGCCGCTAACGACGAGCAGTTGGCCAACAAGGCCTTCGTGCGCGCCAATGACTTGTTCACGCATGGCGCCATCTCGCAGGCCATGCTGGAACAAGCCGAAGACACTGAGAAGGATGCAAAGGCGGACCTGACTGCTGCGGAAGAACAGCTCACCACCTTGGGCGTCGATAAGAATCATCCCAGCAGCGTAGTCAATGTCTACGCACCCATCTCCGGAGTTATCGTTGCGCAAAACGTAACCAACGCCGCAGCCGCCGGCGTCAACCTTTCAGGCACTGCCACAGCCTTCACCATCGCCGATCTCTCCACCGTTTGGATCGTATGCGATGTCTACGAAAACGACATTCCCAAGGTGCGGATCGGCCAAGAAGCCAAAGTTAAAATCAATGCCTGGCCCGATCGCCCCATCACCGGGCACATCAGCGACATCGGACCAATCCTCGATCCCTCTATCCGCACAGCCAAGGTCCGCATCGAGGTTCCCAACCCCGGCTTCCTCAAGCTAGGCATGTTCGGCACCGCAACCTTCACCGGCCTTGAAAAGCAAACTCACGCTGTCGTTCCCGCTGACGCCATCCTTCATCTACATGACCGTGACTGGGTCTTTATCCCCGCTGGCGATAAGCAGTTCAAGCGCGTTGAAGTGCATCCGGGCAACATGTTGCCGGGCAACAAGCAGGAGCTCCTGCCCAGCAAGGACGGCATCAGTCCAGGTCAGCAGGTCGTCTCCAACGTGCTTCAGTTGGAAGCCACGCTGGAGGCGCAATGATCGAGAGATTCGTAGACTTTGCGCTGAAGAACCGTTTCCTCGTGCTGGGATCGGTCGTGATGCTGCTGGTCTGGGGAGCAATCTCCTTTCATAACCTCCCCATCGATGCTTATCCCGATGTTGCGGATAACTATGTCAACATCATCACTCAATGGCCAGGCCACTCGGCTGAGGACATTGAAAAGCAGATTACCGTTCCCTGCGAAATTGCCATGGCCGGCATCCCCGACATGAAGAATCTGCGTTCCTTCAGCCTGGCCGGCATTTCGAGCATCATGATGAACTTCAATGACGAATCCAGCAATAGCTGGAATCGTGAGCGAGTTCTTGAAAGGCTGAGCGGCATCACTCTGCCGGCCAACCTGCAACCACAGTTGCAAACAGATTGGAGTCCCGCCGGACAAATCTACTGGTACACCATCGAGAGCAAGAATCCAAACATCGATGTCATGGAACAGAAGTCGCTTGAAGATTGGGTGCTCCAAAAGCAATTCAAAAATGTTCCCGGCGTTGTCGACGTTGCCAGTTTCGGCGGCATCACCAAGGAATATCAGATTCGACTCGATCCCGATAAGCTGATCACCTACGGCCTCAGCATCGCGCAGGTCGAGCAGCAACTGCAGAACAACAACACCAACGCCGGAGGCAGCTTCATCGTTGCCGGCACGCAGCAGATCAACGTGCAGGCGCAAGGCCTCTATGAAAATGTTCAGCAGATTGAAGACACGCTGATCAAGACGCAAACCGGTACTCCAATCCGCATTAAGGACATTGCCGAAGTCGACCAGGGAGCAAAGATCCGCCTGGGCCAGATATCCAAAACGTCACAGCCCTACACGGTGGATAGCAAGGGTGAGAGGCACTACGACGACAGCAAGCTCATCGACAACCCCGACGTAGTCGAAGGCTCCGTGCTGCTTCGCAAGGGGGCGGACGCCGATCCCGTACTGAAAGGGATTGAAGCCAAGGTCAAGCAGATCAACGACCATATTCTGCCCAAGGGCGTAAGCGTCGTTCCCTTCCTCGATCGCAGCGATCTGGTCCATCTAACCACGCACACGGTGCTCCACAATCTGATCGAGGGAATCATTCTTGTTTCGATCATTCTCTTCTTCTTCCTCGGCAATGTGCGCGGCGCAATTATCGTCGCCATCACCATTCCATTCGCCTTGTTATTCGCTTCCATCTGCCTTGACCTGAGCCATATTCCAGCTAATCTGCTTTCGCTCGGCGCACTCGACTTCGGCATGGTCGTCGACGGTGCTGTAGTCATGGTCGAAAATATTGTCCGCCATCTTTCCTACAAAGACGAAACGCGCACTCCACAGCAGAAGATTCAAATGGCCGCACACGAAGTGCAGCGGCCCGTCTTCTACGCCATCGCCATCATCATCACCGCATACCTGCCCATTTTCACCCTCGAGTCGGTAGAGGGCCGTCTCTTCAAGCCGCTGGCCTGGACCGTGGCCTATGCACTCCTTGGCGCACTGGTCTTCTCCATCGTTGTTGCTCCAGTGCTTTCAAGCGTGTTGTTCAGAAAAGGCGCGAAGGAATGGCACAACCCATTCATGGAGTTTCTTAAAGAGCGCTACCGTGGCGGAGTTACCTGGGCCATCCATCATCGATACACCGTGTTGGGCGTTTGCGTTGCCGGGTTTGCGCTTTCCCTCTACCTTTTGTCCAGTGTGATCGGATCGGAGTTCCTGCCCCATCTGGATGAAGGCGCCATGTGGGTGCGCGGCACTCTTGCCCCGTCAACGGGCCCCGAGGAGAGCCTTGCAATATCAAACAGAGCTCGCATCATTCTTGCCCGGTATCCAGAAGTGACCCAGGTGATCGATCAAATCGGACGCCCCGACGACGGTACGGACTGGACTGGATTCTTTGACACCGAATACTTCGTCGATCTGAAACCGAAGGAACAGTGGCGTCCGATTTTCCATCAAAACAAAGACGATTTGATTGCTTCGATGAACCATCAACTCGAGAGTATTCCCGGCGTGATCTGGGGATTCTCCCAGCCCATTGAAGACAACATGGAAGAGGCCGTCAGCGGCGTTAAAGGCGAGCTATCGGTCAAAATCTATGGAGACGACTTCAAGACACTTGAACAAAAAGGCAACGATGTCGTAAACGTGATGAGCAAGATTCCCGGCATCGCCGATCTCGGTTTATTCCGGATTATCGGCCAACCCAATCTCACCTTCACAGTGGATCGCAAAGCCGCGGCGCGCTGGGGCATCAATGTCTCTGACATTCAGGATGCGATTCAAACGGCCGTTGGCGGAACCGTACTCAGCGAAGTGCTGAAAGGCGAGGCGCAATACGATCTCGTGCTGCGCTATCAGAAGCCCTATCGCGACACCAAGGAAGCAATTGAGAATGTACGCCTGCTTTCGCCCACCGGCGAGCGCGTCTCGCTGGCCCAGCTGACCACCATCAGCACTACCGACGGAGCGGAAGAGATTTACCGCGAAGGCGAGCAGCGGTATATCGCCGTCAAATACAGCGTGCGCGATCGCGACCTCGGAGGCGCGGTTGAGGAAGCGATTGCCACCGTCAACAAGGCCGTTCCTTTGGACAAGGGGTACCACATTGAGTGGGCCGGTGAATATCAGAGCAAGCAACGAGCCGATAAACGGTTGGCGATGATCGTGCCCATGACGGTCTTGTTGATCGCCGTCATCCTGTACTCGATGTTCAAGTCGTTCAAGTGGGCCGGGCTTATCCTGGTCAACGTCGCACTGGCGCCCGTGGGAGGATCGTTGGCATTGCTGGTCACGCATACCAACATCAGCGTTTCTTCCAGTGTCGGTTTCCTCGCATTGTTTGGCGTCTCCGTGCAGACCGGCGTCATCATGCTGGAGTACATCAACCAAATGCGCGCTGCCGGCCACACCGTCGAAAGCGCGGCCATCGAAGGCGCTGTCCTGCGGCTTCGACCCATCATGATGACCATGCTGGTGGCGACGCTTGGCCTGTTGCCCGCTTCGCTCTCGCACGGCATCGGGTCAGACTCGCAGCGGCCCTTTGCCATCGTCATCGTGGGCGGCCTCATGGTCGATCTCATTCTGAGCATCTTCCTGTTGCCGACACTCTATGTATGGATCGCGCGAGAAGACGATAAGCTCCCTCCTCCAGATTTATCATTTGAAAGTTAGACCAAAACTCGTCTCATAAAACGGCCGTGTGAAAGAGCACCATCAAGGTTAGACACGACAACCAGTCTCATCAGTGACCGTGTGAAAGGGCACGACTTTGGTCGTGCCGCACACGCTTAGAAAACACACACTGGGCTTTAGCCCCTGAGGGAAGTCTCTCAATCTGTTAGAGCGTTTATGAGGCCGCTACCAGGAATTCCTTGCAAACAATACAGTGAGGTCGAGACTATGAAGAAAGACGCTGTTAGTGCCTGCATTCATGAGATTGGCATTCTGCCTTCCGCACGCGTAAATGCACCCGAACTCGCCCGCTTCGCAGCAGAGACTGTGTATTCGGCCGGCATTCCGATTATCGAGATCACGATGACGGTGCCCGACGCACTTGAAGTCATCAGCGACATCGCACACCGCTATCCGGACATGGCCGTCGGAGCCGGCACTGTGTTGGACGAAGCCCTGGCCCGGCAATGCATTGATGCCGGCGCAAGATTCCTGACCAGCCCAGGCCTCGTCCCTGAAGTTGTGGCCTATGCAAAAAAAGCGGACGTCGTCGTGTTCCCGGGTGCATTGACGCCAACCGAAATCATTGCTGCGTGGAAGGAAGGTGCGGACTTCGTGAAGATTTTTCCCACCGCTCCTGTCGGCGGCGTTCAATACATACGCGCACTCAAAGTCCCGCTGCCGCAGATTCCTCTCATCGTTACCGGCGGCGTAAACCAGCTGACCGCGCTTGATTTTATTGCCGCCGGCGCGACTGCAATCGGAATTGGTTCAGAACTTCTTCCCAGCGAGGCTCTACATCTTCGTCAGGAAAACCGGATCCATGAACTGGCGCGCAGATTTCTCGGCATGGTAAAAGAAGGCCGCGAAACGCAGATACACCACTAAGGCGTTCTTCTGTTCCCTGTTCCCTGCTTTTCTACTCTTCCCGCAACACTTCGAGCGGCCGCAAACCAAGTATCCTGTAGCTCGCGATCCATCCCGTCGCCGTGGCCAGCACCGCCGTCCCCACCAGCGCAACCAACGTCGCAGCCCATTCGATGTGGAAGCCCACTTCGAGTTTATGCAGCAGCACTCGCGTGAGCAGGTTCGCAAACACCACGCCCACCGAGCCTGCCAGCAGTCCCAGCACGCTGAACTCCACACTGAACGTCCGCACAATCCGCATCCGCGTCGCACCAAGTGTCTTCAGCACAACCGCTTCCCGCATCCGCCGGAAGCGCGTGCTGGCAATGCTCGATGCCAAAATCATCAGTCCAGCAAAAATCGAGAACCCCGCCAGAAACCGCACCACGAACGTGATCTGGTCCACGACGCTTTCAATCCGCTCCAGCACGTCGGCAAGATTGATCACTGTGATTGTCGGATAAGTCTGGAACAACGCACGCTCCATTGAAGCCACCTGCTTCGGATCAATGTGCGCCCCACCGAACCATGTCGCCGGCTCGTCTTTGAGCAGTGCCGACGGCAGCACAAACTGAACCTGCACTCCAAGGTGCTGCCCATCCGCACGATAGAGCGCCGCAACCTTGAGCGTGCGTACCGTTCCGCCGATATCCACTTGCACGGCCGAACCCACTCCCAGGTGCAACCGCTGCGCTGTGCCTTCGCCAACCGCCATTTCCGCAGCGCTTGCGTCGCTCCACCACTTACCCTGCGTCACCTTGTCGCCGTCCGGAGCCGTATCGGCCCAGCTCACTCTCGCACTCTCCAACATCCGCCGCGGAAAATGCTGATCCTTCAGCTCCTCCAGCGTCTTGCCGTTCAGCGAAACAAAACGCACCGTCACCATCGGCATCAAATCCAGTTCCGGGCTCGCGCCTGTCGCGTTTCCCCATGCCTGGTGCTGAAAGAAATCCTTCACCCCCGGAACCTCGTCCGTCGTCATGTCCACCAAAAAAATGTTCGGCAGCTTAGGCGATGCGGTCTGGCGAATTTCACGCAGCATTGCCGCCTGCATCAGGTAGACCGCGAGGATCAGCATCACTCCCGTACCAAGTGCTGCCAACACCGCAGCCGACTGGTTCCCCGGCCGATATAGATTTGCCAGCCCGTGGCGCAAGAATGAAGGCAGCCGCAGCCGCACTCGATTCAACAGGAAGCGCACCGTTCTCAGCGCCACCGCCGCCATCACCAGCAAAACCAACAGCGCAATCGCGAACAGCACTGCAAACCAAATTCCCACCTTGGCCGAGTCGGACAGAGCCCATGCAATGCCGCCCAATGCCGCCACCACAATCACTGAGATGCCCAGTTGCGACCGTCGCGCCCACCAGCGTGCAAACCAGCCGCCAATTCCCTCCGGCCCCTGTTCCACCAATCGCCGCAACACCAACACCGGCCGCACCGCGCGCACATCCAGCAGCGGCGGCAGGCAGAACAACAGCGTCGTCAACAACCCGGTTCCGATTCCCGCCCCAATCGACTGCCATGGAAATTGAAGCGCCGCATGCACCGGAAGCAGTTTCCCAAACACCGCCGGCAGCGCGGCCATTACGCCCACGCCCGCAGCCACACCCAACAGCCCCCCAGCCAGCCCCAGCCCCAGCGTCTGCAAAAGAAAAATCCGCAGCAAATCACTCGATCGCGCACCCACCGCTTTCAAAATCGCCAGCATATCCATCCGCTGTTCCAGGTGCGCATGCATGGCCATCGCCACTCCAATCGCGCCCAGCACCATCGCCACCAGGCAAATCAAACTCAGTATCGCCGTCGCATTATCCAGTCCCTGCGTCAGCCCCGGATTCCCTTCTCGAAAATCCATCACCTGCGCATCCGGCAGCGCCTCTTCCACCTGTTTGCGCAGAGCCACTGGATCGACCTGCGCCGGCAGTTTCATCAGCAGCCGCTCGGTCGCTCGGCTCCCCGGCGCAATCAATCCGGTCCGGTCAAGTGCCGCCTGCGAAATCATCACCCGCGGACCAAACCCAGCCCCCGCGCTCATGCGATCCGGCTCCTGCATCAACACTGCCGCAATCTTGAATGTTCTTCCGCCCAGCCGCAGCGTCTGTCCCACATGCGCGTTCAGGCGAATGAGAAACTCCTCTGCCACCACAGCCGAGTCACCATCGAGAGCCTGCTGCAAACTCATCGCCGGCTCCAGCTCCGCCGTTCCGTAAAACGGATACTCACTCGGGTCGACAGCCTTCAGCGAGACCAGAAGCGGCACCGGGTCAGGTGGCACCGAAGCCATTGAAATCGTCTCCGTCACCCACGTCGACCGAATCGCGTCCGCGCCTTTTTGTCCTGCGCTCTGCTTCTCAATCGCCGCCAGCTTGCTCTTTTCATCCGCGGTCGGAAGATGAAAAATGCGCGCGCTCAGATCACCTGCCATCAGCGATCTAGCCTCAGTGCTCAGCGTCTTTTTAAAGCTGTCGCTGAATCCGCGCACGCCCACCAGCGCCGCCACGCCAACGGCCACCGACAGCACAACAAATCCAAACTTTCCCGGCGCAGCCTTCAAATCCCGCCAGCCAATAGCCCCCGCTCGTTTCCAACTCAGCGCCCGCTTAGCCATGCTGGCCCGCTTCCGCACCTGCGTTCGTTGCCGGCCCAGTATAAGGCAACGTGTCTTCCACCACCAGCCCATCGCGCAGCACAATTTTCCGGTCCGCCCTGCTCGCCACTTCCGGATCGTGCGTCACCAGCACAAGCGTCGTGCCCGCCTTCTTATTGCGCTCCAGCAGCAGATCCAGCACCAGCTTTCCATTCGTTGAATCGAGATTTCCGGTTGGCTCGTCGGCCATCACAATCGGCGGTTCCACCACAAATGCTCGCGCCAGCGCCACTCGCTGCTGCTCACCGCCAGAGAGTTGCACCGGGTAATGATCCACCCGCTCCGTCAATCCCACTTCGTCCAGCAGCCGTCGCGCGTCCTTCAGCCCGCTCCCTTCGACATTCAGTTCGTAAGGAAGCAGAACATTTTCAAGCGCAGTGAGTGTCTGAATCAATTGGTACGACTGAAAGACAAATCCGATCTTCTTTCCACGCACCGCGGCCAGCTCCGACTCAACCAGGTTGTGAATCGGAACGCCATCCAGCCAAATCTCGCCAGAGCTCGGCGTATCCAATCCCGCCAGCAATCCCAGCAGCGTACTCTTTCCGCTTCCGCTCGCTCCCACAATGGCCACAAACTGACCAGCCGGAATCGTAATTGTGATCCCTTTCAGAATCTCTACGCGCCGCGCGCCGTTCTGTATCCACTTCTTCGCATCCCGAACCTCGATCAATCGTGTCCTCCGTCCGTTCCCTGTTCTCTGTTCCCTGCTTTCGATACACTATCCATGTGTACGTTTCCCGCAGGCGCGTTGTTTCATTCGTTTTTTCGCTGCTCGCCGCCGCGCTCCTCGGCAACCATGCGCAGGCAGCCGACAAGCCTGTCCTGGTCTGCTTCGGCGACAGCATCACCGCCGGTTACGGCCTGCAATCCGGCCAATCCTATCCAGATGCCTTGCAGCGCGACCTGGACTCCCATGGCTACAACTACAAGGTAAACAATCAGGGCACCAGCGGCGCCACCACCAAGGACGCCGTCGCCAGCCTCCGCTCTATTCTGCTGTTGCATCCGGAAATCGTCATCGTCGAATTTGGCGGTAACGACGGTCTCCGCGGCCTGCCACCCGACCAGACCCGCCGCAACCTCGACCAGGTGCTAACCGCGCTTGAAGCGGCCCACATTAAAGTCCTGCTCGCCGGCATCACCCTCCCGCCCAACTACGGCTCCGACTACATCCAATCCTTCGAACAGGTCTTTCGCGACCTCGCCGCCAAACACCACGTCACCTTTGTGCCCATGATCTACAAAGACCTCGTCCACGTTCAGGGAACCATCCAGCAGGACGGCATCCACCCCACCGCCAAGGGCTCCGAGATCATCGCCAACACCCTGCTGCAAGCACTCAAGCCAATGCTAAAAAAAAGCAGCCGCTAGCCTCTAGCTATTAGCTCGTTCTAGCCAACACAAAGTATTTCTCGGCGAGATATGGTATTTAGTGGCAGATCCCTCAAAAAACAAAGGCAGCCGAGTTCGATGATTCAAAGCTAAAAGCTAGCAGCTAGAAGCTGCTTTTTCACCCCATCACCACCACCGGCTGAAACAGCGTTCCCGCCACTCTCTTCGCAATCCCCACCAGCTCTCGCTGACTCGCAAACACCTTCACTAACTCAGCCTGAGAAAATTCCGGCAGATTGGCTTGCGCCCCGTTGCGCAACCGCCCCAGCGCAGCCGCATCGCCCGTAACCGACGGCATCTGCGGCAACAACGTGCGCGGATGCACACACATCGCTTCGAGCCCATCGGCATCTCCGGTCAACGCCTCCATCTCCTCCAGCGTGTGTGCCTCTTCGATCGTAAAGACTCCAGCGCGTGTTCGCCGAAGCGCGCTCAAATGCGCCCCGCATCCAAGATCCACACCGAGTTCATGCGCCACTGACCGCACATAGCCGCCCGCGCTGATGCTCATCGCAAACTCCGCCTCGGCGCCGTTCAATGCGGTAATCTCAAAATGTCTAATGTCGACCCGCGCAGTCTTCAACTCCACCGGCTTGCCTTCACGAGCCAACTTGTATGCCGGCTTGCCGTCAATCTTTTTCGCGGAAAAATCCGGCGGCATCTGATCCATCTCACCGTGGAACCGCACAGCCGCCGCGCGCACCTGGTCGAGAGTAAGCGCCGGCCGCTCTTCCAAAAAAAGGTTCGGCCCCGCAGCCTCGCCATCGGCGTCATAGGTGTCCGTTGAAAATCCGAAGCGGATCGCCCCGGTATAACTCTTCTCTGCGGAAGAAAAGTACTGGGCCAGTCGAGTGAACTTGCCCAACACCAGCGGCAAAACGCCAGTAGCCATAGGGTCCAGCGTGCCCAGGTGCCCAATCGATTTCTCGCCGGTCATCCTGCGCAGTCTAGCCACAACATCGTGACTCGTCATCCCGCCCGGCTTGTCAATTATTAAAAGGCCATTCACCTAACTACTTTAGTCGATGCGGGTCACCAGCCGCAGTCCGTCCTATCCCTGTTGCCGCACCAGCGACAGAAACTCCGACCGCGTCTCCTTCTTTTGGAAGCAACCAACCATCGCCGAAGTTACCGTCGACGAGCTCTGCTTCTCAACCCCACGCATCATCATGCACAGATGACGCGCCTCGATCACCACGCCCACACCCTGGGGCGCAATCGCCTCTTGAATGGTATCGGCAATCTGCCGCGTCAGCCGCTCCTGCACCTGCAGGCGCCGCGCAAATACATCGACAATCCGCGGAATCTTGCTCAGCCCGATGACCTTGCCCTTTGGAATGTAGGCCACGTGCACCTTGCCGAAGAATGGCAGCATATGATGCTCGCAGAGCGAGAACATTTCGATATCCTTGACGATCACCATCTCGTCGTAGTCCACGTCAAACATCGCGCCTCGCAGTATCTTGCTGGGGTCCTCGTCGTAACCCTTGGTCAGAAAAGCCATCGACTTCGCAACGCGCTCCGGCGTCGCCTTCAGCCCGTCCCTGTTCGGGTCCTCGCCCAACCGGCTGATAATCTCGCGATACATCTCCTCGGTGCTGAACCCGCTCAGCCCATCGTCAATTTCCAGAACCCCGCGAACCGGTTTGTTCACTGCAATTGGCTGCGCCATCCTACTCATCCTCTCACCCCTGTGGAGCGGGCATAACTCTCTCTAGCTCGATAACTACAGACTAACTTCCTTCGGCCACTCCATAACACTGGAAGAAGTTATTCTCCGTCTCTTCCACCCTCACATACTCCAACTCACCGGCCGGCAGCGCATCCTTCAACAATCCAAATACCACCCCGCACAGATTCTCCGTGGTCGGCACCCGTTCCTTGAAACATGGGTCCAGGTTCAAGTTCGCATGATCAAACCGCTCAATTACATTCCTTCGTAACACTTCATCCAGCGCGGTCAGGTTCACCACCATCCCCGTCTCAGGGTCTACTTCACCGCCCACCAGCACCTCAACCACATAGTTGTGCCCGTGGCCGTGCGGGTTATTGCACTTACCATACGCCGCCCGGTTTTCCTCCGCCGAAAGCGCATCGCTATGCAGCCTGTGGCTCGCGCTCAGCGTCGCACGGCGTCCAAAATAGGCCTTTCCGGCGGTCGCGCTCATAGCCCGCCCCGGTACTCAGCGAAAATCTCCGGCGTTTCGTACACCCTGATGCTGCTCAATCTCGCTCCGCCCGCTCCGGCAACCGCCGGCTCCAGACGCTTCCATGCCGCAATCGCAATGTTCTCTGTGGTCGGAATCAGCCTGCCCGCACCAAATTCCTCGACTTCCAAATTCAGATGCCGATGATCATAGGCCGCCAGCACCTTTTGCTCCATCACATCCTTCAACCACTTCAGGTCGACCACAAATCCGGTCACTGCATCAGGCTCTCCCGCCACCGTTACTTCCAGCGTGTAGTTGTGCCCGTGGCCATTCTTGTTCGCACAACGCCCAAACACGCGCTCGTTCTCCGCCTGCGTCCACGCCTCATTCCAGTAGTAGTGCGAAGCGGAAAAGGTAGCCCGCCGCGTCAAAAAAATCATTTCCGCCCTCACTTCACAGGATGCAGCGAATCAGAAAAAGCTTCACACAATAGAATATCGGCTTGATCTAACCAATAAAGCCAGTCCTTCCGTTGCAACAGTGCTTAACGGCCCCGGTACTCTGGACAAGATGCTAAAAGCTAATAGCTAGCAGCTAGTAGCTAGAAGCTGTCCTTCTCACCCCGCGTACTCCCGCCCCTTCCAGCTTACCCGTTTCAGGATTCGGTGCTGAAACCAGCTCCTGTAGAGCAGCACCACGAACAGCGGCAACCCCAACGGCGCCAGCGCACAGTCTAGAAACGGGAAGTTGGACTTGGCAACCCGCGCGTAAAACCGAAACAGTGTCCGCGCCCACAGCAGCGCCAGCACCCACCCCGCGCCCAGCCATTCCAGCGCATGGACCGCGAAGTGCCCATTCCAAAGCTCGATTGTCAGCACTGGCAACCCAAAGAGAAGAACGATATCCAGCGCCCGCCAAACCGCCAGCGCCAGAGAATTATCAAACAGCAACGCCAGGTTCTTCGTCCATCCCTCGATCATCGCCCGCGTCGACCTGTACATGCGCGTAGCTACCGCGTCCTCGGCATAGCGGAACCGCAAACCCACCCTTCGCCGCTTGGCCAGAAACGCCAGTTCCACGTCCTCCAGCACCTTTTCAGCCACGCTTGCGTGCCCACCCAGCCGCCGGTAAGCCTCCCGCTCCACCAAAAGGAACTGCCCATTGGCCGCCGCAATCCGCTGGTTCGGGTCTGAAACCTTGGACGGCGGATATGCCAGCGCCAGCTCGCAAAAAACCAGCGGCATCAGCGACCGCTGCGCCAGCCCGCTCACCAACTGGCGCGGCGAGTAGCTCAGCACACCCACTTTGTGCTTTTCCGCTTCGTGAATCGCCCTGCGCACCCTGTCCACTCCCGGTCCAGTTTGCCGGCCTCGATCAATGTAACCCCCGCAAAGCTGCGAGCCACCTGGGCCGTTGCGTCCGTCGACCCATCGTTCACAACCACCAATTCCCAGTCGCGGCCAAGCTCAAAAATCTCTTCGGACTGGGCTACCAAAGACTCCAGGCACGCTCCCAGGCAATCCGCCTCGTTGCGAGCCGGAACAATCACCGTGAGCTCAATCAGCTCCTCCGGCTCTGGCTGGTCAAATACCGTTCCATAGCGCACCAGCAGCGCCAGCGGTTCGCCAGGCTCGCTTGAGAGCCCCAGCACCGGCTTGAACCCGCCCGGCGTACCAGCTTCGATTTCCCTTTCGTTCCCCATGGCATTCAATCCGTCACCCGAGCGTCGCTGTCTCGGCTGGTGAGCTAGATCACTTTCGCGCAAGTGCTTTCGCTCGTATTATAGAGACGTGTCCAGCCGTCATTTACGCGCGATTCTGTTCCTTCTGCCGCTGGCCCTATTGGCGGCATGCAACCGCGGCGCCCACCCCGACCAAACCGGCCAGGTTGCACCGGATTTCAACGTCTCTGACGGCTCAACCAAGATCCATCTGGCCGACTACCGCGGCAAGGTTGTTCTGGTGAACTTCTGGGCAAGCTGGTGTGGCCCCTGCATCGAAGAGCTGCCCTCACTTCTCGATCTGCACCACGAACAGCCCAATCTTGCTATCCTCGCCGTCAGCATCGACGAAGATCCAGATGCCTACAGCCGGTTTCTTACCCGCCGCCACATCGACTTCCTCACCGTCCGCGACCCCTCCCAGTCAGCCGCCAAGCTTTACCACACCGAGATGTGGCCGGAATCCTATGTAATCGACCGTGAGGGCGTCATCCGGCGCAAGTTCATCGGAGCCCAGGACTGGTCCAATCCCGAAGTGCGCGCGTACCTGAACAGTCTTTGAGTCCGTAGATCGCGCCAGCCTAATTCTCACCGCATTCCCGCCGATGATTCCCATAAGACGCGCCGTTGAATTGTTGCTTGCCCCGTCTAACGCAGCTTCAGCTCCATTGACCCTGCCAGACGAGCGCGGGACGGCGGCGGGACATTTGTCTGCCGAATGTCTTACCGACGTAAGATGCCGTAAGACAAACGCGATTTAACTTCAAAAACCGCGTAAGACGCTGTCTTACGGTCTTACAGCAGCCAATTCGGGTCACAGAAACCGGCTGACAAACCAGGCAACCATGCGGCTGCCGGCCACCCTTGCTATGATCGTTCCATGACCACGGTGGAAATCCTCTATCGCTACGCCACAACTCCAACCGAGTCCGTCACCTTCGCTCTGGCCGGCATCAAGGATGTTTACGGCATCCGCCGCCTCAGCTTCGACCGCGCAGCCCGCACGTTGCGCATCGAGTACGACGCCACACGCCTCAACGCCGCCACGGTGACACAACTGGTCCGCCAGGCCGGCCTCGATCTGGACGCGGAGCTGCCACTCATTCTGCCGCCCCCAGCCCCCGAGCCTGTGCCCGCAGCCTGATGTCTCAGGTTCCGCCGCTGACGGAAGCGATTGCGCCAGCATTGGAACCCTGATAATCTGAATAAGGTTTCGCATGAAACCACCGTGTGCGCCCGTAGCTCAGCTGGATAGAGCGACTGACTACGAATCAGTAGGCCGGGAGTTCGAATCTCTCCGGGCGCACCATATAAAATTAAGAAAACAAATGTGTTGTCGGCCATTTGAGGAATTGACCTCTGATGGCCTTCTAAGTCTGGGGCCTGATGTGATCAGCTGGAGCAGCTATATCAGCGCCCAAAGCCAATCGCACTCCCTCCGCCGACTTGATCATGCCTTAGAGTTGCGGTAGCGTTAGGCGCATCTGTGCATCCTCCCGGTTTCATCCGTGGAGGATGCAGTAGAGGTAGCTTGCAGATTCTGCGATCCCTCCCAAACGCAGGCCAAAGGCAATTTTGGGTCGCCCGTTAGCTCCCAATGGCAGGTCACAAAAACAGGATTCTGGACCAAATGCAGTGTGTTCGTCATGGTTCCTCCTCGTGCAGTCCGGGCGTGGGCGCTCGATCCGAACGCGTCAAGGCGCAATTCGGCCGGGCTCGGAACAGGGGACTGCTGGTTCGGGAGGGTGAGTCAGGCTTTCTTCTACCAGCGGCTCACGCGCTCAATTCACAGGTCGTATATCGTGAAGAGCGGCGTGAAAATCGGCGATAGCCAGGCTACAGACGGCTTCCAGAGCGCTCATCACGACACAGGAAAGAACTCCAGGTACTTGGGGGCTCTTGTGCGGATTCGATGCTCATAATTCTCCTGCAAGGCGGGAACAATCCTTGCTTTCACTTTGTACCATACCCCCATAGGGTATTGTCAATGGAAAAAGCCAGATGTTGCGCAGTGTGATGGCATTCACAGGCACGACAGCTATGTGAATTATCTGCGTGGATGTTTATGCCTATGCCTCAAAAAAACCACCATTCACACAAAAAACCAGAGTAGCTGTACCCCGGAGGCACCATGCCAAGTAGCCTCTTCTTTAACAAGACGCCGCTTCGCACACTGTCCGACCGGGTACGCTTACTCTGGTTCTGTTCTGCTATCGCGGATTAAGGTCATGACACCAGGCCGCATGAGCCGATGCCACTTAGAAGTTTACTTTGCGATCCGGCAACCACGTGAGTTGTATGGTCGTCGTGGTAACGGTCTGGCGGCCGGGAAGATAAACAGGAGCCTTCCAATGCTCAAAAGTGAAGCTCCCATTGATTTCAAGGTCCTTGGCGATGCGCTTTACCGCCTGAAAGTTGATGTCGTTCAGAGTTGTGCCGCCTGGGATGAAGTCCTTGGCTGCCTTCTGGTTGCGTGCGCCCACCTGTAGCCACTCGTTGCCGCTCAGGTGGTATGTAATCCAGCCCTGCCCGCCCTTGTCCTCACGTCCAATCCAGTCGCCGAAAAGCTGTCCCTGGTTGGTGTAGCCTTGTCGCTGGAGGTTCTCCCAGTACTGGAACAGGCCGCCCTGGCTTTCATTGGTGGAAGAATCGGTATCGACGGCCTCTACGCGCACATCTAACTTCGGGATTCGGGGAACATGGGAGAGATACAGTCCAGGTCGATAGCATCCGCGGGGAGGATTGTCGATGGGAGAGACATCGTCATGCGCCTCAGCATCGCTGTAGATCGTGAGCCAGTTGCGTAAGAAGGGCAGCCGATAGGAGAAATCGAAGGCGCCAAAACGTGCGCCGGGGTCGGTGCGGCCGGTCTTTACGCCGACACCAGTAGGAGATGCAAAGCTGAAGAAGCTCCTTAGAAAGCTCGCGATGGTGATGGGCGCGTGCCCCTTGCCGCCCCAGATTACAGTGCGCTCGAAGCCGAATTCAAGATTATTGGTGGGGCGGAGGCTGATCTTCTCGACGTGCACCCAGGCATCTCCTGGATTGATCACGTTCTGCAGTGTTGGCAAGGGGTTGGCCTCATACGCCGGATTCGGTATATAGTCATGTCCCCTGAGCGATCCCACTAGAAAATCATAGCGAAAGGGTCCGGTGATACGAGAAAGCAGCGGGATGTAGAGCGGCTCGACTCGGTTGATCCTGAAGGAATAGATATTTTCGGCGTTGTTGGAGTAAGCCATCCCGCCGCCCAACCCCGGCCCCAGCCAGTTATCCTGCTTGCCAAACGAGATTTCGTGGTTGAGAAGGTGAGCGGAGACGTAAGCCTCTAGAAAGCGCCCATTGGTCGTTGTGCCGATCGGCCCCATTGGAATGGTCGTCTGTGGAAGAAAATAGTTTGTAACTTGAGTGGTCGGGTCGGTGTAAGTCGTCTCGTCAACGCTGCTGAGCACCTGGGCCAATGCCAGTGGGTAACCTGCTGCCGAGGGCGCGCCTTGGAACTCGCCGCGCGCATACAACGTAAACCGGCCAAAAGTCGCAAATCCGCTGGCGCCGGAGTAGTTGTTGATCCCGTTCTCGTAAGGTCGGCCATAGTCGTTGATAATGGTCGAACCAAGATGAAAGCTATCGCGCAGAGATGTGCCGCTGATGCCGCGAATCGCTGAGTAGACCGACTCGATGTGCGCATTGCTCTGCTGCGTCAGGCATTGCATTGCGACATCGTAGTGCAAGAAACGTGTCAGAGCGGAGTAAATACTCTGCGCCTCGTCTACGGTTGACACCCCGTAATTATTCGCATCCTCGATCTGGGCATCAACGTCTTCAAGCATGTTGCTCACACTTGCGCGCGTCCAGGGGCGCATGCCCAAATACACATGGTCAATGTAGCCCATCGAGTAGAGCCGCAACACCGCCGGGTAAACCCAGCTATCGACCGGTATGTATGGCGAACCCAGAGTGGGAACTTCGCAAACGGCCGCCGAACCGCTCAAACCGCGCTGCGACCGCCCGGTGCCCTTTGGCGCTCCAGATTGTTCAGACACCAGCGGGCTGGCAGTCATAAGGAGGATCCCCAGCAACACAATTGCGCATTGAGTTACAAGAGTCGGGGACAACCACCCTTTAACAAACATCCTCATCTCTCCTGTTCACCCTTGTTGCATAACTCGGTGGCCGGCCCTGCTTAAATGCTTTCTCTTCTGAAGTCATCCGATTCTCTGACTGATGTGCTGGAGGCAATTCATAACTGACCACGAGATGACACTCGAGCAACACTCACACATCGACCAGATCGAAACCCACAATCATTCGGAAATCTCAGTGAGACACGCCCTCGCGCCGAATGACTTTTAGAGCTGTCATCACAATGATTTTGAGATCAAGCCAAAAGGAACGCTTGCGCAGATACTCGTAATCCAAGCGGCTTTTCTCCGCAATTTGCAATTCGTCCCGCCCATTCACCTGAGCCCAGCCTGTTATCCCAGGGACAAGTTCATGAACGCCTGATCTGGTCCTGAGCGCTATCAAGTCGTCCTGGTTGAATAGGGCGGGGCGCGGTCCAACAAGGCTCAAATCACCACGCATGACTGAAAATAACTGCGGTAACTCATCCAGGCTACTGCGGCGGAGAAACCCTCCGATTGGGGTTAGATGGGTGTCTGGATTGGAAAGCAGGTGCGTTGCCACTTCGGGCGTATTGGTTCGCATGCTGCGAAACTTCGGCATCCGAAAAATCCTGTTATTCCGGCCAACCCGATCAGACCAGTACAGTATCGGCCCGTTGGACGTGAGCTTGACCGCCAAGGCTATCAAGGCCATGGGGATGAAGAACACAATCAGGAAAAGGCCGCAACAACAAATGTCGAATAGTCGCTTCATAGAAAGGAACGTCGAATGGCTCATGCAGGCCGCACCCTGGACTCTATCGTGTGTTGGAGCAGCGGCGATCCGAAACCGCCGGAAACGCGCGGACCTGAGCTGTTCTTACTGGGCTCGTAGCCCGGACACATGCGACCTTGAGCAGTTGACCTTTCACACTCGCAAACAGCATTAACTTCATATGACTACAGGTCCCAGAACAATCAGGAGCTACGCGGCAACGAAGCGCCCGTACCAGGCGGAGCGCCCGGCCCCTTTATAACTCTCTTATCTGAACTCAAGTAGTACTCTCCCATCTTCAGACAATAGCGACTTAACACCGCAAGGCGCACAACGTACTTGATCATTGGACTGCTCCCAAAATAATCGTAAGTATCGCTGAACAGAATCAAGGCATTGTGCAGATCGCGAATAGACTTGCGTGCCGTCTGGTTGACGCTTTGGCTGCCATAGTGAACAATTTCCGCGCAAGGCGTGTAGTACACTTTGTAGTTTTTTTCTCTCAACATGAAGTTATAAGCCCAGTCGACCACAAACAACCGGAAGCGCTCATCAAGCATTCCAGCCTGCTCCCACGTCGACCTGCGGATCACGTAGGCCGTTGTTCCAATGCTGTCCACCCGCTGTGCTTTGGAATAGTCAAAGTTAGTTGCGTAGAGGTTTGTCATTGATCTGCTTTGTGGAAAGAGCTTATGCCAATTCAATGCCTGCAAGATCAATGTTCCAGGTTTCACAAAGCGCCGGATGCAATGCTGCACAGTCATGTCCGGATTGAGCAGTTTTGGACCGCAGGCGGCAATGTCGCCATTCTCGTCCATAAACTTCACTAACGCTTCAAAAGCATTGCTTATCAGCTTGGTGTCGCTGTTCAACAGGCACGCATACCTTGCGCGCGACATCTGCATTCCAAGATTGTTGTTCTTTGCATAAAGCTGGTTAATCTTGTTTCTTACCAGAATTACATCTGAGAAGCTCTGTGCCACCATGTCGGCACTGCCGTCCGGGGAGTTGTCATCGACGCAGATAATCTCGAAGCTGATCCCGCTCGTATGTTCGTAGATAGACGCTATGCAATCGCGCAGCAGCTCTCTGGTGTTGTAGTTAGGAATGATAATCGTCAGATCCAACATCTCTGCCGTCATTGATTTCCTTTCGCGGCGTGAACAATTTCGCGCGCCGGTATCCCGATAACAGTTGTATTCGGCAAGATTGAATCCACCACCACAGAATTTGCGCCGATGGTCACGTTCATGCCGATCGTGATACCTCCAAGAACCTTGCAGCCGGCTCCAAGTACCACGCCGTCACCGACCTCGGGGCGCAACGCGGGGTTGAACCCCATGTCTAGTTCCTTGGCTCCAAGAGTTACACCCTGGAACACGGTGACTTTGCTGCCTATACGACTGGCTCCAATAACCGTCCCTGAAGTATGTGGAAAGAAAATGCCTGGTCCTATCTCGCAACGAGGTGTAACTTCGAGCCCAAATAGCAGGACGTTGAGGTACGTCAGCAGCTGTGGCGCTATCGGAATACCATGAAGCATTGCCCATCTGCTTCCGCGGCACAAAACAATAGGCAGAAACCGAGGGTGCGGCAAGCGGCGCATGACTCCAAAGAACGTCGGTCGCACATCCGGCCGTCCCTCAAGTTCGTACTGACGCGCAAGGTCGCTATACAGAAGTTGCTTCAGCTTCAACATGCTCCACCATAAGGCCACGCGATATGAGTTCCTGTGTAGCGGCGCCCAGCCGGTCGGGTTCCACGGGTTGCTGTTTCACCCAGCCGACAAATCGTTCGAGGCCCTCCTCAAGTAAAACTTCCGGAGCAAACCCAAGTCTCTTATGGATTTCTGTGCAGTCGGCGTAACCATGGCGAATATCGCCTAGACGATATTGACCGGAGACCACCGGCTGCGTGTCAGCTTCAAATCGCTCGGTGAGCAAAAGAGCAATCCGTTCCACGGTTGTCGGATGTCCGGAGCCGACATTCAGTGTATTTCCGTCGGCCCCATCGCCGGTTATAGCAAGAACAACAGCACGCGCAACATCCGACACATGAATGAAGTCTCTGCTTTCCTGGCCGTCTTCATAAAGACTGATGGTTCTTCCAGCACGCAGCTGGTTGGAGAAGATTGATAGGATTCCGGTATACGGATTTTTCAGCGACTGCCCTTCCCCATAGACGTTTTGGAACCGAAAGATAACCCACGGAATTCCGAGCGCCTTGCCTGCAATTCGCACCAGATCCTCTTGCGCCAACTTCGTCGCCGCATAAATCGAAGCAGGAGCGGTTTTGGCGTCCTCGCGCGTCGCGCTCGCCACGATCGCCCCGTTACACATTGGGCATTCCGGTTCCCATTTCTGGGAACGAAACATCTCTTCAGAACGCATCGATGGAAAGACCGGACCACAATGAGCGCAAAGATACGCGCCTTCACCATAGACAGACCGCGACGACGCAAGAACAATCTTGCTCACACCATGCTTATGATTTGCCAAATAGTTCAGCAAGGATGCTGTGCCGCCAACATTCGTATCCGTGTACCGCGAAATCTCATACATCGATTGAGCGGTACCGGTCTCGGCTGCCAGATGCACCACGCACCCGACGTCGGCAAGCGCGCTTCGCCAATCGTCCTCTTTGCAAACGTCGCCGCGAACGACCTCCACATTCGCAGATCTGAGTAGCGGCAACGAGGAGAGATTTGGGACCGCTCCGTGAATCTGCGAGCTTAGATTGTCGAATAGAAGGACTCGCTGTTTCTGCTCCACGAGCAGCCTGGCTACTTCCATTCCGATAAATCCCAACCCGCCGGTGATCAGTATCTTATCTTTCCGCACTAAACCTCTTTTCCAGATAGAGTCTTACACTGAACCATTTGGAAGTTTTACCCGACACTTTGTGAATAACTTTCAGGGCTCAGAGCGAGTCCTGGCGCAGCCTCACCCATTGCCTCCAACTCTCCATCCGATGTTTCCGCGAATAGAACAGCCTCCTGCAAAGGTACTTAAAGCCGATCTTGAAATAGGGGAGACCTCCACCATTCCTCCACAGCTTGTACATGAGGCGATAGAAGAGCTTGAACGCTACCACTGCGCCCACTGCCCTGCCGAAGTATTCGTCGCAGAATCCTTCTTCAGCACGCAGATATTCTTCATATCGACCCGGAGTAGATCGATTCTTCAGATCATGACTGGATAACTCATGTTCCAAATGAATGTTTCCGGCGACAAGAACCCGCAACCTTTCGCAGTGAAGGCGGTGATTCATTGCAAAATCGGATAGATCGAGTCGAAATCTGGGATCGAAACCACCAAGTGCCTTAAGTACGCCGACCTTAGTCATAGTTCCCGAGTTCGCTGCATAGACATTTTCAGTTGGAATGCCAACGAATTCGTCAGGAAAATGCTTCATGAATGTCCAATACTTCATGAGTGTGAATGGGGATACAATTCGCCCATTGCTCGACACGCATGGAACAACTGCCGCAACCTCATGCATGGGGGCCACAAATGCGGCCGCGTTCCGAAGCTTGGATAGAAAGTCAATCGGTAGGCTGGTGTCCTGGTCCAGTGCAAGCAGCCAGTCAAAGCCCTTCTCGTCCGCAATTGTCAGCGCGTAGTTATAGGCTTTAGCCAAACCGCCATTTTCGACGTCTGCCTTGTATTTCACGCCGGGAGGCAGCGGTCCGATATCTTGCCCTCCTGGCGTATTGTCATACAGCAGAATCTCAATATTTGCTTGTCCGTGCTTGAGACACGATATCGATTTCTGCAGTGTATTAAAAGAAACAGACTTCCACGGTTCCATTTTGTACAGGACGACAACAACAAGCAGCTTGAACACTTCAACACTCGGATCTGTCTCTTCTCTTTCAAACACTTTCGAGCCTCACACCGGTCTGGCATTTGATTTAGCTCTGTTGGCGCCTATCTCATAAGTCGAGGGCGATTTCGGCCACTCGCATATTAGTTGGAACATGCGTGGCAAAGCGCTAACTGGCCACATGTTTCCAACTACTCATACGGTGCTTGCGCGAATAGAATAACCTTCTGTAGAGAAACCTTAGGCCAACCCGGAAATACGGAGTGGTTGCCTCCGCCTTCCAGAGCTTGTAACTTAGACGGAATACAAGTCTTGACAGCAGAGCTATTCCTTCTGTCGTGCCCAGATATTCGTCATAAAATGCCTCCTCCGCGCGTTGGATATCTTCGTATCTTTGTGGAGTTACCCTGTTTTTCAGATCGAAGACAGACAATTCATGGTCTACGTGGATGTTTCCTGCAACATAGGTGCGCATGTTATGACAGTGAAGGCGGTGCCCGATAACAATATCGCAGAAATCGAGTTTGAATCTTGGATCGTACCCGCCAATTTCTTTAAGAGCGCTCACTTTGGTTGCGAACGCGGAATTAATCGCATATGTAATCTCCGAGGTGGTTCCCAGAAACCCCTCGGGAAAATGTCTCATGAGCTTCCAACGTCGTGTGAGCGTAAATGGAGAGACAACTCTCCCATCGCTCGATATACTTGGAGCAATCGCTGCAACATCGTGCATGGGCGCAACAAATGCCGCGGCGTTGCAGAGTTTGCATAGAAAGTCACTCGGAAGACTGGTGTCCTGATCCAGAGTGAGCAGCCAGTCACTTCCGCTCTCATGCGCAACGTCCAAAGCGTAGTTATATGCCGTCGCTAATCCGCCGTTTTTTGGATCGGCTTTGTATTGCACCCCTTCCGGCAATTCCCCGACAGCCTGCCCTCCGGGTGTGTTGTCATACAGCAGGATCTTGATCTCTGCTTGCCTGTCTTGAACACTGGCTTTCGCCAATCGAAGCGTTCTGAAAGCCTCTGACACACCGGGCTGCATCCTATAAAGCACGATTACGGCGAGCATTCGCACAGGAGCTTGATTGATGGAGTTGGCCAACGGCTTTGTCCTTGTGGTTCAGCAATGACGCATGACGGGCATTATTGTCCCGTTTGCGAAGCAAGGTGTCCCTGCTTGTTTGCGGGAAACAGACGAAGCGGTACCGAGCCAATGAGGAAGAAAAGCAATCCAAATCCAATAGCCCGCAGATAGATGGCGGTATCGAAATACGCGTCATCAAAGATCACTATCAAGACAGAATAGATAGAGATTGCAAACAGGAACATGCTAAACCTCCCTCCCTGCCTGGCCTTCAGGTAGAGCAAGGAGTGAAGCAGGCCGATAGAAAACAGAATTACTATCGTTCCAAACGTACCGACTTCGAGGAAATAGAACTTGAATACGGTATAGACATTTGTCGGGAATGGGACAAGTACGAAGCTGTCGAGCAAAGGGGGCTTGGTGTAGTTCTCGACGAGATGCAGCACAGCTGCCAGATGCAATGGGAACTGAAACGTATGACTCGCGGTGCTCACAAAGTCCGCAGGACTCTGTACAACTCTGTCGAATGCGGCTAACGGGCATGCGATATAACTGAGCACAAGAATCGTCGCGACGCCAATAGCGCCCCCAGTCACTCCTTCGGTGTTCTTATTCGTGAAGATGAGCCCGATGTAGAGCGCGAAGAACAAAGCTATCGGCCAGCGAAGAAGCCGCATGGCGCCGAGCAGTGACTCCTCTTTCCTCTGAATTAAGAGAATCGCGCCAAGGCCAGAGATCAGGAGCAAAAGGCTCGTTCGGCCCGTCGTGAGAATGCACGCAAAGAGCGCTATTGCCGTCACGACCCAGAAAGTTCTATCCTTTTTCCCCGTAGAAAAGAGTAAAGATACAGTGATGGCAATGCTCGTGAAGCGTTCCAGTACAAAGGACCGAATTGGCTCCCCGCCTTGGGCCGCTTCAACCATCTCTAGACGAGCCTGTGCCAAAATGTTGAGTCCGCCACCTTGTGATGCACTGAGCTTCCACGTCTGATAGAACAAAACCGGCATGCCGAGTAGCAGGACGATCATCAGCGACTTGCGAAGAAATTCTGACGTCCGTTCCGGCTCAGGTGGAAAGAGATGTATGTGGAACATCTCTCGCGGCACAAGCCCTGCAAGCAAGCCACCCACGCTGAAAGAAGCCGCTCCAGCCGCAACAATCGCAAGCGTGTTGCCATGCAGCGGATCGAGTTCAACAAGGCCTGAGCGGACCACCAACAAATCTAGCAACCACATGGCGCTGAAGATAAAAGGTGGATACAGAACGGAACGATGCGCCCGGTAATTCAAGATCACGAGCAACAGAAAGAAAGCGAGAGTGAGGTCAACGGGGATCATTCCAGAATAAGACTCCACGGGTCAAACAAATGTTCAAGTCCACCGAGACATACAACCGAGCCCTAACAACTGCACTGCGCTCCTTCAGTACGGAAGCATCACCGATCGTTCAATGAGATCTCTGCGGTGATTGCTCCGGCTATATCTTCCACGCCTTTTGGTAACTTCTCTTTTGAATGCGTCGGTAATGGGTACTTTGTTTCACCCACGACCTCCTCCAAACGGACAGTGCTCCAGTCAAAATGGTCGACCTCTCTGATCTTGCGACCAAGAAAATCACTATGACAATAGAGACCCGATATTGGACGGAACTTCAGATCATTATCTGCGAGTGAGGAGAACCTCCCAATAATAGGATTCGACGCTCCTGCCTCGATGCATTCAATTCCTAAGGTTGGAGAAAACAAGACTTTCAATGCCATGTCACTGAACTGAAAAAAGTGCCATGGCCGTTCATGCGACCCATAGGAAAAATGCGTTTCAACGAAAACAGTTCCCCCGAGCTTCAACAACTTCGCGATCTCTACCGCAACAAGCCAGGGCATTGCAAGATGCTCAAACACCGCACTTGAATAAATGATGTCGAACTGTTGGCCAACAAAATAACTTGATAGCTTATGGGCATCGCCAACCACATCAACATTCGGCCCTGGGTAGAAATCGAATCCAACATACTCTGCTTTTGAAAACCTGCTGCGGGCATCTGACTTACCCGTCACTTCACGGCTACCGATTTCAAGAATCCTGACCCCTTCGCGATTTCCAATCTCTGCCAGGTACTGCAAGTAATTGGCGTGGCAGGCCATCTGTGACATAGGAACCCTGCGATCCAGAAAATTCTGATCGGCAAACGACTCCAGGAAGCCAACAAACTCGTATCCCTTTATTAGCGCTTTCTTGACAAAATTGTTCACCACTGTCTCCTCGTTAGTTCATCTCAGGCTGCTAAACTGCTTCTTTCGCAAACTTCCTACCTGGGAGCAGTTGTTGAGCTCATTGGATGATTCTGCGACGAATGACTCTCTTGAGAGTCCGATTGCGCAGGCAACATGTTGTAAGCGTAATTACCCTCAACGTGTACGCGTTTCGGTGAAAATTGTGCCGTTGAGTTTTTCCGGCAGCGGCCCCAAGCGCGGGCTATCGCAAATCCGTCCTGAGAACCATGTTTGTCATCCATAGGCTCCCCAGAACAGCGCTCGCATTCGACAAGAGCAGCGCCATGCCCGCTCCCATCAGGCCCCAGCGTGGAACTAGCAGCGCGGACCCCGCGATCGCAATCAGCATGGCCGTGAAATATATCGGAACCTGCAGTCGGAAACTCCGCGCCGCCATCAGGCCGCTATACAGGAACGAACCGATCGTACCGAGACCGGCGATTCCCACGAAGAGAGCCAGCAGTCCAACGTGGTCCGCATACTCGCGGTGGTAAAGCAAGGTCAACAGCGGGCGCCCCAACAGGAATGCCAACGGTACCCCGATGACCGCGATCAACACTCCGAGCATGCACAGCTTTGTCAGTAGCCGCACATACTGCCGTCGATCGCCATCCGCAAACAGGCGAGCCAGGCGCGTGGTGACCGAGACGCTTAGCGCTGTGACAATCAGGTTGATCGCGACAACCAGGTACGCCAGCGATGCGTAGATACCCTGGTCTACCAGTCCCAGGTAGTGTTGCAGGAAATAGCGTGGGATATTCACGTTGAGCGATACGAAAGTGGCGACCCAGCCCAGCGGAAGACCGAGCATCGCCAGTCGAAACAGCTCATGCCGATCGAAGCGGAAGAACCGGTCATGGCGGCCGATCAATGCCCTGACATTCGGAACGTCGTAAAACAGAAGCACCGCCAGCCACACTCCACTCATGGCGGCGACTGAAAGTGGCAGATTACGGAAGAAGGCAAAGGTGAGCGAAAAAATCAGGACAGAGCCGATGCCGCGTATCATCAGGCTGATAGCAACCCGCTTCAACTTCTCTTCCCGCTGCAGGAGGCCGGCCGTTACGTCGCTCATGCACTCGACGCACTTTGAAACCGCGACCAAAAGAACGACGACGCGGACCACGGATGATGCAAAGGCAAATGGCAACAGGACAACAATCACCGTCAGCCCGAGTAGCGTGGCCAGTAGCCGCAACGTAAAATAGTTTGCGAACCCGTGTTCGGCGTTTACGTCGGTTGCCTGCACAGCTCGAAGCTGCAGATTGGTAAACATGAACACAGGTGCGGCAACAGCAAGGCCAAGAGTGAACAGACCGACAGTCGACGGACTGCCCAGCTTGGCAAGCGCCGAAAGCATCCCCCATTGACATCCTGCATAGAGCATATTTCCCGCAAACGTCCACGCAAAGTTGGCGCGCAGCGAGGGGATTGCGTCTCTGGTTATAGTCAACGCATGTTCGATTTCGGTCACCAACGTCTTCTTGTAGAGAATGGAATTGGACTAAGATCGGTTGTCGATCAACCAGCCAAGTGAGCGGCATGCGCGGCGCCGATGGATCATCGCTATTCACCATCCATGGCGCTGGAGGGTGCGAGGCCGCCGGCTTTCATCGGGCGAGCGCCGTAAGTCAGGTCCCAAAGCACTGAGCCTAATATCCAGGTGATCCCCGCCAAAGCTGAGAGCAGGAAACCAAGCGCGACAATGGCCAATCGCGGCGGAAATGATTTTTTTTCGGGCACGTCCGGATCGTCCAGCACCTTGACCGGTGGGATTTCTTTCGCCTCCTGCACCCTGGCCAATTCATATTGCTTGGTCAGAGTCTCGTAGAGAGTCTCTTGCATCGCTACTTGTCTGAAGAGGTCATAGTAAGTGAAACCAAGAAGCGGTAGCTGGCGGACGGAAGGGAACAATTGATCTGCTTTTAAATCGGCGCCACTCGTGCTGTCTCCAACACCGCTCATCTTCCGCAATTGTCTTTCCAGTTCATCGACGCGCCCGCGAGCTTCTTTCACTCGCATATTGTCATCGGTATACTGGGCTTTCAATCCGGACAGTTCACTTTGAGCTGCGATCAGTTCCCCCTGCAGTTTTCCTGCTGCTTCTACTGTCGCTTCACCTTGCTTTTGGAGGTCCAAAGTTGCGTTGCGGCTGGAAAAGTTGCTTAATTCTCGCGAGCTGGCGTCCAGGTCGCTTTTGACCGATTTGATCCTCTCCTCCAGAAAGATCCGTTCGCGACGGGCTGAAGAGGTGCTCTCTTTATTGACGAGCTTGTCCAGTTCCTCGACGTATGCTTCAGCTAGATCGCGGGCGCGATAGCGGTCTCGGTCCATCACCGCAATGGTGATGATTCCGCTTTTTTTGTCCTCATTGATTGAGGTTCGTTCTGCCAGGATCTTGCGCGTATCGATATAAAGTTTGCGATGATAAACACGCCGCAAATCGAAGCGATTGATGAGGTCGTCCTGCGCGGTTTCGCTGTTCAGAATGCCTATAAAAGTTCCGGCTGGCGTCCGCCCGTTCATTAGGCCTCCCGCCAGGCTGGGCGCGATTGCTCCTGCCCCCGTCAACGCGCTAAGCATCGATGTGCTTGAAAGTGCTTGTGAATCAGGTGGCATCAATTGAGCGGTGGACGTGTATTTGTTCGGAATCAGCAATGCGATTGCAATCGCAATCAACACCCCGGCCCCGATGACCTTTGCCAGCCAGCGACGCCGCAGCCATAAAGCGGTGCCGAGTTCTGCAATTGAGATTTCCAGCGGAGCCGCTGCACCTTCGACTACGCTTGGATTG
Organism: Occallatibacter sp.; assembly: GCA_050013695.1. Classification (GTDB taxonomy): domain Bacteria; phylum Acidobacteriota; class Terriglobia; order Terriglobales; family Acidobacteriaceae; genus Telmatobacter. Next base: position 42,921 of record JBEKET010000057.1, read on the forward strand.
TGTTGCTCTGCCGTACTCAATGTTTTGTCTCCGGTGGAATAAACAGCATTGATGCGATTGAGACACACTGAACTAAAGGTTGATGAGCTTGGGAATCTCAGGAAGCTGTCATCGACGGATGCGCTTCGAGACAAGACCCATCAGAAAGCTCCACCAATTGCGAGCGGGACTGCGGCAGCTGACATGATCTGCGCGATGCCTAATACGTTCTGCCATACCGATGTGCCGATAATCTTCTCGGGAACGAAAATGGAATCACCAGGCCGCAGCCGGAGATTCATGGCCCCGCCGCTCATCCAGCGACTATCGTGCGCGACCACAGACCCATCGGCGCGCAGCACATAAATCATTTTCTTGTTTCCATAAGGTGTCGCCCCGCCCGCCTTCCGCAAATACCAGCTGACATCTCTGCCCGGCACGTAGCTTATCGCCGTCGGGTTATATACCTGGCCGCTGACAACCACGAAATTCGGCAGCTTGGGAATAAGCAGCGTGTCGCCCGCTCGCATTTCAATATCCGCCGGCGTGTTTTCCCATTTGTCTATATCTTGAGATATGTTGATCACCAACCGGCCGCTGGCGGGATGGTTCCGAAGCGCAGTAACAATTTGATCCCGTTGCTCCTGAAGGGACTTCTGCATAGTGGTTTGTGCCTGCTCACTCATTGCCCCTGGTTTGAAATCGACTGGCGTGGTTTCGATTCTTTCAATCATCTCCTTGCGGGCTTGCTCGGCCAGTTCGCGGACCTGCGCACGCTCCAGGATGGCGGCGGCGGGATATGCACTCTCTCGGAAACCGCCCGCACGTTTTAGAACGGAGCTAAGGCGCTCTCCCTGGTCAAGTCCATAGCTGCCGGCATGTTCGACCTCACCATTGATCGTCACCGACGCGCCGATGTCCTGCCAGCCGGCCAATCGCCGTATGCTGACCACATCGCCGGGCTTCAACACCACATCTGCGCTCTTGTCGCCATCAAGCGCCTTCTCCAACGCGACGTTGCTATGGTTAACCAGCACCTTTTGCCCATTCTGTACCACATAGCTGGAAAGATCTGCTTCATCCCGATAGGCACTCCGCTTGAACCCTCCCGCCATGCGCACTAATCCAACTACGGTCATGCCTTGAGACATGGGAAACAGGCCGGGGCGAAGAACTTCACCCTCGATAGAGACTTTCGGCGGATCGATTCCATACCGGCTGAAGATGCGCACGAGATCGAACGGCTGAAGCTTGATGGAATCGTTCCCGATGAGCGCGTCCGGCAAATTAAAGGCAATGATCTCCGGCCTGAAATCCGGCGGCTGCAAACGAATCAGTTCAGCGTGATCGGCTGGTTCCGGCATCACGTCCTGATACGAATGCAACAGATCGTTCAGGGTCATTCCATCCCGATACGCATATTTTCCAGGGCGAAAGACGTACCCATCAAGATAGACTGCTTGCTCGTTGTAGGGCAGAATCTGCGAAATTACGACGTCATCCCCGTTTTGTACCCTGAAATCGGCAAGTTTCTGTTTCAATCCTTCCGCGTCGTCCGGAAGCTGCAAGCTAAACATGGTGCGCCGTTGATTGGCTTCAATTCGTTGGACGTTGATCTGTTTCAAGCTCGCGGTGACCAGCACTCCCCCCGCGAGATCGAGCACTTGATTCAATCCCTGCTCGCCGTTCAATTCGTAGATCGCGGGACGATGCACCATTCCTTCCACCGAAACCTGCGGACCGACCACCGGCACCATGATGGTATCGCCCGGCAACAAACGGTCGGCGTTCGAGCGGACACCGCGCAGCAGGAAGTCGTAAAGGTCGATTTCACGAACCAGCTGTTTGCCACGGTATTGGCGCAGGATGCGCAGTGATCCCCGGCTGGTCGGGCCACCGGCCGCATACAAGGCGCTGAGCGGCGTTGATAAGGAACTGACGTCATAGGCGCCTGGACGCTGTACATCGCCAACCACATAGATGCGCACCGTGCGCAACCGGCCTAGTGAGATTTCGACATGCTCGCCCTGGAACTGCTCGCTCAGCGCCTTTTGAATGGCACTTTGCGCCTGCGCAATCGTGAGGCCGTCGACCGTGACTGTGCCGGCCTCAGGGAGCGCGATCTGGCCTTGGCGGTCGATGGTTACGCTGAGACGATCGGAGCGGCCACCCCACAGGTTCACCACAATGTTGTCTCCCGATCCAAGAACATAATCGGGACCGACGGGAAGATCCATCGGCAATTCATTGGAGTTCCCCGTGCCGAGTAGAAAAGCATCGCTGCCAAAGCGCCGGAGCTTGCCTCCAGCAGATGGAATCTGAGTGTAAAGATCATGGAGCGAGGGCAAATCCTCGTACGCGCTGGGCTGCTGAATCTCCTGGGGCTCGTCCTGAAAAGGCTTGATAAGCATTTCCACGGGCGGAACGGTCGCCGGGGTACCACCCTGGACGGGCGGTTGTGCATACCCTCTTTGGGCATTAATTATCTGGGTATATAACGCCAGGCATGCACTACTCTGGACAGGCGCCTGGGGATCGCAAACCTCGGCGGATGTTTGGGTCGTCCCCCCGGCGTTATTGCCTTGGCCTGTCCCTTGGGGATTGTTGCCTTGGGTTGTTACCTGGGCATTAGCGCCCTGACGAGCCGCCTGGACACAACCGCCGTCGGCCGTTGGTTGGGCGAATGTGCCCGGAGCAGTCGCCTGGCCGGCACCAGTCTGCGCTGGCTCTTGAGCGCCACAACTATGGGCTGCGATTACGCAGCCTAAGAACACGCCCGCTACCGAACTAAACAGCAAACCGCCGGTCCTGCTCCATCGCGACATGGAATCGAAACTCCGATGGTTATCAAGCACCACTTCGCTCATCCTTTGACCTTTTGGAAATGTGATTAGGTTGATCCGTACCCTGGACATAGTGCGTTTCCACGCAATTCGACAAAAGGCTGCATGCACATTGGCGCATTGATCGCAGCGATTCAGAATTGCGCCATCCATATTCCCGTAGCTCAGATCGGAACCAGGCGTTCCTTGAACGCGCAACGCTCTAATTCAACAGGGTGGCCGGTGTCAGTTTGGCAACCGCCGGGGCTTCGGCCTGTCCGCGAGGAACCGATAACTTGTCTGGAACTGCATTGTACGGCTTGATCGACAGGGCAGTTTTCAAAAGCTCGGTCCCGGGATTATAGTCGGGAACCAGTTCCTTGAGCAGAAGCACGAGGCTCGCTACGTCATGTCCTTCAACAATTGCTATGAGCCGCTGCAAAGACGCTTTGATTTGCATTGTGTCGACATCCTGGTGGCATACATAGCTTCTAATCTTCGAGTGCGAGGTTGGAATCAAGTACTCATGTTGCAGGTTCAATTCCTCAAACATTTTTTCTCCTGGACGAAGACCGGTGAAATGAATCTCGATGTCCCGTTCAGGCTGCAGCCCAGAGAGCAAAATCAGGTTCTTCGCCAGATCCACAATTTTGACCGGTTCACCCATATCGAGCACGAAGACCTCTCCGCCTTTGCCGATGGAGAAAGCCTGCAACACCAACTGCGCCGCCTCTGGGATCGTCATGAAATAACGGGTCATTTCCGGGTGAGTCACCGTCACCGGGCCGCCTGCGGCAATTTGTTCCTTGAAGATTGGGACGACACTGCCGTTGCTTCCCAGAACATTCCCGAAACGCACTGCGACAAATTTTGTCGCGCTCTCGATCTGGAGCATGCGAATCAGCAACTCCGCCGTGCGCTTCGTTGCTCCCATCACACTGGTCGGCCGAACCGCCTTGTCTGTTGAAATCATGACAAAATCGTCGATTCCCTGCTCGGCCGCTGCTCGGGCCACGTTCCAGGTCCCGAATATGTTGGTTTCGACAGCCGCGAAGATGTGCCTCTCCATCAGCGGAACATGCTTGTATGCCGCCGCATGATACAAAATCGACGGATGGTACCGTTGCATCACCCGCTTCAGGGTGCGCCGGCTGGCGATGCTGCCGATCTCCGGATAAAAAGTGATGTATGGGAACCTCTTGGCCATCTCCCTGTCAAGATGGAAAAGGGGTGTCTCCGCTTCATCGAAGCCCACAATGGCAAGCGGACTGAAGCAAGCGATCTGTCGGCAGATTTCCGACCCGATGGAGCCCGCGGCGCCCGTCACCATCACAATTCGACCTTGAATGCGCTCCCGGATTCGCTCCAGGTCAAGATGCACGGGCGTCCTGCCAAGCAAATCCTCTACCGCAACCTCCCGGATTTGCTTGCCCAGCTCCGTGCCCTGGACAAGCTCTCCCAGGCCCGGCACTGTCTTGTATTCCACCTTGGCGTCGGTGGCAAACTTCAAAATGCGCACCATCTGCGGACCGGTCGCGGAAGGAATCGCAATGAGCACTCGCTTGATGGCGTGCTTCCGCACCACTGCTTCGAGGGCTTCGCCTGTTCCCAGCACCCGCTTGCCCTGCAGGGTCATGTGTCCCTTCGAAGGATCGTCGTCGATGAAACCTACGACATCGCTCTTCAGGGATTGGTTCTGCTGCAGTTCCCACAGCAGCGCCAGTCCCGCATCGCCTGCGCCGTAAATGAGTGTTCTGGTCCGCTCACCTTCCGCTCTGCTCCTGCTCCTCCTGGTGAGAACCACACGAACCGCCAACCTTCCCCCCAGCGTAAACAGCCAGGAGATCAGCCAATCGAGAACATACACAGAGCGTGGAACGCTCTCTGGTCCAAAGAGAAAGAATATGGCTAATCCACCCAGTATCGACCCCGCCGAAGTGGCGAGAACAATCCGCACCGCATCGTATGCCGAAGTGTGCCGCCAACTCCCCCGGCTTACCGCGCACAGGATGAAGCATGTGGACTTTGCGCCCGCCCATATGCATAAGGAAACCGCCATCGGGTGGAAGTATCGCGAAGGCAATGCGCCGTCAAATCGCAGCTCGAATGCAAGGAATGTAGACAGTGCGAATGCCGCTAAATCCAACACAAATGCCATGGATCGACGCCCGACACCGTGCGCCCTGAGCCTTCGGGCATGCTTTGATTCCGGGAACATTTCTTTCCCTCCTGGATTCCTGACGCTTTGCTTCTCTTGCGGTTTGCGAACCTTGATGAACAGCGGATAGCGTCACACCGCGGACACCCTCATTGATCGTGCAAATGGACTATGAGAGTGGTTCAAGGCTCCCTCTTGTGGGATCGGTGGGTGATGGATAGGCGGGCATCCGTGGAACAATCAAATCCAGCCAGAACCGCGAATAGGCACGGTGCGCTTCCAGGCTGTTCGCATATGCGGGCTTGTTGCCGTCAATCAGGTTGTAAATCTCCGGATGCGCCAACACCGTCATCATCAGTGCGGAGGTCAGGATTGTGGAGTCCAGATTGCGAATCCTTCCGCTCTTGATGTTCATCTCGCAATAGCGATTGATTGTCGAAAAAACCGGTGAGAGATGCTCCTGGCAAAATTCGTCCGCCTTCACGCGCAACTCGATGAAGGCGACTGCAATGAGCCGAATTAACTCCGGCCGGTAGTTCGCTGTATCGGCGAGCATCTCGATAATCTTTGGTAAAACCATTTCTGGAGCGTCGCATTGCGTGATCGCCTTCAGCAGGTCGTGGCGAAACTTCAGACCTGCGGAATACGAGCGGAGACACGACCAGAAAAGCTCTTCCTTATTGTCGAAATGCCGGAAAAGAGTGTTTTCACTCACATCGGCAAGACGGGCAATCTCGCGAGTGCTCGTGCCGTAATATCCCTGGCGCGCAAACAGCTTCCCTGCCGCCTGGACAATCTGCTCCGACCGTACCGAGTTCTTCGGTGTATCTTGCATCCTGCTTGGCACTCCACATCACGATTGCCGGGCGCCGGCAGCCCGCATCGGACATCTTTCGCTTAACATAAGATCGCTGCGACTCCATTCCCCGTCCTGTATTCTTCACCGGGAAACCGCGCGAATTGACGTTGCCACCGGGGCGCGCCCAGTCATCCTGGTGCGTCGCAATCTTTGCTGCTCATTTTCTGGAGGGCACCGGAACCGGGTGGTCACACCCGACGGCGCGGGGAGAATGAATATCTCGAACAACCCAGGTTGTGAGAGTTCTTGAATTGATCGAGAGCAGCCGGAGCTGACAACTACTCAGGCGTGCTTTGATATCGGCGTGCGCCAATCATCCTGGAGCAAAAGCATCGCGCACTTACGCGACAATCGGTTCCAGATCCTCAGCGCCCACCTGGATTGCTGCATGCTGATTAATCAATTCCAGTGTCAGTACGAACCGCATGCTGTTGCTCTTCATCACAACAGTTCCCTGAAGACCCTGCATCACACCGCTCTTGATACGGACCTTTTTGCCGATCAGAAGGTCGCGATACGGTTCGATCCGTTCCCTGCAAAAGTCGGAGCGCAGAAACTCGATATCCGAATCGGCAAGCGGGACACACTCCCGGCCGTTGCCCACAATCTGTAGAACACCGGGCGATTGAAGAACCTTCCCCCGCTCCCTCGGTGTGATATGCACAAACAGGTAGGTCGGGAACAGAGGCAGGACGAGCTTCACCCGTTGCCGGTTTTTCCAGACCCGGACAGTTTCATAGGTGGGGAGAAAAGTCTCAATCTCCCGGATGTCAAGCTGCTTCAATGCGGACTTTTCGTGTTGCGGCACTGTGTAAACCGCATACCAGCTGCGGCCGCATACATCACCCATGACTACCGGGTTCTGAAAGGCCTGGCTGCCGGATGTTTGACCTATCGTATGTGGGTTCACCTGAAGCCCCTGAGTCAATCGGTGAGTCGCTCAAACGACAGAGAACAGTGCGCCGAATGTACCAAACGGTGAAAAGTGACATAGCTCACTCGTTAGTCATCCGAATGCCAATGGCTCCGCCATAGTGACTTAGCAATCGACTTTCAGCTAAGTCCGCCAATCAATCATCCACAGATCATTTCAACCGTGAAGCAAGACTAGCAATCGGCAGGGCCCTACGACCTAACATTGAAAACAAACTCGGGTAAGTCCGTCTCCAACATCGCTAACTCAATCTAGCTTGCTCATTGGGTTGGCAAGCCTGATGTTTAGTAAAATGATCGTAAGCCATTGCCGCCTTTTTTGCAATCGCCGCCGTGAACGTTGCAACCTCTTAAACGTAACAAGAGTTCTTTTTTGGAACTGTTCAGAATTGCACATCACTGGGACCTGGCCGAGACAAGTAATAACGGTGTTTCTCCATCATCCACCCGCGATTCCAGACGGCTTTGATATTTTCCCCTTCCAGACTCAACCGCGGATGCGCCGCAATTTCGTTGACAACGCCATGCCGCTCCGTCAGCAGCAAGCCAGAAATGACCGCATATCTTGACGTGATTTTCATTTTCGCGAGTATCTTTGGAGTGACCCCAATCACCCATCTTGATAACCGCCATGATGTTACGATGCTGGCCGCAGATAAAGAGATGTCTTAGCAGGTTGATGCCATCAGTGAGGAAACATTTGCGCAGAGTGCGCTTCCCAAAAAGCCTTGTGGAGCGATTTGCAGGTAAGCCGGTTCGAAGAACGCGTGGTAGATGGACGGTCGCTGCCCGTGACCAAGCGGCGTGCGCGAAAGTCCCTGCATAACATTGGTTTGCTCCACAATTCATCATGCGTTTGCAGCGGCGAGGTTTCCATGAGTAAACGCTTTCGGCGCATCCGCAACAGTTCCGCAAGAAAGGTTTCAGCGAGTTATCCTCGCTCGTCCGGCAATGACTCCTGCCGCCCGCTCATGGCAGGAACCCAATACCTAAACCGCCGCACGAGTTAGTGCCTGACTTAGAGACGAACCCATTTCTTTAGCATGGTCTATTCAGCCCGCTATGTTGCCCGACTGAACAGTGGAGATCGCTCCTGTACGTTTTAACGTATCTCCTGCGCAAGCGTTTCCCGTAACGACCTGAGGAGACCGCGCTGGACGCATTTCTGCCTCTTCGTAGACTCTGATTTGAAGAGTGAAATCTTGCGCAAACTCGAACCAACAGTGATCCAGATCGGCACTACAAACGGCGCTGGAAAATTGAACCAATTCAGGCCCCTGAATCGAACCGGAACTCGTCCGATTTTGATGTTTGTGCCCCCCGGGATTCGGATCGAGAATCCTTCCAGTGGCATTATGGAAGCACTTGCTTACACTGCCTCATTCTCCGGCAGAAATTGGCGACACCCATGGTTGTGGCCGATACGTCGTGATCCAAGTTCCTTGGCAGAAATGCCGCGAATCACTCACGCTCGTACAGGCGGAAGTTGACTTCGACAGAGATTGCAACCGCAACCGGCGTCTTGCCGTACTTCATGGCCGGCCTGAACTTGTACTTCTTCACCGCCTCGACGGCTTTCTCATCCAATCCCTTCCCCAGAGGACGAACCACATGCACCGCCTGCGGATTCCCCTCGGCGTCCACAACCAGGCCAATGATGCATACCCCTTGATAATGAGCTCTGCGCGCCTCGTCACTAAATTGCGCTACGGGTTGATGCAGCACAACTGGTGGTGAAATGGAACCGCCCACGCGGAACAGCCCTGCCTTTGCAGTCCCGCCCAGCGCCCGCGCGTTCGGGCTCTCGTCTAATTTGGATTCCTTCTCATCATTTACCGCCAACTCCCTCATCTGAATGGGTGTAATCTCGCCGCTACTATCGACATCGAGCATCGCCTCGACCGGCAAGCCGTCGCTCGATCCTCCGGCCAGCACCCTCACCTGCTCCTGCTCGACGCGCCAAACGTGACTCGCCGTGTCCCAGTAAGCCAGGTTGCGCGGCTTCAGTTCCAGCGTTACCTCGCGCTCCGCTCCGGGATCAATTCGAACCCGCTGAAAGCCCTTCAATTCCAATTGCGGCCGCTCGACTCTGGAGCCTTTGCCGTCCAGGCCAAGGTGCTGCACATACATCTGCACCACTTCGTCGCTCGCCCGCTGGCCGGTGTTTTTCACCTTCACTGTCACTTGAACCGAGCCATCCGCCTTCACCTTCTGCTCGCTCAGTTTCAGCCCTTCATAAGCGAAGCTGGTATAGCTCAGCCCATATCCAAAGGCGTAAAGCGGCTTCTCTTTGCTGTACATATATGTCCGCCCATGCAGCAGGTTGTAGTCCATCAGCGGCAATAACTGCGCGTCCCCGGTGGGCCAGGTCTGCGTCAGCCGCCCGGCAGGCGAGTAGTCGCCAAACAGCACATCGGCCAGCCCATGACCTTCTTCCTGGCTATTGTGCGTCATGTGAACAATGGCCGGCAGGTTCTGCTGGCTCCAGACAATGGCATAAGGAAAGCTCGCGCGCAGCACTTCGATAGTCCGCGGATTGGCCGCAAAGATCTGCTTGACCAGCTCCTCCTGCTCCAGCACAATCGTCTTCCGATCAACCGATTCCTTCCCGTTTGACGGCGTTGGGCACACGTTCCACCCGGCATTGCACTCCGGATGATTACCGACAACCACAATCGCCACATCCGCGCCGTGCGCCACTGCCGCCGCCTGCGCTGGGTCGGAGCCATCGTCAAACAGCACCTTGACGCCCCTTCCCGCCGCCTCGCGAATCCCGTCGATAATGCTCACAAAATACGGTGGCGTTCCGCTGTACCAATCCAGCAGCACCTGGTCCGCCCACGGCCCAACCACCGCAATGCTCTTCAGCTTCGTGCGGTCGAGCGGCAGCGTGTTGCCCTCATTCTTAAGCAACACAATCGACTCGTCCGTCGCCAACCGCGCCAGTGCCTTGCTTGAATCCTGATCCCACGGCGGCGTCGACTCATCCCTTGTCCCTGCGGTCTTCTTGCCGATCTCCCCATAGGGGTCCACCCCCGGAGGGTCCATTTCGCCCAACCGCAGATAAACCCGCAGCAGGTTTTTCTCCACCCCATCGATATCCGCCTCGGTCACCAGCCCGTCCTTCAGCGCCTTGGTCAGGTCGTCTTTATAGGTGTCCAGAAAATGGTTGATGCCGGCCTTGATGGCCGCCGCGGCGCCGTGCTCCTTGTCAGGGAAACTCTTGTGCGCGGTGATCAGCAGGCCCAGCGCCCCGCCGTCGGTGCAGATGATTCCATCGTTGCCCCACTCCTTGATCATCACGTCTTTCAGCACCGGGTTGATCATCATCGGCGTGCCGTTCCACGAGTTATAAGATGCCATCACCGCCCGCGATCCACCCTGCTCAAAGCCCATCCTGAAAGGCACGGAATAGTACTCGCGAAACAACCGCTCATCGAAGTCCGACGAGGAAGACGAGCGCGTATCCTCGTTCTCATTGGCCATGAAATGCTTCATCAGCGAAGCGCTCAGCCAGTGCTTTGGATCGGGCCCCTGCAAGCCCTGCGCAAACGCCACTGTCAGCGTTCCCACCAGAAACGGGTCTTCGCCATACGACTCTTCAGTGCGGCCCCACCGCGGATCGCGGCTCAAATCGGCGTTGGGCGCACGCACCACCAGCCCCCCCCGGTCATAGGTGGGATTCTGATAGTCGTAGCGCGCCTCGTAGCCTTCCACACCGGCAACCTTTTTCAGCAACTCCGGGTCCCAGGTTGCGCCCAGGCCCTTTTCCTGCGGAAAGGTCGTCGTCGGCAGCGGAGTTCTGCCTCGCCCGCCCCAGCCACCCGGTCCGCCCAGCGCCAAGCCGTGTAGCCCTTCCACCTGGCCTGAAAAAGTCAGCCCCAGCCGCGGAATCTTGGGATGGTCTGACATCAGGTCGACTTTTTCTTCCAGCGTCAGCCGTCCCAGCAGGTCGGCAATGCGTGCGTCGTCGCCTAATTTAGGATCACGAAACGGATAGTCCGCCTGCGCTGAAGACAATCGCGCCACGCCCGCCATCATCGCCAAACCCGCCAACACCATCAGCCACTGCCGCCTTCGCATTTCTAAACCTCCATTGAAGAGCGCCGAGATTACCATACCACCGCTCGTATGCCTTTAAGTAAATCGTTTGAGGAATATTTTGTCGCAAATGAAAAAAGAGCGGAACGCCCAGGGCGCTCCGCTCTTATATCTCCGACAAATTGAGGAATCATAACCGGACAGGTCGTAACTCCTGATCCCTATTCTCTAATTCCGATTCCCTAATAAAGGCGGAAGTTGACCTCAACCGTGATCGCCACAGCCACCGGGGTCTTGCCGTCCTTCATCGCGGGTTTGAATTTGTACTTCCGCACCGCTTCCATGGCCTTCTCGTCCAGCCCCATGCCCAGCGTGCGGACCACGTGCACAGCCTGCGGATTCCCCTGCGCATCCACGATCAGAGCTACCAGGCAGACGCCCTGGTACTTTGCCCGCCGCGCTTCGTCAGAGAACTCCGCCTCAGGCTGGAACAACGGAACAGGTCCCGAAACCCGGCCACCGATCCGCTCCAGGCCGCCACCGTAATTGCCACCGGTTCCCGGTCCGTATCCATTGCCGTTCCCTGACCCGTCGCCGCCTCCCGAGCCGTTTCCAAGGCCGATCGGGCCGCCCTGCCCGCCTACCGCCAGCGTAACGTTGGATGAGTTCTTGACGCCGATATTGGGAAGATTGGGATTGTCGGGCAGCTTGATGTCCTGCTGAACAGCAATAGCAGACTCAAAAGCCAGCTTGGGCTTTTCCACCACGGGAATCATCGGAGGAGTTACAGGAGCCTTTTCCTGCTTGGGGGTGCGCCCCTTGATGGGGTCTTCCATGCTGTGATCGCCGCCGCCACCACCACCGCCGATCGAGACCTTCGACTTGGGAGCATTAAAGTCCGAAATATCGACTGGGGTAATATCCACCTTTGGCTTGATGACCGCGTTGACGATGGTTCTGCCCAACACAAACAGCACAATCAGCAGAATCGCCCCGTTCAAGCCCGTCGAAATGCCGATCGCCCATGGATTCGGCTTCACTGCCATTCTGTCGGGAACCGGAATCGGCTTCGAGGTCAATTCCAGCGGCGGCAGCTTGACCGGGAAAAACACGTCGCGGACGCTCTCGTAGAGACCGACCCAGATCGGCTTTTCCTCGAACGCTTTGCCGAGGAAACCATCGAATTCATGGCCGCCCGTCAGGGCTGCCGCGCCTTGGGATTCCGTGTTTGACATAGATGGATCGTTTTCCATGTTAGGTGGTGCGTTTGTTGCCTGGAACCGCGTTGACGGATGCTCCACGTCGCTTCGGCCCATCACTCCATTATGCTCGAACGCGCCCAACTTTGTCTTGCCTCAAAAGATCTCCTGGCTCCAGGCTTTCATAATCCGGCGCCAATCGAGCTCCCATAATCAATAGACGACTGACAACCGTAGTTGTTACCGGAAATTTTGCAGTTCGCCATTTACACTGGAAGATGAACAAGTTCGCACAGGTAGAGGAAGTCAGGATGTCCGCAGCGCCGGAGTTGAAGAGTACCCTAACCTTGCCCCAGACCGCCTTTCCAATGAAGGCCAATCTGCCCCAGAATGAACCGCTTCGGCTGGCTCGCTGGGCCAAACTTGACCTCTATGCCGAGTTGCGCAAGGCCGGCAAAGGCCGCCCCGCCTACCTTCTCCATGACGGCCCTCCCTACGCCAACGGGCCGCTCCACCTGGGCCACGCCCTCAATAAAGGGTTGAAGGATTTTGTCGTAAAGTCCAAAACCATGGCCGGCTTCGACTCGCCTTACGTTCCCGGCTACGACTGTCATGGCCTGCCCATCGAGATCAAGGTTGACGAACAGCTAGGCCGAAAGAAGCTTGAGATGCCGGCGCCCGCCGTGCTGGATGCCTGCCGCGCCTATGCGCAGAAATACATTGACCTGCAAACCTCGCAGTTCGAGCGCCTTGGCTGCTTCGGACGCTGGAACAAGCCCTACAAGACCATGGCCCGCGACTACGAGGCCCGTACCCTCGAGGCGTTTTACGGCTTCCTTGAAAAAGGCTTCGTTTACCGCGGACTCAAGCCGGTCTACTGGTGCATCCACGACCGCACCGCCCTGGCCGAAGCTGAAGTCGAATACGAGATGCACACCAGCCCCTCGGTCTATGTGCGCTACAAGCTCACCTCAGACCCCGAGGCCATCCACCCCGCCCTCGCCGGCCGCGAGGTCTACACCATCATCTGGACCACCACCCCGTGGACCCTTCCCGCGTCCCTGGCAGTCGCGTTCCATCCCGATTTTGAATATGTAGCCCTGGAGGCGGGCGATCGTTCCGATGCCCCCGTCTACATCGTTGCCGCTGAACTGGCTGCCTCGGTCGCTGAGGCATGCCGGCTCGACGCGCCCGCTGAACTCGCCCGCTTCAAAGGCAGCCTGCTTGAGCGCACCACATTCCAGCACCCGTTCCTGGACCGCAGCATCCTTGGCGTGCTGGCCACCTATGTCACTGCCGACCAGGGCACCGGCGCAGTCCACACCGCGCCCTCCCATGGCATGGACGACTTCTACACCGGCCAGCGCTACGGCCTTGACCCCACAACCCGCGTCGATGCCGGCGGACACATCTACGTCGACACCGCCGCGTGGAATCACGCAGCGCTGCCGGCCTTTGAAGGCAAGACGGTCTGGAAGGCCAACCCAATCATCGTGGCCATGCTGGAGGAATCCGGTGCGCTTCTCGCATCCGGGGACCTCAACCACTCCTATCCCCACTGCTGGCGCTGCCATCACCCAGTCATCTTCCGCGCCACCGAGCAGTGGTTCATAGGCCTTGAAACTCCGGTCGAGCACGCCGACGGCTCGAAAACAACCTACCGCCAACTGGCCATCGAAGAGATCGACAAAGTGGTCTGGGACCCAGCCTGGGGCAAAGAACGCATCACCAACATGATCGCCACGCGCCCCGACTGGTGCATCAGCCGCCAGCGCATCTGGGGTGTGCCCATCGCCGTCTTCCTCTGCGAAAACTGCGATCAGCCCATCATGGATGCCGCGCTCAATCGCAAGATCGTCGAGCTTTTTGACCGCGAAGGCGCCGAAGCCTGGCACACCACCCCCATCGAAACTCTCTTGCCGGAAAACCCTGTCTGCCACAGCTGCGGCCACAGCAAATTCAGGAAGGAATTCGACATCCTCGATGTCTGGTTCGACTCCGGCGTAAGCTGGTTCGCCGTCGCCGAGTCCGATCCCGACCTCAAAGACGCCTACACCGCTTTTCAGAACAACGAAGGCGTGCCCGTCCTCTATTTGGAAGGCGGCGATCAACACCGCGGCTGGTTCCATTCGTCGCTGCTCACGTCGGTAGCCCTGCGCGGCCGCGCGCCCTACTCCAATGTCTCCACCGCCGGCTGGACCCTCGACGAGCAAGGCCGCGCCATGTCCAAATCCCTCGGCAACGGCGTCGATCCCGTCGACATCGCCAACCGCCTCGGCGGCGAAATCGTCCGTCTCTGGGTCGCGTCCATTGATTTCCGCGAAGACATGGCCGCCAGCGAAAATCTCATGCAGCGCTGCGCCGACATCTACCGCAAGCTGCGCAACACTTTCAAGATTCTCCTCGGCAACCTCAACGGATTCGATCCCGTCCGCGACCGCGTGCCCGAGTCGGACCTGCTTCCGCTCGACCGCTACATGCTAGCCCGCACCCGCGAACTCACCGAAAAAGTCCGCGCCTGGTATGAAGCCTTCGAGTTCCATCGCGTCTACCACGCCGTCAATGACTTCGCGGTAGTCGACCTGAGCAGCTTCTACATCGACGTCCTCAAGGACCGCATGTACACCTTCGCGCCCACCAGCCTCGCGCGCCGTTCCGCGCAAACAGTTCTTTGGCAAATCACCGAAGCGCTAGTTCGACTGGTCGCGCCCATTCTAACCTTCACCGCCGACGAAGTCTGGGAGTACTTGCCCGCCGTAGAAGGCCGCGAAGCCAGCGTCCACCTCGCGCAGTTCCCCAAACCGGAAGATGTTTTCTCCGAAGATCCAACAAAGCTGCTCGAAGAGTGGAAGCAGCTCTTCGTAGTACGTGATGCGGCCTTGGTGTTGCTTGAGAATGAGCGCCAGGCCAAACTGATCGGCAAGGGGCTTGAGGCGCAACTCAAAATCACCGCGCCCGGAAAGTTATTCAACTTGCTCAAGCGACATTTTGCGGGTCTGAAGGAGATTCTCAACGTCTCCGAGGTCCAGATATTTGAAGGCACAAGATCCGAGATGGCTGTCCTCCCCGCCAGCGGCACAAAATGCGCCCGCTGCTGGAACTTCATGCCCGAAGTCTCCGCCTACGGCATCTGGGAAAACGTCTGCAACCGTTGCCAATCCGCACTCAAGGAAATGAACATCGCCCCACCACAATCCGATCCAGGAGAGTCCGCCCAGTGAACAACTGCACCGTGCCCCATTCTTTCGCCTTTTTTCTGGCGAAAGGGTGGGACGCCAAAGAACCCAATGAAGAAGCCGCCCGACGGGAGTCCGCCCAGTGAGTTTTCGTTTCCCTCGCCGTCTTCCCTGGCTTCTCCTCATCTCCGCGTTAGTTTTCTTGGCCGACCGCCTCTCCAAGACCTGGGTCGCGTCCCACATCCGTCTTTACGGCGAAAAACCCATCATTCCGCACGTCCTCGCCATCAGCCATTGGACAAACGATGGCGCCGCATTCTCGCTCTTCGCTGAGTCCGCCTCGCCTCACGTCGTGCGCTGGGGTCTGGCCACCTTCGGCTGTATCCTGGCTCTTGTTGTTCTAGTCGTACTCGTGAAGCTGGGCAACCGTTTTTCCCTCCTCACCGTTGCCCTCGCCCTTGTCCTCGGCGGAGCCCTCGGCAATCTCCATGACCGCATCCTCTACGGCTCGGTCGTCGACTTCATTGAAGTCCACATCTTCTCCTACCATTGGCCCGACTTCAACCTGGCCGACTCCTCCATCGTCACCGGCGCCTGCCTCCTGTTCCTTGACTCGCTCCTCCCGAGAAAGACCTCGGAAATAAAAAAAGAAAATCCATGAGGTTTCCATGAAACTCTGTTGTTCCTCTCCCATCTTTCGCACCATTTTTTGCGCCTCAGCCGCAGCTTTCTCCCTTCTCGCGGCTCCCGCCTTCGCTCAACACCTCCCTGAAACAGTTCGTCCCGACCACTACACCCTCACCCTCACGCCCGACCTCACCGCCGCGACTTTCACCGGCGTTGAATCCATCGACGTCATCCTCGCCGAGCCCTCCGACCACATCACGCTCAACGCCGTCGAGATCGCTTTCCAGTCCGTCACCGTCACCTCCGAAGGCAAACAGCAGACGGCCACAATCAGCGAAGACAAATCCAAAGAACAGGCCACCTTCACCTTTCCCAGCCAGCTTCCCGCCGGCAAAGCCACGCTCACCATCGCCTACACCGGCATCCTCAACAACGAACTGCGCGGTTTCTATCTCTCCAAAACCGCCCGCCGCAACTACGCCGTCACGCAGTTTGAATCCACCGACGCCCGCCGCGCCTTCCCATCCTTTGACGAGCCCGCCTTCAAGGCCACCTATGACGTCACGCTCATCATCGACAAGGGCGACACGGCCATCTCCAACAGCCCCATTGAAACCGACACGCCCGGCCCCGCCGCCGCCAAGCACACCCTGAAGTTCTTCACCACGCCCAAAATGTCCACCTACCTCGTCGCCTTCCTGGTCGGCGACTTCCAATGCACCTCGGGCGAATCAGACGGCGTCAAGATTCGCGGCTGCGCAACACCGGACAAAGTCGCGCTCACGCCCTACTCCGTAGAAGTTGCCAAGTACGTGCTCCACTACTACAACACCTACTTCGGCATTCCCTACCCGCTCAAGAAGCTCGACCTCATCGCGCTGCCCGACTTCGAAGCCGGCGCCATGGAAAACTTCGGCGCCATCACCTATCGCGAAACCGCCATGCTCGTCGATCCGAAAAATGCCTCCGTCGATGCCAAGCGCGAAGTAGCCCTGGTCATCGCGCACGAAATGGCGCATCAATGGTTCGGCGACCTGGTCACCATGAAGTGGTGGGACAATATCTGGCTCAACGAGGGCTTCGCCACCTGGATGGAAAACAAGCCCGTCGCCGCCATGCACCCCGAATGGAACATCGACCAGATGGTAGCCAGCGGTGAAGTTTCAACCCTCGGCCTCGATGCCTCGCCAACCACGCGCGCCATCCGTGCCAAGGCTGAGACCCGCGACGAAATTGAAGAAATGTTCGACGGCATCTCCTACGGCAAGGCCAGCGACGTCCTCCTCGCCGTTGAAAATTATCTCGGCCCTGAAACCTTCCGCAAAGGCGTCCACGCGTATCTCTCCGCGCATCTTTATTCCAATGCCACTGCCGAAGATTTCTGGAATGCGCAGACCGCCACCAGCCACAAGCCAGTCGACAAGATCATGGATTCGCTCGTCGCCCAGCCCGGCGAGCCGATCCTCACCTTCGGCGAACCAGCCGATGGAAAAGTTCCCGTCAGCCAGCAGCGCTTCTTCCTCAGCCCCAGCTTCAAACCCGACCCAGCACAGAAGTGGACCATCCCCGTCTGCTTTAAAGCAGGAGCCGAAAACCAGAAGTGCGAAGTCCTGACGCCATCTGACGCATCTCTCAAAATTCCCTCCGCGAGCCTCTTCTTTGCCAACGCCGGGGGCAAAGGCTACTACCACACAGCCTATCCCTCCAGCGTCTACGCGGCTCTCGTATCCAACATCGAAAACGGCCTCACTCCCCCCGAGCGCATCAGTCTCATCGGCGACGAGTGGGCGCAGATCCGCTCCAACAAGGCACCGGTCGGCGACTATCTCGACCTCGCCGCCGCGCTCAAATCCGACCCCAACTTTTATGTGCTGAGCAACGCCCTCGGCGGCATCGACTCCATCTACGATCGAGTCGCCGGAACACCGGCCGAAAAGGCCGCGCTCGCCGCATGGATTCGCTCCACCTTCGCGCCTGAATACGCAAAACTCGGCGCACCCTCCGCAAGCGACACCCCGAACACAACAGAATTGCGCGCAAGCCTGTTTGAGTTCCTCGGCTACTACGCCAAAGACCCTGCAGTCCTCGCGCAGGCGCGTCAGATCGCGGGACAATACCTCTCTGACCCGTCTTCCGTTGATCCCACGCTGGGCCAGACCGCGGTTTTCCTTGCCGCGCGCAACGGCGATGCCGCGCTCTTTGATCAATTGCAGAAGATCGCTGAAACCTCAACCGATCCCGAAATTCAGGAGGGCGCACTTCGCCTGCTTCCCGAGTTTGAAGATCCCGCTCTCGTCCAGCGCGCGCTCGACTATGTCACCTCAAGCAAGGTGCGCAATCAGGACGCCCTCGCTCTCGTCGCCGTCGCTCTCTATTCCGACGCCAACCGCGACCAGGCCTGGCAATTCACCAAGAGCCATTGGGACACCCTGAAGACTCTCCTGACTCCAGAACTCGGCAGCAACCTGGTTGATTCCACCGGCTCATTCTGTTCCGTCAAGGATCGCGACGACGTGACCGCCTTTTTCGCTGATCACAAAGTTCCCGCCGCTGAAAGCGCGCTCAAGCACGCCATCGAACACATCAACGGCTGCATCGAACTCCGCTCCCTGCAACAGCCAAATCTCGATCAATGGCTAGCCGCCCAACCCAAACAGTAGCCGCTTCGCTGGTTCACGATATTGACCGAACCAAATCTTGCCATCTCGACCCAGGAATATAAGGCGGTCATCCTGAGCGAACGGGGCCCCAAACGCTTTTCAGTTTCCGGGGTCCCCGAAGAGCGGTCTTTGCTCTTTGGGGTGGAGGTTGGGGGTGGTGAGTCGAAAGCCTGCCCTGAGCGCAGTCGAACGGGACCTGCATTTTCTTTTCGTGCCTTTCGCACCTGGTGCCCACCTTAGCCGCGCTCTTGTTTTTGTGGCTAGGGCGGACTTCGTTCAGAATCGATCCACTATTCTTCGTGACTCCCGAATCCCAAACCTGTAAAAAGGAATTGATGAACCATCGATCGATCCTCTTTCGCAATCATCGAACCCGCTATTGCACGTGCGTTCTCGTGAGCTTCAGCCTCGCGCTTTGCCTCGCCTTCTCCACACACGCACAAACTCAATCGCCGCCCTCAAAGCTCCTCAGAAAGGACCCCGTCATGACCCGCCACGCGGAAGGAACCTTCGACGTAAAGATGACACCCCTCCCGGCGGACGATGCAACCACCGGCACGTCCATCGGCCGTTACGCGCTCGACAAGCAATTCCATGGCGACATCGAAGGCGCCAGCAAGGGCGAAATGCTCAGTGCCGGCGATCCCTCCAAAGGGTCCGCCGGTTACGTAGCCATCGAACACATCACCGGAACCCTCCATGGCCACACCGGCTCGTTTGCCCTGCAGCACAACGGTTCAATGAATCAGGGAACATTTCTGCTCGAGGTCACTGTTGTTCCCGGCACCGGAACAGGCGAACTCACCGGCATCAGCGGAACAATGAAGATCATCATCTCCGCCGGCAAGCATTCCTACACCTTCGACTACACCCTGCCCGAATCCGTCAATTAAGCCCGAATCCAAACTCTCAAAAACTGTCACCCTGAACACAACAAACTGATTGTCATCCTGAGCGACCCTGAGCGTAGCGAACGGGGAGTCGAAGGATCTGCGGTTGTTTCTTTCTTGCGGTCTCCGAGTTCCCATCTCAACCACCACGATTGTTACCATAAAACACATGTCCCCCTACCCTCCCGGCCAAACGCTCCTCATCGACGCCGACGATACCCTCTGGGAAAACAACATCTATTTTGAGCGCGCCATCGCCGCCTTCATCAGCTATCTCAACCACCATGAATACTCGCCCGCCGAGGTGCGCAACGCTCTCAACGCGCAGGAGCGTGAGACCATCCTCGCTCACGGCTACGGCCTCACCAGCTTCACCCGTTCGCTTGTCGCTACCTACCAGCGACTCAGCCCCGGCCCGGTCACGGAACACAACATCAAGCGCGTGCGCAGCTTTGCCCGATCCATCGCTGAACAGGAAATCGAGTTGCTCCCCGGCGTCGCTGAAACCCTGGCCGATCTCTCCACGCGCCACCGCCTCATCCTCATGACCAAAGGCGATCAGGCCGAGCAAGCCGACAAGCTCGCCCGCTCCGGCCTGGCTCAGCATTTCTCAGCCGTCGAAATCGTCGCTGAAAAAAATCCCGCCACCTACCGCGCAGTTATCGCCCGCCACGAGCTGACTCCCCACACCAGTTGGATGATCGGCAACAGCATCAAGAGCGACATCAACCCAGCCCTCGCCGCCGGCCTCCACGCCGTCTTCCTCTTCCACAAAGACACTTGGGTGCTTGAACACGCCGCCCTCGACCCCGCCCCTGAAGGCCAGCATTTGCTCGAGCTCGATTCCTTCGCCAAACTCCGTGCTATCTTTTGAGCACACGGCTAATCTAAATGAACTTGTCGCAGAATCATTCTGGAGTTATGACCGGCATCGATTACCCTTCGCCGCCGCGCGTCCACTGGCTCGTCTTGGCGCTTGTGTGGGCCGCAATTGGATACCTCATCGATCAATTAGCGCCCCAGCCCTATCGAAACCTCCTGAACAGCCTGATTCCGGATGCATGGGCCTTCTATCTTTGCCTTTGGATTCGACAGCTCGATCCTGAATCGAAAAGCGCCTTCTGGTGCGATGTCTACCTCGTTGTCGAATTGGCGTGCGCTTCACTGAGTATTCAGCAGCATCCCTCGGTAACGATAGACACTCTCACCAATCTGCTCTTAATTGCCTCAGGAGTTCTTGGCATCGCGACCATTTACCTGATCCGCGCCGACCTCCTGAAGCACTATAACGAACGCGAACCGATCGGCATCGAACTCAACGGCGTTTTGACATTTCTCTTTTCCTTCCTCTACTTCCAATCTCAGCTTTATCCGATCGCTCAATTAAAGAAGCGACAGGCCGAAGGAATTGCAACTGCCGCAGGCCGGACCTTGCTCCCATAATGCTGACCTCTCCGCATTCCTAAAATTCCATTTGCATCGCTCAACCCATTCGCATCAACCAGCCCACACCTCCATTTCGCGCATCCAATAATAAGGGCAAGCATCCATGCCCCACGACCTCGAGAGGATAGCCGCAATCAATCGAACCCTATGGCCGCCAGAATCGAAGACTACGCTCTAATCGGCGACTGCGAGACCGCCGCACTGGTCGACAAAAATGGCTCCATCGACTGGCTCTGCTGGCCTGATTTCTCCTCCGAAGCCTGCTTCGCCTCCCTCATCGGCAGCGAGGAAAACGGCTACTGGAGAATTTCTCCCACTGAAGGAAAATGCAAGACCACCCGCCGCTATCGCCCGCACACACTGATTCTCGAAACTACCTTTGAACACAAGAGCGGCTCGTTTCGCCTCATCGACTTCATGCCCGTGCGCCAGCGCAACTCGCACATCGTCCGCATCGTTGAAGGCTTGCGCGGCACCGTTCCCGTGCGTATGGAGATGGCCCTGCGCTTCGACTACGGACTCACTGTCCCATGGGTCACTCGCGTCCGCGGCGGCGTTCGCGCAATTGCCGGCCCCAACCTCGCCGTTCTGCGCGCGTCCGTTCCCATGAACGGAGAGAATATGAAGACGGTTGCCGATTTCACCGTGAGCAAAGGCGATCGCGTTGCCTTTTCTCTCTCCTATGGCCTGTCCTACAAGCGCAACCCGGCAAAAATCGACCCCTTCCAGGCTCTCGAGCAGGCTGAAAAGCGCTGGCGTCTTTGGAGCGCGCGTCTCAAGTACAAAGGCAAATATCGCGATGTAATCGAGCGGTCATTGATCACGCTGCGTGCCCTCATCTATCGCCCCACCGGCGGCATCGTCGCCGCAGTCACCACCTCGTTGCCCGAGCGCATTGGCGGCGTGCGCAACTGGGACTATCGCTACTGCTGGTTGCGCGACGCGACACTCACGCTCCTGGCACTCGTCAACGGCGGCTATGTGAATGAGGCCATCGCCTGGCAGGACTGGCTGCTCCGCGCCCTCGCCGGCAGCCCCGAGCAAGTGCAGATCATGTACGGCCTCAAAGGCGATCGCCAGCTCATCGAGTGGGAAGCCGGCTGGCTCTCCGGTTACGAAAAATCCAAGCCGGTCCGCATCGGCAACCTGGCGTCCTCGCAGATTCAGCTCGACATCTACGGCGAAGTCATGAACTGCTTCTACCAGGCTCACCGCTCCATCGGCCACCACACTGAAGATGACTTTCGCGTGCTGGTGAAGATGATGGAGCAGTTGGAAAAAATCTGGAAGCAACCCGATTCAGGAATCTGGGAGGTGCGCGGCAAACCCCAGCAATTCACATACTCAAAGATGATGACCTGGGTAGCATTCGATCGCGCCGTACGCATCGCCGAGCAGTTTCACTACAAAGCGCCGATTGAAAAGTGGAAACTAATCCGCGAAACCATTCATCGCGAAATCTGCGCAAAGGCTTTCAATAAGAAGAAGAATAGTTTCATGCAGGCCTACGGCTCCAGCCAACTCGATGCTGCACTATTGCTCATGCCGGTTTTCGGTTTCTTGCCCGGCGCAGATCCACGCGTCAAAGGCACCGTGGAAGCAATCGAGCGCGAACTTATGCCCGATGGCTTGGTGCTTCGCTACAAGACCGCCTGCGTGGACGACGGCCTTCCCCCCGGAGAAGGCGTCTTCCTTGCTTGCAGCTTCTGGATGGTGAGCAGCCTGCATGCGATCGGACGCACAAGGGACGCGAAAAAGCTGTTCACCCGCCTGGTCAAAATGCGCAATGACGTCGGCCTGCTCTCGGAAGAGTACGACCCAAAATCGAAACGCATGGTCGGCAATTTCCCCCAGGCGTTCTCTCACATCGCCATGGTCAACGCGACCTTCGATCTAAGCGGATCGAAGGCGCGCAAAGCCTCTGCCAACCATACGCACCCGTAGCTACATGCGCTTTTGAGCTGCCCCGGCGCCGTTCTCTTCCGATTTTTTCTCTCGCACGGATTGAGAACATTAAGGCCTGTGCGAGCGAATAGCGAGCGTCTGCCGCACCGCAGGTGCCTTGACGCGTTCCCCGCGGCTCTGCTCTACTTCAATCAACGCCATGCACATCTCCGGCCTCATCTCGAAGTTTCGCCCGGTCTTGTGTAAAGCTACGTCGATTCCCGCTATTCGAATTACCAATCCCAATTCACTTGCGGGAAACGAAGCCTGACCAATCAGATCCTTTGAATGAGCACCACACAGGCCACCACCCGCAAGCGCGGCTGGTGGTTTTCCTTTTTTTGCACTAAGCAAGCTTTCGCTTGACCGCTTTTGTTTGATCCGCTCTTGAAGCACGAAGGAGAACGTCTCTTGGATTCCGTCACTCTCACCAGTATTCAGACAGCCCGCGCGCGCATTGCCGACACCATCCACGTCTCGCCCTGCCATCTGTCCCATCATCTTTCCGAACTCACCGGCCTCCCCCTGCACCTCAAACTTGAAAACCTCCAGCGCACCGGCTCCTTCAAAGAACGCGGCGCGTTGAACAAGCTGCTCACTCTCAGCAAAACCGAGCGCGATAAAGGCGTCATCGCCGCCAGCGCCGGCAACCACGCCCAGGGAGTCGCCTTCCACGCCACGGCCCGCGGCATCCGCGCGCAAATCGTCATGCCCCTCGCCACGCCGCAGATCAAAGTTGCCGCCACCCGCGGCTACGGCGCTGAAGTCATTCTCTTCGGTGAAAGCTATGACGAAGCCTGTGAAGAAGCCCTGCGCCGCCGCCTCCATGAGGGCCGAACCTTCATTCATCCCTTCGACGATGTCGACGTAATCTCCGGCCAGGGCACCATCGGTCTCGAACTCCTCGACCAGGTTCCCGACATTGAAGCGGTCGTTGTTCCCATCGGTGGCGGCGGCCTCATCGGCGGCATCGCCTGCGCGCTCAAGGAAACCAATCCCAAGATTCGCGTCATTGGCGTCGAGCCGGAAAAGCTTCCGTCCATGCTGCGCGCCCGCGAGGCCGGCCATCCCATCACCATCGCCGCTGAAGCCACCGTCGCCGACGGCATCGCTGTCCGCCGCGCCGGCGACCTCACCCTCCCTCTCGTCAACCGCTACGTCGATGAAATCGTCACCGTCGATGACGAAGAAATTGCCAGCGCCATCCTGATGCTCTTAGAGCAGGAGAAGACCCTCGCCGAAGGTGCAGGAGCAGCGGCACTGGCCGCGGTCGTTCAATCCAAAACCAATCTCCGCCATCGCCGCACCGTCGTATTGGTTTGCGGCGGCAACATCGACGTAACTCTGCTGGCCAAAATCATCGAGCGCGGCCTGGTCAAGGATGGCCGCCTGCTCCGCGTCCGCGTCTACCTTCAGGACCGCCCCGGCGCGCTGCTCCATCTCACTGAAATCCTGGCCCGCGAACGCGCCAACATCGTCGAAACCATCCACAACCGCGCCTATTATGGTGTAAGCCTCGGCGAGACCGTCATCGACGTAACCCTTGAAACCCGCGGCGCCACCCACATCACCGCCATCAGCCACGCCCTCCGCGAAGCCGCCTTCCGCTTCGAGCGCATTCAATAGCAGCCCGGTACCAACCACTGAAAACTGACCACTGACGACTGCATTTCAGGAGTTCCATGTACAGCCCCAAATTCAACCAGGTCGCCGACCGCGCCGTTCTCATCGAAGCCATGCAGGCCTATTCCTTCGCAATTCTTTTCGGCCCGCAATCCACGCCCGACGCCCCGGTTCCGCTCATTGCCACCCATCTTCCGTTAGTGGTGAAAGACGAAGGCGAACACGGTCTCATCGAAGGCCACTTCGCCATCGCAAATCGTCATTGGCAATCCCTCGCCGGCCGCGAAACCCTGGTCCTCTTCCCCGGTCCGCACAGCTACGTCTCGCCCACCTTCTATACCGATCCGCATTCCGTGCCCACGTGGAATTACATCGCCATCCACGCCTACGGAACCCTAGAGTTGGTTGAAGACGATCCCGGAAAAGAAACGCTGCTCGCCGGCCTCATCCAGGCCAACGAACCGGCCTTCGCCGAAAAATGGCATGCGATGCCCGACAACTTTCGCCGCTCCATGCTAGCCGGCATCGTAGGCTTCCGCATCCCCATCGCGCGCATCGAAGGCAAGTTCAAAATCAGCCAGAATCGCCACCCCGAAGAGCGCCGCAACGTCCAGTCCGCGCACGCCGCTGGAACAGCCGACCAGCAAGCCCTTGCCGCCTGGATGCAGCGTCTTATTCCCTAGCGCACCCGCAGCTCAATGCTCGTGGAAGCCCGCCGCCGCCTCATATCCATGCTCCTGAACCAACGCATCCCGCTTGGCCAGCTTCAAATCCTCCGCAACCATCTCGGTGACCAATTCGCGAAACGTCGTTCGTGGCGTCCAGCCCAATTCCCGCTTTGCCTTCGCGGGATTCCCCAGAAGCGCCTCCACCTCGGTCGGACGAAAATAACGGGGATCGACGCGCACAATGGTCTCGCCCCGGTCGTCGACTGCATGTTCATCCACGCCGCTCCCCTTCCACTCGAGCGACATCTCCAGTTGCTCGGCTGCAAGGTCAATGAATTCCTTTACGCTGTGCTGCTCGCCGGTCGCGATCACATAATCGCCAGCCGTTTCCTGCTGCAACATGAGCCACTGTGCCTCAACGTAGTCCCTCGCATGACCCCAATCGCGCAAAGAATCCAGGTTGCCGAGATAGAGGCAACCCTCAATACCGGTCTTGATGCGAGTAAGAGCTCGCGTAATCTTGCGCGTGACAAAAGTCTCGCCGCGAATCGGAGACTCATGGTTAAACAGGATCCCGTTGCACGCAAACATGCCGTAAGCTTCGCGATAATTCACCGTGATCCAGTATCCGTAGAGCTTGGCCACGCCATACGGCGAACGAGGATAGAATGGCGTAGTTTCCGATTGCGGAACCTCCTGCACCAGGCCGAACATCTCCGACGTCGAGGCCTGATAAAAGCGAGCCTTTTGCGTCAGCCCCAACAAACGGACAGCCTCGAGAATACGCAGTGCCCCCAGCGCATCGGTGTTCGCCGTGTACTCGGGCTCTTCGAAGGACACCATCACGTGGCTCTGCGCGGCCAGGTTGTAGATCTCGTCCGGCTGCGTGTTCTGGATTGTGCTTACCAGGCTTGAAGTGTCGGTCATATCGCCGTAGTGCAAGACCATGCGCGGATGATCCGTGTGCAGATCCTGGTAGAGGTGATCGATGCGCTGGGTGTTGAATAGCGATGAACGCCGCTTGATTCCGTGGACCTCGTAGCCCTTATTGAGCAGGAATTCCGCCAGGTAGGCGCCGTCCTGACCGGTAATCCCTGTGATCAATGCCTTCCGCATCGCGATGAAATGTCTCCTTGCCCACGCAGTCGAAGTCACACGTCGTCGGCGCGAATTCGAGGCCGACCCTCCGAGTTCACTCGGCACCATCCGCAAGCCATCCGGTTGAACGCATTCAAAGGCATTCGCCCTTCAGCTCAGTGCATCCCGGATTGCCGCATAACTCTAGGCCATGGTATCCGATTGCCGTACTCAAATACCATCTGCAGCGAGGTCACCTGTGGTTCTCAACACCCTCCGCCTTTGCTATACTCGTAGAGTTCACCTCTGTGCGGAGGTGGTGAAATTGGCAGACACACCAGCTTGAGGTGCTGACGCCGCGAGGCATAGGGGTTCAAGTCCCCTCCTCCGCACCAAAGATTCCATGGAAAGCAGCTGAAGCAATGCACATTCTCTTGATTTTTGTCGTTTGCCTGCACATCGCGGTGTGCATCTTCCTGATTTTTGTCGTCCTCCTGCAGCAAGGCCGCTCCGCCGATCTGGCTGGCGCGTTCGGCGGCCAGGGTTCGCAGACCGCCTTCGGTCCCCGTGCCGCGGCCAACGTCCTCACCCGCCTCACCACCTGGTCGGCAGTCATCTTCATGCTCACCTGCATATCGCTGACCGTCCTTTACCAGCGCTCCGTCGGCTCGCATTCGGTGCTTGAAGGTGCAAAGCCCGCTCCAGCCTCCGCTCCCGCCAAGCCCGGCAAATAGGGCCGCCAGGAATACCGAGTACCCTTCGCCTGCAATTCGGAATCGGTTTAGCGGTTCTTTAAGGGGCATGCCCACCGTGCATATCCCTTTGCGTTTTCTTGCGGCTCTACAATAAGCTCATGATCCTCGAGACCTTCCCCGTCGGCCTGCTCGAATGCAACTGCACCATACTGGGCGACGAGGAAACCCGCGAAGCCATCGTCATCGACCCCGGCGACGAGATCGGACGCATCGCGCGCCGCCTCAACGCCAACGGCCTCAAGCTCAAGCAAATCCTGATCACCCACGCCCACATCGACCACATCGGCGGCGCGCTCAAGCTCAAACGCCTCACCGGCGCCCCCATCTTGCTCAATGAAAACGACCTTCCCCTCCTCGCCATGATGGACGAACAAGCCGGCTGGATTGGTGGACCGACTCCAGAAACCGCCCCACCCGACGAGAGCCTCAATGACGGCCTTCTCGTCGGCCTCGAGCACTATCCCGCCCACGTCATCCACACCCCCGGCCACACCCAGGGCTCAATCTGCCTTCACTTTGTCCCGCTCAAGATGGTCATCGCCGGTGATACCCTCTTCGCCGGCAGCATCGGACGCACCGACCTGCCCGGCGGCGACTCCAGCCAGATCATCTATTCAATTCACACCCGCCTGCTGTCCCTGCCCGACGAAACCAAGGTCGTCCCCGGCCACGGTCCGTCCACCACCATCGGCCTTGAACGCAGAAGAAACCCGTTCCTCAGATAATTAAAATCACAATTCATTTGCTTGAACATGCTTATTTTCATAATCTTAAAGACGATACATAATGTAACTCAACCACAATACTTCTCCCCTAGATAGTCAATAAGAATGCCCACACCCTCGCTGAATTCCTTCGTCTGCGCAAGCAGGCTGACCACCAGCCATCCCGACTCTTCCATCCCGAAAAAGTACCCTGGATGCACCCAGACCCCACGCTCAAGGAGATCCAAAACAGTTCGCTCGTCAGGCTGCAGCGCCGGAATTCGCAACACCGCATACCACCCGCCCTCAACCTCCAGCCGCCTAACCGCGGCCAGCCCACCCAGCCTCCGGTCAAGCTCAGCCAGGTTCCGAGCCACGCGCTCCCTGATCTGTTCCTGAATCCCCCGACGCCCCGCCAGCCACTCCGGCAGAGCACACTGCACCGGCGCATTCATCGAAAGAAACGTGTCTGCGATCACCTCCAGTCGCCCCAGCGCCTCTTGCGCTGCGCCGACCGCCACAATCCACGCCGCCTTCATCTGCGGCAATCCGGCTATCTTGCTCAGCCCGCTCACCACAAACACGGGAACCCCATCCAGCGCCCCATCGAACCCGGACGTGAAACTCATGCCCCGCTCACCCATTCCAAAGTCCAGAAAAACCTCGTCGACAATCAGCGCCAGATCGCGCTCCCGGCAAATCCGCGCCAGTTCCTCCACTTCCCACGGCTTGGTAAAGTGCCCGGTTGGATTGTTCGGATGCACCAGCACAATCACCCGCGTCTGTGGCGTAACGGCCCTGCGAAACCCTTCCGGCTCGATCTGCCATCCATGGTCGTAAACCAGCGGAGCCGCCTTCAGCTTCACGTCGTCCAGCCGCGCCAGGAAGTCGAACAACGGGTATCCCGGCTGCGGCACAACAATTTCGCCTCCCGGATCGCAAAGCAGCCGAAAAAGATAGCTGTAGGCCTCGCTGGTGCTGGTGGTCAGCACAACCTGCTCCGGATCGATCGCGACGCCGTGGCCGGCATAATACCCGCAAACCGCCTCGCGTGCGCGCAAGCTTCCCTTCGGTTGAGGGTCGTAGTCCGTCGCCCGCGCATCGGCCAGCGCCGTCAGCAGTCCCGGCGCGTAAGCAAATCCACAGCGCGTAGGATTGGATGCCGTCAGGTCCGCGATCGGAAGCCCTGCCTCAGCGCGGAGCCGATGCGCCCGCGCAAGCTCGCTTTCCTCCGTGTTCCAGTCCGTCCTCTGCGAAAACCGCAATTTCTTATCCACCAACGATTCAAAGATGACCCCATCGCGGGTAGCCGGCTCACAGCCCCGGCGCACCCCACGCGACTTTTTCCTGTCGCGTGAATGGCCAGCACAAATCTTCTGCGAGCGAATAGCGAGCGCCCGCCGCACGGCAAGTGCCACAATAGGGATAGGCGTCCTTTCCAACCATACACGGGCGCAGTTGGGGAGGAACATTGGCTCTGCGCGCGGTAGTCTTCGATTATGGGATGGTGTTGAGCGGCGTGCCTGATCCAGAGGCCCATGCCGCCCTGCTGCGAATCACTGGCCTGCCTGTCGACCGTTTTGAGCCCCTCTACTGGGCCGATCGCCACGCCTACGACGAAGGCAAACTCACCGGCCTCACCTTCTGGCAGAAGTTTCTCTGCGACGCCGGCCTCAATCTCCCACCCGGTACTGCTGAAGAACTGAATCTCTGGGACGGTCGCCTGTGGACCACCGAAAATCCCGCCATGCTGGCATGGCAAAAAGCGTTAAAGGATCGCGGATTTCTTACCGGAATTCTCTCCAATATGGGCGACAGCGTGCTCGCCAACATCGAGCGCACGTTCGAATGGCCGCACCGTTTCGATGTGCTCGTCTGGAGCTATCAGTTGCGCATGGCCAAGCCCAACCCAGCCATCTATCGTCATATCTTGAATGAGCTCGGGACCCAGCCTGCAGAGACGCTCTTCATCGACGACAGGCTCGTCAACGTGGAAGCCGCGCAGGCTCTGGGAATGATCGCGATTCAATTCTCTACCGTCGAACGTCTGCGATCCGATCTGGTCGCCGCCGGGCTGGACAGTGAGCTGCCCCTTCCCTGATTCGCTCTGAATCCGGCGTCTGCTTTTACTGAGCCACGTGACCGAAATGGTAGCTGATCCCAAGATTCGCGTTCATCACGTCCAGGCCAGGGTTGACTGGCAGAACGAACCCGTTCGAGAAATGAAAGTCGCTGAACAGGCCCAGGCGAAGACCCCATCGTTCGCTCATTTTCACTTGCACGCCCATCGCTGATTGCAGGCTGAAGTTCTCGTAGCTCGCTTCCGGAGCCGGCACTTTTTTCGTGAACCCGATAACTCCGGCCTTGGCCTCAAGGTAAGGCTTGAATGTCTTCTTGCTGCGCCATTGCAAGCGAAACCCGATTGGCGAAAAGCCCACGCCGGGAACATACTGTCGGATATTCTTATTCGTCTGGTAGAGCGGAGTGCCGTAAATATTGACGTTCAGCGGTTTGTCCAAAAGGATGAATGGCAGAAACTCCGCCACATAGTCCACATTCGCGCCTAAAAGGCGCCCCCAGGAATGGCGATCATATTCAACGCCCCCGGTAAAAAGCTTCATGTCATATCCGGAGGCAAAGATTGTGTAGTTGCCATACGAAGCCAATCCTTCAAAGATGAGTTCGCTTTCAACTGGCTTCTTGGCCGGCTTCTTGTCTCCGTCCGCCGCCATCGCTTCCATCGGCCCCGCCGTCATTGCCTCTGGCGCAATCTGACTCAGCGCGGCACTTTCAAAATTCACCTGATTCTTCGTGTCTGCCGGCGCCTCCACGAGCGGCTGGGCCTTCGCCGATGGCATGGCAGCCGCATCCTGGCAATGCGCAAATTGCGGCGCCAACAAGCAGAACGCAGCCAAGAGAACGGAACATGCAAAGCGCAACATGCCTGCCAGTCTGCGGTCAGCCCTCGGTGAAGTGAAAGATTCATGATCGATCCGATGAAAAAGCAATAGGCCTCCGGAGGCTTTGGCGCTCAAAGCTCGAATCCAGTTTCCAGAAAATGAACACCCGACGCTGTCAATATAGCATGCGTTTCAGTCTTCGATACCGTCCATTACTGCCTGTCGCCTTATTGCATCCCCAGGTAGTTTCCATACCCGACAATCATCGTAGAGCCCACCAGGGTCAACAGCGTCAAAAACACCAGCATCTTCGTCCGCGGGCTCACCCCCCGCCATTCCTTCAGCGCAATTCCCCACAGCGTGCTGAAGATAATGATGCTGGCCATATGCAGTGTCCAGCTTGAAAACTTGTAGCGCCCCATCTGCGTTTCACCCATGGTATAGAAGAAGAACTGCATGTACCAGGTCAGCCCGGCCAGCGCTGAGAAGAAGTAATTCCAACTCATCGAAGGCGCCTTGGGTTGTCCTTTGGTCATCTCAAGCGCCATCTCGGTGGGCGCCGCATCGGTCGCGTTTTCAAGACCAGGATGTTCTCTCAATTCCCCCGTACCCGCGCCCGCCGGAATCCGCAGGTATTCGCCATAGCTGCGGTTCCGCACGTTGAGAATCGCGCACCATACAAAGTTGGTAGTAAACCCTCCGGCCAGCACCACAACCAGAACCGGAAGCCCTTGCCACATGGTGCTCGTTCCGTGCGCCAGCGTGAGTTCCTTGATTGGATTGCCGGCGCGCAGCCCAAACGCGAAGCACGAGCTCATCACACCGCAGAATGTCGCTACACCCAGCCCCAGCTTCAGATTGAATTCGCGGATGCTGGCCAGTTGCTGTTCGCGTGAGAGCTCTCGCTCCTTGGAGATGCCCGCCGCTCCCGCAAACAGAATCCCCAGCACGCAGATCCCCACGCCTATCAGAATCACGATGCCCGAGCGCTGAGAGAGCAACTGCCCAAATTGACGGTCGAAGATCGGCGGCACAAGCGTGCCGAATACCGCCGTGTAACCCAGCGCCACGGCCATGCCCAGGCTCAACCCCAGGTAGCGCATGGTCAATCCGAAGGTGAGCCCGCCCAACCCCCAAAGCACGCCAAACGAGTAGGCCCAGAAAATTGCCGACATGGGCGCGCCGCGCAGCACCGCTATTAAATCGTGCGTCAGCAAACTCGCCAGGACCCACGGCGCAATAATCCAGCTCATAACTCCGCCAGCGAGCCAATACGTCTCCCACGACCACCCGCGCACTTGCCGGTAGGGCACGTAAAAGCTGGCCGATGCCAGGCCGCCCAGCCAATGTAGAAACACGCCCAACAATGGATTTGCGCCCAAGTTATTTCGCTCCCGGAATTCTCAAATGATGCGCGCTCTGTGTTACTCCAAACTCACGGCAAACTCATAACTCCCCGACGGTAACTCAAAGCCATTCTGTCCGTCTCGCGTGGTCCCGTTGGTCAGTTTGCTTTCGGTTAATCGAGTCCCGCCCAGCTTATAGTGAGCCGCTTCACTTGCACTTACCTCCAGCCATCCCGTTGCGTTGGCGGGAATCGTCACATGCCACGTCGCAGTCGATCCCTCGATCTTCCAGTCGGAATGAATTGGGCCGTACGCCGAACCATAATCAAACCTGACCCACCCTATCCGCGCATCGAAAACCGGATGCAGCACCACCGTGTGAAACCCCGCATCCAGCGGCGTCGCATCCACCCCCGCCGCGTAGCGATAAATCCAGTCCGCCACCGCGCCATACGCATAGTGGTTATACGAATTCATGCTTGGATCGTCCTTCATCTGGTCGCCGTTCCACCGCTCCCACATGGTCGTCGCGCCATGCTCCACCAGGTAGCCCCACGATGGATACGCGGTGTTCAACAGCAAGCTGTACGCCAGCTTCGCATGCCCATTCTTTGTCAGTTCCTCCAGCAAATAGGGCGTCCCCAGAAAGCCCGTGCTC
The DNA here is from genome assembly GCA_050013695.1 of Occallatibacter sp. Lineage (GTDB taxonomy): Bacteria > Acidobacteriota > Terriglobia > Terriglobales > Acidobacteriaceae > Telmatobacter. The sequence goes on from JBEKET010000057.1 coordinate 75,386, forward strand.
AGCAGCCCGTGATTGGCCTCAATCTTGTCCGCCAGCTTCTGCGCAGCCGCCGCACGCAGCTTTTCCGGCACAAGGCCCATGTGCAGCGCCAGCACGTACCCGGTCTGCGTTGCGCCATCTTGGTCTTTGCCATTCGGTTTGTTCATCTGCCACAGAGGTGACGACGTATTATCTCCGCCAGCCACAAATCCATCCGCATGCACAAACTTCTTAACGAATGCCGCGCGAATCTTCTCGAATAACTGCGCGTACCTCGCCTCATCCGCCGCGCGCCCCGTCGCATGCGCCATCTCCCGCATCAGCGTCACATCGTAAGCCCAATACGCCGTCGCAATCAGCACCTGGTCCGTCTTTCCCGCTGGTGAAAGCCAGTCACCAAACGGGATGCCGCTGCCATGCGCCCACAGACCATCAGGATTTCCCGCCTCAATCGCGCCGAGATATTTCTCCATCGCCGCCCAGTTCTGCTCAATCACGCTGGTATCGCCCGTCTGCAGCCACGATGTCCACGGGATAATCACTCCGGCATCGCTCCATCCCGCCGCATGACCCGCATTCTCCGTCACCGTTCCCGGCGAATAAATCCCGTAGTAAGGCGTCCCCACCTGCGTCCCCCGCATATCTCCGGCAAACTTCCGTGAAAACGACGCCAGGTCCATGTTGTAACTCGCCGCGCGCCAGAACACCTGCGCATCTCCCATCCATCCCAGCCGTTCATCACGCTGCGGACAATCCGTTGGGATACCTACAAAGTTCGACCGCTGCCCCCAAAGAATGTTGCTCCACAACTGGTTGATCATCACGCTGCCGGTCTCAAGCTTCGCCGTGAACGGCGCGTCCGTATGAAACACAATCCCCGTCACCGCATCCTTGCCCGGCGCGGTCGGCAGCCCCGTCAACTCCACATAACGAAACCCATGAAACGTAAACTGCGGCGTAAACTCTTCAACCCCATTTCCGCTGAGAATGAAGTGATCGGTTGCCTTGGCCGTGCGAAGGTTAGCGGTATAAATCGTTCCATCCGCGTCCACAATCTCCGCAAACCGCAACTTCACATCCGTCCCCCGCGGCCCTTGCACACGCACCCGTTCCACTCCAGAAAAATTCTGCCCAAAGTCGTAAACATATACGCCCGGCTTCGGCTCCGTAGCCGTCTTCGCCTTCAGCTCGCGCTCCACCCGAATCGGCTCAAAATCCTGCGCCTCAATAGTCAACGGCTTCGGCTCAATTGGAATCGCCCGCGGCCATCGATCAGCGATAGCGCTGTTCACAAAACTTCCGATCGTTTGAAGAGTCTCGCGAAGGTCCTCAGTCTCCCCATCGTAGATTTCGGAATGAAGAATGAATGAGGTGTTGGCTTGCCAACTCGCGTCCGTCGCAACCCAGTCCACGCTTCCGTCCACATGCTCAATCCGCAACTGCGCCCTCAGCGCCGGAGGCGTATCGCCGTAATTATTCGGCTGCTGAAACCACTCCAGCGGCGTCTCATACCACCCCGGCGCAAGCAGCGCCCCAATCGCATTCTTCCCGATTCCAACCAGTGAGGTCACATCGTAGGTCTGATACTTCACATGCTCCCGATAATCCGTCCACCCCGGTGCGAGCACATCATCTCCAACCCGCTTGCCGTTCAAACGCATCTCGTAAGCGCCCAGCGCCATCGCATACAACCGCGCCGACTTCACCGGAGATCCAACATCAAACTGCCGCCGCAGCGCCTTCACCGAGTCTGGAATCCACGGATGCCCCAGCGGCGCGTTCATCGGCCCCGCCGCCTGCGTCCACTCCGCCGCGCTCCTCCATCCCGCATCGTCAAACCCCTTTTGCTCCCACCCCGCCGCGCCATGCCCAAAGGTCTTCCAATCCGTCCCACTCCCAAACGTCGCCACCGTCTCGTCCATGTATTCCACAAACAGCGTCGCAATCATTGGCGTCGCATCCGGTGTGACCGGGTGATTCGGATTATCAAGATAGTGCACCGTCTCAATCGCAATCGTGTTTGCGCCCGCACTCAGCTTGTCCGTCACATCCGCGCGCACAAACTTCTTCCACGGCATCTGCCGCCACGCCGGAAACGGCCGTGCCGTCAGCACCTCAGCCCCATTCACCCACGCCGCAACCGTGTCCTGCCCCGCCGCATACAGCGCCGCGCTCTTCACCGCCTTCTCCAGCGTCACAGTCTTTCGATAATCAACCCGCTGCCCCGCCGCATCCTGCCCAGCCGCATCCTGCGCAGCCAACTCCTTTGCATCTCGATTTGTAATCCACCCAGCCTGCGCATGCCTCACAGCAGCCTCTTCCGCAGTCTCATATCCAATCCACTGCGCCTGCCACGCATCCTGCGTCAGCAGCCCCGTCTCCCACCAACTCTGCCGACTTACTGGATAGCTCCCACCGCCTTCACCCCACACCTTCACGCGCCAGGAATACCGCGTGCTCGCCTTCAGCGCCGGCCCCGCGTAGACCACATTCAGGCTTGCTCCGGACTCAATCTTCCCGCTGTCCCACACATCGGCTTTTCCCTGCGCCAGCAATTCAGGTTTTGTCGCCACTTCAATCTCGTACGCCGATTGCTTCGCACCACGCCCGCCATCCTGCAGTCGCCATGAAAACCGCGGTGCCGGATCATCGATCCCCACGGGCGTCCTCTGGTCGTCTACGCGCAACTCCACCGGCCCTTTGAACGCAACCATCTTGATAGCTTGCGCCGGCGCTGACACTGTTACGCTCATGAACAGAATCGGTGCCAGTCCCCAAGCCAACCAACGCATCACTCCCATATTCATGTCCCCGCCCAATTCAAAAAGTAAAGCCCGACCATTGTGCAACCTCAATGCCGCCTTTGCAAAGCCACCAATCCGATTCGGTGTTTCGTTCACTTCTTCACTCGTTCACTTCATCACTTCATCACTCATTCACTTCTTCACTAGTTCACTTCTTCCCTGGTTCACTCGTTCACTTCTTCACTCCTTCACTGCCTCACCGATTACACTTTCCCCATGGCTCTCCGCCTTTACGCCGCCACCACCAGCCAGGGCAAGCTGCGCGACTTCCGCACCGCGGCCCAGGCCCACTCCATCGAAATCGAACCTCTCCCCGCCCTCGCCACCATTCCCGCCCCTGAAGAAAACGGCGCCACCTTCACCGCCAACGCCACCCTCAAAGCCGTCTACTACTCCCGCTTCGCCCCCGGCCAACTCGTCCTCGCCGACGACTCCGGCCTTGAAGTCGACGCTCTCAACGGTGCGCCCGGCGTCCGTTCCGCCCGCTTCGCCGCCGACTCCGGCCTGGTCGACTCGCCCGACGCCAACGACAACACCGATGTGTGGAACAACATGGTCCTGCTCCAGCGCCTCGCCGGAGTCGCAGCCGCCCAGCGCACCGCGCGCTACCGCTGCGTTCTCGTCGCCGCGCGCGACGGCCTGCCCTTCCACACCGCCCAGGGCGCCGTAGAGGGCCAAATCCTCGAAGCCCCCCGCGGCACCGGCGGCTTCGGCTACGACCCGCTCTTCTACCTGCCCGAACTCGACCGCACCATGGCCGAAATCGACCTCGAGACCAAGCTCTCCCTCAGCCATCGCGGCCGCGCCTTCGCCGCGCTCCTCCCCATGCTCTCCGTGTAATCATCGGATTCTTCCTCTAAAGGACTAAGTGAGCCGCCTCGCCTTGACGTGTGTGATGTACGACACCAATAATGCTTATGGAAATAAGCGAAGATTCACTGTCTCTCTATCTGGAACAGCCTCTACCCGCAGCCTTTAGGAGCCTCGATTTCCATGGCCACTGCCCAACATCCTGCCGCGCCTCCAACCCTCCGCCGCGGTGTAGCTCCAATACGCGCCGGCCAGGGTAACTCCTTCATCTGGCGCAAGCTTCACTCGCTCCTCGGCGTCATTCCCATCGGAGCGTTCCTGCTCGAGCACCTGCTCTCCAACTTTGAGGCCCTCAAAGGCCCCATCGCCTACGGAGCGCAGGTCAAGTTCCTCAACGGCCTGCCCCTGGTCCGCGTCCTCGAGTGGGTCTTCATCTTTTTGCCCATCCTCTATCACGGCGTCTACGGCGTGTGGATCTGGCTGCGCGGCAAATCCAACATCGTCTACTACCCCTGGGCCGGCAATTGGATGTACATCTCCCAGCGCTACACTGGCCTCATTGCCTTCGCCTACATCGCCCAGCACCTCTACCGCCAGCGCTTCACCGGCATTCCCCTGCCCGAGAATCCATACGCATCCTTTTATAAGGTCCAGCAGGAACTCCAGAATCCCTGGATGCTCGCCGTCTACATCATTGCCATGATCGCCATCTGCTGGCACTTCAGCTATGGCATCTGGCTCTTCGCCGCAAAGTGGGGCATCACGCCGGGCGAAAAAGCCCGGAAGCGCTTCGGCTACGTCTGCGTAGCTTTCGGCATCGGCCTCGCCGTCATGGGCCTCGCCAGCATCTGGGCCTTCGTCGGCGGCAAATACCCCAACGCCCCCGAAAACCCCACCCCAACCATCTCGCTTTCGGTCACGTCAGCAAATTCCGGTGGTGCATCGGTTTGAATTGCCGCAGGCAATGGGCTTTTAGCTAGTAGCTAGAAGCTAGCGGCTAGAAGCTGCTCTTCGGAAAGGAAGTTCGTTCATGGCAGCACCCAGAATCATCGTCGTTGGTGGAGGCCTGGCAGGTCTCGCCGCGGTTATCAAAATCGCCGAAGCCGGCGGGACCGTCGACTTGTTTTCCATCGTCCCCGTCAAGCGCTCCCACTCCGTCTGCGCCCAGGGCGGCATCAATGCGGCCAAGAACCTCAAAGGTGAAGGCGACACCACCGACAAGCATTTCGACGACACCATCTACGGCGGCGACTTCCTCGCCAACCAGACTCCCGTCAAAGCCATGTGCGAAGCCGCGCCCGCCATCATCGACCTCCTCGATCGCATGGGCGTGCCCTTCAATCGCACCCCCGAGGGCCTGCTCGATTTCCGCCGCTTCGGCGGCACGCTCTATAACCGCACCGCCTTCGCCGGCGCAACCACCGGCCAGCAGCTTCTCTACGCGCTCGACGAGCAGGTTCGCCGTCACGAAGCCGACGGCAAAGTTAAAAAATATGAAGGCTGGGAATTTCTATCCGCCATTATCGATTCCAAAGGCCAGGCCCGCGGCATCACCGCCCTCGATCTCCGCACCATGGAGCTGAAGGCCTTCCCCGCCGACGCCATCATCCTCGCCACCGGCGGCAACGGCGCAATTTTCGGCAAGTCCACCAACTCCGTAGTCTGCACCGGCTCCGCTCAATCCGCCATCTTCCAGCAGGGCGCTTACTACGCCAATGGTGAATTCATTCAGGTCCACCCCACCTGCATTCCCGGTGAAGACAAGCTCCGTCTCATGTCCGAGTCAGCCCGCGGTGAAGGCGGCCGCGTCTGGGTTCCCCGCAACGCCCAGGAAAAGCGCCCCATCAAGCAAATTCCCGACGCCGATCGCTGGTACTTCCTCGAAGAGTGGTATCCCAAGTACGGCAACCTCGTCCCCCGCGACGTCGCAACGCGCGCCATACACAAAGTCGTTTATGAGTACGGCCTCGGCCTTGACGGCCAGCCCATGGTCTACCTCGACCTAACCCACATCGATCGCGCCACGCTCAACCGCAAGCTTGAAGGCATTCTCGAAATCTACGAGAAGTTTGTCGGCGACGACCCCCGCGACGTCCCCATGAAGATCTTCCCCGGCATGCACTACACCATGGGCGGCATCTGGGTCGACTTCAACCAGATGACCAACATCCCCGGCATCTTTGCCGCCGGCGAATGCGAATACCAGTACCACGGCGCAAATCGCCTCGGCGCCAACTCCCTTGTCAGTTGCATCTTCGGCGGATTCCGCGCCGGCCCCAACGCCCTCGCCTATGCCAAGAGCTTACCGGCTGCTGAAGGCGACGGCGGCGCAGCAGCCGAGCTTGCCCGCCAGGCTGAAATCAACAAGAACCTGCTCAACAATGAAGGCATCGAAAACCCCTTCAAACTCTGGCGCGAACTCGGCCAGACCATGACCGAGCACGTCACCGTCATTCGCTACAACAAAGGCCTCAAGCAGGCCGATGAAAAAATCGTCGAACTCATCGAGCGCTACAAGAAAGTCAACCTCAGCGACCGCAGCCAGTGGGCCAACACCAGCTTCGCCTTCGCCCGCCAGTTGAAAAACATGCTGGAGCTTTCGCGCACCATCGCCATCGGTGCCCTGCTCCGCGACGAATCCCGCGGCGCTCATTACAAACCCGACTTCCCGGATCGCAACGACGAAAAGTTCCTGAAAACCAGCAAAGCCACCTTCACCGGCTCACCCGAGGGCCCAAAGATCGAGTACGAAGAAGTGGACACGCAATTCATCAAGCCGCGCCCACGCAGCTACACCGCATCAAAATAGCTTTGTATCAGGGCATGACTTCAGTCGTGCCGCAACGAAGAACGAAGATTGCGGGCTTTAGTGTCTGCGTGAGAGCGCCATTTGCCCTTTTGCTGCGGCGTTCTTGTTTTGAGTTTTCCGCGATTTCGGCGGCGGTTTTTGTTTCAGGCTGTCCTCATGCCATGCAGCCTGGT
>JBEKET010000058.1:0-41825 GCA_050013695.1 Occallatibacter sp.
AACTTCTCTGCTCCAAGCACGCTGATCATCCATCCTCAGCTTGCCCGCTCGGACTCCTTCAGGCTCATCTTGAGTTGGAATCAACTTCCTCGCTCAGGCTCATCTTGCGTTGGACAAGAGTCGCACTTGCCCCCAACCCATTTTTCGGCGATACTTAGTTGTTGTGTCTTGTGTGGCTGGACGCACCCGTCCGGCCGTTTATTTGGGCTTGTGCGCCTCTCGAACTCCGCCGCCGGCCGAAAAAACCCTAACAGACCGCAACAGAGCACTGGATTTTGAAAGGAACCGTATCGCCGTGGTGATGATTCGTTTGGCGCGTTTTGGCGCCCGCAAGCAACCCTACTACCGCATTGTGGCCATTGAGAAGGACCGCGCCCGCAACGGCCGCTCCATCGAAGTTGTCGGCACCTACAACCCCCGCACCAACCCGGCCACGGTCGACCTGAAGCACGAGCGCATCGCCTACTGGCGCAGCGTCGGCGCCCAATTCTCCACCATCGTCGAGAAGCTGGTGGCCAAGAATCCCGCCCCGGCAGCGACGGAAACACCCGTCGAAGCCTGATTTTCCTAATCTCTCACCCAAAAGGGCGACCACAGCGGGTAAGGCTTCTGAGCCTCCGCCAACACACTTGCTTGCGAGAGTACGTTTGTGCTGATACTATTCAGCGCACCGAATCAGGACGTTCATTTTGGGGTCGCTATTTTTTGGGATCCTTCCGGTCAGGGGCACGAACATGACCCAACACGATATGGTCGAAGTGGAAGAGTTGGTCCGCGAAATCGCACGGGCCTTGGTGGATGAACCGGCAGCCGTGCAGGTCGAGTCCGTTGGCCGCGACGAAAGCACGGTCCTCAAACTCCGCGTTGCCCCCCAGGACGTGGGCAAAGTCATCGGCAAGCAGGGGCGCACCGCTCGTTCCGTGCGCACCATCCTGGGCGCCGTCAGCATGAAGCTGCATCACCGCTACACGCTCGACATCCTGGAAGAAGACGACGATCAGGCCTGAGGTGCCCGCAGCTTGCCCTCCGGCTACCATTCAGCCGCATGAGGATTGCCAGCACAGGACACCGAAATGATCCCTCCGCAATCCTCCACCGAATGGGTCTGGCTCGCCCGCATTCGCCGCCCTCAGGGCCGCAAAGGCGAAGTCTTCACCGACATCCTCACCGACTTCCCAGAAAAATTCACCGACCGCCGCAACCTTTGGCTGCTGTCTGAACCCGCTTCCGCCAAATCCCCCCGCGAAATCGAACTCATTGCCCATTGGCTGCACAAAGGCGGCATCGTCCTTCATTTCGCCGGCATTGATTCCATCTCCGCCGCGGAAACCTTGAAGGGCCTAATCGTCGCCATCCCGCAGTCTGAACGCACCCCACTCGCCGACGACGAAGTCTATATTGGCGACCTCGTCGGCTGCACCCTCATCGATGTAGCCGGCCCATCGCCTGTTTCAATCGGCCAGATCGAAGATGTCGACCGCACCGCCGGCCCCGTAGCTCTGCTCGTCGTGAACGGCTCCGGTTCCGCCGAAGAAATCCTCATCCCCTTCGCCAAAAGCTACCTCCGCAAAATCGACCTCGCCGCCAAACGCGTGGAAATGGCGCTGCCCGAAGGCCTGGCCGACCTCAACGCGTCCGGCACGTCCGGCTCTTGATGCAGTTTTATTGAAACGCCAGCGGTCTCCAATTCCCGTTTTCCTTCAACGCCAGTTGTACCGGCCGCGGCGGCCCCTTCGGCGGAACCGTCACCTCGATCCACAACTCCTGTCCCGCCTTCACCGGCACAGGGCTCGCCGCATGTTCCGAAATATAGAAATCCACCGGCTGCTGCAGCCGCAGGTTCGCGCATGACCACCCCGGCGACGCCATCACCCACTGCCCCGCCGACTGGTCCTTTGACTCCGCCAGCCGCACCGCCTTCAGCGTGTTCCCCTCCACCTTAAGCTCGGCAGGAAACGAAAACTGCGCCGGTGCATTAATCGAGAATTGCGTCCCAGTCTGGACGCCGTTCACGTCCCGCGGCATCTGGGCCTCCTTTGCCGAAGGCAGCGTACTCTGGCACCCATCCACCACCAGTTGCACGCTCAGATACCGTCCCCGCATCAAAAGCTCAGGATCGTAGGCCACCGTGCGCGTCCAAACCCGAGGACACCTCCACCGCTGGTAGAGATACTTGGCCGCAATCGACGACACCAGCGCCAATTGAATCACCACCAGCGCCACCGAAGCTCCAGAAATCGTCGCTCGTCCCAGCTTCATTGCGCCTCCCTCTCTTCGTTCACGACAGCCGCAAGACCATTCCCCATGCGCCCAATCAACCCGCGCCGCATCTTCTCCAGCGCCCAACCGCCGGCCAGAAATAGAATTCCCATCACGATCAGCCCCAGCGCCCGGTCCAGTTTGTCCCAGATGTCGCTGAAGTAGAACCACGCCACCGCAATCGCAAACCCCACAATCCCCAGGTTCACCAGCGCCCGCGAAGCCTGCCGCACACCCCACCCGATGATGAAGATGCAGAACGCCGCCACCACCGCATGCGCCAGCAGGTTAGGCGTGCTGTAGGTATACGTGTTGTGGTAGTTCCCATTGTCGTAGTGCTGCGTCTCGAGCCGCACGCACCAGGGCAGCGCGACAGAAAACGCGATCGCCACCGCTACCGGCACAAGACTCTTGCGCAGCTTGATCAACGCAATCAGCAGCGGCAGCACTGCAAAATCAATCCATCCCCACACCTGCAGCGAGAACGTCAAAGGGGCTTGGTTCCCGAACCACGAACGCCAGCTCTCCAGCGTAATAATGACGCCAACCAGGCATCCAATCGCCGACACGGCAAACAGAATTCCCTGCGCGACTTTGCGCTTCGAGCCAAGAAACACCGTCAGGTAGAGAACCGCCCACGCAATCAGAAACCGCCCCAGAAACACCTCCTGCCCAATGTGTCCCTGTGTAGCGAACTCGAGCTCACACATAATCCACGATGGAAACAAGAGCAGCGTCAGCGTCTGCTGGGCTTCGTCCCAGAGCAGCGCCCACCCCGCCAGCGCCGCAATGGCCCACAGCAAAATCGCCGCCGGCCAGTGCTCCTGAATATTGAATATCTGGCCCACCAGCGCAATCGCCGTCCCTGTGGCAACGGTGCCCACCGCGTGCAGCGCCGTCGACAGCCCATGGTAGCTGGCCCGCGCAAATCCCCCGCCTACATGGAAGACTGCCACCATCGCCATCACCAATGCGAAGCGCGCACCGGGCCCCATATCGTCCCAATGCGCTGAGACAAAAAGCACCACGCCGCAGCCCAGCAGGATGGCCCCAAGAATCAACGCCACCAACCCTTGCCATCGCAACCCAGCCGGCCGGGTCTGCTCATGCTCGTACGCGCGAATGCGGCCAGCAACCTCCGCATCCAGGACGCCGGCCGTTTGCCAGCGTTTCAGCAGCGATTCAAAGTCAGCCATAGCAGTTGGCCAACATTAGACCACAATCCGGGCGAACGCGCCGTGAGCAGCGCAGTCCAGCGCCGGGTGGCCATTAGAATTGGTCTGTATGCGCTTTGAGATCGTCACCATCTTTCCCGGCTTCTTCGCGAGCATCTTTGAGAACGGCATCCTGCGCCGCGCACTGGCCGATGGTCTGGTCGAAGTGGGCATCCACGATCTGCGTGCCTTCACCCATGACCGTCACCGCACGGTTGACGATCGGCCCTTTGGTGGCGGCGAAGGCATGGTGCTGAAGCCCGAGCCCATCGCAGCGGCCCTGGCCTCAATCGGAATTGCCCCAAAATCCGCTCAACCGTCCGTCGACGCGACCAGTTGCTCCGAAAGCAGTTCTCCCGAATCCGCTCCTTTGTATCAGGGTATGACTTCAGTCATGCCGAACACGAGCCTGAATAATGACCGGGCTTTAGCCCCTACGGCAACGCGCCCCACAGTCATTCTCCTCTCGGCCCAGGGTCGTCCCTTCACCCAATCCCTGGCGCGTGAAATCTCCGCCCTCGACCGGGTCGTTTTGATTTGCGGCCGTTACGAAGGCGTCGACGAACGCATAAACCAGCTCTACTGCGACATGGAGCTTTCCATCGGCGACTACGTCCTCTCGGGGGGCGAACTCGCCGCAGCCGTAGTCATCGACGCCGCCATGCGCCTGCTCCCCGGCGTTCTCGGCAATGAAGCCTCCAGCGAATTCGAGAGCTTCGGCATCCCAGACGCCGCCATCGCAGCCAGCGAAGAAGGCCCGCCCCGCTCCCAGCACGGCGCCGGCGGCCTGCTCGACTATCCCCACTACACCAGGCCTGCGGAGTTTGCCGGATTAAAAGTGCCGGAGCCTTTATTGAATGGCGACCACCAGGCCATCCGCCGCTGGCGCCGTGAGCAGCAGTTGCGCAAAACCCAAGCCAACCGCCCCGACCTGCTAGAAGGCGCGGTCCTGAGCAAAGACGACCGCAAGCTGCTTGAATCGATAAGAAACGATGTGCTTGGTTGACACGCGAGAATGGTACCGCTACATTTTGAACACGATTTGCTCCCCGCTCGATTGCTGCAAGGCTTCGGGCGGGGTTATTAGTTTGCGGCACAGATTTACATAAACATGTAGACCCAAGACAAATCTCTGGGCCTAGAATCCATAAACCTTACCCCTTAACCGAGCAGACACGCTCAAATTAAAGGAGTTGCGTTGATAGAACCAGCAGTGAAGAGGACCATCGTCTTTATAGATGGGCAAAACCTTTTCCACCAAGCAAAAGATGCGTTCGGATATAGGTTTCCAAACTACGATGTTGCAGCGCTCACTCGTGAGGACTGCAGACCTGATGGTTGGCAGCCAGCCGAGATGAGGTTCTATACCGGGATTCACGACGCAACAGCAAACCCTTTCCAGAACTCCTTCTTGATAAATAAAACAGCACAAATGGGACAGATTGGAATAAAGGTGATCACAAGACCGTTGCGGTACCGGAATAAGAGTGTTCGTCTCCCCGACGGTACGGAACATACCTTTCTCGCGGCCGAAGAGAAGGGAATTGACGTCCGAATCGCTCTTGATGTGATTGCGGGGCTCGCAGCCGCGTATATGACGTGGGGATCATCTTTAGCCAAGACCAGGAGCCAAGACCAGGACCTGGCCGAGGTTGCCGCTGAAATCCGCACAATTGCAAAAGAATAAGGCCGCTGGATCAAGATTGCTGGCGCCTTCCCAGACAGTCCCACGGCCCGGAATCGAAGAGGAATCAACAACACCGATTGGATCCGAATTGATCGAGCAATGTATGACCGCTGCATTGACCCGAGAGATTACCCACCCTAGCAGAACAAGAAACCGGCGAGAGCGATTGAGGGTTTCATCTCTATCGCTCCCGTCCAAGTAGCACTGGGCCTTTGCACTTCTCACTTAAACGGCTGCACCGCCGCCGGCTGCTCCGCTCCCACCTGCCCGACAGCCACCGCGGCCACATAGAAATTTTCCCCGCATGTCGGGCTCCCTGCCAGCCGCCGCATCATTGCCAACTGGCCGACGTGGGTAAATGCGTCAGTCACCGGCCCTTGCAGCAGCCGTTCGAGAGGCGCGTGGAGCGGCTCGTTCGAGGCCAGATATGCATCGAAACCGGTGAGTGACGCGAAAAAACGCTGCTTCTCCTCGGCCCATCCGCGTGGTGGAGCAGGCGCCCAGCGCTGGTCGCCCTCGGCCATGCTCAACGCCCAGTCAAACAGGTCACCCATGTGCGCCAGAATCACCACCGGCCGCCGTCCTGCTCCGTCAAAGTCCGCAAAATCCTCCGGTGCGCCGTCCAGCGCCCGCGCCGCCCGATAAGCTAATGCCGCCAGCGTATGCCGCAGCAATTCCCGTTTCTCGTTCATAATCCGAAACTATAACGCAATTCCGGGCCATTGCATTACCCCAAAATGGGCGCGAACACCCGTTCTCTGATAAACTAAAAGTTCTGAGTTCAACAGCAGGAAACCACTATGTCCATTCATCCCGTAATGCAGCGCCTGGCCGACAAGCTTCAGCGCACCGACCTTCCCGCTTTCGTGCCCGGCGACCAGATTCGCGTCCAGGTAAAGATCAAGGAAGGCGACAAAGAACGCCTCCAGGCCTTTGAAGGCTTGGTCATCGCCATCAACCGCGGCCCCCAGGGCACCTTTACCGTTCGCAAAATGAGCTTTGGACAGGGCGTTGAGCGCATCTTCCCCTTCAATTCCAAAGTGATCGACAAGATTGAAAAGGTTCGCAGCTACCGCGTCCGCCGCGCCAAGCTGTTCTACATCCGCGGACTGCGCGGCAAGGCCGCCCGTCTCAAGGAAGTCGATCGCGTCACCGGCAAAGTCCGCGCCTAGTCCCGGCCCAGCCCAAATTCCATTAACCCCCCGGCCCATCCAGCCGGGGGTTTTGCTTGCGCGTCGAAGTACCGGTTCCCTCAGCATTCTCGCGAAACTGTGCGCGCTATAATCCGCTCAAAGCCATGCCCAAGCCCAAATGTGAAATCCATGTCACAGCGGATTCGGTTGATGTAGTCACCGAAGGGCTTTTTGGAACGCGAACCTCCCGTCTCTGGCTCGGCTGCTTCGTGATCGCCTTGACGGTTTGCTCTGTCTATTTTGCGCTATTCCATCCTGGCCGCGGTCCGCACATCCTGGAGATGATCGAGGAGACCCGTCCAGGCAGACGAGACTTCGTCGTTAACCTGATCGTGTTTGCTTATGGCTCGCTGGTCGAACTCTTCCTGCTTGCGACTGGCATTCGGCACCTGCTGCCCTTCGGCGAGCGCTTGCATGCCGACCGCACCACGCTCACCTGGTCGAGGATTTCCTGGCTGAGCTTTGGGAACCGCTGGGTCACGCGCACCACTCCATTATCTGAAGTCGTCCGGGCCTCCTACGCCATCGTCTACAAATCGAAGGGTATCCGCGGAATTCTGCTGGAGACATATGGCGAGGCATGGAAGACGTTTTGGGGAATCGAAACTCCAGAAGCAAATCGCATCCTTCGCGGTCTCAAAGCACTTGGGGTCAACGTGCAACACGATCCCGAAATGCGTGAGGCCATCCGTGAGACGCTTCGGGATCGACGAGCCGACCTTTAGCCACCAGCACCCCTCCACCGGTCTCCTGTTTCACGCTGCTTATACTGTCTTCATGCCCCTCCGTTGCAGCTTCGCCCTCGAAGAAGCCGCTCGTCGCAACGGCGCCCTCCGCATCGCCGGCCTCGATGAAGTGGGACGCGGACCCATCTTCGGCCCCGTCGTCGCGGCCGCGGTTATTCTTCCCACGCGTTTCCGCCTCCCCGGCCTGACCGACTCCAAATTGCTCTCTGAAAAGAAGCGCAATCAGCTCGAACCCGAGATCCGCTTCAACGCCATCGCCTGGGCCATCGCGGCCGTCGACGCCGCAACCATCGACCGCATCAACATCCGTCAGGCCTCGCTTCTGGCCATGCGCCTGGCCGTCCAGCAGCTTGCCCTCAGCCCCGACTTCCTCCTCATCGACGGCCGCGACTCCATCGACTGGCCTTGTCCCCAGCAGCCCGTCATCCACGGCGACGCAACCAGCCTCTCCATCGCCGCCGCCAGCGTCCTGGCCAAGGTCCACCGCGACCGACTGCTGGTGGAATTCGACTGCCAGTTTCCCGGCTACGGCCTCGCCAGCCACAAAGGCTACGGCTCCCGCGAACACCTCGCCGCGCTCGCCCGTCTCGGCCCCACCCCGCTCCACCGCAAGACCTTCCACCCGGTCGCGCAGACCGCGCTACAATTCCCTGAAATCTGATTCTTTGCTGGGAGGTGCTGATTGGCACGGCTGCGATTGCTTTCAGGTCCATTCTTCGCTTGCGTGCCGCTCGCTTGCCTGGCCCTCGCCTGCCTGTTGCTCGCCGGCTGCAACAACTTCCAGCACAAGAAGCCCGATCCAACCAAGGGAGTAGTCACAGGCATTGTGCTTTGCGCCGACACCGGAAAGCCCGCCCGCTTTGCCACCGTGACCCTCACCGGCGCGCCTAAGCCTGGCGAGAAGAACAATGACGAAAATCCCCTTCCCGCCGCTGAAACCACGATTACTGACCTCGACGGCCGATTCCGCCTCGAGGCCGTACAGCCTGGCCGCTACTACGCCTTCGCCACTCTGGAAGGCTACCTTGACCCCGCGCTTGCCTTTGACCCCGACAAGCTCAGATCTCTGTCCGTTGGATTGGAACAGCGCCGCTACGCCATCGACCAGTGGAAGGACCACCTCAAAGAGGTCACCGTGGCCGTGCACAAGGTCTCCGACATCTCCCTTGAAATCGAGCCAGCAGCGGAGATCTCTGGCACCGTGACCTTCGATGACGGATCTCCCGCGATTGGGATGCACTTTCAGCTTCTCCGCAAGACCGCCAAGGGTGAGATGATCAGCGTCGGCCTCCCGCTCATGGACAGCTGGTCAATTCGCGCCGTGAGCGATGGACACGGCCATTTCAACCTCACCAATCTCACCGCCGGCGAATACGCCGTCTGCACCCTCATGCCGTCCGCGACTGAGGACTCCGCGCCCCGCGTATGCCTCGGCAACACCTTCCGCAAAAAGGAATCGAAGACCGTCAAAGTGCAGGCCGGTGAGACTGCCAGCGGCGTCGACATCGAGATTCCGCTCTCCGGCCTGCACACCGTCTCAGGAACTGTGACTGCGCTCGCCGACGGGCACTCTCTCAACCACGCCACCCTGCGCCTGCTCTATGCCGACGACCGCGAGCCGGCCCGAGAAACCGCCTTGCTCGACGATGGGAGCTTTTCTTTCGATTATGTGCCGGAAGGCAAATACATGTTGCAGGTTTCGGGCGCTATGGACGCGATTCAGAAGATATCCGAGTCAGGCAACGGCGCCGAGACTGCCTCCACACAGACCGCGCCCGACATTCATTACGCCGATAAGGAGATTCCGCTCACCGTGCTTGATGACATGTCCGACGTCAACCTGGCCGTCTCTCCCCCGCCCGCTTCTGCCACAAATTCCACACCGGCCGCGCCGCCAGCAACACCCCCAGCACCACAGTGAGGCGCAGCGGGCTCAACACTCCCGGCTTCACCTGCCACCAATAGTGGATCGCTCCGCAAATCGCAGCCAGGTACACCAGTTTGTGCAACCGATTCCAGTTCTTCCCGCCCAGTTTGCGAATCGCCCAGTTCGTTGAAGTCGCCGCCAGCGGCACCAGCAGCAGCCACGCCGCCACGCCCATGGTGATGAACTTGCGCCTGGCAATGCCGTCCAGCATGGCATGCACATCGAACCCCGAATACAACGCCACATAGGTCAGCATGTGCACCGTGCCGTAGAAAAACGCAAACAGCCCCAGAAGCCGCCGGAACTTGATCAGCCAATTCAACCGCGGCCACAGCCTCCGCACCGGCGTAATCGCCAGCGAAAGAATCAGCAGCAGCAGCGTGTTATACCCGGTAGTCAGCGCAATCTTTGAGGTTGGATCCGGCCCCAGCGAATTTGTAACAGCCCCATAGATCAGCAACCCCGCCGGCCACAAACAAGCCACCCAGGTCAGCGTCTTCAAAACAATAAGTGTCGATCGTTTCATAGCCTCAAGTTAGCGGAGTTCGCGTTGTTAGCCGCGCTACGCGCGTGTTAGCGGAGTTCGCGGAACGCCCGGCGCTTTTGCTAACTCCGCTAACTTCGCCAGCAACGCTAACTCCGCTCTAGTAGTACTTCTTCAAATCCATCCCGTTATACAACGACGCCACCTGGTCGCTATATCCGTTGAACATCAGAGTCGTCTGGCGCTGCGCATAGAATGGCAGACCGATCCGTCTCTCCGTCTTCTGGCTCCAGCGCGGATGGTCTACATTGGGATTCACATTTGAATAGAATCCATACTCATTCGGCGCCTGGTCATTCCATGTCGTGGGCGGTTGCTTGGCCACAAAGCGCACCGTCACAATCGATTTGGCCGACTTGAATCCATACTTCCACGGCACCACAATCCGCACCGGCGCGCCATCCTGGTTGGGCAGCACCTCGCCATACAGGCCAAATGTCAGCAGCGTGAGCGGATTCATCGCCTCATCCATCCGCAGCCCCTCGGAATAGGGCCAGTCGATGTCGCTCTGCGACGCCCACTTCTCCACATGCTTGTCGTAGTAAGAGATGAACTGCACATACTTGGCCGTCGAGAGCGGCTCGCACTGCTTGATCAGCTCCGAGAGCGAATACCCCACCCACGGAATCACCATGCTCCAACCCTCCACGCAGCGATGCCTGTACACGCGATCCTCCAGCGGCCTGAGCTTCATCAGCGCATCGATGTCAAAGGTCTTCGGAGTCTTTACCAGTCCTTCCAACTTCACTGTCCAGGGCCGTGTCGGCAATACGCCCGCGTTCTGCGCCGGCTCGTCCTTCGGCACGCCAAACTCATAGAAGTTGTTGTAATGCGTGATGTCGCCATAGCTGGTCAGCGCCACGCCGGTGGTGGTCAGCGGACTCTTTACCGTTTCCAATTTCGTCCCCGCAAGCGCCCGGATTCGCGGCTCAAACACCTCGGCCACTCGCTCCGCGCCCAGCGCCGCCGCGCCCGCTGCCACCACGCCTGAAGCAGCCCCGCGCATGAAGCTGCGCCGGTTCAGATAGTGCTCCCTGGGCGTGATGTCGGAAGAAGGAACATCAACTGGTTTGCCAATCAACATGAAATGACCTCTCGTGTGGGGAATAACGCTCTTACATGATTAGACACGCCAGAGCGCCACCACGTTACAGGATACGTTGCCAAGACATCTGCGGATTTCTTTTGGCAATGTTCGCGTACTTCGCCGGGTGCCCTGGGTCTGGACTTTTCAGACCCGGGAGATGAGAAATCAATTCACTCCAAGAACGCCAGGGCTAGTAGCTAGAGGCTAGAAGCTCTCCTTCGCAAACGGCCAATCCCCCAGCCGTTTCGCCCTGATTAGATAAATCGCCGTCCCGCTCACCGCAATCCCCGCCGCAACCGCCAACCCCTCCAGCGCCTTCGTCCTGTTCACCAGGATGAACACAAATCCCGCCATCGCCAGCAACGGCGGCAGCGGATACAACGGCATTTTGAACGGCCTCACCAACTCAGGCCTCTGCACCCGAAGCAGAATCACCCCCGCCTGCTGCATGAAAAACTGCAACAGGATTCGCGTAATCACCAGCAGGGTAATCACCTGCGTCAAAGTGAGAAAGCAGAACCCCGCCGCCACCACCCCAAGTGCAATCAGCGACCGGTGCGGAATCCCATGCTTCGGATGCACCGCCGCCAGAAACCTGAAGTAGTTCCCATCCCGCGCCGCCGCGTATGGCACCCGCGAGTAGCCCAGCAGCAACGAAAAAATGCTCGCAAACGCGGTCCACACCACCAGCCCCGCAATCGCGTACCCGGCCCACTCGCCAAACGCCGCCCGCGCAATATCAGCCACCAACTGCTTAGACGGCCCGACGGTCTGGGCTGCGGCCGAGTTTAAGGACGGCAGCACCGCCAGGTTCATCGTCACGTAAAACGCCGCAACAAAAATCACCGAAAGTAGCACCGCCCTCGGAATCGTCTTCTCCGGCCGCTTCACCTCGCTGCCCAGAAAGCAGATGTTGTAGTAGCCCCAGTAGCAATATGTAGCCAGCAGCGTGCCCTGCGCCAACTCGCTCGCCGCGCCTCTCAGCCCCGTCACCGCGCCAATCGCCGGCGCCACGGGCATATGCCATCCGCCCATGGCGGCGGCATGAGCAAACCCCGAAACAATGACCCCGGCAATCGCCGCCATCACGCCGCCAAACAGCACCCACGCCATTCCGGTCACGATGCTCAGCCTGCGATAGAGCATCCACGTCACCAGCAAACAAGCTGCCGCAGCCGTCAGCGATGAATAGTGAAGCCACGGCAGCGAAGTTAGCGGCGCTCCATCGATTCCTGGCCAGAACACGCCCAGGAAACTCGACAGCCCAATGCACCCCGAAGCAACCGAAAGCGGTGCGGTAAAACTCACCTGCCACACGTAGAGAAAGCTCAGCCAGTTCCCTGCGCCAGTTGGCCCGTAGATCTCGCGCAAAAAAGCATAAGACCCGCCTGCACGCGGAAACAATGCGCCCAGCTCCGCCCACACCAGCCCATCGGCCACAGCAATCGCCGCACCCAGCACCCACGCCCAAACCGAAAGCTTGATCCCCGCCGCCGCAATCACCAGCGGCAGCGTGATGAAAGGGCCCACCCCAATCATCTCCAGCATGTTCAGCGTCACCGCCGAGCGCAGCCCGATCCGCCGTTCAAGGCCGCCGCTGCCGGAGTTGGATTTGGATGAAGTCATAAAGCCGTTTCGCTCACCGGATTGTACACTGGCGATACGTATGGTCTTATCCCACAGGCATCTCCTGACAGCAGCGGGCACGGCCCTTGCCGGCCTTTTCTTCGCGTGCATTCAAAGTGCGTCTCTTTACGCGCAACAGCCCACTGAACTCCCTGCGACCGAGCCGACCAGCATCGCGCTCCCGCTGGCTGAAGACCGAGGCGCCGCGGCTCTCGAGCAGTCCCTCAAGCGCCTATCCACTACCGCCAGCCTCATGGTCATCGTCGCCCATCCCGATGACGAAGACGGCGCGCTGCTCACTTATCTCTCCCGCGGCCTCGGCGTGCGCACCTCGCTCCTCACCCTGACCCGCGGCGAAGGCGGCCAGAACGCCATGTCTGCGGACTCCTACGACGCCCTTGGCCTCATCCGCACCAATGAATTGCTGAAGGCCGGGGAATACTACGGCGTCAAGCAATACTGGGGCACCGAAATCGATTTCGGTTTTTCCAAAACGCAGGAAGAAGCCTTCGCAAAATGGGGTCATGATCGTGTCCTGTACGACGCCGTCCTCGCCGTCCGCCGCGAGCGCCCCCAGATCATCGCCTCCACCTTCGTCGGCGGCATCACCGACGGCCACGGGCACCACCAGGTCTCCGGCGAGATTGCGCAGGAAGTTTTCAAAGCCGCTGCAGACCCAACCGTCTTCCCCGAACAACTCAAGCCGGTCAGCGAAGGCGGCCTCGGCCTCACCGTCTGGCAGCCCCTCGCCGACTACAGCATGGTTCCCTTCGCGCGAATCGAAAACGGAAAGATGTTCGACTACGCTACTGGTAAATGGGCCCCCGCAAAGTTCAAAAACTACGTCACCGGCGAGTGGTCAACCGACGCGCCATCGACGGACGTGACGATTCCGGTTGGACAACGCGATCCAGCCCTCGGCCGAAGCTATGTGCAGATTGCCCGCGAAGGCTGGGGAATGCAGAAGTCGCAGAACGGCGGTTCAAACCCAACGCTCAGCGGCCCGGCCAGCACCTACTATCACCTTTGGGCTGTCGCACCGCAAGCGTCAGTCAAAGCCAAAGTCAGCGCTGCCAGCACAGACCTCTTCCAAAATAGCAAGGTCTACATTGACACGTCTTTGGCGGGCATCATTGGAAAGAACCCTCCCATCTGGCTCTCGACCGCCCTTCAGCAACTGAACCGGGATCTCAAACAATTCGACACTGAACGCCATGGTTTGACCGCCAACGCAGCAGCCAACAAACTTGTTCCAATTTATCGCCAGGTGATCGCGCTCCGGTCCAAAATCGCTGACAAGGATACCGTCGTAAGCACACATGGATTTGATTTGGGGGCGAAAGAGAAAGCCAGTCTCCTCTTCGAACTCGACCTCAAAATCACCCAATTCCAAACCGCCCTGAGAAACCTCCTCGGCCTCGACCTGATCGCCTTCACCACCCACACCACCAAGCTTGAGCCTGAAGGCTTCCGCGGCGGCGGCCCCGACGAAACTCCGCGCTCTGTCACCCCAGGCCAGGAAATCAGTGTTCGCGTCCACACCGCCCACGCTGCGCCCGAAGCAAAGCTCGAAAAGACCTGGCTTACAAGCACCACCGGCAGTCCCTGGCAGCAAGGCGACGCAGCCAGCACTGCGGAAACCCCAACCTCCGCCGACGCCCTTTACAAGATCAAAGTCCCTGCCGACGCCCAGCCCACCGAGCCCTACTTCAGCCGCCCGAACACCGAACAGCCGTACTACGATCTGACTAATCCCGCCTACCGTGGCCGCTCTTTCGAGCCCTGGCCGCTGGCCGCGTGGGCTGAATTCACCTTTGACGGCCTGCCGATTCGCATCGGTAAAGTCGTCCAGACATTGCAGCGCGTCAACGGCCCCGGCGGCATCTACGAGCCGCTCGTCGTCACCCCAGCAATCGGCGTCAGCATCGACCCGGAAGCCCGCATTCTGCCGCTGGACGGAAGCGCGCTTCCGGTCCGCGTGACCGTTCACGCCCAGGCCGCAGCCGAGGGAACCGTCTCCCTCACCCTCGCCGCCGGCTGGACCGCCCAACCCCCATCCGCGCCGTTCCATCTGAGCGAAGCCGGCAACACCGAGCCAATCCTCTTCTCGGTAACCCCTGTCGCCGCCGAAACCGGCGCATTCACCATCAAAGCCGTCGCCCACAAAGGCGACTCGACTGAAACCTGTAACCTGTCATCTGTAACCTGTTTTTCGTCCGGCTGGCAATCCATCGGCTACCCTGGCCTGCGCCCCTACAATCTCTACAAGCCGGCCCAACTGCTCACCCGCAAAGTGGATGTAAAGCTGGCTCCCGGCCTGCGCATCGGCTACATCATGGGCACCGGCGACCTGGTCCCGGACGCGATTGAGGCCCTCGGCGTCATGCCTCATCTGCTCACCAACGCCGAGTTGGTTTCGGGCGATTTTTCCACGTGGAACGTTTTGGTTGTGGGAATCCGCGCCTATTCCTCGCGCCCAGAGCTCATCGCCGCCCAGCCTCGCCTCGATGCCTTCGTCCGCAATGGTGGCACCCTCATCGTCCAATACCAGACCGGCAACTTCCCCGCCCCGCTCCCGCTCTCCATGGGCCGCGCCGAGCGCGTCGTCGATGAAGCCGCGCCCGTGAAACTACTCGAACCCGCAAACCCATTGTTCACAACTCCCAACGCCATCACCACCGCCGACTTCGACGGCTGGCTTGAAGAGCGCGGCCACTCATTCCTCGATTCGTGGGACAAGGGCTACACCGCCCTCACCGAAACCGCCGACCCCGGCCAGGACCCGCAGCGCGGCGGCCTCCTCGTCGCCCATCCCGGCAAAGGCACCTATATCTATGTCTCCTACGCCCTCTATCGCCAGCTCCCGGAACTCGTCCCCGGCGCCTACCGCATCCTCGCCAACCTGCTAAGCGGAGGCAAATAAAAGGGCCCGGCATCGAAGCCGGGCCCACTCGCATTTCCTCAATGTACTTCCTTAACAATCGGCGGATACCTCACCCTTGCGATTTCTCCTATCGCAAGGATGATGGGCGACCAAGCCCATGCGAGCGGATAGCGAGCGTCCGCCCCCACGGCGAGTGGTCAGAAGATCAACCGCGCCGTAACCACAAGCTCGTGGTTATACGTATGCAGCTTGCTGGTCGCAATCTGCATCCCCGCGCCAAACGCCAACCCCGGCCGCGACTTCGGATCCGAAGGGCGAAATGCGCACTTGCCGATAATCATGCCCGGCGTAATGAATTCCTGGGTCTTGCCGTCGTTCGGCCCACCCTTGAAAAACGTGGCATTGCTCTCAAGCTCCGGCCAGAACAGCTTGGCTATCCGGTACTGCGCCACCGTATTCCACAATATCGGCCGCCCCGAAGTCGTGGTCGCCGGCGTGCCCGTCGGCAGCGTCGCGCCCAGCGTTGTCTGCACGTCGAAGTTCCCAAAGCCCTTGCCGCCGCCCACGTTCGGTTGAACGCTCCCGTTCGTCGACCCGTTCTTGAAGCTGCCGCTGGGCACCGTGGTCAACGCCCATGCGCTGAACGTATAGCTCCCATGCTGCTGATTCCCGCTGGCAATGCGGTACTTCACCAGGAACGAAAAGTCGCCCCAGCCATCCTTGGCCGTGGTGTTGTGTTCGATGTACGGAGGCAGATTCACAACCAGTTCGGTGTTAGCCCATGGAACCAGGTTCACGCCCTTGCTATTGTCAAAGTTCCAGGTATCCGTGCGCGCCGGCGCAATCTGTCGAAGAATATCCGTGCGCGCCACCTGGATCAACCCGGTATACGTCGTTACCAGCGGAACCGCCCACGGTGGCTGTTTCGCCTGCGTGGCCGACGTCCGAGCCGCCCAGCTGCTGAAGAAGCCGTTTGAAGATTCATTAGTCGAGGCGCCTTGTGCATACACACTGGCCACGGAGAGCAGGAGAAGCAGGGAAGCGGAAAGTCTTTTCATGATTGCCAACGAGCATCAACGCCTCCACCCAACACCAGCAACCAACCATCGGGCTATCTTTCTCTCCACCCATCGGACGATGCGGAAATACATCAAATTGGACCCATTTCCGTGTTCCCTGATCTGTGTATTCCTTTCCAGCGCTCCCGATCAATCTCCCATTTCAACACCGTCGTTGAGTTGGCCTTTACCTCTCCACCACAAATCCCCAAATGGGACAACCACAATGTTACAAATACGTGAAAAACCCCCGCCAATCAAGGAGATGGACCGCTTCAATCCTTTTGTTAAAAGTATGTGAATTCGTCAAATATTCATACTTTTCTGCGAGTCTTGGTTACGGTACCAGCCGGGGATAACTTCGTTTGCGTGGATTCAACCCTGGCAATTGGTGTGCTCCGCATGCCGGTCATGAAATCGGCAAGTTTGATCTTCAGGATTTCAGGCATGTGGAACAACGCGGCGTTCGCAATATGCAGAGGGAACGCAGCCCGTATTCAATTCGATTTTCTTCAGAAAAAGAGAGGCCCAATGAATCTCAAGCTCAAAACTGTTGCCACTGCATTTCTGGCAGCAGGTCTCGTTGCCTCAGCCGCGTATGCCAGCGACGATGCACCGCCGCCAGCCAAGAAACACGTAACCAGGAAGGCTGCCAAGCCCACAACGCCTCCGCCACCCACAGTCGAAGAGCAGATTCAGGCCCTGCGTCACGAATTGCAGGGCCAGATTGATTCGCTCAAGACCAGCCTTGCAGATAAAGATGCCCAGTTGAGGCAGGCCCAGCAAGCTGCTGCCGATGCGCAGGCTGCCGCGGCCAGGGCTCAGGCCGCTGCTTCCTCTGAGCAGCAGGCCGTCAGCGACAACGCCGCCGCGGTTACCACCCTCCAGTCCACCGTCACAGACCTCAAGGGCAATCAGGTTTCTCTGGCCACCACCGTTTCCGACGAGACGGCCAAGATCAAGAAGGCCATCGACAACCCCACTACTCTCCACTACAAGGGAATCACCATCACTCCAGGCGGCTTCACCGCTGGTGAAACTGTTTACCGCGCCAAGGCCACCGGCGGCGATATTCCCACTGCCTTCACATCGATTCCCTACGAGCAAGCGGACGCCTACCAGCTCAGCGAGTTCTACGGCAGCGCCCGCCAGTCCCGCGTCTCCCTGATGGCTGAAGGCAAGACCAGCTGGGGAACCCTGCGCGGCTACTTCGAGGGTGACTGGTTGGGCACCGGCATCACCTCCAACAACAACCAGTCCAACAGCTACGTCTTCCGCCAGCGCGTTGTGTGGGGCCAGGCTGAATCCAACAGCCACTGGGCTGTCACCGGCGGCCAGCTGTGGTCGATGGTTACAGAAGACAAGAAGGGCATCTCCAACCTCTCCGGCGACATCCTGACGCCGCTGACCATAGACCCGAACTATAACGCGGGCTTCGTGTGGACCCGCCAGTACGGTTTCCGCGTGACCAAGAGCTTCGAACACGCAGCATTTGGCATCGCCGCTGAGAACCCGCAGCTCCTTTACACCGCTTCGCTGGCCGGCAACGAGCCTTACGCCGTCCTCGGCAGCGCCGGAACCAACGGCGGCAACTACAACGCCGCCATCAGCGCCTGCACTCCTTCGACGACCATCGTCAACTACACCAACCAGAAGGAAACTGATTCCGCAGGCAACGTAATCGATGTGGCCGTGCCGGTTTACAAAACGGTCAACGGTTGCGCCGACATCGCGACTATTTCCTTCAACCAGGCTCCGGACATCATCGCCAAGGCCGCATTCGATCCAGGCTGGGGCCACTTTGAAATCTTCGGCATCGGCGGCTTTGCACATGAAACCGTCTATCCCGGCGAAACCACCAACAGCAACCTCTACGGCGGCCTCAAGGACATCGCCACAGGCGCCAACGTTGCACCCTCGCTCACCACGGCTGGTTACTTCAACAACAGCCTCAAGGTTGGCGGCCTCGGCGGCAGCTTGCGCGTTCCCGTCATCCCCAACATCCTCACCTTCGGTGCCAAGGGCCTCTTCGGACCCGGCGTGGGCCGCTACGGCGACTCCACCCTGGCCGACGTAACTGCCAACGCCGCGGGCGAACTTCGCCCCATCCACAACGTCTCCGGTCTCTTCACACTTGAAGCGACTCCCACTCCCCGCCTCAACCTCTACTTCAACTATGGCGGCGACTACGCTGGCCGCGACGACTACGGTGTTGCCGGCACCACCACCTCGCTGGGCGCACCCAGCGCGGACTTCTGCCCCACCACCGCAGGCGCCTTCCCCTGCACCGCCACTCCAACCGCTGCGCAAGTCCTCGCCGGCGGCACCTGGGGCGGCCACTGGGGCGCGCCCAGCAACGCGGCTGTAGGATATGGCTCGCGGCTCCTCTCCAACTCCTCCTGCAACGCCCTCGCAGCCCCCGGCTACAACGGCGGTGGCTCAACCGGCTACATCCCCGGCGGCTCCTGCGGCGCGCAAAATCGCGACGTGCAGGAAGTCACGGGCGGCTGGTGGTACGACTTCTACAAGGGCGATCACGGCCGCTTCCGCCAGGGCTTTCAGTACAGCTACGCGGTTCGTGAAGGTTGGTCAGGCGCTTCCGGTATCGGCGCCAAGGGCATCGACAACATGTTCTGGACCTCCCTCCGCTACTACCTCCCCTAACCCCGTGAAGCTCATGCTTCCAACAGAAAAGGGCAGCCCAATCCAGGGCTGCCCTTTTCATTTGTCACCGCAAACACAACGCCAGCGCTTTCGAAGATCCAAAGGCGGCCGGGAACGCGAAATGACGAATTAGTGCACGCGGACGATCGTGCGGATCTGAAAGTTAGAGACGTTCACCAGAACGTAGCTGCCGTCAATCATTCGCCATTCGTAACCTGAGGGCGGCGCCGCCAGGTGATATTGGTGGTAATCAACTTTATCGCCGCGCTCCCAGTCTTCCTGCTTGATGGCGGCGCCTCTCTTCCATTCCTTGTGCTCGACGTATGCGTGGTTGTCGTGATGGTCCTGGGCAAGGGCGACACCGCCCGTAAGGCTTGCGGAAAGGATCGCGATCGCTAAAACCGAGTGCAGTTTTTTCATGGGCACAACTCCTGCTAGTCTAGGATGCGCACGAATCAAGCCATGTTGTTCGCGCTCTGGCAGCTTGAACGGATGACAATCGTAAGCCCTATGAATTCGACATTTTCGGGATCCGCCAGTATATTGGTAGCAATATATGACTTGTTGTCGTCACACCTGTCGATAGAGTTCCGCCGACCACGCCGGCCTGGGGCCTAAGGTCCCAACTCATCCAATTCCCCAAAATTCAATAGGAGATTCCAAAGTGCACAACGCTATTTCTGCACCTGTTTTTGCACCCATGCGACGATTGCCGCAATCGAGTTCCCCTATGTTCACTATTTATAAGTTCTGTTGTCGCCCTTTCTGTCGATAAAGCTAGCGCCCCAGGCGGGACAAGGGCCTACGGTCCTAACCCATACAAATTCCAGCTTTGAAAATTCATAGGAGATCCTCACGTGCAAAAAGCACCTTATGCTTTTCTGTCTGCATTTCTGCGCCGGTTGCCGCTATTCCTCTCTGCAGTTTTCGTTTTGTTCACCCTGGCGGCCGGCCTTCCCCTGGCCGCACAGGACGACCGCACCACGCAAAACGGAGCGTCCGCATACAACGGCGCATTCATCACCGGGCCCGCCTCTAACCCATTGAGCTTCCTCAACGGCGCGGCTTTTCGAACCACCGGCAACCCGGCCCCTTACGACTTCCACGACTTTGCCCCAGCCACCTACCTCGACGAAAAACTGCCCAATTGGATCGATGTGCAGGCCGAAGAGCGATTCCGCTACGAGGCCTACGACAACAACAGCTTCAAAGCCAAAGTCGATGACTCATACCTGCTCAACCGCTTCCGGTTTCAGTTGGATCTGCATACACCCAGTTGGTTTCGCGTAACGGCACAGGTGCAGGACGCCCGCGCCGGCTTCCAAAACCCGCCCATCGGCCCGCCCAACACGGTGCGGTGGGATCTGAAGCTGGCATATGCGGAGATCGGCAACCCGGAAAAACACTGGTTCAGCCTGCGCGTCGGCCGCCAGCTCCTCAACTACAACAACACCATCATCGCCAACTCCGAGTGGCGCAATCAGGCCCGCTCCTACGACGCTGCGGTGCTGAACCTGAATGCGAAACGCGAGCACCTGGGCCTCTTCGCCGCCTCCGCCGTGGTGCCGCAGGCTTTTGGCGTAAGCCCACATCAGGAAGGTAACAACATCTACGGAGCCTACGGCCGCATTGATGACCTGGTGGGGCAGCACTCCAATCTTGAGCCGTTCTTCCTGTGGCGAGTGCAGCCAGCGGAAGTCGTCGAACCCGCCGTCGCCAAGACCACAGGCAAGGAAAACGAGAAGGTTGTTGGTGCGCGGTTAAAGGCGCAACCCCACCCGGCGTTTGACTACGGGGGCGAGTTGATCTACGAAGGCGGCAAGGTGGGAACCCAAAGCATCGACGCCTGGGCGACCCAGGAGGGCGCGGCATACCAGTTCCTCAATGCGCCGGCCAAGCCTCGCATCTTTGCCCAGTTCGACTACGCCTCGGGCAACGGCAATCCGAAACAGAACCTTACGCACACCACCTTCGACACCATCTACCCCACCGCTCACGATCGCTTTGGAATCACCGATCTATTCGGATTCCAAAACATTGAGTCGGTGCGCGCCGGAACTACCATCGAGCCACACCGGCGGCTCACATTCACGGTGCAGGGGTTGGACGATTGGGCGGCTTCGGCGGCGGACGCGATCTACAACACTTCGGGTAGTTCGATCGTGTACAACAAGACCCCCACAGGCCGCCATCTAGGCGCGGAAATCGATGGCTACTCCTGGTATGAACTGAATCAGCACTTCAACCTGGGTGGTGGCGTTGGTTATTTTGGCGGCGGCCAGTTCCTGACGAATGTGACAACCAGCCACTCGTACACGTACTACTACTTCGCGTTGAACTTCAAAGACAACGGAAAGAAATAGCTGACTTTGTATGAAGGCATGATTTCACAGCTTGGCGAAGAACTTAATCGGGTAGGAGAGAAGGGGCTTTAATCCCACCATACCGATGAAAAACGCGCAATTTTGAAAGGGCACGGATTTATCCGTGCCACAAGTTCAGTAATATCAAGACGGCTTTAGCCGCTGAGGGATGGGTCTCAAGCTTTGTCATCAATCTGATGGGGCTTGAGCCCCACCCCTTCCGTTCAGCTCACCCTAACCTGAAGCTACTTCAGCCTTGCACAGCGCCTTCCTTGAGCGTCTCCAGCACCATGTCGAGCGCGCTTTCCCAAGCCGGCATCACCACTCCGAATGTCTCCTTGAGACGTGCGCCTGAGAGCCGCGAATTCCGGGGCCTTGTCGCTGGCCGCGGAAACTCGCTGGTCGGAATCGGAACCAGCGTTGGCGTCCCCGCACCCAGGCTTCCAGCCGACCGTTCCAGCAGCGCTTTCGCGAATCCAAACCAGGTCGTCGCTCCCGCGCAGGTCAGGTTGTAGACGCCGCTCCGCCCCTCTAAACCGCCGTCCGCCGGCCCAAGCACCTGCGCCAGAATGTCAGCCGTTGCTTCGGCAATACATTCGCTGGAAGTCGGCGCACCGGTCTGGTCGTCCACAATGCGCAGCTCATGCCGCTCTTTTGAAAGCCGCAGCATCGTCAAAAGGAAGTTGTTGCCCCTCGCTCCGTACACCCAGCTGGTCCGCAAAATCAGGTGTTCGCAGCCCACTGCCGCAATCGCTTCGTCCCCCGCCAGCTTCGTCTTCCCATACACATTCAGCGGGTTCGGCTTGTCGGTCTCAATCCACTCGCCCTGCTTCGTGCCGTCATAAACGTAGTCCGTCGAATAATGCACCAGCAGGCTTCCCAGCCGTTTCGCTTCCTCCGCCAAAACACCCGGCGCCGTCCCATTGATTTGCATGGCCAGCTCCGGCTCGCTCTCCGCTTTGTCCACCGCCGTATAAGCTGCGGCATTCACAATCACCGCCGGCTCTGCCGCGCGCACTGCATCGCGAATCGTCTCAGGCTTTGTGAAATCGACATCGGGAGTATCAACCCTGGCGATCGGCCCCAGGCAGGCCAGCTTGTGCCGCAACTCCCACCCCACTTGCCCTGTGCGGCCAAAAACAAGAACTCTGATATTCGACACTCGATTCCCTCATAGAAAAGCCAGTTGCGCTTTTTCGTTCCTCGATCTGAAATCCGCAACAGAGTCCAGTCTAAAGCACACACCGAGGATGGATTATCGCGTCGCCGGTTCGCCCGTCGGCAAAAAAGAAGCCCCGTCGATCATCTTCCCCGATGCCAGCACATCCCTCAGTTTCTCTGAGTTCACGCCGCTGCGGCAAGCCGCCGCCATCAGCATGCGAAGCGCAGTGGCCGGCGTGGTGTCCGGCTGCAGCCGAAAAATCCACGGAACGTTATTGGATGTCAGCGACTTGTCACTGCTCAGCGCAAGCACCGGCACAAAACTCTTCAGCGCCAGTTGCTCCGCCAGGTGGCTCGCATTCCGATCCAGCGCCACAATCGCCAGCGCATGATCGTCCATCAGCGCCTTCACCAGTGCATCGGACGCAGCACCCCAATTCTGATCGCTCTCCACCGGCAACAGCTTCCATGGCCGTCCCTTCGCCGCACCAAATGCCAACTCCGCCTGCACCTCAGGCGATGCGGCAACCTCCGCCGCTTTGGGCCCAAACAGCACAATGTTCATCGGCCCCGCCGGCACATCCGCCTGATGCGGCCCGTTGTATTCCACCCGGTCCTCACCCACCCGCGCGTATGGTTGCACTGGTGCCACCAACCCGCTGACTGGCTGAGGAGCTGGCCCGCTGACTGGCTGCTTTTCCATTAGGGCAACGCGATACGTGATTGCGCCATTGTGTACTGTCCCCAGATACAGCGGCGCAACATTCTTTTGATTGGGATCGAAAACCATGCGCCCCGTTACACCCTCATAGGTACCTATACTCGCCAGCGCATCGTGAATCCGCGCGCGATTCAACCCCGCCTTGCAGATCGAATCCAACAGCGCATTCATGGTGTCAAAGGCCAATGCCGCAAACTGCTCCGGCTTCTCATGGAAGCGCGCCTCAAACCGCTTGTTGAAATCCAGCCAGCGCGCGTCGTTGCGTGTCGGATCGTAAGGGTACACCGCCTCGAATCCTTCAGCGGCATCGCCGGCCTCTTTCACCAGCGTGTCGCCGAGCGTCCGGTACGCGCCGAACACACGCTGCTTCATTCCCGCCGCGCGCATCTGCTTCAGTATCTGCGCCGCGTCCGCTTCATCCGCCCACAGCACCACGGCATCCGCACGCGATCCCTGAATCACCTTCAGTTGACGGCTAAAGTCGGTATTGCCCGGAAAGAAAATCTGCTCCATGACAACCGGGTAGCCCAGCCTGCGCGAAACGTCAATGAATTTGCCCACGCCAAATCGTCCGTATCGGTTGTTCACCCTCAGCAGCGCCACCCGTTTCAGGCCGAGTTCTGTATAAATATGGCGCGCCAGCGTCAGGCCCTGCACCCGATCATCCTGTATCCCGGTGAAGTACCACGGAATATAAGTTTCTGGAATGGTGGGATCGGTCGAGGCCGAGTTCACAATCGGAATTTCCGCGCGCAAAGCAACCCGCAGTGCAATGTGCGTGGACTCCGAACTGATGGACCCGAAGATCGCCCAGTCCTCGTCGTCGTAGACCATCTTCACCGCTTCATTTGATGCCGAACCCCAGATAGTCGGATCAGTGGGCCTGTCCTCGCCATACACCGCGCCAGCCTGCCAGTTGTCGTAGTCGTTATGCAGCATGAGCTTGAACGGCTTGCCCCCATAGCCGCCGCCGGCATTGGCCTCTTCAATCGCCAGCTGCGCTCCGTGCAGCATACGCAAGCCAAACGGCGCATCTGAATTGTGCTCAATCGGTCCGAAAAATCCAATGCGCACTTCGGTCAGATTCTTAGGGTCGGAAATCTCCCGCGCCGCACCGGAGTAAATGTTCGGATGGGTGTAGTTCAAGTCATAAGGCGTCGCGAACTTGGCATAGGGCTTCATGTCCCCCGGCTCACCGGCATAAGGAGTCACCTCGCGATCCTTCGGTGACCCCTGCGGATGCGCGCCACACTCGCAGACACGCTTGCTCGCATCCTGGCCCGCTGCCGAACCAGCGGCACCCAATGCCAGCCCGCACATCCCAACCAACAACCATCCCCTGCGCATTATCACTACCCCTCGTTGTCGCCAAGCTTGTCCGTGCGGAACATCGCAATTGCCTCAATCTCCACCAGCAATTCCGGCCGACACAAATGCGCCTGGATACCCGTGGATGCGGGTAGCGGATCAAGCCCCTGCTCTTTGAAGAACGCCGTGCGCTCGCGATTGAACACGTCGTAATCGCGATCGATATCCCGCAGGTAGCAGCTGGTCCGCACTATGTCGTGCCAGGTGCAGCCTTCGCTCTCCAGCAGCCCCGTGATGTTGTCGAACGTCCGCCGCAGTTGCGCCGTGAAATCGCCCACGTGCACGCTCACGCCGTTCTCATCAATCGAAGCCGTTCCTGAAATCAGCAGGATTGTAACTCCGCCAATATCCAGTCGCATTCCGCGTGAAAATGAACTTGGCTTGGCATACGCATATGCCTCGTTGAGTACACCGTGGTTGGTCATCGCACGCTTCTCGATTGGTGCGTGCGCAATAGTCTCCAGAATCTCTGCAAATGCAATCATGATGACGCTCCTTAGCTTTTTATTGTTTTTCCCGAATTCCGTGGCTCAGACCCTTGGCTGTTGCAACCCAGATGTCATCGCCCTGAAAATCAATTCCCAGAATGTAGTTGTGAGCCGGTGCCGTCGTCACCGTAACCGGGGTGACCTTCCCCTCCGCGTCGCGCACGGTCATCAGCGGCTTTCCATCTTTCAACGACGGCGTATAAACAGCCCAGTTCACGCCGTCGTAATACGCCAGTCCTTTGTCGGTGCAAAACCACGCCCGCTTCCCATCCACGCCTTTCACAAAGTTGGTAAAGTTTGAAGGAAGTCCGCTGTCCTTTGTTAGAAAGTTGTGCCAGTAGCGCCCATCGTAGCGGCTGTCGCCGAAGTAAGTCGCAGCCCACAGGATGCTATCCACATAACTCACCGAAGTTACAATCTCGTGGATCAGCCCCTGGTCCTTGAACAGCACTATCTCGTTCTCGCCGTCCGGGTCGTCGTACTTATCCCAGCGCTGCGTCTTCTGGTCATATTCCAGAACACCGCTGCCCCACACGGCGTAGTAGACCTTGGTTGGCGTGGCCGAAACTCCGTAGGTCCATATCTCCACCATCGGCGTGTTGCGTTCGTTGTAAAGCGACCACTGGTTGTTGTGCAGGTTCAACCGACAGGCTCCGGCAGCCGTCGCAACCCACACGTTCTCGCCTTCAATAGAAACCCCATAAACAACGTTGTTGCTCAGCCCCGAATTCAACTGCGTAAAGCTGTCAATGCGCCCGCCGGAGATGCGGCTCAATCCGCCCATCGTCCCCGCCCACACATCGCCCGTATTCTTATCGAGAGCCAACGACAAAACGGCCCGATGTGCCAACCCGTCAGCGGTCGTATAAATCTTCCACGCATGGTTCTCGTAGACGGCCAGCCCGTTATCCGTACCCGCCCAGATGCGGTCACCATCTACTAACACCGCATACACGTGGTCGTTCGGTAGGCCGTTCGCAGTCGTGAAACTCTCAAATTTGAATCGCGGCATCATCGGCGCAACCGGCACGCGAGTTGCTGGAGCAGGCGCGGGCGCGGCATACAGCATCGTTCCCGCAGCCAGCAACAACGCGAAACTTAATAGCCTTTTCATCGCATCCTCAAATACTCGATCAGGTCGTTCAACTCATCCTTGGTCAAATCGTTGGTGCGCCCATGCTTGTCGTCCGGGTTGAAGACGGTCCAAATCTCTTCCAGCGACCGCGCCGATCCGTCATGCAGATAAGGCGCCGTCAGCCCAATGTTGGTCAGCATCGGCGACTTGAAAAGCCCGGAGTTGTCCGTCAACTTGCGCGTCCCCACATCGAAGATCTTCTGGTTCGTCCCCTTCGGCCCGCTGTGGCAATAAACGCACCGGTTGGTTTCGGGAATCGGTTTCTTGAACTTGTCCACGCCGCGCTCAAAAATCGCCTGACCGCGCTCCTGTGCCAGCGTCAACTCCCCGTTTGCGAGACGCGAGCGATTCGGCCGCGGCTCAAGGCTACGAACATAAACTGCCAGATCGGTCAGCGTGAGGTTGTCGTAATTCTCCGAGCGCCAGAAATACTTTTCCGTACGCGGACCGCACTCCGTGGGTATGTTGGGATTGGTCCCCGTCCATTTGTAAGGCTCCGTGTCCTTCACGCCCTCGAGCAGTTTGTTGTCGACAATGCTGCGCCCAAATCCATCCGGCTCCAGGTTCCATGTAATGCCATCGAATGTAGAATCGATATGGCAGTTGGCGCACCCAATCTGCCCTTGAAACGAATAGCGTGCCGTGTAAAATGTCTGCTCGCCGTGCCGGTTCGTCGAAATCTGTAGCGGCCCTTCGAGTTTGATCGTCTTCTTTACTTGATTGCTGCGCGTATCGATCACGCTGATTGTGTCGTCCAGCCGGTTTGCGACAAATAACCTGCGGCCATCGGGTGTAAGCGCCAGACCGCGCGGATTCAGGCCCACCGCAATGCGCGCCACAACATAGTTCGCGCTCGCTGATAGGTCCTGCACAAACGGCGCCGGGTGCGCGTGAATGAAGCGCAGCATTCGCGGCACATCGATCACCGTCACCATCTCCGAGCCGCCGCTGGTCACGTAGATGCGCGATTTATCCGGCGCAATCGCAACGCCGAATGGCTGCGACGCGTAGCGCTCCAGCTCATCGAGCGGTACCTCAACCGTACCGCCCACGTCCGCGCCAAACACCGTGATCGTATCTTCAAAAATTGCGCCGTGTTCCAGGTGTGCCAGCGGAATCATGTTCTTGGGATGGTACTCGGCCACCGCGCCGAGGCGCCCATCCGCCGACATCGCCAGATGAAAGACTCCAGCAATCTTGTGCAGCGGCATGCGATCTACAACCACCGCGCGCGCCATATCAATCACCGTGATCTCTGATTCAGGGGGCGTGCGATTTTCGATCCCAGTCCGCACTACAGGCGGATTCGGATAAATGTGCGTCGCATAAATCCTGCTTCCATCAGGCGACAGCGTCAGATAACTCGAACCCCGCCCCGCCAGCAACCGCTTTTCTTCCGCGCCTGTCGCTGCGTCCAGCACCGCCACATCGTTGCTGATGCGATTGGCCACAAACAGCCGTTTGCCGGCGCGATCCTCCACTACGCTCGAAGGTTCCGCACCCACCGGCCACGTCGCGGTTACTGCCAGCGTCTTCGTGTCGATCACGCTCAGCGTGTCGTCCCAGGAGTTGGTCACGAACAGCCGCGCCCCATCCGGCGACAGCGAAAACCCGCGCGGCACGCGTCCCACAGCGACTTTTCCAATCACCGCATAACTCGCCGTATCCAGCACCCTGATCTCATCAGTGCCCTGGCACAGCACATAGATGCGCGCCCCGTCCGTCGATAACAGTACCTCCAACGGCGATGCATAACTCGAATTCTCATCAATACTGCTCGCATTCGCCGGCCAGCTCACCGATGGCCACAGCACAACCGCCAGCGTGGCTACGGCCAATGCTGTCAGACCGCTGCCGATCGCGGTTTGAAAACGTCCGCTCACTTCGGCTCCTCCACCGTCAGCACACGATCAACGCTCAGCTTTTCAAGGGTTTGTTCGCGGCCGCTCGGCCAACGCACAATGAGCTTGTCGATCGTTGTCGCCGCGCCTAATCCAAAGTGCAGCCGGCTGTCATCCTGCGACAAATATCCCGATCCAGCCACGCGTTCGTCCGTATGCCGTTTGCCGCCCGCGAACACTTCAACGCGCGCGCCAATCCCGTCGCGATTGCTCTTCGTTCCCACCAACTTGATCGCAATCCAATGCCCCGTATCGGTCGAAACGTTACGCAGCAGCGTTCCCTTGCCGCCCAGATTTACAACGAACGCATCCACCTTGCCGTCGTTCATGTAGTCCGCGAAACAAGCGCCGCGCGCCGTAGTCCGTTCACTCAGCACCGGCCCCGCTTCACGCGAAACATCCGCAAACTTCCCGTTCCCAACGCCGCGAAACAGCGTGTGCTCCTGCGGAATCAAGTGAATCAGCCCGCCGTGAAAGATGAGAATATCCAGCAGGCCGTCGTTGTCGAAGTCGTAAATCCCCGTGCCCCAACTTACGTATTGCGCATTGACCTGCGAGACGCCCGTCTCCGCGCCAATGTCTTCAAAAGTCATCTTCCCGGTGTTGTGCAGCAGCCGGTTGTAGTGCCCATCCGTCACCCACAAGTCCAGCACGCCGCGCCCTTCGAGATCCGCAAACACCGGCCCCATCGACGAAGTCGATTCGCCGTTCTGGCCGAACGCCGTGCCTGAATCATTCCCAATTTCTTCAAACGTTCCGTCATGCTTGTTGTGAAAGAGAAAGTTTTCCGTTCGATCGTTGGCAACGTAGATATCGTCCCATCCATCGTTGTCAAAATCCGCGGCCGTCACGCCCATCGTGCGCCCCACATAAGCGCCGATGCCCGACTTCTCCGTCACATCCGTAAACGTCCCGTCGCAGTTGTTATGGAATAGTTGATTCGTCTCGCCCTCATAATCCAGCGGCCCTGGATAATTGGTCGGCGCATAGAACGCGCGATACTTGGGATCGAACTTCACGTAGCGGCCAACAAACAAATCCACGCAACCGTCCTTGTCGTAGTCCAGCCACGTTGAACTGATCGCCCATCCCTCGACTTTGATTCCGGCCTTCTCCGTCACATCGGTAAAATGCCCGTTCCCATCATTGTGGTAGAGAACCACTTTTCCGTAGCCGGTAACGAGCAGGTCTTCATTGCCGTCGTTGTCGTAATCGGCGGCAGCCACGGCCATTCCATACATATCCGGATTGAGCCCTGCCTTCTCCGTCACGTCTGTAAAACGACCGTTTCCATTGTTGCGATAAAGGTGATTATGCGGCGGTATGGCAGGCTTCACTTTCAGCGGATACGGGTGCATCGAATCGTCCAGCGGCCGGCCATTCACCACATAGAGCGACATCAGCCCGGAGTTGTTGTAGTCAAACCACACGCATCCCGCGCCCGTTCCTTCAATCAACGATCCCAACTGCCGCGACCCGAAGCTATGCGTAAAATCAATCCCCGCGCTGTCCGTCGCATCCTCAAACCGAATCACTGGCGTCTGCGGTGCGGCAGGCGCCGCGGTCACGGCAGAAGCGGATTGCGCAACGGGCTTGACCACAGCGCTTGTTTGCAAAGTCACTTGCGCCGCCGATGCCATCTGCGCCCTTGCGCCACTCGGCGCCATTGCAATCGAGGCCATGCAAAAAAACAAAAGAATGTACTTCATCATTTCAGTGACTCCCCGCCGCAACATGCTGCGCCGATCCTTCAGTCCCCGCGCCTGTCAAATCAACCGGCGTCGTCGTCCGCGTCAGCACCATGGGCATCCGGTTTTCCGACGCCCGTTCCGGTCCCGCGTGGCAGCCCACGCAAATCCGCTGCTCACCCTTGCGAATCCAGAACCATCCGTGCTCCTGGCGCACAGTCGCGCCTTTTTCATCGAGCAGCGCAAACCGAATCGGCCTGTCCGCCGGCACCCTCACAAAAAAAGAGCCATCCGCTTCCACCGGCGCAGTCCCCTTCGCAACCGCATGTCCCGCGCCATCCAGTGCTTCCAGCCGCACCTGCGCAGGCGCGCTCTTCAAGTCACCTTCGCGCGACTGCCGCGCATCAAGCGCCATCATGTTTGCATAGTTCCAGTCATGCAGCCCGGACGGATGACGCTTCGGCCGTGTGCGCGCAGCAACTACCACCGGCTCCACAATGTCCTTGCCGTTCACCGCCAGCAGAGTCTCCAGCGCCCTGGTTTCCGCACCTTTGCCCGTCGGAGATTTCCATACCTTCAGCGCATAATGCGTGCCCACTCCAGCGCGCTCGCTCACCAGCCAGTCGCCCAAAGCGGTCTCTACAATTCCGCCAGCGTACTCGCCACGCGGCGCAGCAATACGCGCCTCCGCAGCCAGCGGCGAAGAAAACCGCGCCAGCGAATTCCCATGCGTGAAAACCACATCGCCCGAGCCCAGTTGCCGCCCACCCCAACGCGCCACACCGTGATCGCAGCGGTACGACTCAACTCCCGATCCGTCCGAATACACCAGGTACATCTCCGGCGTCGTTCCCGCGCCGAGCGGAAATCCCGCCTCTAACAAAATCCGTCCATCCAGTAGCACGTCCTCTGGAATCGTGCTACCCGGCAAATAACTCAGCGGCAGCACCGTCTCGCCCACCTGCGCATCCACCGGTTCGTTCACAGCGTGGCCGTCCTTGCCCGCAGCCTCCAGGCGAAACCCTTGTACGGACTTCCGCGCATACACCAACCGGCCTCCAGGCAGATACAGCGGCCGGATCGCATCCCCATCGCCCGCAATCAACCTGCGCAGTGAATGGTCCGCCAGCGTAAGTTCCCATATCTGCCACGAGTCGCCCGCATTTTGCTTGCCCGCAAACAACACTCTCGTTCCGTCGAACGAAACGTTCGCATCCGCACTCGCCGCAAATCCAGAAACCAGCGCCTCCGCCTTCCCTTCGTGCACCAGGAACAACTGCGCGCCCTTCGGAAACCGCTCCCCGCCTTTAAGCCCAGCCAGCGGCTCATACACCGGCGCAGCGGTTACGATCACATCTGCGTCCATCGCAGCATGTGCAGTCAACACCGGCTCAAACCTGAACCCACAAATTGCAATCAAAATCGCAACCGGCACAATCATCGCAAGGACTCTAAGAGCGGTCTTCATCCCACGGCCTCCATAGGCCGCACGCCGGGAATCTCGCGCCGCTCAAGTTCCAGTGCACGTGCCGCCAGCCACGGCTCCAGCCCGTCCATCATCTCGTCAAATCCGGCAAAATCCAGCGACTGCTCGCCATCGCTCCAGGCCTTCTCCGGATGTGGATGCACCTCCACCAGCAGCCCATCCGCGCCGCCCGCAACCGCAACGCGCGCCAGCGCCGGCACCAGTTCCCGATGTCCCGCCGCATGGCTCGGATCGGCAATCACCGGAAGATGCGAAATCTCCTTGAGCAGCGCAATCGCCGCCACGTCAAACGTGTTGCGCATCGCCGTTTCAAACGTGCGAATGCCGCGCTCGCAAAGAATTACATTGGGATTGCCGTTGTCCAGGATGCACTGCGCCGACCGCAGCCACTCCGCAATCGTCGCCACCATCCCGCGCTTCAACAGCACCGGCCGTCCCGACCGCGCCGCGGCTTCCAGCAGCGAGTAGTTCTCCATATTGCGCGTGCCGATCTGCAGGATGTCTGCATACTCGGCGACCAGCGGAACGTCGCCTTCCTCCATCACTTCCGTGATGATTGCCAACCCGCTCTCTTCGCGGGCGCGCGCCAGCATCTGCAGGCCCTTAAGGCCCAGACCTTGAAATGCATAGGGAGAACTGCGTGGTTTGAAAGCGCCGCCGCGCAGAATGCGGGCTCCAGCGCGCCTGACATGATTGGCGGTGGCCATCAGCTGGAACTCCGTCTCAACCGAGCACGGCCCAGCCATGGTAATGAATTCGTCCCCGCCTATCTCCAGATCCAGTACCGGCACCACCGTTTGTTGGCGCCGCGCACTCTTCAGAACATCGGGACTTTCGGCAAAACGTTCGTGCCAGGTTCCGCGCACCCGTTGCGCTCCGTTTCTGGGGAAGCGGAAGGATCAGACTAACGCGATCGCTCCTGCCCCGCCTCCACCCAAAGGTTGAGGTGCGCGGCTATCCCCACCGCCCACAACCCGGTTCTAACGACGCAATGAACACTTGTCTGTGATTTATGAACTTGACGGAGCGCAACCCGCAAACATTCCTGGCTTTCGGGGAGTCCTACGCTCGACCCGTATCGCCATCTGTAACCTTCAATCTGTCATCTGTAATCTGTCATCTGTTTTTCGCAATCGGCGGCACTCGATATCCAAACGCACTATCCACGAATCCAGCAATCCCTAGCGCCGTCTCATCCTGAAACGGCCGTGCCACAATCTGCACCCCAATCGGCAATCCCTCGGGCGACACTCCTACAGGAACAACCGCCGCCGGCGCCGCCAGCGCATTGAACCACTGCGAATACCGCCAGGCGTCCATGTATTCCACCCGGCGCCCTTCCACAGCCCAGCTCCGCTCGTCATGCTTGAACGCCGGAACGCTCGCCACCGGGCACAGCAGCACCGGATACCTGGCCATCTCCGCCAGCGTCTTCGCCCGCAACACATCCAATTCCGCCCACGCATCCAGCAGTTCCTGGGCCGTCAGTGGCGGCATCGCCTCGGCAAACCCAAGAAACTCCTTGAAAATCGGGCTCAGCCGTTCTTTCCGTCCGCGAATCTCCGATGCATAAAACATCGCCCCGCACTGCACAAAAAACTTCACCCAAAGCTTGCGCAGCGGCTCCAGCGTACTCGGCATGAACGGCTCCACGTTAAACCCCGCATCCCTGAGCGCTGCCGCAGCCAACTGCACCGCGGTCCGCGTCTCCGCCGTCACCGGAACCAGCCCATCGTCCTCAAAAAATCCAATCCGATTCGACCGCAATACGTCCAGGCCCGGCTCGCGCAACTCCACCGGCGGGCTCACAGGATCCAGCGGGTCCTGCCCGCTCAGCATACGAAACAGCAGAGCCGCGTCCTCTATGGTCCGCGCCATCGGCCCAACCGCGCCCAGAATCGAAAACGGCCCCACGCATGGCGGCAGATGCCCGCGACCGGGAATCCGCCCCGGCGTCGGTTTCAGCGAGCAGATTCCCGTAAAATGCGCCGGCACGCGCACCGACCCGCCGCTATCGCTGCCCAGCCCCGCCGCCGACATGCCCGCCGCAATTGCGGCCGACTCGCCGCCGCTTGAACCGCCGGGAGACCGCGTCAAATCCCACGGATTCGACGTGCGGCCATGCAACAGGTTTGACGTCTCATAGGCCATGAGAAACTCTGGGCAATTGGTCGTGCCCAGAATCAGCGCGCCCGCCGCGCGCAGTCGCGCCACCACAGCCGCATCTTCGCCGGGAATCTCGCCCTCGTGCAGCAGGCTGCCGATCTCGCACTTCAGACCTCGCGTCGCAATCGACGACTTGATCGTCACCGGCAACCCAAATAACGGCCTGCGTTCGCGCTGCCCTCGAAACGCGTCATGCAGCCGCGCCCGCGCCCGAACCCGGTCCGCATCGAAGTCGGCAAATGCATTGAGCACAGGATTCAGCCGCTCAATCTGCTGGATGTGTGCGTCGGCTAACTCAAGCACAGAAACCTCGCCTGAGCGCAAAAGCTCCAGTTGCCGCACCGCCGGCTTGAGCACCAATTCACTCATCGCATTCTCTGAAGGCGGTCATCCTGAGCGAACGGGGCCCCAGGCGTCTTTCAGCCTGGTGGTGGTGAGTCGAAGGACCTGCATCTGCTTTTCGCCTGATCCTCAATGCCGCACACTTTCATCAACCAAAGGCCCAGCCGGCATATCCCGATAATCAAACCGATAAGACCGCACCGGCTCGCCCGAATCCCACCGATCATTCCAATCCAACTGATATTTCAACGCATCCGCATCATCCGGAAACGTCTCGCTCGCCGGATACGGATACGTGCTCATCCCATGGAACGGCAATTGCGCCACGGTAAACGGCGACGCATCCCACCAGTCCATATCCTTCACAAACCCATTCGCGTAGAAAAAGTAATCGCGCTTCCAATTTGGCGGCAGCGCCGGCAGCTTGGCCGCATCGAACTCCGCCGCAATCTCCTCGCCGCTTCCAAAGATCGCAAACCGATTATCGATGCCAGTCAATAACTCCGTAACATCGCCCATGCGCGTGTAGTTACCGCGTTGCCGCTGGAACGGCCCCGT
The DNA here is from genome assembly GCA_050013695.1 of Occallatibacter sp. Taxonomy (GTDB): domain Bacteria; phylum Acidobacteriota; class Terriglobia; order Terriglobales; family Acidobacteriaceae; genus Telmatobacter. Next base: position 34,267 of record JBEKET010000058.1, read on the forward strand.
CAAACTCACGCGATCATAGTCGTAATCCAGATCGCCCGCGCTCGCGCCCTCAATCTGTTTCGGATACCCGCGGAAATGCAACGTAGCCTTTGCAAGCGGCACCTCCGTCGACCGCGCCTCCGCATTCGTACTCTGGTCAATCAGCACCTGGTCCCAATAAATCTGCAAATTCGTCGCCAGCCGAATCCGTCGCGTCCCCGCCGGCAGTTTGCCTGTCAGGTCTACCACAATGGTGCGCTCGAGGCCCGCCGGAAAGCCTACATCGTCCGCCACACGCTTCCACGTGCCATCGGCCAGCTCCGCCTCAACATACGGCGACACCGGCTTCACGCCTGCCTGCCACGCTCCATACAAACTCGTCGCGCTGAAATAGTTCACATACCCGGTCATCAGCAGGCGCAGCGGCACGCCCTGCTTCACTTCGCCCAAATCCAGCGTCAGCATATGCAGATTCGCAAACCCGTCATACGGCGCAATAGTAAAACCACTCGCAAATTTATGATCGCGTCGACTCAACACGTCCAGCACATCGCGTCCTTCGCCATCCCACGCCCCCACAGGCAGCCGCGCGTCCTTCGTCGCCACCACGCGCCCCGACGCAAATGGCGGATCGTCAAGGAACCGCTCGTCGGGATTCACTTCCACATCTTCCGGATGATCGACAGCTACCACGCGCAACTGGTCAATGTAATTCACTTCCTCCATCGGCTCCATGAACCGCAAGCTCAGCTTCCCATTCACCAGCACCGTCCGTGCGCCGTCCACCTTGACCCACTCCCCGGGATTGGGAATGTTACGTCTCTGCGGCGTAAACCAATGCCCCACCACTCCCGCGCCAATAACATCAGTTACTAACTTGTACTTATGCCCATCCCATGCAAACAAGACCGGGCACGAACTCCCGCGCCGGTCAGCTTCCTTCATCGCAATCACTGCCCGCCCTTGAGTTAGCTTCGGTAAGTCAATCTCATCCTGCAACACCCCCGTTGGCCACAGAATGCGCAGCAGATCAACGCCCTCCGCATCGCCGAGACCAACAAGAATCTGCGGCGGCGCCTGCGTTTGATATCCGGAACTTCCAGCTAACTCCCACTTCTGCCACAGCGCGTTCGCAAACACTTCCACCTTCACGCCCAGCGCCGTCTTGTTATCCGCAAACCCAGTTAGATCAAGCCGGACAAAATGATTCTTGTTCGCACCAACATTTCTAAGCAACACCGGCGGTGCATTCACCTGCGTAACAATCAAGTCCGCCGCGCCGTCGCCGTCCACATCCGCCGCAATCAATCCGCGCGGCGCCGCCAGCTTCACAGTGTCCAATCCCAGCGCGTGACTGACATCTTCAAACGCCCCATCGCCCTTGTTGCGGAACACCTTCACCTGCGGCCCGACCGCCGTCTCCACAATCGCAGCGAGGTCGATCCATCCATCGTTATCAATATCAATCGCCGTCACGCCCCATCCACGCAGCGCGCCCTTCACCGGCAGTTCCACCCGCTCAAACCGCCGTCCAACATTCTCCGGCCCCGCGACATTCCGCCACAGCGAAAGCCCCGGCGTGCCGTCAAGCGTAACCGCAATATCCATCCAGCCGTCTTTGTTGTAATCAAGCACCGCAATGCCAGTGGTAGGCGACAGCTTTTCGGCATCGTACAAGGCCTGCGTCGGATACTTCCCCTCGCGCGGATTGATATAGATCGTGGGCGCAGACCCATCACCCGTCGTCATCAAATCCACCGCCCGGTCATTATTGAAATCCGTAAGAATCGCCGCGTTCGTCTTCCCGCTCCCGCCCAACCCCGTCGCCTCAGTCCACTCCGTAAATGTCTTGTCTCCGTTATTCCGCCACAACACATTCGGCGTACCACCTTCTTTCATTGGTGCCCCCGTCAGAAACAAATCCAAATCTCCATCGTGGTCATAATCCACAAACGTAATTCCCGTTGGCCTATTCTTCGCTTGCAGCCCAGCCTCTGCCGTCACATCCTGAAATTGCCCCTTGCCCAAATTCCGAAACAGCAGCACCTGGTCGTCCAGCGCCACCGCCAGATCGTTCAACCCATCGCCGTCATAATCGCCCACTGCGCAAGCCACTGCATGCCCCGCAGCTTTCAGTCCTGCGCCCGCCGCATCCCACTCCTCAAACTTCCCATCGCCCGTCGCATGCAGCACGCGAATTGCCTGAGCCCCAGCCTGCATCAGCACCAGGTCCATGTGCCCATCGCCAGTCGCGTCCATCATGCAAGCGCCGCCGGTCGTCGTCCACGGCCCGGCAATCCCGGCAGTCGGCAAATTAAGCGGCGTCTCCACCAACTTCACCGCAATCATTCCTTTTTGAATCCGCTCCGGCTCCGCCACCGCCGTTACCGTCGAATAATGCCCCTGCTCCCCATAACTCAGCCCGATCGGCGCTCCAATCTTGGTGCTGGTCAAGTGCTGAAACCGCTTGAAATGCACCTTCGCGTCTTCCACGTGCCCCGACCGCTGCAACGCCCGCGCCATCGCAAACTCCGCCGACGCATGTTGCGAATCAATCGCCAGCGCCTGCTGCAAAATCGCGATCGCCTTGTCGTAATCCTTCATCTCCTGGTAGCAGACGCCCACGAAGTAATACGAATCCGCATCCCGCGGATCGAGCTTCACAGCCTGCTGAAAACTCTGGAGCGCCGGTTCCAATTCATTGCCCGCATGCTGCGCCAGACCCAGGTTGTACCACGCCTGCGCGCTCTTCGGGTCCAGAGCGATTGCGTCCTGCAGCGCCTTCTTTGCCTCGTCAAGTTTTTGCAGCGTCATCAGCGCAATGCCGTCATTAATCGCCGCCTGAGCCAGCTTCGGGTCCTTCTTGAATGCCTCTGTAAACGCGTCCACCGCCCGCTCGGTAAACTGCTGGCCCATCAGCGCCACGCCGCGATTGTTCAGCCGCACCGCCTCCGCATCAAAGCGCGCCTCCGCCCCGGCACACGTTGCCATCACCGCAAAAACCACAAAAACCGCCAGCCCGTACTTCTTCATCAATCGTTTCCTCTGCGCGGCCAAAATCGTCGCGACCAATATCCCGCTGAACCCATCAAGTGTATGCGAGCAGGCATCCCCATCGCATCGCCCAGCCATCGGGCGCGTTTCACTCGACACCTGGGACCGCATGAAGCCATTGCGAGCCTCCACCGAGCGTCTGCTCCGTGCAATGGCGTCCAATTTATACTTCATCTGTGATCCCGCCCCTCGCTGACATCAACTGGTACAGCTTCCTCGCGCGTCCGCCGCTGCCGCCGCCCTCGAAAAATATTCTCAAAGCTCTCGCCGGCCAATCCACCCTCATCACCGGCGCCGGAGGCTCCATCGGCGCAGCCCTCGCGCATCGCCTGACCGCTCTCAACCCGCCCAACCTGCTCCTGCTTGAATCATCCGAGAGCAACCTCTACGCGCTGACTTCCAAGCTCCCCTCATCCCCCTCCGTCACGTTCCTCCTTGGCAGCGCCGCTGACCCCGCGCTTCTCGAATACATCTTCGCCAAGCACAGCCCAGACATCGTTTTCCACGCCGCCGCCTTCAAGCACGTTCCGCTCATGGAGCAGCATCCGCTCGCCGCCATCGCCAATAACATCTTCGCGACAGAGGCCCTCACCCGCGCAGGCGCCGCTCATCACTCCCGCGTCGTCCTGCTCTCCACTGACAAGGCAGTCGAGCCGGCATCCGTCATGGGCGCCACCAAACGCGTCGCCGAACAAATTGTGCAGACCTCTCGTGGAACCGTGCTTCGCCTCGGCAACGTCCTCGCCTCGCGTGACAGTGTGGCTGAAATCTTCGCGCGCCAGATCGCCCACGGCGGCCCCATTACCGTCACCGATCCCGCCGCCCGCCGCTACTTCCTAACCCTCGACGAAGCCGTCGACCTGCTACTCATCGCCGCCGCGCATCCGCTTCCGCCGGCGCTCTTCGCTCCAATCCTCCATGCCACGCACTTCATCGCCGACCTCGCAAACTTCATGGCCCACACCCTTGCTCCCGGCCGCGAGATCCCCATTGAATTCACCGAACCACGCCCCGGCGATAAGGAAACCGAGCAACTCTGGTCCACAACTGAAATCAGCTATCCATCCCCACCGAACGCTTCAACATCCGGCGGACTCGTTTCCCTTCAACTCTCCACGCTGCCCTCAAGCCAACTCACCTCCGCGCTCGCACGTCTCCACATTTCCGTCGAGGCCCGCGACATTCCCGCCGCGCTCGCCCTGCTCCAATCCCTGGTTTCCGATTACACCCCCAGCCCTTCCCTGCAGTCTCTCGCGCACCATGCTCTCCCACAGGTTTCTCAATGAACGCTCCCACCACCAAACGCCGCATCGGCGTCGTCACCACTTCGCGCGCAGACTATAGCCATCTTTACTGGCCGCTTCGCGAACTCTCCATCCATCCTGATGTCGACCTCGCCGTCTTCATTCTCGGCGCCCATCTTTCTCCGGACTTTGGTTCGACGGTCAAGGAAATCGAGCGCGACGGCTTCCCGATTCAGGCCCGCATCAAGTGCCTGCTCAATTCCGACACCGACACCGCCATGGCCAAGACCATTGGCATCGCCATCCTCGGCCTGGCCGACGCGCTCACTGCCTGGCGTCCTGACATCCTGCTCCTGATCGCCGACCGCTATGAAATGTTGGCCCCAGCCTCCGTCGCCCTCGCCCTCCGCATCCCCATCGCTCATATTGAGGGCGGTGAAATCTCCCAGGGCGCCATCGACGACCACGTCCGCAACGCCCTCACCAAGCTCGCGGCCATCCACTTCACCTCCACGCCCACCGCGCGCCGCCGCCTCGTCTCCATGGGTGAAGAGCCAGGCCGAGTCCACCACGCCGGCGCGCCCTCCCTCGACCACTTAAGCCGCTCCGTCCTTATCAACCGCAAGACCATTCAATCCCAGCTCGGCCTCACCCTCACGTCCCCCACAATCCTCGCCGCCTGGCACCCCGTCACCATCCTCAAAGACACCAACGCCGAAGCGGACGCCTTCTTCGCCGCGCTCGCCACCGCCGCCGGCCAACTCATCTTCGTCTACCCCAACGCCGACGCCGGCAGTCACGCGCTCATCAAACGAACCAGGCAACTCGCCTCCACGCGCCCCGATACGCACATCTACGTCAACCTCGACGCCGTCACTTATTGGAGCCTTCTGGGACAGGTCGATTGCATGGTTGGGAATTCGTCCAGCGGCATCATGGAAGCCGCCTCGTTCGCCCTGCCGGTCGTCAACGTCGGCATCCGCCAGCAAGGCCGCGAGCGCGCTCGCAACATCATCGACACACCATCCGAAACGGCAGCAATCCAGGCCGCAATCCATCGCGCGCTCAGCCCGGAATTCAAAAACTCGCTCACTGGCATGGAAAACCCCTACGGCAATGGCACCGCAGCGCAGACCATCACTCGCATCCTCACCACCGTCCCGCTGGAAGGCCTGCTCATCAAGCAACCAACCCCACTAACCAGCTAGCTTTTTCACTTATTCACTTGTTCACTTTTTCACTCACTCACTTATTCACTCCTTCACGAATCGCCCATGACCATACCCCTCTCCGCCCCCGACATCACCGAAGCAGAAATCACCGCCGTCACCGCCGTCCTGCGCACCCCGCACCTAAGCCTCGGACCCGAACTTGCGGCCTTTGAATCCGCGCTCGCCGCCTATCACGCCGTCCCCCACGCCATCGCCGTCAGTTCCGGCACCGCCGGCCTCCATCTCGCCCTGCTCACCCTCAACATCGGGCCAGGCGACGAGGTCATCATCCCCTCCTTCGCCTTCATCGCCGTGGCCAACGCCGTCCTCCAGGTTCGCGCCACGCCAGTCCTGGCGGAAATTGATCCCGTCACGCGCAACCTCGACCCACAAACCGTCGAACAAGCCGTCACCCCCCGCACCCGCGCCATCCTGGTTGTGCACACCTTTGGTATCCCCGCCGACATGGACGCCCTCGCGGCAATCGCCCGCCGCCACAACCTGGTCATCATTGAAGACGCCTGTGAAGCCATCGGCGCCGAGTTTCAAGGCCGTCGCGCCGGCAGCTTCGGTGACCTGGCCGTTTTCGGCTTTTATCCCAACAAGCAAATCACCACCGGCGAAGGCGGAGCCGTTCTCGCCCACAACCCGGCCCACGCCGCTCGCCTGCGCAGCCTCCGCAACCAGGGTCGACAGCAGAATGCCGGTTGGCTTGACCACGCCGAACCCGGCTACAACTACCGCCTGTCCGACATCGCCTGCGCCCTTGGTCGCGTCCAGCTCGCCCGTATCAATGAAATGCTCGCCCTCCGCCAGGCCGCCGCCCAACGCTATGACGCGCTCTTCAAAGACCTGGCCGCCCTCGATCTCCCGCCCCTGTCCCTCCCAAACCGCACCATCAGCTGGTTTGTCTACGTCGTTCGGCTCCCCGAATCAGCCAATCGCGATCACATCCAATCCGCCCTCGCCCAACGCGGCATCGCCACCGGGCGCTACTTCCCACCCATCCACCTCCAGCCCGCGTGGATCAATCAACCCGGCCTCGCCACACCCCATCTCCCCATCACGGAAAACATCGCCCGGCGCACCCTCGCACTTCCCTTTTTCAACCGCATCACCCCCGCCCAGCAGCAGCAGGTCGCCTCCGCCCTCCTCGACGCACTCCGCTCCGCGAGCTGACCCCTTCCAAAAAACATCCCTCCGCTTCCTTCGTCAGTCTTCTTATTTGCAACTCACCTTCCTTGAGCGTCGGAATTCGCATTTTCGACGCCTTGCAATCTTGCGGTGGCATAAATTCTTTGCAAGAAGGCTCGCAATTGGCAACCTCTTTCCCTCCCGCGCATCTGTTGAAGTGTACGGGCAACGTACAAAGCTGAATCAACCGCATAAGACCTTGACAGGGAACAAAAAGGGGCGCACGCTATTCCCACATCGGACCTCCAGCTGATGAGTTTCAAATGAGGAATTCGCACCGCGAGTTTCCACCCATCAGTATCGGTATCCCCTTGCCTGACTCCCTAGACTGACCTTATCCGCTGTTGAAGAGCAGGTATCTATGGTGGTCAAAACACACTCCAAGAGTCGCGGCGTCACCGGTCTCCACGTCGGGGTTTCCAACGCTCGGCGTTATTTTCCGAAGACCGTCGCCGTCATCGAGTTGCAGCTGGATCATTTGCAGATCCAATGTGGGTTGGACCCTGATTTCTGGCAGGGACAACCTGAGATTTTCGACCCTCGCCTCTGCGCTTGGCTTGAGTCCAAGCACTTGCACCGCACTCCCGATCGATCCTCCATCCCGCTGGCTTTGATTCCCGCGGGTGAGAACTCCTTCCGGGTTCAACCGGTCTCGCTCAACGGCCACGTCAGAGTCAAAATGACGTCAAACGCCGCAGCCTGACGGCACGAATGAATTTGGCACATGATCCCGCTCGCCGCGGTTTGTTAACGGCCTGATGTTCTTTTGTGTGCGCCCAAGCTTCAAAACAAGCCCTCCCCCTAACCGCTCCATCTAATCCGCATTTACGCCCTCCCCCCATCGTCATTCCATCCTGATAAACTCAGGATGGAATGA
>JBEKET010000059.1:0-39814 GCA_050013695.1 Occallatibacter sp.
ACTTCTCTGCTCCAAGCACGCTGATCATCCATCCTCAGCTTGCCCGCTCGGACTCCTTCAGGCTCATCTTGAGTTGGAATCAACTTCCTCGCTCAGGCTCATCTTGCGTTGGACAAGAGTGGCGCTTGCCAAATCAAACAATTTAGCCGATGATTACCCGACTCCTCTATTGAAGCTCCGCCGGTTCCAGAAGCGGATATGAAGGTCTGTGGGCATGAAGCCCTCTGAGGCTTTTTCTGGCAATCGGCGCAAATTTGGCACCTCAGCAAACGCGGTTGACTCAGTCACCGGCGACTTTGGTGGCTTGGTAAGTGCACCGGCGAACATCGTTCACTGCGAATTCCTATCAGCAGTCACGCGGCGCCGTCCATCAGGAGAGAAAAACATGAAAAAGGTAATCGCAATTCTTCTTTGCATCCTGTTTCCAGTCAGCGCGATCGCTGGTGACAATGGATACAAAATTGGCTATGACGGAGGCTCGATTCCAGACCTCAAGGCCGGAACCGAGATGAGGCTCGTTATCGATGGTCCCAATATTCGAGTCGTGAGTGTGAAGGACCAAAAGGAACTGGCTGTAATTCCTGCCGCCTCCATTACAGAGATCAGCTATGGACAAGATGTGCACCGGCGCGTCGGCGCGGCAATTGGCTTAGCCGTCTTCTCATTCGGTCTTGGCGCCCTGCTGGCTCTGTCCAAATCGAAGAAGCACTTCATCGGCCTCACTTGGAACGACGGGGGTAAAAAGGGCGGATTTGCCTTCCAGGCGGACAAGAACGATTACCGAGGCCTTCTCACAGGGCTCGAAGGCGTCACTGGTAAGAAGGCCGTCGATTCTGACGCGATGAACGTGAAAAACTAGAGATCTGACTGAAGCTTGAAACCGGGTCGCGCCGGGAAGTGGTCAAAGAGAAGGAGCCCGCAAGGGCTCCAGTGCTAACTTCACATCGGCGGCTTCATGCACCCACGCACCCGGCAACCACCCACTTGTCAAATCAGGGCTTTTGACTGATCATTGCCCTGCTTCCCCTTTGATGCTTTGCAGGTTGTGAAAGCAAAGGAGAAGCTGTATGCGCAAGACCCTCATCGCACTTCTATTCCTGGCATTTTGCCCGTTCCTCGTCGCCCAGCAAACACTCAATAACGACGCCATCATCAAGCTCGTGAAGGCCGGCCTCTCGGACGATTTGATCGCCTCCACCATCGCCTCGCAGGCCGGCGCATACGACACCTCAACCGACGGACTGATCGCCCTCAAGGCCGCTGGCGTCAGCGACAAGTTAGTCGCGGCAATCGTTTCCAAGGCTGCTGCGCCCGCGCCACTCGTCTCGCCGGCAACCCCGCCTGCTCCAGCCCAGGCCCCGGCCGCAGACGATCCGAATGACCCCGCCGCACCTCATGACCCCGGCGTCTATCTCATGACAACCTCGTTCAACGGAAAACGCACCATGGAGTTTGTTGACCGGGCAAGCATTGCCAGCGCAAAAACATCCAACGTCATGGGAGCAGCTTTTTCCTACGGGATCGCCAAGGCCAAGGTCAAAGTGGACCTGACCGGAAGCCATGCGCGTTTGCGCACCACCAGCGCCAGGCCCGTCTTCTATATGTACTTTCCGCCGGCCATCAATCTCGGCGGCCTGGGCGGCACTGACATCATTACCAGCCCTTCGCAATTCACCTTGCTCCTTCTGGACGACAAAAAGGATCACCGCGAATCAACTGTTGCGAAAATCGGCTTGGGAAGCGCGAAGTATGGCAATGACGAAAAGAGAACAAACCAGTTCAACTCCGAACGCGTTCGCAGCGGCGTATACAAAGTCATGCCAGTGGAAAGCCTGAAGTACGGCGAATACGCGTTTATCGCCACCACCAAGGTGTCCGGCACCCAGAACGGCGAAACCTACGTGATCTACGATTTTGGAGTCGACGGCCAATAACCCTGCATGGTAGTGGGCGGATCGGTTCATTTCAGCGCCAAGCTTCGGCAGATCCCACCAAGTTAGTAACCGCTCCCGCTGTCCTGCCGTCCAATCGCCGTGCACTTGCCAAATCAGGGCATTTCGGCTGATCATTACCCAACCCCCTTTGAATGCCGTAACCGCTGCGAAAGGAAAGGAGAACTCGTATGCGCAAGATTCTTTTCGCACTTCTATTTCTGGCTGTTTGTCCCCTCCTCGCCGCCCAGCAGGCGCTCAATAACGACGCGGTAATCAAACTCGTAAAGGCTGGCCTGTCGGACGATTTGATCGTTTCCACCGTCAATGCTTCACCCGGAACCTATGACACCTCAGCCGACGGCCTGATCGCGCTCAAGTCCGCCGGCGTCAGTGACAAAGTCGTCGCGGCCATGGTCTCCAAGGCCTTCGCACCCGCGCTGGCCGCTGCGCCCCCGCCCCCGCCCCCGCCCGCTTCCGATCGTCCACCTGGCATCGACGAAGTCGGCGTCTATTTCAAAGACAGGACAGGCGCCTGGACAATGCTGCCTTCTGAGGTGGTGAACTTCAAAACCGGCGGCTTCCTCAAGAGCCTCGCAACCGACGGCGTCGTGAAGGGCGATATCAATGGCCACCTCCAGGGCCCGCAGGGCAAGACCAAAACAACTTTCCCCATCGAAATCGCGGTGTATGCGCCGGAAGGAACCGAAATCAACGAGTATCAACTGTTGCGCCTTCGCACTCACACCGACTCCAGGGAATTTCGTTCTGTAACTGGCGGAGTCTTTCATTCTTCCGGCGGCGCTACCCGCGATCAGGTCGAATTCCAATCACGGAAACTTTGTCCCCGCGTCTACCAGATCACCCTGCCGGCCACTCTCGGCAAGGGAGAATACGGACTGCTGCCTCCAGGCTCCATCAGCAGTTCAAACATGGCCAGCAACGGCAAGCTCTACTCCCTCAGCGTCGCTGAATAGCCGTCCGGAGTTGCGCCGACCTCAGCACTCGACCCGCACCCGCCGAAACAAGAACGTAGGTCTCCGGCCTACCCGCGCTCGTCGCAAGTGATACCGTTAATCCTGACGGTACTCATGCACCGACGCACCCGCAGAACGCTCTGGATACTGGCCGCGGTCCTGCTCCTCCTGGCCGTGGCCGTCTTCCTGCGCTCCAAGGCTCCGCCCGAGGCAGCGCGCCTGCTGCCCGAGTCGGAAGGCATCCTCTACTTCAATCTCAAGCCGGTCCATGCCTTTCTGCACAAGGACCTGAAACCGCCCCAGCGCGTGCCCGATTATCAGCGGTTCGTCGACGCCACCGGCATTGACTGGGAACGCGACCTGGACCAGGTGGCCATTGCGCTCCACCGCATGCCGGACCCCAACGGGCCCAACGGTCCTGTAGCCTACTCCATGGTGCTGGTGGGCAAGCTCACCGGCAACCGCCTCAACACCTGGCTTGAGGCCAACGCCGTCGCGCGCGAATCCTACGCCGGCCACACCATCTACAGCGTTCCATCGGATGGACGCACCGTACGCGTGGCCCAGATCGGCTATGACATGCTGGCCATCTCGAATTATCCAACTACGGAAATGATCCACTCCATGCTCGACCGGCATCGTTCCGCGGCGCTGCCCATTGCGGGCTCAACGCTGCTGGCCGAGCACTACCATGACGTTCCGCTGCTCTCGCTGGCCTGGGGCGTGGGCCAGATCGGCCTGCCTTTCTCTGAGAGCGGCGCAATTCACATCTTCGGGCTGGCATTGCCGCTTCAGGACGACTCCATTATTGTGGCCAGCGTGTCGCCGCCCCTGACGCTCGTCGGCTCGCTCAATGTGAAGGTCGAGGAGATTGCGCCCACTGACCAGGCGGCCACCTCGCAGGCTGCCTCGCTGGCCACGCTGGTGACGCTGGCCCGCGCACTCTCCGCTCCGCTGGCAAAGAACCCCACCAACAACGGACTCCAGGAATTATTAAGGACAGCTACCGTCACGCAACACCACAACCGTGTCGTGGTCACAGCCGTGATTACGCCTGCGCAACTTGCCGGCATGGCGCAGGACGCGCAATCGACGCAGTAAAGCGGAGCTTGCGGAGTTAGCGCTGTTAGCGGAGTTAGCAAAAGGCCCGGTTCCCGCTGACGCTCGTAACTGACTCCGCCAATCCGCTAACACGCGCGGCACGCGCGGCTAACTCCGCTAACAACACTCACGCCCAGGTAGTCGTATGCGGCCATCGGGTTGGCCGCAGCGTGATGTACTGCACCACGCGCGGCTTTGCGCCATGGTTGGGGCTGCTGCCGTGGGGCAAACACTGGTGCCAGATAATCAGGTCGCCGGCCTTTCCCGCAATCGGCGAAAAGCCGGGATGTTGCACGATGACGCGACGCGGATCAAGGCCCGCCGGCAAACCTTTCAACCAGTGCTCCAGAGTACGGTGAAAGCCGGGAATGCAACTGAAAGCGCCCTGGTTCGCGGGCGTGTCCGTGAGGTACAGAATTCCCTGCAAACCAAAGCAATGCGGCGGTGCGAGAGTCATGTCCCAGTGAATGTTTGGACCGGGAAAGCGCCAGCCGTCGCGCTCCGGCGGGTTCAGTCCGCCCTGGTCGACAGTGGACCAGAGGTCCTCGCGGCCCCACAACTGCGCGAAGGCCTTCACCAGGCGCGGCGATTTGCGATTGGCCAGAAATGCCGGATCACGCAGCAGCGGGACCCATATGCTTTTGCCGTACTTGTTGCCGTACCAGGTTTCCGGGTTCGCTGGATCGGCGTCGAGAAACTCGTAGATGGCTGCGGCAGCCGCGTCGCGTGAGTCTGGCTCGACCGCGTCGTGCACCACCACGTAACCATGTTCGTCCCAGAAAGCCAATTCCTCAGCGGTAAGGCCGGGGACATCGTCAAGACAGCCGGCCGCTGAGCCAACGGAGCTGCCATCCAGCGCATCCCGCAGACGAGTCAGGCTCGCCTCATCCAGGTCCGCGCCGTTGAGGTCGAGAATCCACTCTTCAAATTCAGCAAAGCCGGGTGCCGGCTGACCGTGGAGAAACCGCGAGGTCTCCAGCAGGTTGAGCCCAAGTCCGGCGAGGAGCGTGTTGTCAAGATCCCATTCGCTGGTCTCTTCAACCGGCCTGGCGGTGCCTGGTGCTGTGGTTGCACCAACTCTTTCCATGTGGCGTTGCCAATAGCGATAAAGACGCGGGATCCGCAGCCGGCCCCCGTTTTCGGGCGAGCTGTCAACGCAAGTCGAAATTTCTGCGCTCTCCATTGCGTGGTCGTTTTCTCCGCCAAGAATAGCATCCGGTTTCAAGTGTCTTGTACTTTGAAATCCTGAGAACTGAATGTTCTTTCTATGCAGTGGAGCTTTGTTTCCATTCCAGTTTCCCTCGCTACGCCGAATCGTGTAAACTCCAACTTCCCCATCCCCCAAGGAGATCGATCGATGGCAAAAATTGTCGTCACCGGCACAAGCAAAGGCATCGGCCTTACCACCGCGCTCACTCTGGCACGCGCCGGACACACCGTCTACGCGACCATGCGCAACCCCGGGCGTGCGCCGGAACTGGCCGAGACCGCTGCGAAAGAGGGCCTGCCCATGCACGTCCTGGCCATGGACGTGGACTCGGATGAATCCGTGACCGCGGGCTTTGCAGCCATCGCCGCTCAGGCCGGCGAGATCGACGTGCTGGTGAACAACGCGGGAATCGCACGCGGCGGTTCCACAGAAGAGCTGCCCATGGCCGATTTCCGCGCGGTCATGGAGACCAACTACTTCGGAGCTCTGCGCTGCATCAAGGAAGTGATCCCTCAGATGCGCAAGCGTCGCAGCGGCGTCATCATCAACGTGACCTCCGTCGCCGGAAAGCTCTCCACAACTCCGTTCGCCGCCTATGCGGCCAGCAAGTTTGCCCTGGAAGCGCTAAGCGAGTCGCTGGCCCAGGAGATGAAGTTATTCGATGTGCATGTCGCGATCGTTGAGCCGGGCGTAATCGACACGCCAATGGCCAATGAAATCGAGCCGCCCATCGCTCCCAATCTCTATCCTGGCCAGCGCCGCATGGCGCACTACTTTGCCGCGATCCTTCGCAACCCGACATCGCCGCTGCTGGTTGCCGAGACCATCCAGAACATCATCGAAAGCGGCACCTGGCAACTGCGCCACCCGGTTGGCCCTGAGGCTGGGCCGACGCTTGCCGGGCGCATCGCAACCTCAGATGAAAACCACATTGCCGTTCACGCTCTCGCCGACGACAACACCTGGTATGACATCATGGAGAAGCACACCGGAATGAAAATCCGGTCGGAAAACTGACAGCATAGCGCACGCCTAACCCCGCTAACTCCGCCAACACCCGCGCAGCGGGGCTAACTCCGCTCTCAACCTAACTCCGCTCCTAGAGCGTCAGCCCCAGCGCCGTCACAGTCGCCGGGTCAGGCTTCGCCGGCTCGCTACCCTGCTTGATCACCACGCCGAAGTTGCCGCGATAATCCCACATCGCCCATCCAATTCCATCCGCCTCCAGCGCCGTGCGCACATCGTGAATCCACGCGTTGCGCGAAGCCGGATCGGAATGATCGCGAAAGACGCCAAACTCATTGCAGATCAGCGGCACGCCGTTCGCCGTTCCCCACGCCGCGGCCTCGTCGATGGTGAGCCGAATGCGGTGCGCGTCCCAGTGATCCAGCCAGTAGCGCTCCAACTGATAGCGGTCGGCCTGGTCGGGGACTTCCTTCACCAACTCCGCCATTGAGCTTTCCGTTGCCGGATACGGAATATTGTGCGCATAAATCCACCAGGGTGTGCCCCAACCCGCGCCCTGGTGCGTAAACTCGTGCGGGTCATAGAAATGAAAGTTATAGATCACGTTTCCGTCGGGGAGCGGATGTTGTGTGAGCAGGTCCACAATGTCGGAGTAGTTCGGTCCCGTGGCAATGATGGTGTTGTGCGGCGCAACCTCGCGGATGGCCGCAGCCACGCGCGCCTGGATACCCGCCCATCGGTAAGCGTCATTGACCTCCGGTTCGTTCAGAATTTCGAAGAACACGCGGTCGGGGTCGCGCACGGCAAAGTGCGCAGCCAGGCGCCGCCACAGCAGCGTGAGCCGGTCCACGCCCTCGTTGCCGGTCCTCAGTTGCTGCTTATAGGCGTCTTCGGGGTGCAAGTCGATCGTCACCGCCAGGCCATCGGCAAGCATGGTGTCCACGGCCTTGTCGAGCCGCGCAACAAAGTTCGCGTTGAGGCCTCCTCTTCCCTGCTCAAGCGGCACTGCATCAATGCTCAGGCGCACATTGTCGAAGCCCATCTTGGCGATCAGTGCAATATCCTGATCATCGGTAAAAGTCTCGGTGTGACTTGCCGAGTAGTCGGCTACATTCTGCGAAAACCAATGCGAAACATTGATGCCGCGCTTCAGGTGCTGCGCGCGCGCAACAGCGGTCTTCACATCCGTCGCATGATCCTGGGCAAGAGAGGGAAAAGACAACGAAATTACAACGGCAAGGCAACCGGCAAGAAGACGCATAAGTGTTACTCCAAGGCAAGAACTGCAACGGCTCTACAATACTCCCGCGAGGTCATCCATCGATAGCGAATGCCCGCGCGCAAACAAAAGCGGCTCCCAATTTGGGAACCGCTCTTGCAATTCAAAAAAACGCTCTACTTCTTTCCAGCAGGCGCCGGGCCCTCATCGAGATTGGCAACCTGCTCATAGGTGGTCCGCAAATACTTGTGCGGATTCACAGGGACATTGTGCACGCGCACTTCGTAGTGCAGATGCGGTCCGGTAGCGTGCCCTGACTGGCCCACGTACCCAATCACCTGGCCGCGCGTTACGTGCTGGCCCGGCAACACCGCGATTGCAGAGAGGTGGCCGTACACCGTAAGCAGGTCGTGGCCATGATTCAGCACCACCTGTTTGCCGTAGCCCGCGCCCATCGACTCGCCCGTCATTTCCCCGTCCGCGGCTGCGCGCACCGGCGTGCCGTACGGCGCTTCAATATCGATGCCGGAGTGGAACTTGCCTTCTCCGTTGAACGGATCTTCGCGCTCGCCAAAGCTGGAGCCTACGCGGCCCTCGACCGGCCAGATGGAAGGTGCATCGGCGAAGACTGTCCAGTCGCCGCCAAAGTTAGGTGTCAACCCGCCCTGAAGCGCGCGCGAAACCTGCCCTGAAAGTGCCTGCGTCCGTAAAGCATAAAGTTGATCGATGGACTGCGTAAGCTGCTGTTGGTTGAGGCCGTCTGGGAGGGAAACGCTTGTGGGAGTGGGCGCCAGCGCGGCGCTGGCTGCGGCTTTGGGTGCGGCGGAGGCCAGCCGGCTTTGCTTCAACCCGTAGAGCGCGGTCACTTCGCTCGCCAACGCTCCCAGTGAGGCTACCTGGACATCGCGATCATGCGCAATCTGGGCCATCTGCTTGTAGCCCTTGCGCAGATTCTCCCGCTCCTCGCGTACCTGGTTGTAGCTTTCTGTTTTGAGCAACATCCGAGTGTACGAACCGGCCAGGCCGACAATGGTGAATGCACCCACCAGTGCCGCGGCAACAAATCCGTACGCGTAGCGTAGAGGCAGGGGAATCTTTCGTATCCGCCCGTCTTCGTCTCTCGCTACAAAAACAATGTAATAGCGTTTGCGCAGCATGCTAGCCTCTCAACCCCGCAACCGGCAGGGCCGCAATTCGCCGTGTACTGATAAAAGCGCAAGGCATAGGGCTTTTCAGCCCACAATACAATAAGGTGTCCGGCATGAATTTGCTGGGACGTGTCCCATAAGGGTAGCAAACCGTCCCATAGCGGGTCAACGAATTCCACAGGAATTTTCCTTTTCTGTTCTGGGAAAATCAATATGTTCCTCTTTCGGTGCAAATTTCCACAAGATCAGTGAATTGGAGAACAGCGATTGAGCAAGCACCCCTGGCTCCTCGCCCCTGATCTCTGATTTCTGATTCCTTCCCACTGCCCTATTCTAGTGTCCTATTCTCAAGAGATGGAGCCCAGGCGAACTGATTCCGAACGTGGCAACCACTCGGCAGAACTCGGCCTGATTCGAAGGATTCGCACGCGCGCCGCCATCCCTGTTGGAAGCGCCCTCCGTCTCGGCATTGGCGACGACTGCGCCCTGCTCCGTCCCCGCCCTGGTGAAGAATTTGCCGTCACCACCGACCTCTCGATTGCCGGACGCCACTTCCGCCTTGATTGGCACTCACCTGAATCCATTGGACATCGGGCTCTTGCGCGGGGACTCAGCGACCTGGCCGCGATGGGCGCGCGTCCCGTTGCGGCGTTTCTTTCTCTGGGACTGCCACGCGATCTTGCCATTTTCTCTGGGGGTTCAAAGACTGGGGACAAGGGGCTAAAGCTCCAATATTGGATAGACGCATTCCTCGACGGACTGCTCACCCTTGCCCGTGCCCACCAGACTCCGCTCGCCGGCGGCGATCTGGCCGAGTCGCCCGTCGCTCTAGCCGATATTGTCCTGATCGGCGCTGTTCCGCGCGGCAAGGCTCTGCTCCGCTCCGGCGCCCGGCCCGGCCATCTGCTCTACGTTACCGGGGCGTTGGGCGGAGCGTCCGCTGGGCTTGCGCGTCTAACCCAATTGGCGACAACGAATTCTCCCGGCCCTCGGCCTCCGCGCATCCCCAAAAACCTCGCGCCGCTGCTCGCTCCGCATCTCTTCCCGCAGCCACGCATTGCACAGGGGCTATATCTGCAACGGCGCTCGCTCACCTCCGCCGCAATCGACATCAGCGACGGTCTCTCCACCGACCTCGCGCACTTATGTGAAGAATCCAACGTAGCAGCAGAAGTCGATGCCGCGCGCCTGCCCATCCACAGCGGCGCAACGCTCCAGCAGGCGCTCCACGGCGGAGAAGATTATGAACTCCTCTTCACCGCGCCGGCAGAGACCCGCATAGCACGTAAAATCGCCGGCATTTCGATCACAAAAATCGGCCGCATCGTTCGAGCCAGGCGCAATCACCCCGCCGTCACCCTGATCACTCCGCAAGGCCGCGAACCCCTGGAACCACAAGGCTGGGAACATTTTTCCTGAACCCGGCTCACTCACGCCTCAACTGAAGACCCCACTCCGAGCAGCAGCATCAGAATCCCTTGCCAGGCCCCGAGACCGCCGGCCCTGAGTAGTGAACATGCACCAATTTCCAACCTGATCCCGGCAGATTCACATACGTCTGGCTCTCGCGGCCAGTGGTATGAATCGTGCTTCCATCGCTGCGCATAATCGCGACAAAATCCCAGTCGAATTCCACCACCGCCGCATCGCCATACACGCGAATGTTCACGTCGCCCACGTTCTTCAACGTCCGCCTGGTGAAGGTCTGCCCCATCAGCTTCCCGTAAACTTCGGACGCAATTTCATCCCAGCCGTGCTCGTGCCCCAGCGGATTGATGAAGGTCACATCCGGCGTCGGGGACCAAACCGTCGCGCCCAATTTGATATCGGCATCGTCGATCGACTGCATATACCTGTCGACCGTGGCTCGAATCGTCGCCTTCGCATCGGACGGAGCACTTGACACCTTATCCTGCGCAGCCAACGTGCCGGCAAAAAACAGCAAACTCAAACTGGTCATCCATACTGCGAACATCGTCTTGCACTTCATGATGCTCTCTCCTTACCACTCGTCCTCATCCTCATCGCTCCCGATCGGCTGTCCGGGCGGCGTCTCCAGTTCCGGAGCCGGAGCAAATTTTGCAGGATCCTTGCGGAACTGCTCAATCCTGGCAACTCCCGCCGCAAAATGCGCCGCGGCCTCTTCACTTCCGCCCTGCTTCTTCAACCAATCCTCCAGCTTCACCACCTCGGCAAGCGCAATCGCCCGCGCCTGGCCCGATGCGGCGCCGCTTCCTCCTCCGCCTGGGACAGACACCCCACCCGGAAACGCCGCACCAGACGACATCCCAGCTCCCCCACCGGCCGCCGCCAACTCCAGCAAATGGTCCAGCACAATATTGTCCACGGTAAACTGCGTCTCGCCCGCCAATCCGCCCAGCCGCGGCGCTTTCCATGTCGCGGCCAGCACCGCATCCAGCATCTCTTCAAGTCCCAGCGCTTTCGCATCCCGCGCGTGATACTCCACCAGCCGGCTGGCACGGCTCGGATAGAAGAGCAGCGAAGCCGTCAGCCCCGCAGACGCTTCCACTGGGCCCTGCGCATCAAAGGTCAGCCCGGTGTGCGCGCCAAACGACTCCCGCGATCGCGGATAGTCCGGAGGCCTTGGAGGCAAAATCCTGAGCAGCGATTCGGGCAGTGTCAGCGTCTCCGGCTTCAGCGTTTCCAACACTGCGTGCAGCGCCTTCACCTGCTCTGCATAGGGGATCGCCTCGGTCGCCCAGCCACCGTCGCCGCGCACTGCGTAGCGATAATTCAATCCGCCGATAATCTTCGACGCAGCTTCAGTCTGGTAGCGATGCAGCAGGTAAAGCGGAACCAGCGTGTCTTCGAGCTCCGCCATCGGCTCGCCGGTCCTGATCGCATCTTCGCCAAACCGTGCCAGCGCCGCCTTGCGCACCGCAAGAATCCGCGTCAGCTCGTCGGCCGCATCCGGACCGTTGTCCCAAAGATGCGCATACGGATGCGCCCCGCCCAGCGGCCTTGCATCCTCGTCGGTGATGTAGCGCTGGCCGTCCTTCTCCGCCTGAACCAAAATCCCATTGAGTGCTGCCGTCTCATCCGCCCCCGGCGCAAACTGCGAATATCCATACTTGATGGCAATCTTGTCCCATGCGCCGATGCCCACCGCGTAGGCATGCGACAAATCCGGCTTGCCGTTAGCGTCAAGCGTGATCCACGGGTGCGGATAATCCATCACGCTGTCGCCTTGTTCAATGGAAGACGCCGCGAAGTTATGCTGCAATCCGAGCGTGTGGCCCACCTCGTGCGCCGCCAGTTGCCGCGTCCGCGCCAGCACCATCGCTTCCATATCTTTCGGAATCGGCTTGCCTTCCACGTAGGGCGCCAACAGCGCCTCGGCAATCATGTAGTCCTGGCGCGCCCGCAAACTGCCCAGCGTTACCTGGCCCTTGATGATTTCGCCGGTGCGCGGATCGGTCACCGATGCGCCGTAGCTCCATCCGCGCGATGACCGATGCACCCACTGGATCATGTTGTAGCGGATGTCCATCGGATCAGCGCCTTCGGGCAGCACCTCCACCTTCCACGCGTTCTTGAATCCCGCAGCCTCAAACGCGGCCGACCACCAGCGTGCTCCCTCCACCAGCGCCGTCCTGATTGGCTCCGGCGCGCCGCGATCCACGTAGTACACCAGCGGCTCGACGGGCTCACTCATCGCAGCATTGGGATCCTTCTTGATAAGCCGGTGCCGCGCAATGAAGCGCTGGTCCAGCGACTCGCCCAGCGGCGCTGAATAATCCCTGAAGTTGACCGGAAAATATCCGGCGCGCACGTCGTACCGGCGCGGCGTATATCCTGGGCCCGGCAATTCAATCAACGAAGTATGTTCGCGAACCGTGATAGCGTGCGGATCGGGCGCCACCTCGGCCACAAACTCCCCGCGCGGCGCGGCGTCCGTGGTAAACGTCAGCTCCGCTTCAACTTCGGTGTTCTTCGGGAAGTTCTTGGTATTGTCCATGGCCAGCGCGCTGCGGCTCGCGTCCACCTTGTACGCCCCCTGGCCAGTGCGCTGCAGCGTCTCGGCAACTCCGTGCGCATCGCGCAAAAAGAACGCCGTCGCGTCAATCAGCAGCCTCCCATTCTCTTCCGCATCGACCGGAAATCCCCACAGCACCGACTCGGGAAACGACTGCTTCACCGCCTGCCGTTCCTCCGCCGCCGCGGCCGACGAGCGGTACATCAGGTTCGGCTCAACCAGCAGCACCTTCCCGCCCACACGAGAAAAATGCACCACGCGCCCGCGGCCAAGCTGACCCCGATCCAGCCCCACGTCGTTCGATCCCAAGCCATACGGCAGTTGATCCAGCAGCAGAAAATCCTCATCCAGCTTCGGTATCTCCAAGTACAGCTTTCCCGCCTTCGCATCCCAGTAAAGCGGAAACAGCCCATCCTTCCGCTCCATGCCGGCAACCTTCTGGCTCAACGTCTGCCCATTCTCAGCTGCAAACGCCGTCACCGCGCCCGGCATCAAAAACGTCAAAGCAATAAGCGGCAATACCATCGCCCGCACACAAAGGGACCGAAGCAGTGAAAGCATCCGACGAAACCTCGCAGAGGAATTGGGAGAGCCAGAACGCTCTCTCTATTACTCTTCTATACAGCAAGCGGCCGGGTGTGCGGCATTTGGTTCTCCATTGCGCACGGATAAATCGCTTCACACGCACTGCCCCTGAGCGTCTATCATCAATGCTGCCATGAACACAGTCCCCAAACCCCGCGTCCGATTTGCCCCGTCCCCCACCGGCCTGCTCCACGTCGGCAACGCGCGCACTGCTCTCTACAACTGGCTTTTTGCCCGCCACACCGGCGGCGAGTTCATCCTTCGCATTGAAGACACCGACCTGGAGCGCTCCGAAGCCCGCTTTGAACTCCAGCTCATGGAAGACCTTCACTGGCTGGGCATTGACTGGGATGAAGGCCCCGGCCTGAGCGGCCTGCCCGACAAAGGCGACTTCGGCCCCTACCGCCAGTCTGAACGCCTCGACATCTACGCCGAACACACTGAGCGACTGCTTCTGGACGGCAAGGCTTACCGCTGTTTTTGTACGCAAGAGGACCTTGAAGCCGAGCGCCAGCGCGCCGCCGACCAGCATCTCCCGCAGATTTACTCCGGCCACTGCCGTACGCTCACGCAAGCTGAAATCAGCAAAAATGTATCCGCCGGCCTGCCCTACGCCGTCCGCCTCAAAATCGAAGACCACCCTCTCCGCTTCCACGACCTGGTGCGCGGCCCAGTCGAGTTTGCAGCCGACGCAGTCAGCGATCCGGTCCTGGTCCGCTCGGCAAGCGGCGTGTCCGCAGGCATCCCGGTTTATAACTACGTTGTCACCATCGACGATGCGCTGATGAATATCACCCATGTCATCCGTGGCGACGACCACATCTCCAACACCCCCAAGCAGGTGGCCATCTACGAGGCCTTCGGCTGGCCCGTGCCCGAGTTCGCCCATCTCTCAACCATTCTCGGCCCCGATCGCGAACGCCTTTCCAAGCGCCACGGCGCAACCTCCATCTCCACCTTCCGCCAGATGGGCTACCTGCCTGAAGCCATGGCCAATTACCTGGCGCTGCTCGGCTGGGGTGCGGAAGACGGCAAATCAGAGACCTTCACGCTGGCCGAACTCGCGCCCATCTTCACCCTCAAGCGCGTTACTCCCTCTCCGGCCGTCTTTGACTTCGACAAGCTCAACTGGCTCAACCGCTTTTACCTCAAAAAGGCCGACCCGGAGCGCATCGCCAAGCTTGCCGAGCGGCAGTTTTGCCAGTACCGCCCTGACATCTTCCCGCTGTGGTCGTCGTCAGAGCTCTATACCGCCGAAATGCTTGATTACCTCGAACACCTGAACCCTCCCATTCATCCCAACCTGCCCTCCAATGCCCTGATTACGCTCAGAAAAGACTGGTTCGCGCGTCTGCTTGCTCTGCTCGTCCCCTCAGTCGATCACTTTGATCAGCTGCCGTTGAAGGCCGCGCCAATCCTCGGCTTCGATCCCAGTTCCGCGCGCGCCAACCCTGAAAACGTAGCCATCCTTGCCGCCGACTCCACGCGCACCGTCCTCGGAGAGCTTGCCAACCGCGCCCGCGCGCACGCCGACATCATCAACCCCCAGGATTTCAAAGCCTGGATCAACGACATCAAGGCCGCAACCGGCATCAAGGGTGAAGCTCTCTACCATCCCGTCCGCATCGCCCTTACCGGCTTCCATTCCGGCCCCGAGTTCGACAAAATCATCCCGCTCATTGAAGACGGCGCGGCGCTCGGCCTCGCCATTCCCAGCGTGAGGGAAAGGATCGAGCAGTTCGTCGGGGTGTGAAAGCATGCAAGACATCTTCTGGATCAAAGGCGAACCACCCGCCCCGCTCGCCATCGTGCTTCGCCCCCGCGGTGGCGACTGGCTTGAGAACGAACTTCTCCGCATGAAAAATGCCGGCATCCAAACTGTTGTGTCGCTGCTTGAAAAACACGAGGCCGCCTTCCTTGAGCTTTCAGAGGAAGCCCGTGCCGCCCGCAAGGCCGGACTTTACTTCCTCTCATTCCCCATTCCCGACACGCAGATTCCCTCTGACCCTGCCGCCTTCGAGACCTTCATCAAGTACCTCGCCAATCGACTCCGCATCGGCGAACACATTGGCGTTCATTGCCGCGGAAGCATCGGCCGTTCCACGGTTACCGCGGCCTGCGCGCTGATTCATCTCGGTTGGTCGCCGCGGGCTGCCCTGTTCGCCATTGCAGAGGCGCGCGGCTGCGCTGTTCCCGACACCCAGGAACAGGAAAACTGGATCCTCAACTACCAGTCCAGAATTTGACTACTCATCATGACCGCTCCTCCCCATGCCCCGTTTTTTGAAGGCAGCTTTCCCCACTCCTGGCAAGCTGAAATTCTCCCCGCCCGCCCGCTGATTCTGCCTGCACGCCACTTCATCTACCCCCGTGACGCCGAAGAAGTAGAACGCGGCGCATTAGAAGTCCTCATCCGCCCATCGGCGATTCATCTTGACAAGGAACGTACAACCTGTGCAAAAGGGCACCATTTTGACCGCGTCGACGCTTTGAAAGGGCACGACTTCAGTCGTGCCGAAAACGCCGCCAAAACGAGTCGGGCTTTAGCCCCTGGGGGACGCTCTTCGGAAAGCTCCCCGCTCAACCCCGCACCCGATTCCGTAGCACGCAAGGCCCCATCTCCACCACAGGAATTCCTCGCCACCTGCGCCCTCGGCTTTCGCGACCCGCTCGTACCAACCGGCCTCTGGTCCACTCCCAATCCAAATAAAATCTGCGCCGTCTCCGGCGGCTACGCCTACATCATCGACACCACGGCCCCCGAGCGCTTCACCATGATTGAGTACCGCCCCGTCCTTCAACTTCTTCCCATCCCCGCCGAGAATCTCCTGCTCTTCGTCGGCCACCATTCCATCCTCGCCTGGGGAGCAAGCGGCCAGGCATGGCAATCCGAAAAACTCTCCGATGAAGGCGTCACGCTTGAAGAAATGCACGGCCCCATCCTCCGCGGCCTAGGCTGGAACTTGATCACCGACAAGGAAACCCCGTTCACCCTCGATCTCAAAACCGGCCTGCGCAGCGAGTGATTTTGTTGAGCCGGCCGCGGGATTCGCCGACCCAAAAAAGATGCGACCTTCACCTGGCATTGCTCCCGCCAACTTGCCAGGCGCATTGCAAAAAGATCCACTCGCCCTTTCATTCGCAGCCTTAAAATCTCACAATCAGCCGAACCGTTGTTTCTTCCAGTCGATTTTCCCATTGCGTCCGCTACTCGAAGCGCCTACATTTCTTTCTATGCAACCCAGCGACCGCCGCACCTTCCTCCGCCAGGCAGCCACTCTTGCAGGCGCCTTCTCCGCCAGCAGCCTCTTCAACCAGGCTCACGCCGCAAGCTTCAACGCCGCCTCGCGCGCCGTCGCCCACCTCGGCCCCGCCGACGTCGCGCAGAATGAAGACTTCTGGAGCGTCATCCAGCGCTCCTACTCGGTCAATCCCGACATCATCAATCTCAATAACGGCGGTGTCTCGCCCGCGCCCATCGTCGTCCAGCAGGCCGTGGAGCGCTACAACGAGCTCTCGAACGAAGGCCCGTCCTACTACATGTGGCAGATTCTCGACCAGGGCCGCGAACCGCTGCGCCAAAAACTCGCCCACCTTGCCGGCGCAAAGCCTGACGAGATCGCCATCGACCGCAACTCGACCGAGGCCCTCAACACCATCATCTTCGGCCTCCCGCTCAAGGCCGGCGACGAGGTCATCGGCACCAAGCAGGACTACCCGCACATGATCCAGGCCTACCGCCAGCGCGTCGAGCGCGACGGCATCGTCTACAAGCAAATCAGCTTCGACTTCCCCATTGAAGACGACGACGTCATCGTCAAAGCCTATGAACAGGCCATCACGCCGCGCACCAAACTCATCCATGTAACCCACATGATCAACTGGGTCGGCCAGACCATGCCGGTGGCCAAAATCGCTGACATGGCCCACGCCCACAACATTGAAGTCATCGCCGACGGCGCCCACTCCTTTGGCCTGCTCGACTTCAAAATCCCCGACCTGCACTGCGACTACTTCGGCACAAGCCTGCACAAGTTTCTCTCCGCGCCCATCGGCACCGGCATGATGTGGATTCAGGCCGACAAGATCGACAAGATCTGGCCTTTGGTCTGTAACGGGCAGCTCCGCTCGCCGGACATTCGCAAGTTTGAAGACCTCGGCACCCGCAGCTTCCCCATCGAGCAGGGCATCGGCGAAGCCATCAATTTCCACGAAGGCATCGGGAGCGCACGCAAACAGCAGCGCATCCACTACCTCAAGAATTACTGGGCCAGCCGTGTGCAAACCGTCGCCAAGGTCAAGCTCCACACCTCGCTCGACCCGCGCTATTCCTGCGCAATCTGCGGCGTCAGCATCGACGGCATGACGCCCGGCCAGCTAGCGTCGGCTCTGTTTGACAAGTACAAGATTCACACCGTCGGCATCGTGTGGGAAAACATCAGTTGCGTCCGCGTCACCCCGCACGTCTACACCACCATCGCCGACCTCGACAAAATGGTAGACGCCGTAACGACGCTCGCCACAAAAGCTTGATCCGCACAGAGAACTGGTATGAATCGTGCGAAGCGTGTCGCCTTCAGTCTCATCCTTTTCTTCGCTCTCGTTAGCTCGTCGTTGAGCCACGGAGAAAGCCGCAAATGCGCCAAGGAGCCGGTCACGACTCCAACGAGTTGGGGCGGAAACATCAGGGTCGAGATCGACCTTCGGGACAAACCTATGAGCAACGTGCGTGGCATTGTGGAGGGTCCGGGGGACGGAACTTACACTACGCTGGTGCAGGCGTTTCGCAGAAGGCCCCAAGATCCGCTTTACATCCCGGCTAATCAGGAACACGAATTGCCCGTGGCGGCTTGTAGAACCGGAACCAGCGGGTTCTTTTCTTTCACGCTTCCCTCTGGCGAGTACGAGTTGCGGATGAGCCAAAATCCGGGGGTTGATGTCACATCCGTCTTAATAGTCGTCGAGCATGGTTCCAGCCGGTCCGAGAAAATCAGGGCCGTGATGCACGTAGGCACGTGACATTTCCATTACCGGTTCGATGGTGTTTAGCTGGCCTGCTGACTTGCTGACTCGCTGTCTCGCTGTCCTTGCAGCATCGTCTCATACGCCGCATAAACCCCTTCAAACACCGAGTCCCAGCTCATGGTCAGCGCATACTCCCGCGCCTTCACCCGCATCTCCTCGTGCTTCACCGGATCGCCCAGCACCCCCGCCACCGCCGACGCAAAATCCTCATCCTCGACAATGCGCCCAGTCACCCCATCGCGCACAATGCTCGGCGGCCCGCCATCGGGAGTCACAATCGCCGGCACGCCGCTGGCCAGCGCCTCCAGTACCACATTGCCAAACGTGTCAGTATGCGACGGAAACACAAACAAATCCATGTTCGCGTAAGCCGCTGAAAGCGCCTCACCCTTCAGCACGCCCGTAATTTCCGCACGCGGCATCCGGTCGCGCAGCCATGCCTCTTCCGCACCGTGCCCCACAATCACAAACCGAAAGCTCTTGTGTCCCATCGCTTCCAGTTCCTGCTGTACTTTCGCCAGCAGCGTCACATTCTTCTCAATGGACAAACGCCCCACAAATCCCAGCACCTGGTCGCGGTCTTCAGGATCGCGGTTGCGCTTCGATGGATGAAACAGCTCCGCATCCACGCCACGCGGCATCAGGTGACAAGTGCGTCCAGTGGTCCGCTCCAGCAGCGCGCACAGTTCAGGATTGGGCGCGAACAGCACCTGCGCCACGGAATAAAACTTGGCCGCGGCCGCCATCGTCAGGTCTTCGATCTTCTGTTCCGTCCTGTGCGATTGGCGCTTGGGCAGCAGCCGCAGAAACCAGTCCGACCGCCTCGCCAAATACTCATGCACATTGGTATGCCAGCTCGCCGCCAGCGGCACACCCAGGTGATGCGCCAGCCACGCGCCCAGCATCCCCACTTCGCTGGGCCCCGTAATGTGGATCAGGTCCGGCTTGAACCGCTCCAGAACCTCGCCGATCAGCGGGATGTGCCGCAGGAATGCCGGATCGAACCGCAGGTCCTTCTCCAGCGCAAACGAAAGAAAGCCGCGCGGCAGCTCCAGCGTCCACACGTTGCCTTCTTCCAAAATGGCTTGTGTTCGGTCGCCGGCCCGAACGCAGAGAAAAGGCAAATTCCGCCGCCGCGCGAACGCCTCAAAATGACGGCTGGTATGCGCAACCCCGTTCACCTCGTGAAACGAGTCAGGGAAGTAAGCCACACGCGGCATCGTTTCATTCATTTGTCAAACCAAAATCCTGACCAGGACGGCGCCTCCAGCGGAGAATGGACCATGCCTTTGCTAACTCCGCGAACTCCGCTAACAACGCTAGCTCCGCCGTCACCCGTCGTGCTCGCCCAAAGCCAGCCGCAGCTGGTGCGCCTCGCTCCACGCCATCCGCAGTCCGCCTGAAACCAGCCCCTTGCCCATCATCTGCACCAGGCTCACTCCAAACCGCATCACCCGCGGCGCCGATCCATTCGGCCAAAGCTCGCTCAGAGGCCTGATCACCCCGTCCGCGTCCGGATGATAGACCCGCTCGTCCCAGGTGCGCGATCCCTGCGGAAACTCCGGGTAGTGCCGCACCGCGTCCACTGCCGACTGCAGGATCCGGTGCTTCCACGGTTCCGCGTACTGCGGCATGAAGAGAATGTCGCTCTTCTTTTCCCGCCGGATCTCGTGCACAAATTCGGTAAAGCTGGTCGCATTGGTCAGGTTGATGTTGGCGTTCGCTTCCACGCCGTGCCGGTCGCCGCCTGAGATCAGCAGCATGTTCCATTTCTCGGCCAGTCGCCGCGTCGCCCGGTTTTCTTCCCAGTGCCGCAGCCCGTTCAGTTCCATCGCGTGCAGGTAATTGCCGTTTTTCTGCAGGAATTCGTTGACCAGGAACTGGTGCTTTTCCGCACCCACCAGGTAGAGATCCCACAGCGGATGGTTGAAGACCACCAGCACGTTGGGCTCCGCGTTCAGCGCAACCAATATCTCCGTCAGGCGAGCATCGGTGGGGTGCTTGGTAAAATCGGCCAGCGTCTGCATCCACTCCGTCGCTCGTGCGCTGGGCAGGTTGTGCACGCCCAGGTGAAACGACTGAATCCCGTAAGGCGCGCTCCACTCCACTGAAACTGGAATCTGCCGCGCGCTCGGCACCGTTCGCAGCAGCATAGGCGCCTTGATGTTGTCGTGATCGGTAAGTGAGACCATGGGCTCCAGGTCCAACTTCTCGATCTGGCCGCTCTCCAGGTCAAACGCCAGCTTCGGCGTCATCGGCGGGGTCCAGTAGGCCGCGGCGTAGTTGATCGGCACCGAGTAATTGTCCTCCGAGCGCCGCTCCATTCGTGAAAGCAACGGCCGCATCAGCGGATACTGATTCCCGAAGTTCGCCAGGAAGTCGAGCGTTTCCTGGGACTGATTGGTGTGACCGTGCAATGAAACACCCGACTTGAAGCCGCGTGTTGCATTTTGGTCGCGCCACAGGTACGAGATGGTCGATTTGGCCATTCCTGGTCCTCCTTTGCGATCTTGCCCGGAAATCTGCACCCAGTATCCCTTAATTTCGGTAAATAGGGGGTTAAGAGGTCAACAATGCAGCTTCAATTCACAAAGGAATCCATAGAGTTACTATAAAATACGGCAATTTAGGCTCAAAACCCTAAGAAAACCGAAACAACTTTGCAGCATTACTTGCTGGTCTTCGCCATCTCGGGGCCCAAAAAGTCCTCCACAGTCCATCCAGCCATCAGATCTTCGCCATCCGCCGTCTTCGTCGTCTCGGTCAACTTCCCCGATTGCGCTTCGTCCAGCAGGTAGTTCTGCGTCAATCCATGCCGCAGCATCTCAAAGGCCTGTTCGGGCGTATCGGCGAACTGAAACAGGTCGATATCTTTGGGAGAGATCGCGCCCGTATCCACCAGCACGTCCAGGTTGAAGACCTTCTTCCAATACTCTGAACCGTAAATGACCACCGTAATCTTCTTGGCCAGCTTCTGAGTCTGCGCCAGCGTGAGGATCTCGAACATCTCGTCCAGCGTTCCAAACCCACCTGGAAACACCACCAGCGCCTTTGACATGTAGGCGAACCACAGTTTGCGCATGAAGAAGTAGTGGAACTCAAAGTTCAGGCTGGGAGTGATGTACGGGTTGGGAGCCTGCTCGAAGGGTAGCCGAATGTTGAGCCCAATGGTCTTGCCGCCAGCCTCGTAGGCGCCGCGATTGGCCGCTTCCATGATGCCCGGGCCGCCGCCTGAGGTCACCACGAACCGGTGCCGCCGCGACGGAATGCCCTTGGCCCATTTGGTCAGCAATCCAGCGAGCCGCCGCGCGTCCTCGTAGTAGCGGGCCATCTCCACCGCCGCCACCGCGCGCTTGCGCTGCAAATCGCTCGCCGTGCCCTCCACGATCTGCGGTACGCTGGCCGGCTGTTCGTGGCTCGGAGCGGGCTGGCTCGATCCTGTGTTCTCCAGCAGTTCCAGCTCGTGATCGGCCTCGGCCTTGCCGCGAAACCGCGCCGACCCGAAAAATACCACCGTATCCTGTATCTGCTCGCGTCGGAACCGTGCCAGCGGCTCAAGATACTCCGACACAATCCTGATCAGCCGCCCATCCGAACTGTTCAGAAACGCAGGGTTCTCATATGCCAGCGCGGCTCGCTCCAGCGGTGGCGGCGTCCCACGCGCTCCTGACGGTTCCCCATTCGCCGTTCGCTGCCCCTTTGTGTCCGCTTCCAAATCCATAATCAGCCGTTCCCAGTTGCTCTTTCCAGTTCCCTCAGTCCCTAGTCCCTAAGTCCCTATCCCTAAGTCCCTGTTTTCAAATCCCTATTCCCTAGTCCCTAGTCTCTAGTCCCTAGTCTCTCTCCTCCGAAACGCATCCTGAAACGCAATCCACAGATTCAAAAACCCTAATCCCGTGACAATGCCCCGAACCGCTCCGTTGGCGGCAAAGATTGCGAGCGTGGGAAACTGCAAAAACAGTGGATTCTGGTCCCAGAAAAGCCTGGACCACGGCGCGTAGCAAATCGCCAGCCCGATATACATGCGCAGCAGCACACGCAGAAACAGTTCAGACCGTTCCAGCCACCGAGGAATCCGTTGCGGGTGGGCTTCCACCTCGATCGCAACACCCGGGGGCTCCAGCACAGTCTCTGCAATCGGAATCGACCCGTATCCCGCGTCCTGATTCAGCGGCGATAAAGCTTCGCTCCCCGAAATCGAGCCGTCCGTCAAACCAGCCCCCGCGCCAGCCAGGGGGTCAGCCGCCGACCCCGGCCGCGGAGCCAGGCTTGGGGCGAGCGATGTCGATGTCGATTCCGGCTGCTGGGACATTCTTTGGTTACGCACGCCGTCCCCGTTTCCAGCCCATCCAAAGTCATACGACGGAGGCCCAAAACCTCGGCCCGGCTCAGGGACGCCGTATTCAAACGGTATCACAGCGGGCCACACCGGACGGGAGCGCCGATAGACCCCAAAACCGCCTTCGCGCTCCGGGATTGTTTCCCAACGCCGGCCGGAGTATTTTGTTGGTGTACAGTTATTTCGCCTTTCCGCCATGCAGTTGTCTCGTCCTTCAGCAAAGGAGACACAAATGAAGCCGGTCGCCGCCCTTTACCTCGCTCTCTTTGGCGCCATGACGCTCACCGCTCAGACACCAACCAGCCAGTCCGGTCCGCGCGGCACTGCCTCTACTGAAGGCGTCACAACGGTAACCACCTATAACTCGGCAACTCAAAAGACGACAACTGTCGTCGTCCCACTGTCGCAACTCACTGCCTGCCCGGTTTCGGTGCACGCACAGCAGTCATCTACAGCAACCGCCATGGAAGTCGACAGCAGCCGTCCCAAAGGCCTCGCCCAATTGCTTCACCTGACCCTGGCCAAAGCGGATTCCAGCCGGATCACCAACGCCACCGTGAACGTCCGCGGCCTCCTGCCCAAAACCCGCGCCACGCTTACGCCCATGACCCTCGGCGCCGACCCCTCCGATGCCATCCGAACCCTCGACATCGCCTTCCCCGCCGGCCCCGAAGCTGGCAAGAACGCTATCGCCGATCTGTGGGTGCCCGGCCTGTCCGCTGTCTACAGCATCGACCTCGTCTCGATCACCTACGCCGATGGTTCCACATGGAAGATCGCCGCAGGCAAAACCTGCCGCACGCCGATCGACGGCGTCATGCTGGTCGGCGGCCGATAACACAATCTAAAAACGGAAGTCCGCACCAATCCGCGTTATCCTGTCAAAACACTATGAACCGACGGAACCCTTTCCCCGTCCTGCTCGCCCTCACCGGCGCCGCACTTTGCCTCCCAGCATTTTCCGCTGCCCAGACCAGCGTCCCAGCGTCAGCCGTCCCGACGCCAGTTGTCCAGGCACCAGTCGTCCCGGAGCACGCGAAGACCGCGACACCGCCCGCCCTGTCCTACCTTGACGAGCAACCGGTCCGCGCAGCCCATGGCATGGTGGTCAGCGTCCATCATCTCGCCTCCGATGCCGGCCTCGATATCCTGCGCCAGGGCGGCAATGCCGTTGACGCAGCCGTGGCAACCGGCTTTGCCCTCGCCGTTGTCCATCCCGCTGCCGGCAACCTCGGCGGCGGCGGCTTCCTGCTCCTCCGCACCCACGACGGCCACGCCACCTTCATCGACTACCGTGAGAAGGCCCCGCTCGCCGCCACTGAAACCATGTATCAGGACGCCAACGGCAACGTCCTCCCTATGGACAGTCCCGAATCATCCATCATCGGCTATCGCTCCATCGCCACGCCCGGCTCTGTTGCCGGCATGGTCTACGCGGAGCGCAAATACGGCAAGCTCGGCCTGGCGCGCGTCATGGCGCCGGCCATTCAACTGGCCGCAAACGGCTTTGTCCTCACCGCTGAAGAAGCCCACGAGCTGACCGACCCATACCTCGCCAAATTCCCCGACTCCAAGCGCATCTTCCAGCGCGACGGCAACCTCTATAAAGAAGGCGAAACCTTCAAACAACCAGAGTTGGCCCGCACCCTCCAGCGCATCGCCGCCGATCCCGACGACTTCTACCACGGCAAAATCGCGCATGAGCTGGTCGATGAACTTCACAAAGGCGGCGCGCTTCTCACCCTCGAAGACCTGGCCCAATTCACCGTGGTCGAGCGCACTCCCGTTACCGGCACGTTCCACAACTACACCGTCATCTCCGCCCCGCCACCATCCTCAGGCGGTATCGTCCTGCTCAGCGCCCTCAACATCCTTGAAGGCTACGACCTCGCCAAGCTCGGCGATCGCACCCCAGCCTCCATTCACCTGATCACTGAAGCCTACCGCCGCGCCTACATGGATCGCACCGACTATCTCGGCGACCCCGACTACAACACCATTCCCGTCGCCCAGCTTACCTCAAAAAAATACGCTGAAGCATGGCGTACCGGCATCGATCCCAACCTGGCTACGCCCAGCTCCGCTCTCATCAGACCCGCTGGATTTTTGCCACCCGCGCCGGTTTCTGCCGGCCAATATCATCATGAATCCGACCAGACCACCCACTATTCCGTAGTCGATAGCGAGGGCAACGCCGTCTCGGTGACCACCACGCTCAACAACAGCTTCGGGTCCCATGTAACAGCCGGGTCGCTTGGTTTTCTGCTCAACGACGAGATGGACGACTTCACCTCCAAGCTGGGCGTTCCCAACATGTTCGGCCTCATCCAGGGACCGGCCAATGCCATCGCCCCCGGCAAGCGCCCGCTCAGCGCCATGACGCCTACCATCGTCCTTGAAGACGGAAAATTGCGCTTCGTTCTCGGCTCACCCGGCGGCCCGCGCATCATTACTACCGTCGCCGGCATCTTTCTCTCCGCGGTCGAGGGTGGTCTGAACATCCAGCAAGCCGTCGACGCTCCCCGCTTCCATCACCAGTACTTGCCCGACAAGCTCTACCTCGAGTCTGGCTTCCCCACCGAGACTCTGGCCGCCCTCAAGGCCCAGGGTTATACCCTCGCCGCTGGAGACCGCCATTGGTCCAACGGTGAATGCATCGCCGTCGACCCCAAAACCGGCGAACTCTCCGCCGGCCAGGACCACCGAAGCCATTACGGCAAGGCGTCCGGCTATTGATTCACCGGGGAACGGTCCAGTTTTCAGCTCGCTGTCCGCAACAAACTGTAGTTCCTGCGGGCTTTGTATCAGGGCCTGACTTCAGTTGGGCCGCAACTCATCTAAAATGAGAGGGATGGGGCTTCAGACCCAAACCCCTTGATCAGCCAAAACTCGATCTTTTAAAACTTTTTTAAAATCTTCCGAATATCCACATTTGCACAGCCAACCTTTTAGCGAGCCATGCATCTCAATTTATGTGTGGGTAGGTTCTCGCTCCCACACCTGGAGCACCGGGGTAGATTCGGAACTTGTTTCCTTTTCTGCCGGAGTTCCGGCGTTCGCTTACCTCGCGAGCCATCTGTGCACCCTCGTTGGTGGGTTGGCCACGGGAGTTTGCAGCAATAGAGTGCTACGATCCCCAGTCGTGCATCATCGGCGTGCAAGCCTGTACTCCCTAGGGCAGGCTTGCAGAGCCGCGATCTTCAAATCCTTCCAGCAGACCCGCATCCCACCTTGCATCCGAACCCTTCACGTCACCCTGGGCCTGCCCTAAGCTATTCAAAAAATGAGACAATTAGACCAGCTGCCGATTTGCCTCGCCGGTGAATGTGGAGTGGAGACCTCTTGACCATGCTGCGAGTCCTCTCAACACACCTGTTCCGGAACCAGCGCCTGCACTCCGCACAGTTGGGTCTGGCTGCCCGTTCCGGCGCCCAGGCCGTCGAGATTTTTGCCGCGCGCCACCACTTCGACTACACCAGCCGCGACCACATCGCCGAATTGGCCGCCTTTTTCCGCTCCAATCCCCTTGAACCCTGGTCCATGCACGCCCCGCTTTATCCCGACCGCGAAATGGGCCGCGCCGGGGCCCCCGCGGTCAACCTGATTCACCCTGAAAAAGCCCGCCGCATCGACGCCATGGACGAGATCAGGCGCACCCTCGAAACCGCCGAGTCCATCCCTTTTCGCAATCTCATTCTTCACCTCGGCGAGCGTGAAGACGGCTGGTCGCCGCGCACCATCGAGTACTCTCTCTCGGCTCTCGAACACCTCGGCGCCTTCGCTCACCCCCTCGGCGTGCGCCTGCTCGTCGAAAACCTGCTCAGCGAAGCCACCACCCCCGGCCACCTGCTCGAAATCCTCCGCATCGGCCACCTGGATTCCATCGGCGTATGTCTCGACCTTGGCCATGCCCACATCACCGTTGGCGTCGCCGAGGCCATCTCCACCCTGAACTCCCGCATCGCGTCAATTCATGTCCATGACAAC
The DNA here is from genome assembly GCA_050013695.1 of Occallatibacter sp. Taxonomy (GTDB): domain Bacteria; phylum Acidobacteriota; class Terriglobia; order Terriglobales; family Acidobacteriaceae; genus Telmatobacter. The sequence goes on from JBEKET010000059.1 coordinate 26,486, forward strand.
CACGGCCAGAAAGACGAACACCTCTGGCCCGGCGACGGCACTATCCACTGGCCCTCCACCGTCGAAGCCATCAAGGCCCTACCGGCATTCCTGACCAGCTCTCCCGCCATCGTTCTAGAACCCCACCAATCCTTAAGCGAATCCAGCAGGGAATCCGCCCCAGCAGAGCTCTGCACTCGCATCGAACAGTCCTTCGCACTCTTCGCCTGACTCAACACCAGCCAGCTCTTTCACCATTCACACAGAGCGCAACGTCGCCGAATCGGCTGTCGAACTGGTATCCGTATAAATCGGCCCATCTCCCTATTCCACCCCTCCACCAGCAATGCACCATCCACTGACCCCAATCCCGTCGCCAAATTGTAGGCGCCACCGTTTGCAGTGAATCCCACCACCCCCGGCACGCTGTTATCTCCCGACACCGTCGCATGAAACGGACTCTGTCCCGCATTAGCCAGCGGATAAAGCCCTGCATTCACATTCCCCTGCCCCTTGCCGCCCTGGCTCTCCACCACCAGCGCCATGATCCCGGCAAACGAAGGTGAAGCCGCCGAAGTCCCCGAAATCACCCAATACGTTCCGTTCTCGCAAATCATGTACCCGTCATGATCGGCCGCCGACAGCGCCACATCCGGAACCATCCGCATGCCTCCTCCAGCCCCGCTTACCCCCTTTTGCCACGCCGGCTCCGCGTACACCACACTTACACCACCCCCTGAAGCCCAAAGCCCCGTCCCGCCGTCCAACGCGCTCTCGTTCCAAACCTCTTCTGGGATGTAACTCAGCGCGGACTCATAACTCGATGAGTTACCCACCGACCAATACTCCTTGTAACTCGCCCCCTCGTTGAACTCCGTTCCGCCCACGCACGTTGAATACGACGAACTGCACAGCCCATTCACCGCCGCGCCCGACCCCGACAAATCCGATCCCGTCTCGCACCCCGCCGCGCCCGCGTCGCCCGCAGCGACAAACACGCTCATCCCCTGGCTTGCCGCCTGCTCCCACAGGCTGTTGTAGAAAGCCAGCTCCGTCGCCCCCATGTTTTGCTCGCAGTTCCCATAGCTCATGCTCATTACCAGCGCTGTCGCATGGTTCACAATGTATGCGGCGGCCAGATCCACCCCGTCCGTCGTTGCCGTCGATGCCTCTGCAACCAGCGTCACCACAGCCGCCGGCGCAACCGCCCCGCTCCACTCCACGTCCAGCGTCGACTCGTCCTGATCGCCCGCAACCAGCCCCGGATCAATCCCCGGAATCACCACCTGCGGAGTGTTCGCATTCAGTCCGGAAATCGTTCGAAACGCCGCAACATCGCCCACCTCAATGTCGCTCCGCCCGGCAATTGCAATTGAAATCCCCGCCCCCGCCGTCCCCGCTGCATACAGCGGATTCAGGTCGTAGATGGTCGCGAAATCGGTTGGAAAAAGATAATGCGTGGCCCCGCTCGAATACTCCGGCCGTACCCCAATCGCCTTCCGCGCCCCGATCTGGGAAACCCTGCGAAAATCATGCATCGAAACAACCCCGCCTATGACCCCCGCAAGCGCCGCCGGTATCCGCGGATCATCCGCGTTTGCGATGTGCTCCACGCCGTTCACGTTGTAACGGTCGATCGTCGTTTGAAAGGCTTCCTCCACCTTGCCCGCCGTCCCTGAAACCACAATCAGCCGGTTGCTCGTCTCAATCTCGTCCACCCTGAATCCGTAACCCTCCAGCCACGCAGCAACGCGCGCTACTTCGCTTCCGCTCGCACCAAACCGCGCGCCAAACTCCGCCGGCGTCAGCCACTGATGAAAGAGTGGCGACCGCACATCCTGCTGCGCCTCCACCAGCGCATCCAACGCCGCCTGCCGCTCCGGTTTGGACTTGAGCAGCAGCACCATCCTGTCAAGCGCCATATCAGGTTCGACCGCTCCACCGTCAAATTCCCGCCGCGCCAGCGGATGCACATTTCCCTTCAGAGTAACCAGTTGAGCCTCATCCATTCGTCCAAACGTTCGCCCCGGTTCCGCAGCCCGATTCACCGGCGCCTGCCCAAACGCCATCCAAACCCACCACCCCCATACGAATACGGAAAAAACGAAAACACGAACCCTGGCCAGCACCGACATGCAGGGCCTTTCGAGACGCGGAAGTACGCTCGACATTCGGGAACAGCGATCCCGATTCTTAGCGTCTCCTCATCCATCGGCCCATAGAATTAGAACCTCAGAAGAATTGCCCAGTTTGTTGGAAAGGTAGACTTACCAAGGTACTTAGAAAATCTATATATTCGTAAGCATTCTTTGAAGCGTCACATCAAAAACCAGCGCATCCCTGCACCAGCTGTCAATCGCCGATGCAGGTTGCCGAATTGCAGCTACTCACTGGCGCTCTAAAGAACCCCAAGCAGATAACAAATCAGCAGGATGATCAGGATGGTGCCCAGCCCAATACCGCCGCCACCACCGTAGCCCCACCTGCGGTAACCGTAGTAGCCGCCGCCCCCGCCGAACACCAAAATCAAAATCACAATCAGAAGGATTATTCCCATCGTGTATCTCCTTTACAGTCGATGTGGGACTCTGAACTATCGCGAAACACTGGCGAAACGGCGCTCTAGTGGAAGACTCCCAGGAAGTAACAAATCAGCAGGATCACCAGTATGGTGCCGAGCCCTATGCCCGCGCCGCCGCCCGCGCCCCACCGGCCGTAGCCGTAGTATCCGCCGCCGCCGCCGAACACCAGTGCCAGCACCACAATCAGAATGATCAGTCCCATCGTGTATCTCCTTTGTGGCCGAATCGGTGCTGCAAACTATCGCAAAACGCATCAGCCATCTACATCCGCAGTCTCCCACTCGGGAGGGTCCCTTGCTGGTCAAATCAGCACACCGCGAAAGGTCGATCCCGCCGCTAAACCGCAAGCGGCCTCGGATGAAAGGGAAGTTAAGTGTCCTCTAGTTTTTGCGTCCAGGCTCGGGGGGATCATTCAGATTTCGCGAATGGCTTGATCTAACTCCACTAACCCCGCCAACACGCGCGCAGCGCGGCTAACTCCGCTAACTCAGCAAATCCGCGGCAACTGCTCGCCAATCTGGATCGGAATCACCCGGTTCGCGCCCATCGCCGTCCGCGCCACCAGCATGCGCTTGTGCTCAGCCGTAACCGTGCCAATCCGCGCCGCATCGCGTCCCAGCGGATGCGCTCTCAGCACGGCCAGCACTTTTTCCGCAGCGTCAGGCGCGACAAAAAAAACCGCCTTGCCCTCGTTAGCCACATACACCGGGTCGAGTCCCAGCAACTCGCATGCCGACTGCACTTCAGGCCGCACCGGCAGGCTCGCCTCGTCAATCGCAATCCCCACGCCGGAAGCCAGTGCAATCTCATTCAGCGTGGAAGCGAGTCCGCCGCGCGTTGGGTCGCGCATCGCATGAACCTCCGCGCCCACTGCATCCAGCACATCGCCAATCATCCCGTTCAGCGCCGCGCAATCTGACCGTATCTGGCTTTCAAATTCAAGCCCCTCGCGCACGCTCATGATAGCCATGCCGTGATCTCCAATGGTGCCAGAAACCAGGATCACATCTCCCGGCAGCGCGCGGTGCGGACCCACCTGCACATCCGTCCGCAGGCTGCCCACGCCGGCGGTATTGATGTAGCAGCCGTCCCCATGTCCTCGCTCAACCACCTTGGTATCGCCGGTAACAATCTGCACCTGGGATGCCGCGGCCGCGTTGGCCATGGCCTCTACAATCGCCGCGAGTTGCGCCAGGGGAAATCCCTCTTCCAGAATGAAGCTGGCGCTGAGAAACTTCGGCACCGCGCCGGAAACAGCCAGGTCGTTCACCGTCCCGTTCACCGCCAGCTCGCCAATCGATCCACCAGGAAAAAACAGCGGCTGCACCACAAAAGAATCGGTGCTCATCGCCAGTTTGCCGCCAGGCAAATCAAGCACCGCCGCGTCGCCGAGATTTTCGAGCGCTGCGTTGCGAAACGCCGGCAGAAACAAATGCTCCACGAGCTCGTTTCCCAGCTTTCCGCCCCCGCCATGCCCCATCACAATGGTGGGATAACCAACCAGCGGCAGCGGGCAAGACCAGCCGGAAAAATCAGGTCCCGTCTTCGGCGATTCCGCTAACTCGGTCTTAATTGCTTCACCCACTCATGACCCCTCTGACTGACAACTTACAACTAACAACTTACAACTGTTTTCGCCAGTTCTTGCGCCGAAATAAACCGCCCATAGTTGTAATACGCCGCGCAAGCCCCTTCGCTTGAAACCATGGTCGCCCCCAGCGGATGCCGCGGCGTGCATTCTCGGCCGAAGGCCGAACACTCCGCCGGCTTGATAGCCCCGCGCAGCACGTCCCCCGCCCGGCAAAGCGCCGACTCCTCGGTGTGAATCCCCGTGATCTGAAAGCGCTCTTCAGCGTCAAATTCGCGATAAGCCTCACTCAGCCGCCAGCCACTCTTCGGAATCACGCCAATCCCGCGCCAGGCCCGGTCCGTCACTTCGAAAACCTCGGCCAGCATCTTCTGCGCCGCGCGGTTGCCCTCAAAGGTCACAATGCGCTCGTAGGCATTTTCAACTTCATGCCGCCCGGCCTCCAGCTGCACCACGGCGCGCCGAATCCCATCCAGCAAGTCCAGCGGCTCAAACCCCGTCACCACCAGCGGAATCCCATACTTCTCCGCCACCGGCGGATACTCCCAATACCCCATCACGCTGCAAACATGCCCCGCCAGCAGAAACGCCTGCACCTTGTTTCCCGGCGAACCCATGATCGCCGCAATCGCCGGCGGCACCAGCACATGCGACACCAGCAGCGAAAAATTCTTCAGTCCCCGCCGCTTGGCCACGTGCACGCACATCGCGTTAGCCGGCGCCGTAGTTTCAAACCCCACGCCAAAAAACACCACCTGCTTGTCAGGATTTTTTGCGGCCAACTCAACGGCATCGAGCGGTGAATAAACCACCCGCACATCCCCGCCGTTGCCCTTGATCTGAAACAGATCGGCGTCGGTGCCCGGAACCCGCAGCATGTCGCCAAACGAACAGAAAATCACGCCGGGCTGCGCCGCAATCGCCAGCGCCTTGTCAATCAGTTCCAGGGGCGTCACGCACACCGGGCACCCCGGCCCGTGAATCATCTCAATCCCCGCCGGCAGCATCTGGTCAATCCCGTTCTTGATAATGGAGTGCGTCTGTCCCCCGCACACCTCCATAATCTTCCACGGCCGTGTAGTGATCGAGTGAATCTCCCGCGCCATCCCCTGCGCGATCTCGCCGTTCCGAAACTCAGTCAAATACTTCATTCAATACTACCTTTGTTAGTGCTTTTCTCTACCTATCTAAAAATGAGCTGTCATCCTGAGCAGAGCGCAGCGGAGTCGAAGGACCTGCGTTTCCGTATTTGCCGGGTGCCCCCGGTCTCGATTTTGAGACCGGGGAAACCACAAATCTCAATCCTCGTTCTTGGCAGATTCCACCAGGCAACTCTCACCCTGACAAACCATCTGCGGCGCCTCTGCCGCCCGTGCAAACGCCTCTTCCTCGCTCTCCAGTTCCTGATCCAGAATCCCCATCTTGCGAAACTCCGCCAGCGTCTCCTCAGCCGTCTGTTCATCGATCTTCGACAGCGCAAACCCCACGTGGACAATCGTGTAATCGCCCACCTCGACCTCCGGCACGTAGTCCAGGCAAACGTTTTTGATCACACCGCCGAAGTTCACCCGCCCCACGCGGAGGCCGTTCTCTTCGCTAATCGCTTCCACTTTTCCCGGAATCGCAAGGCACATAGTAGTCCCCTTATACGCCGCCCAAACCGGCTGAAGTGTGATCTAAATCACCTGAAAGCAGCCCACCTAGCTCCGCGCCTTCCCCTCATTCCCCGCCGCCCGCGCCCTAACAATCCTCGCAACCAGCGCCTTCGCCAGCGGCCGGTCAACCGGAAACTGAATCGTCCCCTTCAGCACCTTGCAGCCCTTCAGCTCCTCCGCAAACTCCTCTTCCAGCGAGTGATCCATCGGGAAAAAGCTGCAATGCTTCTTAAACGCCGCATACCAGACAAGCGCTCCCTTGTACTGAAACGACGGAATCTTATAGCTGATCCCCTCCGTCGCCTCCTTCGGCGCAGCAGCCCGAATCATCGTCCGCATCTTCTCAAGCGTAGTCCGCGCCGGTTCCGGCACGCGAGCCAGGTATGCTTCAACCTCTGCCTTGCCATCCGCCGCGCTCACCTTCTTTGCCGCCATCCCGCCTTCCGCCTCCAACTCCGCAAGCTCCGCTAACCCCGCAAACTCCGCTCATCCGCCAGGTACGCCAGCCACTCCCCCATCCCCGCCCCCGTCTTCGACGAAGTCTCAAAGATCCGTATCCCCGGCCGAATTTCATTAATATTCCTCAACGCCAGCTCCCGATCAAACCCGCACGGCTCCGCAATATCCATCTTGGTAATCACCGCCGCGTCCGCCGAGTTAAACAGTGTCGGATACTTCAACGGCTTGTCCTCGCCTTCAGTGACCGAAAGCAGCGCCACGCGAATCTTCTCTCCAAGATCGTAGCTCGACGGGCAAACCAGGTTCCCTACATTTTCAATAAACAGGTAATCGAGCCCGCCCAGTTCCACGCCCTCCCAACCGGCCAGGTGTTTCGAAATCATCTCCGCATCCAGATGGCAAATTCCATGCGTATTGATCTGCCGAACCGGTGCGCCGCTGGCTGCCAAACGCCGTGCATCATTATCCGTCTCCAGATCGCCCACCAGCGCTGCAACCCGCGCGCCTTTTGCCTTAAGTTCACGCAGCGTCCGCTCCAGAAACGCAGTCTTGCCCGTCCCCGGACTCGACACCAGGTTCAGCACCAGCACGCCGCCCGCCGCATACCGCTCGCGCAGCCCCGCCGCCAGTTCGTCGTTCTTCTTCAGAATCCCCCGCCGCAGTTCCACAATCCGCGTTGTCATGCCTTCACCCCGATCTCTGCCTCCCCGGCCTTTTCCATACCGTCGCCCTCATCAATCTCAAACGACTCAATTTCCAACTCGCGCCCCTGCCGCAGGTCAAAGCAAGGCGCGTCACAGCGCGGACAGCGAAAGCTCTGCACACTCTCCAGTTCCACATCCGCATCGCACCCCGCGCAGTGCATCACCACCGGCACAATCGTCACCACCAGCCGCGCCTTCTCCAATGGTGTGCCTTCGGCCGCAATCCCAAAGCAAAACTGCAAACTGTCTTCAATCACCGCCGACAGCGCACCCACCCTGAGCCGCACCTCCACCACCCGCGCGCCCGGATAGGCCGCAAGCGACTCCATCACCGTCTCCACCACGCTCGAAACAATCGAAAGCTCATGCATAACCAGTCGATTCTACGCCGCGGTCAAAAAGCCTCGCCGGTCATCCGTCACAGCGCGTTGCCGGGCCCGAAGTGGAAAAGAGCTGTCATCCTAAGCGAAAGGGGCCCCAGGCGTCTTTCAGCCTGGGGTGGTGAGAGAAGGATCTGCTCCTGTCTCTTTGGGGTGTTCTTGAGAATCCAACACCAGCATCCAACCCCGCTAACTCCGCCAACTCCGCTAGCCCCGCTCTCCATATAAGATGGTTCACAAGGATCTTCCCCATGCCCACCACCTCCGCCCCCTCGCGCCTGTCCCTCAGCCAGCTAGCCCCCGGCGTCTTCCAGTCTGAAATCCGCGCCATGTCCGTCGCCTGCGACGCCATCGGCGGCATCAACCTGGCCCAGGGCGTTTGCGACACCCCCGTTCCCGCGCCCGTTGAAGCTGAAGCCCTCGCAGCCATCCACGCCGGCTACAACATCTACACCCGCCTCGACGGCATCGGCCGCCTGCGCAATGCCATTTCCGCGAAGCAGCAGCGCGACTACGCGCTCACCTACGATCCTGAAACAGAAGTCCTCGTCTCCTCCGGCGCCACCGGCGGATTCCACGCGGCCGTCATGGCCCTGCTCAATCCCGGCGACGAGGTCCTGCTCTTCGAGCCTTTCTACGGCTACCACGTCTCCACGCTGAAGTCGCTGCGCATCAACCCCGTCCTGGTCCCGCTCGCCGACCCCGGCTTCGCGCTCGACACCGACGCCCTCAAGGCCGCCATCACCCCGCGCACCCGCGCCATTGTCATCAACACTCCGGCCAACCCGAGTGGAAAAGTATTCTCCATAGCCGAGCTTGAATCCATCGCCGCCCTCACCATCGAGCACGACCTTTTCGTCCTCACCGACGAGATTTATGAGTACTTCGTCTACGACGGCGCGCGCCACATCAGCCCAGCCACGTTGCCCGGCATGCGTCAACGCACCATCGTCCTCTCCGGCTTCAGCAAGACATTCTCAGTAACTGGCTGGCGTCTCGGCTATGTAACTGCCGACGTCAAGTGGATGCCCGCAATGAGTTACTTCCATGACTTGACTTATGTCTGCGCGCCCTCGGCATTGCAACATGGAGCGGCCGCCGGCCTCGAGCAGCTTCCACCCAGCTTCTACACCTGGTTGGCCGCGACTCACCAGGACAAGCGTGCCCGCATTCTCTCCGCACTGCGCGACGCCGGCCTCGAGCCCACCACCCCCGCCGGCGCCTATTACGTGTTAGCCGAAGCCACCAGGCTGGAAGGCAAAACCGCCGCAGAAAAAGCCCGCAAGCTGCTGGCGGCAACCGGCGTAGCCTCAGTTGCGGGCTCCGCTTTCTTTCGCCCCGGACACGGCGAGAACCTGCTCCGCTTCTGCTTCGCCAAGCAAGACCACGACCTCGACGAAGCCTGCGCCCGCCTCCGCAAGCTGTAACCATGGGCCGTGGGACCCGCGTAACCCATTTAACCCCAAAGGACCACCGGCCTTTTGTTGAGAGGATGTGGAAGCGCTTGCTTTTTGCACAGGCGATGCCCTAAAAATAGTGCATCTCAATGCCCTAACCGACTCAGGAATATGGATGAGGATGACAGGGCTGAGAATTCCACCAACGGACCTAGATATTCAGAGCGCCCGCAGATTGAATCACTGTTATTCTTCAGAATCTCCGCAGGTGGAGGAAACGTGGCAGGCTCTGATGAGGAAGTACGTCTAAATGAATTTCGCCAGGCGGCCATCTGCCCAAACTGTGGCAAGCCGATCCCGGAAGGCACGGCGGTTGCGCGAGGTCCCGGTGCATTTTGCAGTTTGGAGTGCGTCGCACTCTTCCACAATGCTGAATTCAGTGAGAGGGCGAAAAAACTAGCCGCTGCGTTGCGTAATTAGGACCGAGAAGTACTGGAGAAAGAATTGGCTTCGCAAACTTTGTTCCCCGATCGTCTGCCAACCGGCGAAGGCATATTGCCGTCGCAGGAAATCCTTCATTTCGTTCAAGCCGGTATTGTTCGTTCCACTTGCGATATCCGGGAAGACCAGATTCAGCCTGCAAGCATTGACCTGCGCCTTTCGCGCGAAGCATACCGCGTCCGCGCGAGCTTTCTACCAGGGAGGTCAACTACCCTCCTGAACAAGGCCACGGACAAAGGGCTTCTCACCGGAAAATTGGACCTGTCGGGGCCCACACTTTTAGAACCCGGCGTCATTTACATTATCCCGCTCATGGAGAGCCTCGATCTTCCTTCTGACGTTTTCGGGATCGCTAACCCCAAAAGCACGACAGGTCGACTCGATATCTTTACCCGGCTGATTACTGAGCACGGCGATGAGTTCGAACGGGTGCGAAGAGGTTACCGAGGAGACTTGTTCGTCGAAGTTATTTCGCATTCGTTTCCAATTGTTGTTCAGGCCGGTATGACCCTGAATCAACTCCGGTTTGGGCGCGGTAAATTCGTTGTTGCGGGCGATGCGAAGTTGAAGCAACTTGATCAGGATGCCCAACTTATCGACGCTGACGAAAGTACCGGGAGGTTTGATATTGATCGGGGGCTCCGGGTTACAGTCGACCTCGGGGGCAATGGTTCCGACATCGTCGCATATCAGGCGAAGCGCTTTTCGCCGCCCATCGAACTCGACAAAATTAATCATTACGATGTTTCGGATTTCTGGACACCTATCCTCAAGAACGATAAGCGTCAAATTATCCTTGTGCCCGGCGAATTCTACATTCTGGCGTCGAAGCAGCGCGTCCGAGTCCCGGCTGATCTGGCGGCCGAGATGCTTCCGTATGACTTGGCTACGCAGGAGTTTCGCGTCCATTACGCTGGATTCTTTGACCCCGGATTCGGGTACGGAAGAGACGGCGAGATTCCAGGAACAAGGGCAGTCTTGGAGGTTCGTGCAAATGAAATGCCAATTCTCTTGGAAGACGACCAATTTGTGGGGAGATTGAACTACTACAACATGTCGGCGAAGCCAAGTAAAGTTTATGGCGGGAAAATCGGCTCGAATTACCAGCAACAGGGACTTGCACTCGCAAAGCAATTCAGGCGGGACCAGCAGTCCCCTTCCGGTTTGGCGACACATTCCATTCAAAATGCAAATGACAGCACACACGCATCGGCGCGCCGTAGCGATGACCAAGACTTGGGCGGAGATTCGGAAGACGAGTCCAACCGTTCGATTCTTAGCATCGCTTTCCCCGAATCGAGCGAATACACCATAAGAGCCAAGGATTAGTGACAAGCCGAAGTTCCGAAATGGCTAGCTTCCTTGTGATTCCAGTTTTACCCTGCTCCACTCTGTCTTAGGGTTGTTTCCTTAAGATCTCAGTCCTGGGTTCGGCTGATTTTTGCCGCGAATGCAGCTAAGCAGTGCTCTCCGCCTGCCGGTCTTTGGATGCGATGAAGAACAGCATCAGGACAACCGCCTGCGCAAGTTATAACCGATGAAATAAACCCACGCGTAACTCTGCGAGATAGAGCCATCTCTCCGCATTCGACCCACCCTTGAAAACATCTTGACTTCCATCCACGAATCGTTGAACATTACCAACGATTTCCCTGTCCCATTTGCATGAGGTGAAGCGCCACGCAACTCCCCGGCGCCATCCGCAAAGAGGTATTGCATGCCCATCCAGCAAGTCTTGCCCTGGCTCACAGGATTAGCCGGTCTGGCCATTCTGTGGATCGTCGTTTTTATCGCGACAAAGCGCCATCCGTGGGCGCTCGTGATCGGTGAAGACGGACGTCCCAGCACCAGCAAGTTCCAGATGATGGTCTGGACCGCCGCTGTGGTGTTCGCGTTCCTCGCGCTCTACGAGATCCGATTCTCGAAGGACTACTGCCAGGAGATGCCCGGCGTTCCCACCAACCTGCTCATCGCCATGGGCATCAGCGTCGCCACCGCGGTCTCCGCCAAGTCCATCGCCGTCAGCACCCAGTCAAAGACTGACGCTGCTAACGCCGTCGCCGCCGCCGCCGGCCTTCAGATTGTTACGCCGCCAAGCCAGAGCGGCATCTTCGCCGACGATTCCGGCAAGCCCGATCTGGGCAAGGTTCAAGTCGTGCTGTGGACCGCAATCGCCGTTGGTGTTTTCCTCTCTGAAGTCTTCGCCCTCATCCACAATCCTGGCGCACCCTACTTCGACCCGAAGCTCGGACACACCGTTTGGGACCTTGGCCTGCCCGACATTGGTCAGACACTGATGATTCTCATGGGCCTCGGCAACGGCGCTTACATCGGCAAAAAGATCGCGGAGAGTTAGAACATCCTCGGAGTCGCCGCAATTCATTTTGCGAATGCCTGGAGCAACTCTCCTGCTGGTGCAGAGCGGTTTTGAAAGGGCACGACTTTAGTCGTGCCAAAAGATGCGGAGAAAAGCGTCGGGCTTCACAGGCTGCGGAAAAACTCGCCTCGGTGCCGTTTTCAAAAGCCTTGTATCAGGGCATGACTTCAGTCGTGCCGCAGACGCCACAAAATAAGGCCCGGGCTTTAACCCCCGAGGGAGCGCTTCACTTTACGCCATCGATAGAACAGCCCTAACTCCTAGCCATCCACCTCCCGATCCTTGAACGCGAAGAAGAACAGCACCAGCACAGCCGCCGACAGCCCTCCCGCAACCAGCCAGATCGGCCGCCATTCATGGGTTGATCCACCATCCACTGCCACCGTGGCGTAGTGGTCCACCACCTGCCCAGACAGCCACGACCCCAGCAGCATCCCAGCGCCATACGTAATCAGCGTCAGCATTCCCTGCGCCGCCGCGCGGTAAGCCGCAGGCGCTTTCCGATCCACATAAATCTGGCCCGTCACGAAGAAAAAGTCGTAGCAGATTCCGTGCAGCAGGATGCCCGCGTAGAGCATTGAAATCCCCGCGCCCGCATTCCCAAATGCAAACATCGCATAGCGCACCGCCCAAGCGGCCATGCCCGCAATCAGCATGTACTTCACGCCCAGCCGCTTGAAAAACCATGGGATCAGCAGCATGCAGAGCAGCTCCGACATCTGCCCGCCCGTCATTTTTCCCGCGGCGTTTTCAATCCCGATTTCATTTAAGAATCGGTTTGTAAACGCATAGTAAAACTGCAGCGGAATGCAGATTAGAAAGCTGGCCAGCACGAATATCGCAAACGATTTATCCTTGAGCAGCCGCATCGCTTCAGGCGCCACAACTCCCCGCACATTAAAGCCCCCGGCCTGTTTCAGCGGAGGGGTATGGGGCAGCGTCAGCGCGTAAACCGCTAACAGAACCGAGCAGCCCGCAGCCAGTTTCAGCGGCACTGCGGTCGCCTCAAGATTCAACCCGCCCACCAGCAGGCCGGCCACAATCCATCCAGCCGTCCCGAAGACGCGGATCAAGCCAAACTCCATCTTCGGGTCCTTCATCTGCCTGAAGGCCAGAGAATTGGTCAGCGCGAGCGTCGGCATATAGACGCATGCGTAAGCCAGCACCAGCCAGTAAATCGGACCAAACCCCGTCTGTCGTGACGCCAGCAACAACAGAACAGCCCCCGCCGCGTGCAGCGCCGCCGAAACATGCTGCGTGGCGAAAAAGCGATCCGCGATCCACCCCGCCAGAAACGGCGAAACGATAGCCCCCACCGCGGTTGTGCCCGCCACCAGCCCGCCCTCCACGCCAGTGAAATGGAGAGTCTTCATCAGCCACGTAACCACCGTCACGTACCATGCGCCCCAGATGAAATACTCCAGAAACATCATCGCGGCCAGCCGCACCTTCAACGCATTCATCCGCAACTCCCCCTCTTCCTTCCCGCCCGCGTCCATTCCTGATCCAAAAGAATCGTCGCCTGCAAGCATACGGCAACGTCCTTACCGCCCTGGAGCTGATTGCATAATCCGGGTTTTGAAAGGGCACGACTAAAGTTGTTCAGTTCCATGACATCCTTTACAAGTTGTCTCCACACATCCTTTACAGTTTTTAGGCTGCATTGGGGGTGTTGGATGGCTTGGAAGGTGGTAGATGTGGAAGCTC
>JBEKET010000060.1:0-37524 GCA_050013695.1 Occallatibacter sp.
ACCAGGCTGCATGGCATGAGGACAGCCTGAAACAAAAACCGCCGCCGAAATCGCGGAAAACTCAAAACAAGAACGCCGCAGCAAAAGGGCAAATGGCGCTCTCACGCAGACACTAAAGCCCGAGCTTCATTTTTGTGGCATTTACGGCACGACTGAAGTCGTGCCCTTTCGCACACTGAGGCAGAATTCGAGTTTTTCACCAAGCTGTAAAGTCGTGCCCTTTCAAAACCGTTCTACACCAACGGGAGAGTTGCCCTAATCAGTTCGGCGGGCTCTCAGCCAGTTCGGCGTTCCGGGGCCTGCTCCGGCCCGTGAGCATTTTCCTGTTGGCCTGCGTCTGGTGGTTTATGAGCGCCAGCCAGGCAGTTTTCGCAGGTTGGATGGAGATTCCAAACAGCGCTGTGAGCGATGAAGCCCGCACTCTAGCGGAACGGACTCGGGCCGAGGAAGCGACGCTTGCGGCCCTGGTGAGCCAGTACGCCGGAACCCTCTATCGCGTGGCCTTTTCCGTTCTCCGCAATGCCGCGGATGCGGAAGATGCTGTGCAGGAAGCGTTTGTGCGCGTGCTGCGGCATCGCGATACGCTGGATGAGGTTCGCGACCAGCGCGTCTGGCTCATACGCATTGTCTGGAACATTGTGCTGGACCGCAAGCGCCGTGCCAAAACCAGGCCGGAGACAGACGATGTTTCAGAACTGGCCCGCGTGCTGCCCTGCAATGGGCTTTCAGCCGAGGAGATTGCGTCCGCCGCACAACATCATGCGCACGTATTGGCCTGCGTGGAGCAACTTCCCGCGAACGAGCGACAGGTGCTGATGCTTTCGGCATTTGAAGAACTGACCAGTGTTGAGATTGCGTCGGTGCTGGGAATTACCGAGTCCAGCGTGCGGTCGCGGCTGTTTCGCGCGCGCAACCTAATGGCCGGACTGCTGAATTACGCGAGGGCCTTGCGGTGAGGGAGAGTTTTTCAGTTGTAAGTTTTAAGTTGTAAGTGGTTGGAGTTGCTGGGAGTTTCAAAATGAAGTATCCAAGTCAGAACGAGTTTTCGAACGGCGACCGTGCCGGGGCGAGTGAAGCGGAGAAGACACTGCGGCTGATTGCCCGCCTGCCTGTGCCGGAGGGCCTGGAGGATCGCGTGCAGGCTGGAGTGCGGTCCAGGCGGAACCGTGCGGGGCGGCTATTGGAATGGCCGGCGGTGCTTCGTCCCGCTGGCGGCTGGATGCGCACCGCGGCTGCGGCTGCAATCGTGTTCGTGGTTGCGGGCGGAGGATGGGGCGTCTACTCCCGCGTTCAACCTGCCCAATCGGCGAAGGTGATCGTGATGCCGCCGAGGGTGGTGTCGCCGGGCGGTTTCTCCAACGCCAGCGCGATGCACGTGCCCAACACATTGAACGGACCGATTATTGCAAATCCGGTGAACACGGCCCCGGCGAATGCGGCACAGCCCAAGGCAGTTGCGCCGGGGGCGAAGAAGCCCGCACGGCGCACTCGCGGAACCGCGACAGCCAAATCTGTCAATGGGGCGACTCCGCAAGCGGCTGCAGTTCCGCAGAAGTAGGAAGTCTTCCGCTCGCGAGCTCGAAGAGGATTGAGCAGGGAGCCTGGAGCTGGTTGCATGAATGCCGCTCGCCTCAGCAAATGTCATCTCTCAGGGGCTAAAGCCCAACATTGATTTTATTGGCCTTATCGGCATGACTGAAGTCATGCCCTGATACAAGGCTTTTGCAAGCGGCACTGAAACGAGTTTTCCCGCAGCCGGTAAAGCGCACGCTGCTTAGAGCCTTTTGCGGCAAGGCTGAAGCCGTGCCCCTTTCAAAACGCGGTTTATGCAACCAGGTCTGGATCTTCTTCGATCCCGCGTGTAGTCTAGATCTTCTTTGACCCCGCGTGTAGTCTAGATCTTCTTTGACCCCGCGTGAACCGCGATACCCACCAACGCCAACGCCACTGCGCCCCACAGCGCCGGAATCCACCCAGTCACGCGGAAGCCGACAACGATGTGCGACGCCAGCAGGATCATGGCTGCGTTAATCACCAGCAGGAACAAGCCCAGGGTGATGATGGTAATGGGGAAGGTGATGATCTTGAGCACCAGGCCCAGCGTCGCGTTCAACAGGCCAATCACCAGCGCCGCTATCAGCGCAGGCTTCAGTCCCACCACATGGAAGCCGGACAGAAAGTGGGACATCAACCACAAAGTCAGGGCACTCAAAATCCAGTGAATCAAAAGCTTGATCATTCCTTGGTTCTCCTTACATGGGCAGATCGAGGCATGGACGGGTCGAGGCTTTAGGGATCGAGCAGCAGCACCGGCCGCCTAACCGTTTGGATGCACCTTTACGTTCCCGGAAATATGTTCTGAGACGATAATGGAAGCTGCGGGCCGGTGCAACATGTTCAAAATAGCACAACCTTTCGCGTTGCATAGGGTCCAAACAGGGGGTCGAATCAGGCAGGGTTCAATCAGGCAGTATCCAATTTTGAAGAATCCAGCGCGTGCATTCTTGCGCGGGCGCCTTCCCTGGGAAAGTCTCTTCATGCGCGCTCTAATCAACCTCTGCCTTGGCGGTCTAGTTGCGGCGCCGCTCGCCCTGGCGCAGCCGATCGCTCCAGCCCAGCAGGCGCCCACTGCACCGCTGCCCGAGATTCCCCAGCTCATGCGCGAGGTGCAGGAGCACCAGAAGCTGCTCGAAAGGGTACGCGAGAACTACACGTACACCTCAATGCAGACCACGCAGGACATTGACTCCAACGGCCAGGTGAAAAAGACCGAGAGCCAGGAGGGCGAGGACTTCTTTGTCAACGGCCACGTGATTGAGCGGACCGTGAAGAAGGACGGCAAGCCGCTGGATGATCACGACCAGCAGAAAGAAACCGAGCGCGTCACCAAGCTGGTGGAGAAAGCGCAGAAGACGCCGTCGGATCAGCCGCTGGAAGGCCAGACCATCAGCGTGAGCCGGATTCTCGCGATCATGGATGTGCGCAACGCGCGCCGCGAGACTTACCGCGGACGGGCTGCAATCGTCTTCGACTTCATTGGCCGCAAGGACGCCAAGACGCACGGCCTGGCCGAGGATGCCTCAAAGAAGCTGGAAGGCACTATCTGGATTGATGAGTCGGACCGCCAGGTGGCGCATCTTGAAGTGCGATTCATTGATAACTTCCGCGTGGCCGGAGGACTGGTCGCCACCATCGACAAGGGCTCCACATTCCGCTTTGATCAGACGCTGGTGAACGGCGAAGTCTGGCTGCCGACCGGCGCAGAGGCCAACCTGCAGGCGCGCGTGCTGCTGGTGAAGGGATACCGCCAGCACTTCACTGAGAGCGACTACGATTTCAAGCGGTTCCACGTGGATGCCGAGCAGATGAAGGATGCCAAACCGACGGCGGAAAAGCAGCCGTGAAGGCGCGCAATGCAACTAAGGCTCCCTGGACTTTTGCCTGAAGAACGGCAAAGGAGCAGAGAGCCCGCTATCGTCTGACTCTTGACGCTTGGTGAAAAAGGCATCATTTTCGAGCCAGATGCCGAAAAACATACCTCAGGGGCTGAAGCCCGCGTTGATTCTATTGTCCAGGTTGCCGGGGATAAATCCCCGGCCTACCGCCCGGATGGTTTTTCGCCAACCTGCTCTAGCTATGTGGTTACGCGTTTGGCGGCTGCGGCTGCGGCGGAGGGGGCGGTCCATCCCCGCCCGGTCCACCTGGTCCACGGCGGCGTTCCATGCGCTGCTTTTGCCACTCCGCGAACTTGGCCTTCTGGTCGTCGTTGAGCAGGGCACTGATCTTCGCGTCGGTGTCCTTGCGAATCCCTTCCATCTGTTCCCGAGTTGGTGGTGTTCCACTTCCGCGGAGCTCATCCATCTTTCCGCGTCGCTGCTCCAACAGCCCTTTCACTTGCGTTTGCTGATCCGGCGTAAGGGATAACGCCTGGGTAAGCTGGCCGAGTTCACGTTCTGTATTCGGTCCGCGACGCATCTGGCCATCCGGCGGCGGTCCACCCGGCGGCCCGGCCTGCGCCCACAATCCACACGAACCCGCGGCCAGAATGGTCGCGAGCAGCAGCGACCGGCGTGCGGAAAAGCTTCCTTTGGAAAATCTGTTCACCATGCAATGCTCCTCCCCGTTGGGGACAATCTCAAGAAGAATCCGTATGGGCCGCCTCGGCAGTCAAACCGAATTCTTCGGTTGTGAGCACATTCGCCGGCGAACGTGCTCACAGTGCTAGACGGGCTTTGGCCGCCTTTGATGACGCCCGTCCGTGAATTGCCGCGCATCCTGTTCGCGGCATCCATTAAAGTGAAAGGATGTTTGCGCGCAGGCTTTCCATTCGGCGAGTCGATTCTGAAGGCGAACGGCACGATTGCCCGATTCGCTGGATTGACAACTTCGCCATGCGCAACTTCACCAACAACGCCGTCTTCGACGACACGCTGCCTGCCGCGGATGGATTGCTTGAAGCAGGGACGCGCGTACCGCTCGAGCGGCTGCAGCCGGCCATGGAAGACTGGTTTCGCCGCAAGGGTTACCTCAAGAGCGATGAGAGCCTGGAAGTGCTGGAGATCAATCGAGTCTGAAGCGGTCTCGATTCCAGTGTTTGAAGTCGAAACCGCTATCAGAATGAGTGCTTGCTTTTACGCGACCGGAAGCTGCCCGGAATCGGCGCTGTGCCAAAGCATAAACTCGGCTTCGCGGCGCGCTTTCAATCCAGCGTTCTCATGCGCACCCGCATGATCCCAGCGCAGCAACTCATCGGCCGCAGCGCCGTAGCGGCCGATGTTCAGCATGCGCAGCAGAGTCGATGCTTCAAGCCGGCGGGGCCCCAGGTTGTAGACAAAATCCACCAGCGCGTCAAACTGGCACTGCACCAGTTCCACCTTGACCAGGCGCTTGACGGCGTTCTCGGCAACGCGCACGTCGCCGGTCAGCAACTCCGCGCCTTGTGCCTCATCAATGCCGTTGGGAAATGACTCTGTGGGAAGAATCCGGTGTCCATAGGCAATGGTCCGAATCCCCGCTACATCCAGGTAAGATTGACTGCGAAAACCCTCTGAATTCTTGAGTAATGCCAAGCCTTTTGTGCTCAATTGCATCGATCACTCCGATCGGGGCGGAATGTGCCCCGATTCACACCCTAGCAGGATGTTCGAATTAATCGGCAAAACTGGCGGGCTAAAAGCAATTTATCTTTGGCGCCATCAAAATTCAATCGTTGGGCACGAAGGCTTAGTGAGTCGCCGCTTGCGCTTTGCCGCTAAGCGACTCAAATTCCAGCAGGATAGCGTTCAGTGCATCGTCGAAGTTGCGGTCGTGCGTTTTTTGGAGGAAAGCGATCTCGATGGATTCAGTAAACGCCCAGAGCACGTAATGGGTCTTGCGGTCATAGACAACCAGCCGAAACATGGGAACCGGGTCAGAGGCGCCGTTGATCTTGTTGGAGGTCATCGAGCGGGTTGAGCCGACGGGGGCGGTGAGCTGAAGTTCCAGCACCAGGTCAGCATCGGCTGGGTCGCCAACCAACTCGTATTGACCATTGGCTTTGAGGCCCGCGTACAACTGGTTGTACCCGCGATTGGTGTCGCCGGTGAAGGGCGATGGAAACAGTCCGCTGTCCGCTCCGGCATTGGAGACAAAGATTTTAGTGGCAGTGCGGATGGCTGCGGGCACGGGCGCCTGGGCGGTCTGTTGAGCGATAGCGAAGGTCGCCGGAAGGAGCAGAACAAAAAAGGCGATGCGGATTGTGAATCTTGTCTTCTTCACAAGGGAACCTCTTCCAATGAGCGTGAATTGCACTCAATGGAAGAGACGGCGCGAAAGCGGGAGCGGTTAGGTAGAGTTTTTGGGAGTTTCGGCCGCAGAGCTAAGGCGTCCGAATTGAAACCCTCTTACTGGTCGGTGTCCGGCAGCTTATACGGCCTCTGCAGCCATTGTCGCGCCTCGTTCACCGCGCCCTGCGTATTGTCATTGGTCTGGACGGCCAGCCGGTACTCGGGCACCGCACGGTCACGCTGCCCGGTAATGTCGAAAATTTTGCCCAGGGCAATGTGGCTCCAGACTTCGGTCCAGCGCGGCTCGCCGTCACCGCGCAACGAGTCGCGGTAGGAGTTCACGGCGGCCTGGTAATTGTGCTGCGTAAACAGCAGTTCGCCGATGCGATAGCTGGCCAGCGAACTGTTGGGGTTGGCTTCGAGGGCTTTCTGATACTCGGCCAGGGCAGAGGTCAGGTCGCCCTGGGCCACGAGTTGCTGGCCTTTCAGAATGGCGATGCGAACCTGAAGATCGGGGGTGGCCTTGAGCAGCCAGCCATTGGGATCGATGGCTATGCGACGGGGCCGGCCAAACGTATCCACGACGTACTGCGTATCCGTGCCCACCACATCCACCTTTTTGTCTTCCGTCTTGCCGTCCGTCTCGATGCGCAGATCCACCGGCATGCGAAACAGGTCGAGATCCTGCTGAATTTCTCCGATGGTGCGGAAGCCCTTATTGTTGCCGAGCCGGTAGACTGCGTATTTGTCAGTAAACTGGGGTGCGCCGGTGCCATCGATCCATTGCCCAAAAAATGGAGTCAACTGCTGCTGGCTCTGGGCCTCGGCGACTTTGACAAAATCCGACGACCGGATACTGCCGTCGGTGTATTGGCTCAGCGCGCCTTTGAGCGTGTCGAGAAACGCCTTGTCTCCCACCTCCCAGCGCAGCATGTGGAAGATCATCGCGCCCTTTTCCAGGGTCATGGACTGGAACTCGGGCGAAAACGGATTGAGACGCCCGGAGGTGGAAAGCGGAATGGTGTCGTAAGCCAGCGCGCCAGCCGAAACGTCGAGCAGCGCCGTGTGCATGGCGCTCTTTCCGCTTTCGTCTTCAAGGTACATCAGCTCGCCGTAGCGCGACATGCCGTTGGTGATCCACGCGTCATTGAGGGTGCGCGGACTCACCTCTGAGCCCCACCACTGGTGCGCAATGGTGTTGGCCAGCAGGCGGATGCCGGACTTATCCCCAACTCGCGAGCCAAGAATGGCGGCCAACTCCGGCGCCCAGACGGCGGGGAGGGTGTCGTCGGGGAGTTCGACCACGTTGAGATGGCTCGACTCCGGCGCCCCAAAGCTGTCGGTAAAGAAGTCGTACTCCTTGGCTGCCGTCTGGGCTACTTCGTTGCCTGCGGCCTGGTGAGCAACGGTCAGATAGACCTTCACGTTGCCGGGTCCGGCGGAAACCGCGGGCAGATAGCGGCCGGCAATCACCGTTCCTGGAAACCCAGGCTTGTTCCATTTGAAGTCGTACTGGTCGCCTGGTTTGCCGTTGGCCAGCGTTACCGGCTTCGATTTTCCGTCGCTGCCGCTCGCGAACACGCGCATTCCCTGCGGCACCCTGATGTGCATCTCCGCGGTAAAGCGGTCAATCAGGTAGCCGGTCATGGGAAACCACCGAGCGGGGTAAAGGAGATAAGTGATGGGCTCCTGAATCGCGGCCAGCTTCAGGCCCTCGATTGGACCATCCTCATTACCAGTGATGACGCCCTCATACACGAAGGTCCAATGCGATACCTGCCCTTTGGTGAAAGGAGCGCCCGGTGTGACGCGGATTGTCCCGTCCGCTGACCGTTCCCCGATCAGCACTTTGCCGGTTTCGTCCGTGATCTTTGTTACTTTGAGCGCGGGATGAAAGCCGAAACTGACCAGTTCAAGGGTCTCCGGAGCGGTAAAACTCACCGTCGCCGTGGCTGCAATATGGTGGGTGGTGGTGTCCAGTTCGGCGTCGATAGCGTAGCCGGTGATGTTCAGCGCGGGCCGCTCTGCCCTCTGCGCGAAACCGGGTTGCGCCGTCAGGAGGCCAAGCGACAGCACTGCAAGCAGGGGAAGGCCGAGTCTAAATCCACGCCGCAAATTCCGCTCGTGTATTGCCATAGCAGTCATCATCGCATCGCAGCCGTTCTTGTGGAAGTCAGGATTGCACGGGTTGAGAAGTACGCTTCGGGGAAATCGCTTCAAGCTGGTCCAGGGTAATGGCCGCCACCCGTTCGATGGCGCCGCCACGCTCCAGGCCGGCCGTTCGGGCATTCAGCAAGTCCCGTATGACCTTCAGCTCTCTCATCATGGACTCACGGCCCACCCCATCGGGTAGCAGGCCCTCCAATTGTTGGACGATATTTGCCGCGGTGAAGTCATCCTGGATCAGTTCGGGAACCATACGTTTGCCGGCAATCAGG
The DNA here is from genome assembly GCA_050013695.1 of Occallatibacter sp. Taxonomy (GTDB): domain Bacteria; phylum Acidobacteriota; class Terriglobia; order Terriglobales; family Acidobacteriaceae; genus Telmatobacter. The sequence goes on from JBEKET010000060.1 coordinate 8,204, forward strand.
TTGGCCATGGCAACATGGGGCACCTTGACCACCCGCTTGGCAATGGCGTAGGTCAGGGGCGAAACCCGGTAAACGACGACAAATGGATTGCCTATCAGCGCCGCCTCCACAGTGGCCGTTCCGCTGGCGACTATCGAGGCACGGGAGTGAAAGAGCGCCGCCGGAGCGTCCTCCACAAGGTGAACGTTTATGCCGGCCCCGTGGATTTCGACAAGGCCGCGCACCTGCTCCCTTTGCGCGGCATTCAGAGTGGGCGCCAGCGGGATGAGGAACTCGAGGCCGGCGGATTTGTCTCGCTGAGACAGGATCTGCGCCGCCTTGAGCATCTCGGGGAGGTTGTCGCGAATTTCCTTGGGGCGGCTACCGGGAAGAATGCCGATCCAGGTTCGCGCCGGATCGAGGTTGCTTTGCGCGGCAAACTGCTTGCGGGTGATCGAGGGCAGCGGCAACTCCGCCAGCGGATGGCCGACGAACTCTGCAGTTACGCCCCGTTTCAGATAGAACTGCTCTTCGAAGGGAAAGATCACCAGCATCTTGTCAACGTACTTGCGGACCAGCTTGATGCGGTGCTTCTTCCACGCCCACAACTGCGGGCTGACGAAGAAGATTACGGGGACGCCGAGACGGTGGAGTTCCTCAGCCAGCTTGAAATGGATGTCGGGAAAGTCGATAAGGACGGCTACGTCGGGACGGCGGGTCTGAATTGATTTCTTCAGCTTGCGGAACTCGCGATAGATGCGCGGCAGGTGGCGGACGACCTCGGTAATTCCCATGACGGCCATGTCTTCCGAGCGGACCACGCGATCGAGGCCCGCGGCGACCATGCGCTCGCCGCCCATGCCGAAGAACTGGTCCGACTGGCTCGGCTGTCCGGATTGGCCGGTGTCGGCAAGCTGTTTTTTCAGCTCGTCAATCAGCATGGCACCGTAGTGCTCGCCGCTTGCCTCGCCTGCCGATATGAAGAAAGTGGGAGCCATGGTTCGCGCCTGTGGCGCAGGATTCTGCGCCGTAGTCATCATAGCGGTTGCGGCGGTTTGGGAATGTCACCACGATGTCGCTGTTTTAGAGGCCGTACTTTCCCTCTGCCAGATCGCGGACCGCTGCAGCGATACTGTCCGGCCGGCCAAGATCGCGCCAATAGGCTTCGTCGGCAGGGTAGGCGACAATCTTCTCTCCGCTGGCCGCGAGGCGCAGGTAAGCATCAATGATGGAGAATGCGCCGTCTTCGTTGAGGGCGGGAAAAATGCGGGGTGATAAAACATGGATGCCGGAAAAGGCGAGTTCATTCGCTTGTTCGACAGGCCGCACCCATTCCGTCTTCCCTTCACGCCCGACGCGGCGTCCGCAAAGCTGCGGCTGGTCGTCGAACATTAGTACTCGCGAGGATTCACGATGCTGTACCGCAAGAGTGGCCAGCGCTTTCTGCTCCACATGAAACTGCACCATGCTCGCCAGATCGATGGTGCTGATCACGTCTACGTTGTGCAGGAGAAACGGATCTTGCCCGCTTGCGCTGTCCTCAAGAAAAAACCAGGCTGCCTTTTTTAGGCCGCCGCCGGTGTCTAGCAGCGTTTCCTCGCGTGAAACCTCAATCCGCATCCCGAAGTTTTCATTTGCGCGCAGATACTCGACGACCTGGTCGGCGAAATGATGCACATTGACGATTACCTGGCCCACGCCGAAGTTGCGCAGCCGCGCGAGCGCAATCTCCAGCAGCGTGCGCCCGGCCACGGTCACCAATGCCTTGGGGCGGTCGTTGGTAAGCGGACGGAGACGCGTGCCCAGGCCCGCGGCTAGAATCATTGCCTTCACTGGTTCATCGCCCTCACTGGATTGTCGCCCTCATGCGCCCAGCTTTTCGGCACTTGTTGCCAGCTCGGCTTTTTCGCTGTTCATTTTTTCGAGCTCAACATGGCGCACCAGTACTTCAACGCCGACGATGCCGCGCAGATGTTTCGCCAACTGCTCGGCCAGATAGACCGAGCGGTGCTGCCCGCCGGTGCAGCCGAAAGAGACCATCAGGCTCTTGAAGCCGCGGCGCAGATAGGTGTTCACGCTCGCATCCACAAGCGAGATCACGTTGGCCAGATACTGGTGTACGCCCTCTTGTTGATTCAGATAATCCACCACTGGCGCGTCTTTGCCGGTCAGTTGGCGAAACTGTTCCTGGCGGCCGGGATTGGGCAGGCTGCGTCCGTCGAAGACAAATCCACCACCGTTTCCTGAATCATCCACAGGCTTTTCGCGATGGAAGGAAAAGCTGAAGATGCGCACCGTCAAAACATCGGCGGATGAAGCCAGGCCTTGCAGCTTCTCTGACGCCAGCATGCTGTGAAACGCCTCGAGCAGCGCCGGGAGCGCGATGGGCAGCTTCACGTTGTGAGCCAGCCAGCGCAGGTTTTTCAGCGCGAACGGAACAGACTGCAAGAAATGCGGCTTGCGTTCAAAGAAGCCGCGAAACCCATACGCGCCCAACGCCTGCATGATGCGCACATACACATAGGAGTAATAGTGCTCCATGAATGCTTCGCGATTCAGATCAATGAAGCCGCCGAGGCAATCGAGATAGTGGTCGAGCAGTTCCTGGCGCAGCTCCGGCGACAGATCGGCCTTGCCGTCGTAGAGCAGGGACGCGATGTCGTATTGCAGCGCGCCTTTGCGGCCGCCCTGGTAATCGAGAAAGTATGGCTGCCCATCGCGCAGCATTACGTTGCGCGACTGAAAATCCCGATAGAGAAAATAATCGTGATTGGCGCTCAGCAGAAATTTTGTCAAGCGCGAGAAATCCTGTTCCAATGCTTGCTCACTGAACGGCACGCCGGCCAGGCGCAGAAAGTAATACTTGAAATAATTCAGATCCCACGCAATGGACTGGCGATCGAAGCTGGCGCGCGGATAGCAGACCTTGTAATTCAGATCGCGGCCTGCCTCAACTTGAAAACGCGGCAGTGTGGCAACTACTTTGCGATAGGCTTCGATCGCCTCGGGTTCAATGGCCGCGCCACTGCGATTTGCGGAGAGAAATTCGAAGAGGGTCGTGTCGCCGAGGTCCTCTTCGAGATAGGCGTTCTCGTTCAGAGCTTCCGCATAAATCTCGGGCACCGGCAATCCGCGCCGCCGAAAATGTTTTGAGAATTCCAGAAAGGCGATGTTTTCTTCCCGGACCGGGTAGAGAATGCCGATGGCGCTGAAGCCGGCCCCGGCAAGACGCACAATCGCGCGCCCTGAGCCGCCAAGCTGGCCCTGAAGCGGCTGCACATGTTCGGCCGGCAACTTGTAATGCTGCTCGAAGAGCCGCTTGAGAACGTCCATGAATCTCTTTCTGAGAACCGCACCGCGCCTGCTTAATCAAGATATCCAGCCGGGCCGGGCACGCGCAATGCGTCACGAACGAGGGCTGACATTCGCCTTCAAGCGGATTCTGTGAAAGGCATCCCTCAGCGGCTAAAGCCGACGCTCATTTCAGGTGTCTACGGCCCGACTAAAGTCGGGCCCTTTCAAGGCAGCGGGAGCCCTATTTCCGGCGCCGCCTGCGGTTGCGACGATGAATTTGGCAAAAAAATGAAAACTTTCATCGCAGATTCGGGTTTGAAATTCCGACCCGGGTCTTAAATTGAAATCGGGAGGTCATGCGATGAGATTCCTTTCAGGATCTTCCCATCGAGGGAAGGTTCTCCCCAGCTTTCTGTCCGCCGGACTCGCTTTTGCCGCCTTGGTTTTCGCAACGATCATTCCTGCTGGCTTGCCCGCAGCAGCGCAGGACCCCGCGCCGGCACAGGCTCAACCCGAAACGCCCCCACCCCCGCCGGTTGTTCTTGACAACCCAATCCCCAGCGACCAACTCGCGTTTCTCAGCGCGTATGCGGGCAGGCCGACAAAGGAATTGTTCAAGGATAAGCAGTTCCGAGCCCTGATGAAGCGGGTCACGCCTAACACCACGTATCACTACGGGCACGACCTGTCCCTCGCCGAAGCCCGGGATATCATGCTCGACGGATCGCCGCAACAGGTTGTTGTGGGTGAAGGACGCTACGTGATGGTGCCCGGCGACAGGGGGCCGATGATGCATGGCCGCGGCTTCATGTGGTTCGATATGAAAGAGGGGATCGCGCTGGGCGGCGTGTACTTCCGTCCCTCCAACGGCGAGCCTACTCCTACGTTGGCAATCTATTCCCGGCAATTGAAGGTCACCTCGCTGACCATGACTCAGATGCCTGTGGAGTTTGCTTCGGACGTAATGCAGTGGTCGGCGCAGGAGGGCATACGGCCGGTGACCACGCGGTACTTCATTCCCGACAACGGCAAAAAATATGTACTGATGCACGATGAAGATTATTGCGATCACCCGCCCGACCAGCCCGCTCCACCCCAGGACCAATGCCAGCAGTTGAATGCCGAAGCTGCGGACGATGACCTGAACGGCGCCGACTTCATGGCGCAGACGCACAATGCGGCGAATGCCACGGCCTGGATGCTGAGCCCCGCGCAGACAGCGTGGATCGGCATACGGGACCAAAGTTGTGGCGGCGTCCTGGCATGCCGGGTACGCTTGACGCGGCAGCGGGTGCGGGTGATGGCGGGACAGCAACGGTAGAAGGCAGTTATCAGTTGTAAGTTGTCAGTTTTAAGTTGCCAGTCGCCTGGCGCGGACGGCTGCGGCTAGCTCGGTCAGCAGCGTGTGGGTTTCTGGCCAGTCGATGCAGCCGTCGGTGATGCTTTGCCCGTATAGGAGCGGCTGACCTGGGATGAGTTTCTGCGATCCTGCGACCAGGTTGCTCTCAATCATCACGCCGAGAATGTTCTTGTTTCCCGCCGCAATCTGCGCTGAAACATCGTGGCAGACAAGGCCCTGTCGCCGGTAATCCTTGTTGCTGTTGGCATGGCTGCAATCGATCATGATGCGGGGCGGAACACCGGCCTTTTCCATCTGTGCGGCAGTTTCGGCAACGCACTCCGCGTTGTAGTTCACCATCTTTCGGCCGCCGCGCAGGATGATGTGGCAATCGGGATTGCCGGTGGTGACGAAGATCGCAGATTGCCCATGCTTGGTGTGGCCCAGAAACGTGTGGGAGTGAGCCGCTGACTGGATGGCGTCAATGGCCACCTGCACATCGCCCGAGGTGGCGTTTTTGAATCCCACGGGGCAGGAAACGCCGGAAACAAGCTGGCGATGTACCTGGCTCTCCGTGGTGCGCGCACCGATCGCACCCCAGCCCACCAGGCCGGCGATGTACTGCGGCGAAATCATGTCAAGGAACTCGGTCCCGCTCGCCACTCCCATCTCGGCCAGGTCCAGCAGCAGGTTGCGCGCCTTGCGCAGCCCGTCGTTGATCTTGTACGAGTGGTCGAGAAAAGGATCGTTAATCAATCCCTTCCATCCCACAATGGTGCGGGGTTTTTCAAAGTACACGCGCATCACGATGCGGAGATCAGCGGAGAACTCGGCGATCGCGTCTTTAAGCAGCGCGGCATAGTCGCGTGCGGCCTTGGTGTCGTGAATGGAGCAGGGCCCGACCAGGACCAGCAGGCGCGTATCGCGACCGGAGAGGATCTCAGTAATCTCGTGGCGCGCGTCGTAGATGACGTCCGACGCAGCTTCAGTGACTGGGCGTTCTTCCTCAAGAAAGACGGGAGGAAGAACCACCTTGGTCCATTGAATGCGAATATCTTCAGTGGTGTGAAACATGGCTCGCTTTCCGGAGGTGACACGGGTCCCGCATTCACGGCCGCAGGAATTGATACACCCTAATTCAAAACTATCAGCCCGTGGCGCGACGGGGCACGCGCCAAACACTGAGCCCACGCTCTTAGTGCGAGTAGCGCTCTTCGCCGGCCTCAATCGCCACGGGCAGGCGATTCTGTTCCGGCGGCAGCGGGCAGGTTGCGTAGGGAGTGTAGGCGCAGGGCGGATTTTCCAGGCGATTGAAGTCCAGAATCAGCGGCCCGCTCTTACCAAGCCCCGCCGGCGGCAGGGGTGTGTGGAGAAAACGCGCCGCCTGGTAGGTGGTGGTTTTGCTGGTTTCGTCGCGCAGGATAAAGAAGAGTACGCCCGGCTCCTCCGGCTCCGTGACCGGCTCCAGCCGCAGGGTTTTGCCGTCGAGCGTAAACTCGGCAACGCCCGGAGCGGGCAGGTTGAGCGAGGAGCCAATCACCGTGGGAATCTTCTCGATGTGCGGCGGGGTAAACGGAATCCAATGCGCAATCACGCGGAAATGAGGGTTGGGCGGGTACCAGTTCAGGCCATGGAAGCCGGTGCGGGTGGGCGAATTCGCGTCTTTGATGCGAAGGGCGTAGCGGCCGCCACGCAGCAGCACCACCAGCGTCAGTCCGTGCCACTTGATCGTCGACGGCTTGCTGTCGCTGATCCGCAGAGGACCTTCGCGCGCAGGCGCTTCATCGACTGTGAGGTCAGCCGGAAATCCACCTGCCGGAGCCAGCAACTGAATCAAGGTGGAACCAGGAGTCTTTCCGCTCACCGTGAACAATCCAATGTGTTCCGGCGCCTGGGCATGAATCCTGATCTGGTTATCTTCCGCCGTTCCCACGGAGTTGGCACCCGGCTTGAGCCACTCGAGGCCGACCAGCGTGAGCCAGCTATCGGGAGCGGCCAGATCGTGCTCGCGGTCGGTTCTCCAGGCGGCCAAATGCTCGGACCAGTGAGGATCGCCAACTTGAGCTGTCTGCTGCGCAACCGCAGGCCGGGCCGGAGCGAGGCCCCAGCAGGCACCGAGAAGCGCCAAAGTACCCATCAATTTTCCGGCCTTTTGCCTAACCATGAATCACAATTCCTCGTCATAACTCCAGTTACCTTATTATGCTCGTACGCGCTGCGAGATTCGAGCCGCGTCGCGGATTTTGGTGGAGGGCCTCTCGAGGATGCGTTTCAGCCGCTCGCTCCGTATCTGCGTTTGTCTTTTCCTTGCCGTTGCCTCAGGGTTAGTAGGGATCGCCGGGCAAACCGCAGGGCAAGGCACGGGGCAAGGCGCACCTCCAGCCGCGCAGACGGCCGTGCAGGCGCCGGGGCAGACGCCACCGGGTGCGGTTCCTCCTGCGCCTGGATCGGGCTCACCGGAAGGCCGCATTCACCTCGACGTTGTAGTCAGCGACAAGGCCGGCAAGGCTATCTCCGGACTTGAGCTCAGGGACTTCACCTTGCTGGACAATAATCTGCCCAGCAAGATCGTTTCCTTTCACGCCGTCGATGATCCGATGCAGAAGGCTACGCCGGTTCAGGCAATCCTGGTGCTCGATGCCATCAACCAGGAAAGCTCAGCCGTGTCCGCCGAGCGAGTGCAGGTCGACACTTTTCCGCGCCAGAATGGCGGGCGGCTGCCGCTGCCGGTATCGGTTCTCCTGTTCAACGACGCGGGCCTGAAGGTGCTGGCCAATCCTTCCCTGGACGGGAACGCGGTGGCCGCGCAACTGGATAAGGCCGACGCCGGGTTCCGCATGATCACCCGCGCGGCCGGCGCTTACGGCGCAATCGATCTCCTCACACGATCCCTCGATGGGTTCAATTCTCTTACCACGGCGGAGAGCGGCAAGCCCGGCAGAAAACTGATCATCTGGATAGGCCCGGGATGGCCCCTGCTCGACAACCCTAGTTTTCAAACCTCTAACAGCGGCCAGCAGAAGCTCTTCGAATCGATCGTTCGCATGTCAGCGAGCTTGCGCGAGGCGCACATCTCTGTCTACGACGTTGCGGACGGATTGCCGGGCGCACGCACCAATCTCTATCAATATTTTCTGAAAGGGGTGAACTCGGCCCAGAAGGCGGCCCTCGCCAACCTGTCAGTGAAGGTGCTTGCAGTTGAAAGCGGCGGGCTTGTCCTTGGCCCCAACAACGACCTCAGCAGCCAGATTGCAACCTGCGTTCAGGATGGAGTCCCCTACTACACCGTGTCCTTTGATCCGCCGCGCGCCGACAAGCCGAACGAGTTTCACGACCTGAAAGTGCAAATCGGCAAGCCGGGACTGACGGCGCGCACCAGGACCGGGTATTACGATCAGCCCTAGGGGTAGTTCGCGCCCACTCCCAACGGATTGAACTCAAAAGAAATCTCGTGGACATTCGCCTAACCGCCGGTCGCGATTCCTCGTCATAACTCTGGTTTCCGAATTATGCTGGTACACGCCGCCTGAAATGAGTGTGATGGATCCATCGCGAAGTATTTACTTATCGCTCTTCCTATTCCTTGCTCCCACGTTTGGAACCGCACAGCAAAGCGCCGCTCCGGCTCCGCCGCAGGGGTCTGCGCTTACCGCGCGTCCTTCAGCCACTCTCGTTGAACAGGAAGGCCGAATTCGTCTCGATGTGGTGGTCAACGATAGAGGCGGCAACCCGGTCTCAGGCCTCGGCCTCAGTGACTTTACGCTGCTCGACAACAATCAGCCGGCAAAGATTCTCTCCTTTCACGCCGTCGACACCCTCACGGGCAATTCGGCTGAGTTCGTTCAGGCTATCCTGGTGCTTGATGCGGCGAATCTGGATTTTTCCGTCATCGCCCGCGAGCGCGTGGAGATCGATAAGTTTCTGCGTTCCAACGGCGGAAAGCTTCCGATACCGGTATCGCTTTTTTTTGTTTCCGATGACGGCGTGAAGATGGTGGTACAGCCTTCAACCGACGGCAACGCCGTGGCTGCGCAATTGGATCAACTCGGCACAGGGCTGCGCACAATCACCCGTGCCTCCGGCCAATACGGCGCTATTGAGCGCCTCGAATTGTCTGTCCGGTCGCTCAACTCGCTGGTAGCCGCAGTGCGCCTTGAACCCGGCCGAAAACTCCTCATCTGGGTTGGCGACGGTTGGCCGCTCCTCGATGGGCCAGACTTCTCGATCTCCTCCAGGGGCGAGTATCAGCTTTTCAGCGAAATCGTTCGGATGTCAGCAAGCCTGCGCGAGTCGCGCATCAGTCTCTACAACGTCTCGGAGGGATTTCCCGGCGATCGCACGTTCCTCTATGGGAGTTATCTCAAAGGCGTGAAGTCTTCGAAGCAAGCCAACCCCGCCAACCTGTCGAACAAAGTTTTTGCAGTGCAAAGCGGAGGGCGCGTGCTTGGCCCGAGCAACGATCTTGCGGGCGAGTTCGCCAAGTGCATTGAAGACGCCGCCCCCTACTACACCCTGACCTTTGCTCCCGCGCGAACTGAAAAGCCGGACGATTATCATGACCTGAAAGTGCAAATCGGCAAGCCGGGACTGACGGCGCGCACCAGGACAGGGTATTACGATCAGCCCTGAAGGGACTGATACCAGGGCCTGTTTGAGACCACTCCAAAATCTACCGGGCGCGATTGAATTCTTCAGGGCATTTGCCTAACCATTCTTCAAAATTCCTTTTCATAACGCCTGTTACCCTAAAATGCTGGTACGCGCTGCCCGGTTAAATCCGCGCGCGGATTTCATTGGAGGCTGCTCCGCAATGAGCTTCATGAACCAATCCCGAAGCATATGCTTAAGTCTCTTCCTGTCCTTCGCTGCCGCGTTTGGATTCGCACAGCAAAGCGCCGCGCCGGCCGCTCCAACGCCCGGCGCCCAGGAAGGCCGCAATCATCTCGACGTGATGGTCAATGACAAGACCGGCAAGCCCATCTCCGGTCTTGAACAGAAAGACTTCACGCTGCTTGACAACGGGAAGCCGGCAAACATTGTCTCCTTTCACGCCGTCGACTCCCTCGCGGACAGTTCGGCTGAGCGCGTTCAGGCAATCCTGGTGCTGGATGCGGCGAATCTGGATTTTTCTACCATCGCCCGCGAGCGTGAGGAGATTGATAAGTTTCTGCGCTCCAACGATGGAAAGCTGCCGATACGGGTATCGATCATTTTGGCTTCCGATGCCGGCCTGAAGGTCATCGTGCAGCCTTCCACCGACGGCAACGCCGTGGCTGCGCAATTGGACCAGGCCGACTCAGAGCTGCATTCACTTACCCGTGCGTCCGGCCGTATCGCCGATTATGAGCGTCTCGAATTGTCTGTCCGGTTGCTCTATTCGCTTGTAACGCCGATGAAAGACAGGCCGGGCCGAAAACTCCTGTTCTGGATCGGTGATGGATGGCCGCTGCTCGATTCGCCGGGTTTCACGCAATCCGCCAAGGGCGAGCAACAGTTATTTGAGGAGATTGTTCAGGTGTCGACCGTTCTGCGCGAGGGGCGTTTCAGTCTCTACAGCGTCTCCGAGGGATTTTCCGGGCCACGCACAGCCCTCTATGAGGGATTTCTGAAGGGCGTCAAATCATCCAAACAAGCCAACCCCGGCAATCTCTCGGTAAGGGTATTTGCCGCGCAGAGCGGCGGACGCGTCATGGCTCCGAGCAACGACCTTGCGAGTGAGTTTAGCAAGTGCTTTGAAGATGCCGCGGCCTACTACACGTTGAGCTTCGATCCGCCGCACTCTGAAAAGCCGGACGAGTATCATGACTTGAAAGTGCAGATCGCCAAACCGGGACTGACCGCGCGAACCAACACCGGGTATTACGATCAACCGTAGGGATGAAGGAATCTGAGTGACCTTTGTGGGGCGGGCTGCACAAAATGGCTGAGAAAGCTGAGTCCTATGTTCAAGCCACAATGTATTTGCCTTTGTCTGTTTCTCTGCTTGCCGGTCCTTGCCCATGCGCAACTGAATGCCCCTCCAGCGTCGCCCCCACAAGAGACTCCCGTGCTTGCGCAGGTCCCTGCACCAGAACATGGCGAGGGTCGCATCAAGCTCGATGTAGTGGTGACCGATAAGGCAGGAAAGCCGGTGTCCGGGCTCGACGCCAAAGACTTCACGCTGCTGGACAACAACCAGCCCGGCAAGATTCTCTCCTTTCAAGCCATCGATGGAATTGTCCAGAAGGCCCACCCGCCGGTCGAAGTCATTTTGGTCATCGATACCATCAATTTTCCGATGCAGAGCGTCGCCTTCACGCGCCAGCAAATCGAGAAGTTTCTGCGCCAGAACGGCGGGCATCTTGCTCAACCGGTATCGCTGTTCGTATTGACCAACAAGGGCCTGAATGCCCAACAGCCGACTTCCACTGATGGCAACGCGCTGGCCGCGGATCTCGATCATGTCAGCATCCCGTTGCGGACCATTGGCGGCTCCGCCGGCGATAACGGCGCGGGTGAGTTATTCAAGCTGTCGATTGATTCTTTGAACTTCATTGTGAGGAACGAAATGACGAAGCCCGGAAGGAAGCTGCTGATCTGGAGCAACTCCGGCTGGCCTCTGCTCAACAATCAAAGGAACATGAGCTCGCCCGAGGCCCGCCAGCAATATTTCAAACTGATTGTTCAGCTTTCAAACCGTCTGCGCGAGGCACGTATCTCCGTCTACAGCATTTCGTCGGGCGAGACCTACTCTGATGCTCGCGAATATGAAGGATTTCTCAAAGGGGTGAAGTCGCCCGATAAGGCGGGCATACCCAACCTGGCTTTGCGGGTGCTTGCCATCCAGAGCGGCGGACGCATCCTTGGACCGAGCAACGACATGGCAGGCCAGATGAACAGTTGTATAGAGGACGCCGGCGCATTTTATTCGCTTTCATTCGATCCTCCTCCGGCGGCTCAACAGAATGAGTATCACGATCTGAAAGTGCAAATTGGCAAGCCGGGATTGACGGCTCGCACCAGCTCCGGGTACTACAACCAACCGTAGGCAGGAAGGCCCTCAACAACAGAGTCCGCAAGGGGTTTGATGGCAGTGAATCGAATGAATTTCCCGTTCCGCGCCGGTTGCGCCGTTCTTCTTTGTCTACCTGTTCTTGCCTGTGCGCAGCAGCCGGCGACTCCGGCTCAGCCCGCTCCCGCAACGCCGGAAGGCCGTATCCATCTGGATGTTGTGGTAACCGATCAAACGGGCAAGCCGGTTTCCGGGCTTACGCTGAAAGACTTCGCGCTGCTGGACAACGATCAGCCGGCGAAGATCGTTTCCTTTCATGCCGTCGACTCCAGCAAAGGCGATCCACCGGCTGAGGTCATCCTGCTTTTTGACGCGCTCAACCTGGCGACAAAGCAAGCCGCGGAGGCTCAAAAGGCCATCGACACGTTTCTTCATCAGAACAATGGCCATCTCGCCCAGCCGGTTTCCATTTATCGAATTTCTGACAGCGGCTTATCTGTTACCTCTCAGCCCTCCACCGATGGGAACGCCGTGGCTGCGGAGTTCGACAAGAAAAATGGAATGCGCGTGCTGTGGAATCGCCTGGATAATTTTCGCCCCCTCGCCGATCAGGCCTTCCAGAATCTTGCCTATCGATTGCTGGCGTCCCTCGATGCATTTGGTTCCATCACCATTGAAGAGCGCCACACGCCGGGCCGCAAGGTTCTGATCTGGATTGGCGATGGCTGGCCCACTGGACCTTATCTCAATGATCCGTTCAATCAGATTGTTGAGTTGTCGACACGCATACGTGAGGCGCGCATTACGCTCAACCGGATAACGACGTGGCCTGCCATCGACCGCGATTTTCATTTAGCAAACTACCTGGCCGGCGTGAAGTCTCCTGCACAGGCAGTGCCGCGCGACCTCACGCTCGAGGTCCTCGCTGCGCAAAGCGGCGGCCTGGTTCCGGATGCGGGCAGAGATCTGGTTAGCCAGATTGCGCAATGCATCGCCGGCGCAAGCCCGTACTACGCGCTGTCTTTCGACCCGCCCCGCACTTCATCCATCGATGAATACCACGAACTGCGTGTTCAGCCCGCAATCGCGGCTCTCGCGGCCCGCACCAGCACCGGCTACTACAATCAGCCCGCTTACTACGATCAGCCGTATGTTGCCGCTGAGCATTTAACTGTGGAGCAATTGGAGCAGTTGCTCGGCACATGGCACAGCACCGCCGATGGCGAACTGGCGCGGCGTCTCTACGGCGTTGAACTGACTGAGCGCATGACCGGCCCTCAACTCGCTGCCTGGAAAGATCGCCTTCCCGGAGCCAAATCCCCCGGGTCAAAATCATGGGATGCGCTTGTCGAAGTGGCCGACGCTTCCGCCTTCCTCAGTCTTCCAGCGGCGGAGATCCCCTCCACCGCACCACCCGATCTGTCCGGTCAACGCGAGATCCTGAGGCTGGCAATTCAGTATCTGAGCCAGACGATCCCGCGGCTGCCCAACTTATTCGCCACTCGCACTACGGTGAGTTACGCCGAGCAACCGCCCAAGGGCGACCTGATGACCAAGTCTGCTACCGGCGATCAAACCTTGCACCTTGAATCGGTCAAAGCTGGGACAGTTCTCTACCGCAATGGCGCGGAGGCGGTGGATTCAGAGGAGGTGAAAGGGAAGAAACCGAAGAAGGAAAGCGGCAGCCTGATCACCAGGGGAACGTTTGGCCCGATCCTCGGGACCGTGATTCTCGACGGCGCGTATATTCCCGGTGCGTTTCACTGGAGCCGCTGGGAGCAGGGCGCAGGCGGGCCCGAGGCGGTGTTTCGCTTTGCCATTCCCCACGAGAAATCGCATTTTGAAGTCAACCACTGCTGTCGCACCGACGGGACCCCTGATTTTCAGGAGAAGGCGCCCTATCACGGGGAGATCGCAATCGATCCATCGACCGGATCGATTCTTCGCCTGGTTGTGGAGAGTGAGACGCCACCCGATTCGTCGATTGTTCGTTCCGCCACCCTGGTGGAATATGGTCCTCAGGATATTGCCGGTAAAACCTACATCTGCCCGCTGCGCAGTGTGTCCATTTCACGGGGCCGGCGCATGGTTTTGACTCATGAATGGGGTGAGGATGTGGCAGTTCCCGGCCCCTATGAAACGGTCTTGAACGATGTTTCCTTCGGGGATTATCACATCTTTCGGTCCGACTCGCGAATCATCTTCGGCGATCCGCCTACGCCGGACCGGCACTAGGGACTGTCTCATTGACAGCAGCAATTGGCACTCCCTACAATTAAACAGGACAACTTTCTTCTTTTTTCGCGTAAGCGCTGGAGAATCAAGCGCTTTACGGGCCTTAACGGCTTTCGAACCGGAGCCTGAAGCAGGCTGAAATCGGCCCTGGGGCGTTGGGGGATTGGAGAAAGAGAGCAGGGGACATGCCCGATCTGCGCGTCAGTCCGCGAGAGCGGCTGGTGCTTACGGCCATCATCGAACTCTACATCGCAAGCGGCGAGCCTGTTGCTTCGCAAGCTGTTGCGCAGTTCTTTGCGGATCGGGAGGGCCTCAGCTCGGCCACCATACGCAACGTGATGGTAACGCTGGCGGAAGCGGGCCTGCTGGAGCAGCCGCACACGTCGGCTGGCCGGGTTCCCACGGCGGCGGCTTTTCGCTATTACGTGGAACAGATCATTCAGTCAGGTTCGCAATTGGGGCGCAATTCCGTTGGGCCGCAGACCACGGCACCCAATCCGCAGAATCCAGCCACGTTGAGCGAAGCGCGGCGCGGCCAGATTGAAGAGTATTTCTCAGGCGTGGCCAGTTCCAATGACTATCTTGAGCGGACATCGCATGTGCTGGCCCTCATCTCCAGCGGGCTTGGCGTGGCGCTGGCCAGCTCTACAGCCGGCCAGGTTTTGGAACACATTCATTTTTCCCGCCTCTCCGCGGGCCGTGTTCTGGCGGTGCTGGTCACACAGGCCGGCGCGGTGCAGGACCGCGTGCTCACCCTTGACCGCGAGCTGGCGCATGTGGAGTTGGAGACGGCCGCTCGCTATCTGAACGAGAACTTCCGCGGCTGGCCGATCGAGCGGATCCGGACCGAGGTTGCCCGGCGGGTTGTAGCGGACCGCCAGGCTTATCGCCAGATGCTCGATTCGGTTGAGGAACTTTGCCGCAAGGGCGCCCTGGCAGGCGACGAAACCGGCCCGGCTATCTTTGTGGAGGGTATGGCCAACCTGATCACCGCTGAACTGGACCGCGAGCGGCTGCGCCAGATGCTGCTGGCCCTGGAAGCCAAACAGCGGCTGGTGGAGCTGCTGACAGCGTATGTCGACGGCCGCCAGCAGGAGGTGCGCGTGGTAGTCGGACTCGACGGCGCATCGCCGGCGATGCAGGACCTGGTGCTGATTGGCGCGCCGGCCCGGCTGGGTGGCGCCAACCTGGGAACTGTAGCCGTAATTGCACCGACGCGCATCCAATATCAGGAGATGATCCAGGCAGTTCGATACATCGCCCGGCTTTCGGAGCGCATTCTTGAGGTTCCCGCAAGCTAACAGTTCAATCAGCGCCCAGCGCCTTCCCCAAATGGAACTCTGAAAACACTGGACTTAAGCGCCGGGGATGCGGCGAGTTCCCTGCGCAAATTATCATGGAATCAGGACAAGATGATTTTTCGGAGTGTGCGTAAGAAGATGCCGAAAGAGGAAACAGAATTTAAGGTATTGGAACCCACGGACGGCGCGGCCGTCGAAGAACCCACTGCGGAAGTTGATGGGGAAAGTGAAGCCCCGGTCAGCCAGCCCGAGCCCGTGAGCCGGGAAGAATTTGATCAGTTGAAGGCCGAGCGCGACCAGTTGCTCGATCGCCTGGCGCGGTTGCAGGCGGAGTTTGAAAATGCCCGCAAGCGTGCCGAGCGCGAGCGGATCGAGTTTCGCGAATATGCCACCGGCAACGTCGTCGAGCAGTTTCTGCCCGTGGTGGACAACTTTGAGCTGGCGCTCAAGTCTACGGGGACTGAGGAGCAGTTGCGCTCGGGCGTCGGCCTGATTGTGAAGCAGATGGAAGAGATTCTGCGCCAGTTGCAGGTCAATCCGGTGCCTACTGTTGGCGAAGCCTTTGACCCGCGCCAACATGAAGCGCTGGGCACGGTTGAGCGCCACGATCTGCCCGATCAGCATGTTGCGGAAGAAATCCGCCGCGGCTACAAGTTGCGCGAACGGCTGCTGCGTCCGGCGCTGGTCCGCGTGGTCTCAAATCCCAAACAGACCAGTGAATGAATCCAAATTCCAAGGAATGAGTTCTAATAGAAAAGAATGAGTCCCCAAACAAACGTGAGCAAAGAAGACTTTTACGAAGTGCTGGGTGTCTCTCGCGACGCCGACGACCAGGAATTGAAGAGCGCCTATCGCAAGCAGGCGCTCAAGTACCATCCTGACCGCAACCCCGGCGATCACTCCGCTGAAGAGAAATTCAAGACCGCCAGCGAAGCCTACCAGGTGCTGAGCGACCCGCAGAAGCGCGCCGCCTACGACCGGTACGGCCACGCAGGCCTGGGCGGATCAGGCTCGGGATTCGGTGCGGGACCGTTCGCCGGCGGCGTGGATATTGGCGACATCTTCGGCGATTTGTTCGGTGAGATGTTCAATGTGGGCGGAAGTTCACAGCGCGGAACACGCCAGCAACGCGGCGACGACCTGCGCTTTGATTTGACCATTGAATTTCAAGACGCCATCTTCGGCACTGAGACTGAGGTCAAACTGCGCCGCCACGAAACCTGCACAACCTGCAACGGCCGCGGTAGCGCTTCAGGGCGCGGGCCTTCGGTCTGCAGCCAGTGCCAGGGTCGCGGCCAGCTCAGGTATCAGCAGGGATTCTTCTCCGTGGCGCGCACATGCAGCGCGTGCGGCGGTTCCGGCTCGGTCATCGGCGACCCCTGCCAGACTTGCCGCGGACAGACTCGCGTTACCAGCGAGTTCAAGCTGCACGTCAAGGTGCCGCCCGGAGTTGAAGGTGGAACGCGCATACGCTATACGGGCGAAGGCGACGCCGGCCGCTCCGGCGGTCCTCGCGGCGATCTCTATATCGTGCTTTCGATTCGCGCCCACGATCTGTTTGAGCGCAAGGGCAACGACTTGCACTGCGTGGTTCCAATCAGCTTTCCGCAAGCGGCCCTGGGTGCGGAGATCGAGATCACGGGCATTGATGGCGCGGTTACGCTCAAGGTTCCCGAGGGAGTGCAGAGCGGGAAAGAACTGCGGGTACGCGGCCGCGGTGTGCCTTACCTCAACGAGAAGGGTCGCGGCGACCTGGTGGTCAAGGTCGTGGTCCAGATTCCGCGCAAGCTCAGCCGTACACAGCGCGATCTGGTTAAAGAGCTGGCCGAGTCATTGACCGTCGACAACAAGCCGTCGTCTCCGGGGCTGCTGGAAAAGATGAAGGATTTGTTCAACTAGAACAGGGGTCAGGGATCAGAGAACAGGGAACAAGAATCAGAAAACTGCGGGATCAGGTGGCTTCTGATCGCGGCTGATGTCGAGATCGATGCCGCCGAAGCGCTTGCCAAAGGCGGCAAGTTCCGTTCCGATCTTGATGCGGGCTTTGATAGAGACTGCTTCTTCAAGGATTGCTCGTATCTCCGCGTTGAGACTACGGGCGTTGCGCGCGGCGCGAGCCTTGAGCAGGAGATGAGTTGCATCGGGGAGATCGCGAATCGTCACATTTGGCATGAGGGCCTGATCCTCTATGGTCTGAGATAAATGATGGTGTTCTTCCGGAGAGCTTACCGCAGGGGCTAAAGCCCTAGTCATCTTATAGGCTTTATCGGCACGACTAAACAGCTTGGTGAAAAAGGCCAGATTTTCGCGCGGATGCCGAAGAACATGCCTCAGGGGCCAAAGCCCGAGCTTTGTTTTTGTGGCATTTACGGCACGACTGAAGTCGTGCCCTTTCGCACACTGAGGCAGAATTCGGGTTTTTCACCAAGCTGTAAAGTCATGCCCTGATACAAAGCGCGTCCAGAAATGAATCTTTCAGCAAGCCCTCAATGTTGCGCGTCTTCAGAGCGTTGCGCCTGTTCAGAGCCTGATTCATGCAACCAGTTTCCCTTCTTTACTGCGCGGGCCACGCAAATGGAAGCGCAGCCAGCCAGGCGATTCCCAACACCGCCAGCCCGATCAACTGGCTCATGCGGTCGGTGAGCGCGAAGGCTACCGGGTCCTCGTCCAGTTCGCCGCGCGATGCCAGCAGCCAGACCCTGCAGAGCCACAGGATCATCAGCGGCATGATCAGCCAGAGCCGGCCTGGGTGGGGATAAAGCTTCACCACGTCGGCGCCGCTGATGTAGTTGGCAAACACCACCACCGCTGCGAATGCGCTTGAGGTGCCGAAACTCCGCAGTTGATTGAGATCGGCCAGCACGTAGCCACGTCCGTTCTTTGGCGTTGTGCTGGTGGCGCGCAAGTTTTCCAGCTCGGCAAAGCGCTTGACGATGGCAAGTGATAGAAACAGAAACATTGAAAAACCGGCCAGCCAATGCGAAATCGGCGTTTGAGTTGCCGAAGCGCCGGCCAGCAGACGGAGGATGTACAAGCCGGAGAGCGCCAGTACATCCATCAGCGCAATCCGCTTCAGATACCAGGAATAGCTCAGCGTCGCCACAAGATAAACCGCAAGCCAGCCAAGAAACTCCCCTGGCAGCAATCGCGCGCCGAATAGCGCCAGCGCCAGAAAGGCCGCCACCACGGCAAGCCCGAAGAAGGCCGAAAGATCACCCGACGCGAACGGCCGGCTGCTCTTGCGGGGATGACGGCGGTCAGCCTCAATATCCAGCAGATCGTTGACAATGTAGGCCGCCGATGCGGTGAGAGAGAAGCAGCAAAAAGCCGCCAGCGCCGTCAGCAGCTTGCCGGCAGTCACCGCGTGAGAACAGAACAGCGGCACAAAGATGAGCAGATTCTTGGCCCACTGATGCACCCGAACCGCTTTAACCAGCGACTTTATCGGGTGACGCCGCTCTTGAAATTCTCGTGTGGGTTTGATGCCGCGCGAGCGAAGCCCCATGCGCAGGCCCATGCTGGGATTGGTGATCATTGCCTCATGCGCGTGCGCCAGCAGCGGTAGATCAGGCGTGTCATTTCCAATGTAATCGAACCCCTCGGAGCCAAGGCGATTGCGCAAGCTGTCCAGCTTCTTTGTTCCGGTCAGGTTGGTTGCGCCGTCGGACCCCAATACCCCGGTAAAGATTCCGAGATGAGCGGCGACGCGATTGGCTAGCCGCACATCCGCGCCGGTAGCCAGAAAAATCTGCCGCCCCTGCGCGCGCTCCTGCTGAAGATACTTCAGCAGCGGACGGTTGTAGGGCAGATGCGTCACATCGAGCGAAACTGAATCCGTGACGAATGCCTTGAACGAAGCCTTGCCGCGCAGCACCCGTCCTGGCAGCTTGAACACCAGCGCAGGATGAGTCCGCATCAGCACCAGCAGCGAGTCGACAAGAGTATCCGACTTGACCAGCGTGCCGTCCAGGTCAACGCAGAGCGGTACTTGAGCCGCACTGTCAAGAGGCCGATGGATAGTGGTCTGGGTCAACCGCTTACCTCGTCGAACGCTTCATCACCCAGCTTGAATCCGCCGCAAATCCCCTGATTGCGAACTCCATTGGTGGGCAAATCAAGTATACAGTTGGTGCAAAATCGATCGATCATTGCTGGTCGCGCAAATGCCGAATCGCCGAGTCAAAGATTTTGTTTGACGAATCAAACCATTTGTTTCATGCTGCCCCGTATGTTGGAAAACAAAGTAGGGCGGCTGATGGCGGCCTATCCCACAATCTACCTGGCTTGTCATCGCGATCACCTGCGCGCCGATGAGGCCGGCAACGCGCTCACGGAGAACCAGGCAAGTGTGCTGGATCATCTTCACGCAACGCGTCCGACGACTCTGTCGAAACTGGCCGAGCACATGGGCGTCGGGCGATCGACGATGAGCACCACCATCGCCCGCCTGGTAAAGGGCGGCTACGTTGCGCGTAAGGGGGACAAGCAGGATAGGCGGGTGGTGGGCCTGACGTTAACCCCGGCCGGCAAGCGGATTCAGGACCAGAACACTGTTCTCAATCCCGCGCTGGTGAGGCAGATGCTGAAGCTGATGGAACCTGAAGAATCCGACCGTGCGCTGGCTGGAATCGAACGCCTGGCGCAGGTCGCGGCCATTCTCCTGAAGCGAAGAAAGCGAGAGAGGGACGGATGAAGATCGTGCTCATCATTGCCGGAGTGCTGGTGCTGGTTGTGCTTTGCGTCGTGGTCATTGGGGCCATGCTGCCGAAGCGCCATGTGGCCTCACGCAGCGCAGTGTTTAAGGCCGGTCCCGAGCGCCTATTCGCCCTCATCGCTGGAAGCCAGGACTGGCGGCCCGACGTGAAGTCCTGCGAGTTGCTCGCCCAGGACGGCAAGCAGTTTCAGCGCGAAACCTCAAAGCACAACGAGACGATTCTTTACGAATTGCTGAACAGCCGGCCGCCATTGTCGATCGAGCGCCGCATCGCGACTGAGAATCTTCCTTACGGAGGAACCTGGACCTTCGTGCTCACGCCGGAAAACGGAGGAACGCGCGTACGCATTATGGAAGATGGCGAAGTCTACAACCCAATCTTCCGCTTCGTCTCAAAATTCATCCTGGGCCAAACGGCGACGCAGGACGCGTATCTGAAGGCGATGGGGAAGGCCACGGGCGAAGAGGTTCGCCCGGAGAATTGAATCGTCGTGATAGGGATTTGGTGGAGCTGAGCGGGATCGAACCGCTGGCCTCCTCGTTGCGAACGAGGCGCTCTCCCAGCTGAGCTACAGCCCCACGACTCTACTATCTTATCAGCGAATCCCATGCATTGGAAGCCGGGAAGACGTTGGCGAGACCGACTTCTTCCTGTTTCTCGCGCATGGGAACGGTCCGCTTCGATCAGGCTGCTGCGGTCCCGTTAGCGCACGTATGTGAACGTCCCGCACAGGTTTTGCGAATGACTGATAGCTTCGAATGTGAGAACCGGTGCTTCATCGCCGGAAAAGAACGCCACCTGTAGCGACTTGCCGACAGGATAAGCCGCCATCCACTGGGTGTCCTGCGTGCCGCACAGTGTGTTCTTGCGCAGAAAGCGCTGCTCCGCCGGTATTTTGACCCGGTAGAGCTTGCCGGAGCCGGCCGTATTCACGTCCGCGTCGAAGACCGCGCTCACTTCCGCCGGTTTAAGGTCCCGGATCGGCGCCATCGGAAATCCCTTGTAAGCGATGGTGAGTTTGGTGTCGGAGATGCTGATGTCGCCGGTGATGGAAGACGCGTTGTTGCTCGCAGCCTGCCAGTAGCCCTTATCCTGTGCGGCGCAGGAAAGGCCGCAGGCCAGCGCCAATGTCGCGGTGAAACGGAGGAGGAAGCAAGTCTTCACTCTTTGAGGATGACACTGAAACCGGGACGCGCGCAAACGGACGTGCAGCCAGCTCGGGGAGGCTGGGCTGTTGTATGCGCCGTCTGATTCGACGCATGCGGTGAGTGATGGATTTGTGCGGCTATTTCTTCCTCGTGACGGACAAAATGAGGCCAGGATCATTGACCGTCATCAGTGTTTCCGCCCCATCCGTTTTAAATCGAATGCGAACGGCGGCAGCGCCCCAGGGGTAAAACTCGCGCGCGCCAAGATGGAAGAGCGGCCTTCCCATGGTTCCTTTGCGCGTCCAGGTGAGAGTACCCTTATCCGCGGTCATCAGAATCTGCTCGCTGACACCGGGGCCAAAGGGATAGACGCCGACGATAGCATCCATGTCGTCCTGCGAAAGAGGGGCCTGGGGGTCTGCACCCGCATCGCCAAGAGAAACCAGATAATCGAAGACAGGCCGCGCATTCTCTCCTCCGGCCTTGGCGTGGGCCAGCAGGCTGATGCTGTGTGGGCCGCGAATTCGCTGAACGCCGGGCTGCGCAGAAACGAAGGCTTTTACCACGTCAAGCTGGCCGAGCATCGTGGACGAGAAGAGCGATGGACGAGCGCCGTTTGCAATCAGGAACTCGGCAATGGGGCGATTGCCCATGTGGGATGCCGCACCCAGAGCCGATTCCCAGTCGCCAAATCCCCAGTCCCACGCGGCACGCGCCAAAGACGGCTGTGCGTTGACGAGTTGCTGAACGCGCTTGAGATCAAAGTGAGATACGGTGACCATCTCCCGCACCAACGCCGGAGATTGCGTGGGGAAGCTATCACTCAATGTTGGCTTGGCGGGCTCGGCGCTGGATGTGTTTTGACTCGACTGGCTGGTCGGAGCTGCGAAGGCCAGCGCATGCGATGACACTGCAAGACCAGCGAGCTGGAGAAATTTGCGGCGCCCTTGTAAAGCGCGCCGAGCTGGAACGAAATCGGAAATTGAATTCACCGGCGGATCTCCTCGATTGGTTCTGCAATCGAAGATGATGGCAGCGGCGCGCTGAATCAAGCCAAATGAGGATTTCGCTTCGCCAGTTGTTTGTTAAGCCGAAAATGCCTTGGAATCAGTTATTTCGTGCCGGAGGTAAATTCTTACCGGCAGCAGCAGCGGCAAGCCGAATAGAAAACTCCGACGCAACCTGCTGTGCCACGCTTGATTGAAAGGCAAGACTATCGTCGAGCGGCTTATCGACCCGCACTACCCACACGTGGGTCTGGTCAGGCATGCGAATGAGGTGAGCAAGAATGCGAACCTGCGAGCCGCTTCGCTGCACCTGGCCCAGCACAATGTATTGCGCATGAAGCGTGGAAGCGATTACGCCGAGGTCGCGCTGGTCGCGGGGAAAGCGTAACACCGATGCATTACCGATGACGCGGAAGTGATCCTGACTGGTGCGGGTCAGCTGCTCGACGAGGGTATCGGTCAATCCATCACTCAGCAGGTTGAGCGCAGAGTCTCCGGTCTCGTTATCGAAACGCACGACAGCCACATTGATCGGCACCTGAGACGAAGCTGCCGCACTCCGCCAGCGGACGCCCAATGCCAGGGCGATTGCTACGAGTGTCAAAGTAGCGCACGAAAACGCTACGGTCCACCAGCGAATATCGCGCGAGGGAGCCGGTTGAGGAATAAGCTGCGGGACGGATTCGGTCAGGAGTTCCACGGGAGCAATGAATTGATATCCCTGCCGCGGGATGGTTCGAATAAAACGCGGAGAGATTGAATCGTCGTTGAGCGCAGTGCGGATTTGGGCGATGCAGACATTGAGGCCGCGTTCAAAATTGACGAATGTCTCGTCGCCCCAGATCGCCTGGCGCAATTCTTCGCGCGAGACAACTTCGCCTGCACGCGAGATCAGGTGGCCGAGAACCCGCGCCGGCTGCGCCTGCAAGCGGAGCGGCACACCTTCGCGGCTGAGTTGCAAATTGGAAGAGTCGAACGTGAAGAGACCGAATCGAAAGCGGCGAGAATCGATTGGCGATTGCATGCTGGAAATGACGTGACCTCAATCCGCATACTAAATCTTCATCAAGGATGCCGCCAGATCATTCCCATCAAGCAGGGCGCAGGTGCCCTGCTCGACGATTCATGCTTAGAGCTGGTTCATGTTCTGGAGGAACTCGGCGTTGTTGCGCACCTTCTCCAGTCGCGTAATCAGCAACTCCATCGCTTCCACCGGAGACAGCGGGTTCAATACCCGGCGCAGCACAAAGATGCGCTGCAAGTCTTCCTTGGGAATGAGCAGCTCTTCCTTACGCGTTCCGGAGCGCTGGATATCGATGGCCGGGAAAACACGCTTGTCGACAAGCTTGCGGTCCAGGATGATTTCCATGTTGCCGGTGCCCTTGAATTCTTCGAAGATCACTTCGTCCATGCGCGAGCCGGTATCGACAAGTGCGGTGGAGATAATGGTCAACGATCCGCCTTCTTCAATGTTGCGCGCCGCACCGAAAAAGCGCTTGGGCCGCTGCAATGCGTTCGAATCAACGCCGCCCGAGAGCACTTTGCCTGACGGAGGAACGATGGTGTTGTAAGCGCGGGCGAGGCGCGTAATCGAATCCAGTAGAATGACCACGTCGCGCTTGTGTTCCACCAGCCGCTTGGCCTTTTCGATGACCATCTCGGCCACCTGCACGTGGCGCGCCGCCGGCTCATCAAACGTGGAACTGATCACTTCTCCCTTGACCGAGCGCTGCATGTCCGTGACTTCTTCAGGACGCTCGTCGATGAGCAGAACAATCAGAACGACCTCAGGATGATTGGTGGAAACAGAGTTGGCGATCGATTGCAGCAGCATGGTTTTGCCGGTGCGTGGCGGAGCGACGATCAAACCACGCTGGCCTTTGCCCACCGGCGTCAGCAGGTCCATCACACGTCCGCTGATGCCCTCGCGCACCGTTTCCATCTTGATGCGTTCCTGCGGATAGAGCGGCGTCAGGTTGTCAAAGAGAATCTTGTTGCGCGTCTCTTCGGGCGATTCGAAGTTGATGGCCTCGATCTTTACCAGGGCAAAATACTTTTCGCCCTCGTGTGGCGGCCGCACATTGCCGCTGATCGAGTCACCGGTCTTCAAGTCGAATTTGCGAATCTGCGACGGCGAAACATAAATGTCGTCGGGGCCAGGCAAGTAGTTGTAGTCGGGAGAGCGAAGGAAGCCGTATCCGTCGGGAAGGATTTCCAGAACGCCTTCGGCGAAAATATGGCCTTCCTTTTCGCTCTGTGCCTGAAGGATTTTGAAAATCAAATCCTGCTTGCGAAGGCCGCTGGCGCCTGGAATCTCCAGCGTGCGCGCGATACGGCTCAGTTCAGTGATGTTCTTTTCTTTTAGTTCTGCGATGGTCATGTTCACCTGCAATAAGGAGGGATGGTTGTGAGGGGATACCGGAAGGGAAATGCTCCAGGGGAAGACCGGAAGGGAGCATGCTGAAGCTGCGGCGCATAGCCCGCTTCAACGTCCTCCCGAATTCAAGTGGAATATTGAAAACGCCGGAAAAGAGCAGCCGCGCTCAAAAACGAAGCTGCTTTGAAACTGTTGCCTGATTCAACTATACCCTTTGCGGCATGCGCTTACGCGGCACGACGCCGTTCAACAGGCTGGGCCACCGGCGCCGCTTGCGGAGCTGCCGACCCAGGATTGGTGGTGTGAAAACGGCCGAGGACTTCATTGGTCGTATCCTGCAGCCGTGTGTTCGGCTTGTGAAGCTTACGGGTTGCTTTGCTAGCCAATTGACAGAGCTGGTAGCGATTGGACACATGAGAGAGTGCCCCAAAAACTAAATCAGAACGCATAACAAGTCTCTCCTTCTTTGATTCCTGCCCGGCAGATACAAACTTGCCCTACCGGTGCAGCTGGGCAGCAGGTTCCATTCAAGAACCGCCCCAATTTACCATCCAAAATCTTAGACGCGCGGACCAGGCCTTACGTTCCAAATCTTGACGCACATTTACACACCTTGGCGCAGGCTTCTTGCCTAATCCGCAATCCACTTTGCCACCTTGGGAATCCATCCGCCACAATTCCCACTCCCGGCGGAGGTCAAAAAAACGCACCGGGGCATCAACGGATGAGCCTCAGCTCAAATATGATGCGGGATATCGCAGATGGGCTGTGCAAATTTGCTCTATGCAGCCTGCCCTTTGGATAGTACTCATGACTTTATACTTTGTGACTCTCCGGGTCAACTGTTTTTTCAGGCTGTTGCCTGCTCCCGGAAGGGCCTTGGAACCGGCCGAGAAAATTTCCTCTATTTATTCTTTAATCAATAGCTTACAGA
Organism: Occallatibacter sp.; assembly: GCA_050013695.1. Lineage (GTDB taxonomy): Bacteria > Acidobacteriota > Terriglobia > Terriglobales > Acidobacteriaceae > Telmatobacter. The sequence goes on from JBEKET010000060.1 coordinate 33,524, forward strand.
GATGAATCCAGATCGAAATCCCCCCATCCGGACCATGATTTGCTCGATGAAAACCGCCTCCGTACCACCACTTGGAACCAATTTGGTTACCTGGCGTCCCTTTTCGGCATCCGGCCCCCAAGAATTCTGCCTTGATGGCGATACCGACTGGTCGCGCCACGGCTCGATTCACCGGCTTACGCCCAATAGCTTCGGTCCAGAGTTCTGTATTGGATAGCCTCGGCAAGGTGCGGTACAGCCAGGTGTTCTGCGCCCTCCAGATCGGCGATGGTCCGCGCCACCTTCAAAATCCGATCGTGGGCGCGGGCCGTCAGTCCCTGCTGTTGCATGGCGCGTTCCAGCAACCTCTCAGCATCCGCACCCAGTTCGCAATGGGCGCGAACCTGGCGCGTTGACATCTGCGCGTTGGCGAAAATCTTGTCACCGACCTTGTGAAATCGCACCCGCTGCCGCTCCCGCGCCGCCATCACCCGCGCTCGAATCTCCGCCGATCCCTCTGCCGCCGCCCCGCCGCGCAGTTCCTTATATTGGACCGCCGGAACCTCAATGTGAATATCGATGCGATCGAGTAGCGGCCCGGAAACTTTGGCCACATACCGTTGAATCATCGGAGGCGTGCACCTGCATTCCCGCGATTTGTCATTGAAATATCCGCACGGGCAGGGATTCATGGCCGCGGCCAGCATGAACCGCGCCGGAAAGCTGAGTGACATGGATGCCCTGGCAATCGTCACGGTATGGTCTTCCAGCGGCTGGCGCAGCACCTCGAGCACATTGCGTGGAAACTCCGGCAGCTCGTCCAGAAACAGGAGCCCGTTATGCGCCAGAGAAACCTCTCCTGGCCGCGGAATAATGCCGCCGCCAATCAAGCCTGCATCGGAAATTGTGTGGTGCGGCGCGCGAAACGGCCGCTGTGTTACCAGGCCCGCTGCCGCGTCAAGCACGCCCGCGACCGAATGAATCTTGGTCGTCTCCAGCGCTTCTTCAAACGTTAGCGGCGCGAGGATTGACGGCAATCGCTTGGCCAGCATCGTTTTGCCCGAACCCGGCGGACCAATCATGAGAATGTTGTGGCTGCCCGCCGCTGCGATTTCAAGCGCGCGCTTGGCTGTCTGCTGCCCACGCACATCCTTGAAGTCGACGGCGAAGTGCTGCAACTCTCCCAACAGTGTCTCCGGCGCCACGCGAAACGGTTCACGTTGGATGGTTCCCACGACGGACGAGTTCAGCAATTCCAGGACGTCCATCAGAGATGAGACAGGATAAACGTTCACTCCCTCAACCACTGCGGCCTCAGCAGCGTTGGCCGCAGGCAAAATCAGGTTGGGAATTTCTTTTTCCCGCGCCAGGATAGCGATCGGCAAAATGCCAGGTACTGCGCGCACGCTGCCATCGAGGCCCAGCTCGCCCACCAGCAGAAACTGGCTGATGTCGTCGATGCGCAGCGCTCCATACGCACCCAGCAGGCTCACCGCGATGGGCAGGTCGAAGCCAGCGCCTTCCTTCTTAATGTCCGCAGGCGCCAGGTTGATAGTGATAAACGTGGGTGGAATCAGGTAGCCGGAGTTTTTGATGGCCGCGCGCACACGGTCGCGGCTCTCGCGCACCGCCGCATCCGGCAGCCCCACGGTATGGAACACTTCCTTCTCCACGACCGTGCCGCTATAGTCCACCTCCACCTCGATGAGGTTGGCGTCGATGCCGTATACCGCCGCACTGAGGGCTTTGAAGAGCATGATGAAAGTAGCACGGAGTCTACCATCTGGAAACGCCGCAGCCTGTGATGGTCAGCAGGCTCGTTTTGGACGCGTGCAACTGCGGCCAGCCAGGAGCTTCGCGGCCGGGCTAAAATGACAGCGTGACTACGAGTCTCTTCGACCTCTACAAGATCGGCGTCGGCCCCTCGAGCTCGCATACCATGGGCCCCATGCGCGCGGCCTGTCGCTTTGCTCAGGATCTCAAACCGCGAGGCCTGCTCGACCAGGTTGCCCGCGTGCAGGCTTTGCTCTATGGTTCACTCGCCCTCACCGGTCTCGGTCACGCCACGGACCGCGCTGTGCTTCTCGGCCTAAGCGGCAACGAGCCGGCCATGATCGATCCTGCGATCATCGACTCTACCGTCGCGGAGATTCGGGAATCTCACCGCATCCAACTCGCGGGCTTGCGCTCCATCCCTTTTGAAGAAGCAACCGACCTCGTCTTTGAACGCGCCATCATGTATCCGCCCGGCGCCGTCACCCAGCATCCCAACGGACTTCGTCTCAAAGCCTTCGACGCCGCTGGTTCCATTCTCAGTGAGCGCACTTTCTTTTCGATCGGCGGAGGCTTCATCACCGAGGACGGTGTCGATCCCTCCTCGCAAATGCAGCAGACGCCCATTCCGTTTCCCTTTCACAGCGCGGCGGAGTTGCTTTCGACAGCCCAGGCCAACGAACTCTCCATCAGCCAGCTCATGCTTGAGAACGAATGCGCGCTGGTGAAATCCGCCGCGCACAACTCGAACAAAGCGCCCGTCGAAATGGTTCGCGAAGGCATCGATCGCATCTGGCAGGCAATGCGCACCTGCATTGAACGCGGCATCGCGACGGAAGGGATTCTTCCCGGCGGATTGAATGTCCGCCGGCGCGCTCATCGTCTTGCTGCGCGTCTGCACGAGAAGGAAGTCAACGGCCTTCGCGGCGACCCGCTCGCTCCACTCGACTGGGTCACCGTCTACGCCATGGCCGTGAACGAAGAGAATGCCGCCGGCGGTCGCGTGGTCACTGCGCCCACCAACGGCGCTGCCGGCGTTGTTCCAGCCGTGGCGCACTACTATGAGCGCTTCATGCCAGAAGCCGATCACGAAGGACTGATGCGTTTCTTCCTCACCTCCGCGGCTATCGGCATCCTCTATAAGGAGAACGCCTCCATCAGCGGCGCCGAAGTCGGCTGCCAGGGTGAAGTCGGCGTGGCCTGCTCAATGGCTGCCGGTGGCTTGACCGCGGCGCTCGGCGGTTCCAACGGACAAGTGGAGCACGCCGCCGAAATTGCGATGGAGCACAATCTCGGCATGACCTGCGATCCCATCGGCGGCCTGGTGCAGATTCCCTGTATCGAGCGCAACGCGATGGGCGCAGCCAAGGCCGTGCAGGCCTCACGCATCGCGCTCAACGAGCAGGAAGAGCACAAGGTCTCGCTCGACCAGGTTATCCGCACCATGTATCTCACCGGTCTCGACATGCAATCGCGCTACAAGGAGACCAGCCTCGCCGGCCTTGCCCTCAATATCATCGAGTGCTAACGTTGCTGGCGAGGAATCCACACAGGCGCGCTGCGCATTTATGAATCCCTTACGAAGGCCAACCCCAAAGACCGCCAGCCCTACTTCGATGACCTCATCCAAAGGCGCGATGCGGGCACGCTTGCCGAATTTGTGAAGGAGCGCGCCGCTGCCTGCAAGAACTGATGCATCGCACCGGAGACCGCGCATTGTTGTCCAGTTCGTCTTCTCTACGATGCCATTCATAGGCGTCGAGATGGCCGAAGCCAGCGGGTTCAATTCAGCGTCAAGCGCCTCGATCACAGTCCATGCAAAGATTCTGCACACCGCTCAGAAAAGCATGTGATGCGGTGTTTCACCTCTGTTCATGCATGTTTCAGCACGTGCGGTCTCACTTCCCTTGCTCTCTTCGGCGCGCTGATAAACCTTCTCTGGTTCCTGCTTGCGCAGTCTCCGTCATGGAGCGATTGCGGATGCGGGTTTCGATCTTCGAGCTGTTTTGGCGCTCGCATTCCTCAACGCGCAACCTTTTCTATGAGTCCGAAAATCGATCTTCAATTCATTGCGAAAAAATTGTTGACCTTTTTTCCACTCTTCCTACGTTTTTCTCTTGACACTTGTGCGACATGAATCTATACATTCTTCAACTGCAATATAAACATTGCAGACTCGATGCAACCCATCGAAAAGGGAGAATAGGCAAATGGCAACCAAGAAAGCAGCCAAGAAGGCACCCGCGAAG
>JBEKET010000061.1:0-37116 GCA_050013695.1 Occallatibacter sp.
AAACCGTCCACGACTTGATCTGGGCCATATTGAGTCCATCATCGCCGCTTCCAATTCGCTGCAAACGAGAGATTCAATCGCACGCATCGACCTCGTTACTATTTACGGATAAGCTCTTAGCCCCTGCGGGACGTTTTTCGACGTCAGATCAAAGATCAGGCATCTTTGAACAATCCCTGATTAGAATGGAGGCGGCTGGTCGCCTTCGCCTGGCCGCGCACTCATTCCGGACCACCCTCCAACCATCCCAATCAGTTTGCATATAATTACCCCCAAATAGCGCACAATGAAACTAGCTGATCCCTGAGCCGGTAAGTGCCACCGGATTGTCTCGGAATGCGGGACAAAACCACCCGCAAAAATCAAGAACCACCCGTAACTCCTTTGTTTTCTCATGTCTGTGAATAACCCCTTTGTTATGTCATGCTTACGGCGCAGTCGACCCCGTAACCCCATGAAAAAACTATGCTTATTTTCAGGATGGGGGGAGGGGGGTATAACCAAGTAGTACTGCCGCGCCGCAGCCACCATTCCACCCGCTGTCAAGCGTCCTGAGCCCAACTGCGAACCCGCGAACTGAATTTCTGTATCATCAGAAGTATGAGCGCTCAGACCCTGGAATCCCGCCCGACCGCCGCCTTTCGCACCCACGACCCTCGGCTCCAGCCGATTGCGGACAAGGTGCTGGCCGGTGAGCGGCTGGACTTCAACGACGGCCTGGTCCTCTACGGCTCATCCGACGTGCTGGCCGTGGGCTGGCTCGCCAATCACGTTCGCGAGCGCATGCACGGCGACATCACCTACTTCAACGTCAATCGCCACATCAATCCCACCAACGTCTGCGTCGCCGCCTGCAAGCTCTGCGCCTTCGGACGCAAGAAGGGCGACCCCGCCGGCTACACTATGGCTCTTGAAGAAGCCTGGCAGACAGCGGCCTCCGGCTACTCTGAAGCGGTCACCGAGTTCCACATCGTCGGCGGCCTGCACCCCGATTTGCCGCTCGAGTATTTCCTCGATCTGATCCGCGGCCTGAAGGTTCGCTTCCCCAAGGTGCATATCAAGGCCTTCACCATGGTCGAGGTAGCTTACCTCGCGCGCCGCGCCAAGCTCAGCATTCACGACACGCTGATCAAGCTCCGCGAATGCGGCGTCGACTCCATGCCCGGCGGCGGCGCTGAGATTTTTGCTTCGCGTGTCCGCTCCATCATCTGCGACCACAAGATCGACGGCACTGAGTGGCTCGAGACCGCGCGCCAGGCCCACAAGCTAGGCTTCCGCTCCAATGCAACAATGCTCTACGGCCACATTGAGAATGACGAAGATCGCGTCGACCATCTGCTCAAGCTGCGCGCCGTGCAGGACGAAACCGGCGGCTTTCAGACCTTCATCCCGCTCGCATTCCATCCGGAAAACACGCCGCTCGATCACCTACCCGTCACCACCGGCCTGACCGACATCCGCCAAATCGCCGTCAGCCGCCTGATGCTCGACAACTTCCCGCACATCAAGGCCTACTGGCAGATGATGACGCCCAAGATCGCGCAGATCGCCCTCCGCTTCGGCGCCGACGATCTCGATGGCACAGTGATCGAAGAGAAGATCTACCACGACGCCGGCGCCACCACCCCGCAGGGAATGACCCGCAAGGAACTCTGCCGTCTCATCACCGAGGCCGGCCGCGTTCCCGTAGAGCGAGACACCCTCTATCACGCCGTCACGCGCACCGAGGATAGTTTCACCGTTGCGGTCTAGGCAGCAAGAAAGAGGTCGCGATGAATGCATTCGGACCAGCCGCAATCCTTGGACTCTGTTTAGGCTTTATGTGGGGCACCGGCTGCTCGCTCGCGATCCTCTACTCCATCTACCTCGGCGGCTACCGCAAAGCAGTGCAGGATTCGCTCCTGCCTGAAAAGTCAAAACGCTGGCGCGAAACCCTGAAGAAGATTGAAGCCAAGCAGCAGCAGGAAGCCGCCGAGCAAAAGTAAATTAAAGCCACCGCTCTGTCATAATGCTCAGCTTCCTTGAAAGGGCACGACTTCAGTCGTGCCGAAATGGCCGTCAAAATCGCCGGGCTTTAGCCCCTGAGGGAATGCTCGCCGGAACCAGAACGCAACGCAAATTATCATTCTGCTTTCCAGCCAAATCCGTTTTCATTTATAAGCAAGCTATAGCTTTCCCCAAGAGGTCCGCATGAACGCATACATTGCTCTCTTGCGCGGCGTAAACGTCACCGGCAACGGCATGTTTCCCATGACCGAACTCAAGTCGATGTGCGAAGAGTTAGGCTTCAAATCCGTGAAGACCTACATCGCCAGCGGCAACGTCGTATTCAGCTCGCGCAAGACTGAAGCCCAGGTGAAAGCCATCCTTGAAAAGGCCGTCGCCTCTTACCTCGGCAAGCCAACCTGCGTGCTCATCCGCACCGCCGCGGAAATGGCCGCTGTCCTTGCTGCGAATCCCTTCAAGGAAATGCACGGCAGCAAAACGCTGGCATTCTTCCTCGATTGCACACCGGAGGCCAGCCATTTCGACCCCCGCGCGCACCACATCGATGAGCTGATCCAGCCCGGCCTCAGAGAAATCTACGTGTACTATCCCAACGGCCAGGGTCAATCAAGGCTCAGAATCCCCGCCTTCAAAAATGCCACCGCCCGCAACATGAATACTGTAGCCAAACTCGCCGAGATGTCCGCCGCGCTCTTGAGCTGACTCTTTCACCAATCGCAAATATCCTGAGATTAGAATCCTCGTTCCAGAAATTCAGAAGGCGTCAGAATCGGAATTCCATTCCAAGGGTGCAGCACGAGAAGGTCTTCGTCGCCGCTCACCAGAGCATCCGCTTCGGCGGCCATGGCGAGTGCAAGAAAAGGTTGGTCCTTCGTATCACGGCAGAGCGGCTTCACTGCAAGCAAACCACGATCTACAGTGAAGAGATGCACGTTGCGGCGGATCAAACCAACGAATGTGCGCCGCGATTCCAGACTGACATAGCGGTCAAATTTCAAGCGTTCGAGCACTTCCTCAAGTTCGGCAAGTGTCTCCGTACTCGCGCACAACTGGCAGGAGCCGAGTGCTTTGAGCAAGGTTTGATGGGGCACCGATCCGACTTTCAACGCAGCGCTTACCAGAGTGCTTGTGTCCAGTACGATGCGCGGAATGGCGCTCATCGAGATTCATGAACCAGGCGTATTACATCGGCATCCGACAATGCAGCAGAAGCCGCTGCCTGTGCGGGGCTCTGCGAGGCTGTTGTTTTTGCACTCCACGCCTCGAGTTCTGCCAACGCGTTTCCGCGCTTGCGCCGGGCATCAAGCAGTTCTTCCATATCGCGCGGTGACACAACAAACGCCGCAGGCCGGCCGTGCCGCGTAATCGCAACAGCCTCGCGCTGAGCCGTGTCCAACAACTGCCCAAACCGGTTTTGTGCCTCGACAGAAGTAACTGAAATCATCGCATTCCCTCAAATTCTAGCTAATTTAGATATTATAGCTATTATATCTATAATTCAACTTCTTCTGACTATTGCCGCACAACCTTCCCGCCCTTCATCACAAAGCTCACATGCTCCACCGCCGTAATGTCCTCCAGCGGATTCCCCGGCACAGCAATCACATCGGCAAAATATCCCGTCTTCAACTCGCCGATCTGTCCTTCCCAGCCCAGCACCTTCGCGCCGTTGATCATGTCTGCCTGCAGCACCGCCAGCGGCTTCATCCCGTAGCGCACCATCAACTCCATCTCCACCGCCTGCGTTCCATGCGGGAACGGCCCCACGTCCGAGCCCACCGCAAACGGAATCCCCGCCGCAACCTGCTTCTTGAACTCGGCAATCTTGTAGTCCAGCAGCGCCGCTTCCCGTGCCGCCGCAGCCTGTGAACCCGCATGATCCGCGAAGTACTTGAAGATCGCAAACGTCGGCACCGCTGGAATGTGTTTCTCCTTCATCAGCCTCATCGTTTCGTCGCTGAGTTGTGTCGCGTGGTCAATCGCAACCACCCCGGCCTGCGCCGCATACAGCGTGCCCGGCTCGCCCTGTGCGTGAACGCCCACCGTCGCGCCCAGCCTCCGCGCCTCTTCAACCGCAGCCGCGAGTTGCGCCTCGGTGTACTGGTAAGGCGTATGAAACTCCCCGTTCACCAGGCTGTCTCTTCCCGTCTCGTAAATCTTGGCGAAGTCCGAGCCTTCCTTGTGCTGCTCACGCATCACCTCCACAATCTGCTCGCTGGAGTTGGCGTAGTCCGCGTTCGACAGCACATGCTGTGCCGGGTTGTAGTGGTTCGCGTCCTCATGCCCGCCCAGAATGTCGATTGCGTTGCCGCTCATGCGCATCCTCGGTCCCAAAATCAGCCCCTTGTTGATTGCTTCGCGAATCGCCGTGTCAGCCGATCCCGCGCCCTCCGTGCCCATGTCCCGCTCGGCAGTGAAGCCGGCCAGCAGATCCGCCTTCGCTGCGTCAGCCGCAATCAGCGTCCGCCATGGCACCGACTCCTCCACCGTCTGCAGGTCTTCCGCGCCCGGATGCAGGAAGAGATGAACGTGCACGTCAATCAGTCCCGGCAGCAGCGTCGTGTCGCCAAGATCAATCACCTTGGCTCCCTCCGGATGATCCACCGAAACCCCCACCGCGCGGATGCGATCGCCAACCACAAGCACTTCGCCCGGCTTCAGCACTGTCCCGGTATCCACTTCAAGCAGTCGCGCCGCATGCAGCACAATCGGTTCAGACTGTTGTCCAGAGCAGGGAAGCGCAGCCACCGCGCACGCGGCGCATAAAGCAAGCAGACAATAACATGTTGGAGTTTTCGACATGGCTACGACTATAACAATTGCCGATTCTGTTCGAACAGAGAAGAATCATTTCAACTGAATTCCCATCACCATCCCCGCGCGCATCGTCTATCCTCAGTTCCATGGGCCTCAAGTCCTTCCCAAAAACCCTCGCTTTTCTTCTCGCCTCTTTGCTCCTCCCGGCGCACGCTCCATCGCAGCCATCGCCTGCGCAGCCCTTACGCGTGGAAGAAGCCAGCATTGCCGACACGCTCACCGCCATCCGCGACCACCGCATCACCTGCCACCAGCTCGTCGAGCAGTACATCGCCCGCATCAAGGCCTATGACCAGCGCCAGCCCACACCCCTCAACAGCATCATCCTCATCAATCCCGAGGCCCTCGCCGATGCCGACCGTCTCGACGCCGAGTTTGCCAGCACTCATCATCTGCGCCCGCTCCACGGCATCCCCATCATCGTCAAAGACAATTACGACACCGCCAACCTGCAAACCACCGGCGGCTCGTTGGCCATGAAAGGCTTCGTGCCCGCAGAAGATGCCTTCATGGTCAAGCGTCTGCGCGAAGCAGGAGCGATCGTCCTCGCCAAATCCAACATGGCCGAGTGGGCCTTCAGTCCCTACGTCACGGAATCCTCCATCGCCGGAATTACTCGCAACCCCTACGCCCTTGATCGCGTCCCCGCCGGCTCCAGTGGAGGCACGGCCGCCGCCGTCGCCGCCAGCCTCGGCGCGGCCGGCCTTGGCTCTGACACCGGCAACTCCATCCGCGGCCCGTCCTCCCACAACGACCTGGTCGGCATCCGTCCCACCATCGGCCTCACCAGCCGCGACGGCATCATTCCCCTCTTCGCTCACAACGATGTCGGCGGACCGATGGCCCGTTCTGTCGCCGACGCCGCGGCGCTGCTCTCCGTGCTCGCCACATACGATCCCGCCGACCCCGTCACCGCGCTCAGCCAGGGCCCGCAAAACCCCAACAAGCTCCCGCTCGACTACACTCGCTTCCTCGATCCCAACGGCCTGCGTGGCGCGCGTATCGGCGTCTTCCGTCGTTACATGGACCGCACCACCGCCGATCCCGAGGTCAACGCCCTCACCGAGCAGGCCATCCGCGATCTGCGCGCCCAGGGCGCCACCATCGTCGATCCCTTCGACCTGCCCGACTACGACCAACTCACCAAGCACCTCTGGTGCGGCGACTTCCAGGCCGACCTCGACGCCTACTTCGCCAAACACGGCCAGAACGCGCCCTACACCAACCTGGCCGACATCGTCGCCTCCGGCCTCTACCTTCCCTACATTGAAGAAGAGATAAAAGGCGCGCTCAAAACGACCCCCGCAAAGCCCGCGAGCGCCGATCCCAATTCAGACGATCGCCCCTGCGCCGATGTCTATCATGACCCGCCCAAGATCGCCTTCCGCAACGCCCTGCTGGCCGCCATGGAGCGCGATCACCTCGACGCCATCATCTATCCCACATGGAGTAATCCGCCGCGCAAGGTCGGCGACACCAAGAGCCCCGCCGGCGACAACAGCCAGGTGCTTTCTCCGCAAACAGGCTTTCCCGCCATGACCGTCCCCATGGGATTCACCCACGGCACACTGCCCGCGGGACTCACCTTCCTCGGCCCGCTCTTCTCCGAGCCTACCCTCATCCGCATCGCCTACGCCTACGAGCAAGCCACGCACCATCGCCGCCCGCCCGCAGCCTTCCCGCCGCTGCCGTGAGCGCATGTGTTTTTGCTTGCCGCAAAAAGAAATCGGTAGGCGCATTCTTCGAATTTGTTTTGTTTGAAGGATGGGACGAAGAGGCTTAGTACGCCGCAATCCCAGTTAGGTGCTGCCCAAGAATCAGTGCGTGAATATCGTGCGTCCCTTCGTAGGTCTTCACGCTCTCCAGGTTCATCATGTGGCGCATGATGGGGTAGTCTTCTGTGATTCCATTGGCGCCCAGAACATCGCGCGCCATCCTGGCCGTCTCCAGCGCCATCCACACGTTGTTCCGTTTGGCCATCGAGATATGCTGATGCCCCACCTTGCCCGCATCCTTCAACCGCCCCACATGCAGTGAGAGCAGTTGCGCTTTGGAAATCTCACTGGCCATCCACACCAGTTTTTCCTGGATGAGCTGATGGCTCGCGATCGGTTGCCCGTGAAACTGCTTGCGCGTTTTGGCGTACTGCAGCGCCGTGTCGTAGCACGACATCGCCGCGCCAATCGCGCCCCAGCTTATTCCGTAGCGCGCCTGGTTCAGGCACATCAGCGGGCTCTTCAACCCGCCCGTCAGCGGCAGCAAATTGCTCGAGGGCACATGCACTTCCTGCAACACTAGCCCGCTGGTCACCGATGCCCGCAGCGACCATTTGCCATGCACATCATGCGCTGCAAAGCCCGGCCGGTCCGTCTCCACCAGGAATCCGCGAACCTTGTTGTCCTCGTCCTCCACCTTGGCCCAGATGATCGCCACATCGGCAATCGAGCCGGAGGTGATCCACATCTTTTCGCCGTTCAAAATGTACTCATCGCCCGATTTGCGCGCGGTCGTCGTCATCCCGCCCGGATTGGATCCGAACCCCGGCTCCGTCAGCCCGAAGCATCCCAGCTTTTCGCCGCTCGCCAACGCCGGCAGCCACGTATTTTTTTGTTCTTCCGACCCAAAGGTATAAATCGGGTACATCACCAGCGCCGACTGCACGCTGACAAAGCTGCGCAGCCCTGAGTCGCCCCGCTCCAGCTCCTGCGTTACCAGCCCATATTCAACATTGGACATTCCCGCGCAGCCGTAGCCCTCGAGATTCGCTCCAAAGAAGCCCAACTCGCCCATCAGTGGCACCAGTTCACGGGGAAAACGCCCCTCGCGGAAGCAGTCTTCGATGATCGGAACGATGTTGTCTTCGACGAAGTCGCGCGCCGTCCGCCGCACCAGCAATTCATCTTCTGAAAAACCGGAGTCAAGATGGAGAAAATCAAAATTCTGAAATTTAAAAGACATAATCGCACCTGTAGTTCGGTGCTAAGGCTAGCAGATCGGAGCCGTCAGCTTCCACTGTCCTCAAGCTGCCAGCGAATTGCCTAATCCCTAATCCCTATTCCCTAATCCCTGTCTTTCCGTCTCACTCCATAAACTCCCGCACAAATGCATTATCCGTATGCAGCAGTTCGTGCAGCGAGCCATCGAAGATCAGCCGTCCTTCTTCGAGCATGAGAAATGTAGTATTGGGGTCCACCTCGCCGGCGGGCAGTGGCACCATGCAGTTCTGCTCCGTGTCGAAGCGATGCGTGCACAGCATGAACGCGTCCTGCAGCCGGTGCGTGACCAGAAGCGACGGCGTCCGATATACATCGCGCTGCTTCATCACCAGCTCGATGATGGTGGTCGAAGTCACCGGGTCGAGTCCGCCGGTGGGCGAGTCGTAGAGGATCAGTTCGGGTCGGTGAATCAGCGCCCGCGCAATCGCCACGCGCCGCCGCATCCCGCCCGAGAGGCTGCCGGGAAAAAAGCCGAATGTATTGTCCAGCTCCACAAAACGCAGCGCCTCGTGCACTCGCTGGTCAATCTCATCGTCTGCCACGCGCTCCTGGATCAACTGGAACGCCACGTTGTCGCGAACCGTCAGCGAATCGAACAGCGCGCCCTCCTGAAAGACCATCCCCGTGCGCGTACGCAGAGCGAACAGCTTCTGCTCAGGCATGTGCGAAATCTCTTCGCCGAAGAGCTCGATGCTTCCCTCGTCAGGTTGCAGCAGGCCGTTGGTCAGCTTCAGCAACACGCTCTTGCCCACGCCCGCGGGACCAAGCAGGATGCGCGTCTCTCTGGGTGCCACTGAAAAGCTGACATCCCGAAGCACCGGCGGCCCGTCAAACGCAATGGACACGTCGTGGAAGGCGACAACCGGCTCGGCATCCGCAATGGGAGCCTGTTCGGACTGGTCGGAAGCGGCAGCGTCGTTCATCGGAAGAGTGAGAGCATGACCTGGGTGACGAGCGTATCGACGACAATGATCAGCACCGACGATGTGACGACGGCCTGAATGGTGGAGCGGCCTACGCCCTCGGTGCCGCCCGTGGTCCTCATGCCATAAAAGCAGCCAATCGACGCGATGATGAAGCCTGAGAAGAGCGGCTTGACCAACCCCTGCAATATGTCGGGATAACGCAGCGACTCCCAAGCGCTGGAGAAGTACTGCGTGCCGTTTTGGCCATTCAGGAAAACGGTGACCGCGCCACCGCCCGCAATTCCGCATGCGTTCGCAAGAATGGTGAGAAAGAACAGCATTAGGATCGACGAAAACAGGCGTGGCGTCACCAGCTTGCGCACAGGGTCAACCCCCAGGGCGCGCATCGCATCAATCTGTTCTGTAACCACCATGGAGCCCAGTTCGCTGGCCATCGACGAAGCGTTGCGGCCTGAGACCATAACGCCCGTGAGCACCGGTCCCAATTCGCGAATCATGGTGAGCGCCACAAACCGGCCGGTAAGGGCGCTGGCGCCAAACTCTGAGAGTGTTGCCGCGGATTGCAGCGCCAGCACGCAGCCCGTAAAAAAGCCGGAGAGCAACACGATGGGCGAGGAGCCGAACCCGATAATGTCGGACTGAACCAGGAACTCAGGCCAGTAAACCGGCGGACGAAACAGGTTCATGACAGCGCGCCACGAGAACAGGGAGTAGTCCTGCACAGTGAGCACGAGCCGCTTTGCTGTTCTGTCGATCGATCCTATCGCCATTGGGTCTGCCGGAGTACGGAGTGACGGGGCGTCGATTTGCCGCGCAACCGAGGTGCAAGGACAGAATAGCGCACGCGCGTTGGCTGATGCGTCGCGCATCGTAGACTGGCAAAGAGAGAGAGTGAACGGTGACGCCTGAGGCGGCAGAAAAGCTGGAAAAGTTCTTTGGCGGTTTTGCGGCGAGTGCAAACCCGCTTTTGCTCCTTGACTACGACGGGACGCTGGCGCCATTCCGCGTTGACCGCTTCCAGTCACGCCCGTGGGCCGGTGTGCGGGAACTGCTCCAGCGCATTCAGCATCAGGGCCGGACGCGCATGGCTGTGATCACCGGCCGCCCCGCCAATGAGATCGCGCCCATGCTGGCGCTTGATCCGCCGCTTGAGGTGTGGGGCCTCCATGGCGCTGAGCGCCTCTATCCCGACGGCCGTCGGGAACTGGAGCAGGCGCCCCCTTCAACCCGCGCCAAGCTGGACGAGCTGAAAGAGAAACTGCGCCGCGACAGCCTGGGCGGCCTCTTTGAAAACAAGGCCAACGGCGCCGTGATGCACTGGCGCGGAGCTTCAGCGCGCAAGGCCAGGCTGATCGAGAAGCGAACGCGCGCGTTGTTCGAACCGCTGGCCACGATGGATGGACTCGGCTTGCTGGAGTTTGAAGCCGGCCTGGAGTTGCGCGTGGGGCGAAACAAGGGCGGAGCAGTGGAAGCGATGATCGAGGAGACAGGCGCCAGCGGCCCCGTAGCCTATCTGGGCGACGACCTCAGCGACGAAGCCGCATTCCAGGCCGTCAACGCCGTAGGCCCCTGCGGACTCAGCGTCCTGGTGCGCCGCGAGCCGCGCAAGACAGATGCAAATATATGGCTCCGCCCACCCCACGAGCTACGGGATTTTCTGAATCGGTGGGCCGAAGCAACCGTCCCCTAAGCCGCAGGGCACTGAGAACTTACAACTGACAACTTACAACTTACAACTTACAACTGACCACTCCCGCGCTACTCTCGACCCTTCTTCCGAATCTCAATATTCAGCCGCTTGATCTTCTGATTCAGTGTCGACAGCGGGATATGAAACTGCTCCGCCGCATCCGTCTGATTCCCGTTGCAGCGTTCCAGCTTCTCGATAATAATCCGCCGCTCAATATCTTCGAGAATGTCGAACAGTGAAGCATTCGGATTGTGTTCGAGCAGTGCATCCTGGAAGCTGCGCCCGGTAATGTGTCCAGGCAGCAGTTCGGAGCCAATCACGGGCCCATTCGAAAGCACCACGCCGCGCTCAATGGAATTCTCAAGCTCGCGCACGTTGCCGGGCCACTCGTAATCCACTAGAGCGCGCAGCGCGTCGTTGGTGAGCTTGCGCGGGGGCAGGTCGTTTTCCTTGGCATAGAAATCGAGGAAGTGTTGCACCAGGAGCGGAATATCCTCGCGTCGCGCGCGCAGCGGCGGCAGATCCACAGTGATTACATTGAGCCGGTAAAAAAGGTCCTCTCTGAACTTTCCCTCACGCACTGCCTGGCGCAGGTCGATGTTGGTGGCTGCGATGATGCGCACGTCCACCTGAATCTCCTGAATGCCGCCCAGGTGCATGAAGCGCCGGTCCTGCAGCACGCGCAGAATCTTGGCCTGCGTGTCCATCCCCATGGTCGCAATTTCGTCCATGAACAGCGTGCCGCCGTTGGCCACTTCAAACAGCCCCTTCTTCGACGCGATCGCGGATGTGAATGCGCCCTTCACATGCCCGAACAGCGTCGACTCCAGCAGTTCCGACGGCATCGCGCCGGTGTTGATGGGCACAAACGGCTTGTCCTTGCGCGGCGAGTTGGCGTGAATGGCCTTCGCGATCAGTTCCTTGCCCGTCCCGCTTTCGCCCTGGATCAGCACCGTTGAGCGGCTCGGCGCAACCTGCGCCACAAGGTCGAACACCTTGAGCATGATCTCGCTCTTGCCCACAATGTTGGTGAAGTTGTAGCGCTGCTTCAGAGCGCGCTTGAGCTGCAGATTCTCTTCTTCCGCGCGATGCCGTGCCGCCGCGGAGCGTATGTCCGCCAGCAGCTTTTCGTTGTCCCAGGGCTTCTGAACAAAATTCTCAGCCCCCGCGCGAATCGCCTCGACGACGTTCTCCACGGTGCCGTAGGCAGTGATCATGATGACCGGCAGTTCCGGCTGGCGACCCTTGATCTGCGGCAGCAGTTCCAGCCCGCTCTGACCCGGCAGCGCCAGGTCCAGCAGCACCAGGTCGAAGTTGTCCTGGTCCAGAATGCGCAGTCCCTCTTCGCCGTCAACGGCCATACGCACCTGGTAGCCCTCCAGCGTGAGCAGCAGTTCAAGCGACTCGCGGATGGCGGACTCGTCGTCAATGACGAGGATCTTGGCGCCGGGGGTGTTGGGTGCGGCTGACGACGGGACGGGCAGATTCACGGGCAGGGCAACCTCAGACATGTACAGACTTCCTTAACAATGGAAACTCAAGATGAAACGTTGTGCCGGAGCCAACCGCGCTCTCGACATGGATCTTGCCCGCGTGCTCCTGGATGATGCCGTAGGAGACCGAAAGGCCCAGACCGGTACCGCGCCTGTCGCCAGGACGGGGCATGGTTTTAGTGGTGAAGAATGGATCGTAGATGCGTTTCAGATGCTCCGGCGCAATGCCCGAACCGGAGTCGCTCACCAGCGCCTCGACATGGCCGTTGGCCAGCGTTGCTACCTTGAGGTGGCCGCCGCCCGGCATGGCGTCCTTGGCGTTGAGCAGCAGGTTCAGAAAGACCTGTTGCAGCTTCCCTGAGTTGCCATGGATCAGCGGCAAATCCTCCGCAAGGTCCAGATCGACAACAATCTGCGCCGTCATAAACTGATGTTCGAGCAGCGAAAGCGTGTCGTTGATCACCTGGTTCAGATTCGTGTCGCGGAACTCCGTAGTCGACGTACGTGAGAAATTCAGCAGCCCATTTGCAATCTCCGCCGCCCTGAAGCTCTGCTGCGTAATCTTTTCCAGCACCGGCCCCAGCCGCGCATCGCCGCGCAGTTGTTTTGACAGCATCTGCGCATACGACGAAATCACCGCCAGCGGCGTGTTGATCTCGTGCGCCACGCCCGCGGCTAGCAGGCCGATTGAGCTGAGCTTGTCGTTCTGCGTGAGCTGGGCTTCCAGCGCCACGCGCTCCGTGATGTCGTCCACCAGGATGATGCGCCCCACCGAAACAAAATCGCGAGACAACAACGGCGCCACGGCAATATTGGCTGTTCGCTGCTCGCCGGCGCGGGTGGTCATGCGGAATTTATACAGGTGATGTACGCCCTGCTCGGCGCGGAATCCATCCAGGGCTTCCACAAGGTCCAGCGGAAACACATCGCTCAGCGATTGCCCAATGGCCTCTGAGCGGCTCAGCGCGTACATGGCCTCCATCTGCGCGTTCCAGCTCTCGATGCGGTCTTCGAGATCGAGCGCCAGAATGCCCACGTTAATCGACTCGACAATGTTCTCGTTGAACTCCTTGAGCCGCTCAAATTCGCCGATCTTCTCCTGAAGGCGCGCATACAAGCTGGCATTCTGGAGAGCGATTCCTATATAGCTTGCGAGAGATTCGAGCAGTTCCACATCTTCACTCGAAAGGAAGTCGCCGCCGACGGTGCGGCCCAGGCCAATGACCGCGATCGTGCGCGTTGCCGATCCGTCTTGAACCCGGCACGGGAGGTAGTAGTTCAGGTCGAGCAGTGCGGCGGTCCGCTGCTGGTCTTCGGGCAAATGCAGTGCCTGCTGGGTATTCTCCAGAAAAATATGCGAGTGGTCCGCAGCCTGGTCGAAGTCGAGAAAGCCGAGCGCCAGCTGCTCATGCACATTACGCGCTTCGGCAGGCAATCCATGGGATGCCGCCAGCCGCACCCTTCCCGAATCCTGAGTCAGAAACACCGCAACCCGCGCCACCAGCAGCGTGCGTGGCAGCCGCTCGACGATCGATTCAAGCAGCGCCTGCAGATTTGTTTCGGAACTCAATCCGCGGCCGAACTCGACCAGCGCCTTGCGGTAGTCGTAGCGATGCCGGTCAAACGCCTTATCCACCCACCCCTGAATCCTTCGCTTCAGCGGGTCGAAGATTGCAAGGACAGCCAGGATGGAAAGCACCAGGCCCCACTCGCGGACCGCATCGGGCAACCGCGTGTGCACCACCAGCGCAGTCAGCGCGACCACGCCAAAGTAGACGCCGAGCAGCAGCGCTGTGGCCAGTGAGTAGGCCACGCCCCGCTTGAAAATCAGGTCGGTGTCCATCAGCCGGTAGCGGACAATGGCCCAACTGAACGTCAACGGCAGAAACACCAGGCAAAGCGCCGCCAGGTCCGACAGCCTCCCTGGGATCAGTCCAGGAATGGTCAGGTCAAACAGGAAGGGAATCGCGTAGAACAGCGTGAACGGCCCCACCGCCAGCCACGCGCCGCGCATCAGCCACTTCAGTTGCTGCCGTTGTATCGGCGTATTGGCCAGCGAGTAGCTGCGCACAAATAAAATCGCGGCCAGAACATAAAAAGCAGCATCGTAGCCGGTCGCCGTCTGGTTCAGCCGGTGCAGCAGCAGCCCGGTGGCCTGGCGAGTTTCAAAGGCCCAGATCCACAGTCCTAGCAGTCCGGCGCCCGGCGCATACACGAGCGGCAGCAGCCAGCGGCGGCGGATATTCTTCAGCCGCTCCTCGGGAAAGCTCAGCGCAAAGTGCAGGAACAGCGCCGGCTGCAGCGCCTCAGCCAAAATGTTGCACCAGAAGACAAATGAATCCAGCGTGTCCAGTTTGCCCGTGTACTTCAGCGAGTACAGCGCGAATGAAACCAGGCAGAAAAAGTAAAAGTGCGTGGCGCGTGGCGCCGTCCAGCGCCGAAACAGCACGTAAATGCCGATTGCCAGGTAAACCAGGCCGATAAAGCGCAAACCGAGTTGCAGGCTCCGGTCCAGCGGCACCGGGATCACCACCACCGGCGTGTCCAGCGGGATGCCGTCGCGGGTAATCGCGTAGCTTGCCTTGTCGTATACCCCGGTTTCGTAGAGCACATGCTCCAGATCCGACACCCGCCCAATCGGCGTGTATGCCACCTTGGCAGGCAGGCTCTTGCCCTGAATCGGGCCGTGTTGGCCAGCAGTGCTTCCGGCCCCGTTGCCTGACCCGCTTGTCCTGGGCCTTACTGCGCCAAGCAGATCCTGCGCATTCAGGTCGTCGCGATCGGTGGTTCCGGGCCTTTGTGCGGGGTTATCGGGGAGAACTGCGGCTCCGGTCAGCAGGTCATGAACCTGGATGCCGGCCTGCTGTCCCGGCATATCCGGCAGCACCCGCTCGGCTTCAAGGCCCCCTGGCACCTCACGCCACCAGACCCCGTCATCCGGCTGCTGAAAATGGCCTTCCTGGCGAAAATTCAATACCGCCAGCAGAAACAGACTTGCCGTAGCCACGGCAAGCATGGTCGCCTGCAACCGGTTGAAAAGGCTGGTCTCCATTGCGGGGGAACTCTTACATCCCAAAGGTCTGTTGCACGTTGATTGCCATGCGAGAGGCTAGCGTATGTTACCTGGGTGTTCATAGCCAATCGACAGAGAATACGCGAGATAAAGACGAAAAATTCCGCCGGAAGTCAACCGGCTACGATGAATTCGCAGAAAAAATGCAGGAAATGGTAGGCGTCATACACAGAAAGGGATCATGCTATGGAAATAGGTAGCTGCTTGAAGGGATGCAGGTTATTACTTAAGTAGGCAACTTATTTAGGGTCTTCAGTAACAATTCAGTGAACATCCGGCTCCTGAAAATGCTCGCAGAGCCCTCTGATCACCGCTGGCCGTAGGTGGCCTTGGGGCCGTGCTTTCGCAGGTAATGGTGTTCAGAAACGTACAGAGGAATCCCAATTTCGGACGCGGCCGAAGGGTCGGGCCCCAGGCGGAGCAAAACACTGCGGAAAGCCAGGCGCGCAATGTATTCCAGCACGTCTGCGTGCTCCACAGCCGCCGCCGGTGATGCCCCCCACGCGAAGGGAGCATGACCGGCAACCAGTACTCCGGGGACGGCCACCGGGTCCAGCCCTTCGGAACGGAAACGCTCGACAATGACCGCCCCGGTATTGCGCACATAGGCCTCGGCGACCTGCTCGGCAGTCAGCGGCAAAGTCACTGGAACCGGCCCGTGGAAGTAGTCCGCGTGAGTGGTGCCGAGGCAGGGAATGGCCCTCCCGGCCTGCGCCCAGGAAGTCGCGAACTCCGAGTGCGTATGGACAATGCCCCCGATCTGCGGAAACGCGCGATACAGCAGCGTGTGTGTGTCCAGGTCGCTCGACGGGCGCAGGGAGCCCTCAACAATTCTTCCCTCCAGGTCGGTAACCACAAGATCGGCCGCCGTCAGCGCGCCATAGTCCACCCCGCTGGGCTTGATCACCACCAGCGGTTCCGCGCCGGAGCGGTCAATCCCGCTGGCATTGCCGAATGTGTGAGGAGCAAGGCCGCGGCGCGCGATCTCCTTGTTGGCTTCGAGCACCTGTTCGCGAAGTGAGGCAACAAGCATGGCAGATTCCTTGACTCAAAAGACCTGGAAAGCGTTTACCAGAACAAGTTTACCAGCCCCGCCGGCATTCCGAGCCAAAATAGGCGCATCCGGCTAGGCACATCCGGCGCGAGACTTATTCCAGAATCACTCATTCCAATGCCCGGCCGCGTCGTTCGTCCCGTTTGAGAACATCGGAAGCACCTGAGCCATCCACCCCGCGTTGACAAATCTTGAAACGGAAATGGGACCGCGATCCGTCTTTCTCATCAGAATCGAGCTTCGCTGTAAACTCACACCCAGTGCGGGCGTCTACCCAAGTGATGGCAGCCGGCACAGCATTGGAAACGATGACCATGGCCACCGCGCAAGAAATTGCTGCGCAGGAGTTTTCGACTGTCGTCACCACGCACCGGCCGCAGATATTTCGGTTTCTGCTGGCGTCCACGCGCGATGTCGACCTGGCCGAGACGCTCACCCAGGACTGTTTCCTGAAGGCTCACAGGAACTGGGGAAGTTTTCGCGGCGAGTCGAGCGCCATGACCTGGTTGATGCGCATTGCCATCAATCTGCAGAAGGACCACTGGCGCAACCGGCGCATGCAGTTCTGGCGTCAGACTCGTACCAATGCAGTGGATTTGGACGAGGCCAGCGAGTGGTTGCCAAGCGGAGAGCGATCGGCTGAGCAGCGATTGCTGGCGCGGGAGCAGGTCAAGTGCGTTTGGCAGTCGGTAAAGGGGTTGAGCGAGCGGCAGCGGACGGTTTTTCTGCTGCGCTACGTGGATGAGATGGAGTTGAGCGAGATTGCGCAGGCTACCGGGTTGAGTGAGGGAACGGTAAAAGCGCACCTTTCGCGGGCACTGGCAAGAGTGCGCGCGGAATTGGGAGGGAAACGATGAGTCTTTTTAATCGCTTCGGGGAGAAGCTGCGGGGAACGGCCGCGAATGCAAATCTCGACACGCTGGTCAACGGCGAAGCGAGCGACCCGGTATTGGAAGAGGCGCTGGCTAACTTCAGAACCAGCATCGTCGCCTGGAGCGAGGCGGAGTTTGGCCGCGCCCGTGGGCCGGCGAAGACCGTACGGCAGAGAAGCTGGCGCCTGGCTGCGGGATGGGCGCTGGGATGTGTGCTCGTGGCCGGAGGCGTCGGCAGCGGGATTCACGAGCACCAGCACAAGCTGGAACTCGCCAGAATCGCTGCAACCGCGCGCGCAGCCGAGCAGCAAAGAGTCATCGCCGAGCAGCGCGCAAGGGAAGAAGAAGACCTGCTGGCCAATGTGGACAGCGACGTCTCGCGGGAAGTGCCCAGCGCCATGGAACCGCTGGCGCAGCTGATGACCGACGACGAAACCAAGTAAACAAATGCAGAAAACTCAAATCTGAAGCAGCAAGAATTCAAAGCGCTGAACAAAAGCACTAAACGGGGGAGTGAAACACGATGAACTATTGGAAGGCAGTACGAATTGCAGTAGTGATTGCCGGCGTCGCGATGGCTGGATCGACGTTGGCGCTGGCACAGGAACCCGGCGGTGGTCCTGGCAATGGCCCGGGATTCGGTGGGCATCAGCCTCCCTTTGAAAGAGCCTTCGGTTCTCAGGGCGACCATGGAAAGTGGTGGCACAATCCCAAGCTCGTCGCGGAGTTGAAGCTGACCGACGCCCAGAGCAAGGCTATGGACGATACCCTCCAGCAGCATCGCGAGACGCTCATTGATCTTCGCGCGTCGGTACAAAGGGCTGAAGTCGAGCTCGAGCCCATGATGAAAGAAGACCAGCCCAACGAAAGCCAGATCCTGGCGCAGATCGACAAGGTCGCGCAGGCCCGCGCTGAGCTCGAAAAGGCGAATGCGCGCTTCCTGCTGGCCATTCGCAGCAAGCTTTCGCCGGAGCAATGGAAACAGTTGCAGGCCGACCGCGCCAGTCACGCGCAGTCCCTCCACGATTGGAACCGCGACGGCCAGCGGCCCACCGGGCAGTTCCACCGCCATCAGGCGCCTCCGCCCGCTCCCGGCGACGGAACTCCGGCAGGCGCACCCCCGCCTCCATCAAGTGATTTCGAGTAACCGGCTTTAAGCACGACCGAGGTTTCAGGCAGAGAGCAAATGCGGTTGTTGTTCAGACCGGTGGCGGCAGGAGGCGATCCTCTTGCCGCCGATTTTTTTGTCCGCACAACCTGCCTTCCAGACCCAGCTTTCTTCTTTCCTCAAGCCGCAATCTGTAGCGAATTGATACAAGCCAGTGCCGCGCAACGGTACAGCATCTGGATCGCAACAGGACAGCCAGTGAACCAGCCCCGGACACTCTGATTCGCATCGCGACACAACTGCCTGGGATCGATTCGAAAGAATATGACTAAAGTTATTTTCTCCGGCTCCGATGAATGGGGTGGATGCAGAAACGCTCATCCAGATCTTGCGGAACGGCCCCACGGCGAGAAAAAACCGGCGGCCATGAGCGCGGCACACGCCATCCAAGAAGGAGTTGAGTCCCATGGCCCTCGGTGTCTTGAATAATCTTTCAGCGATCTATGCGGAGAACAACCTCAATAACACCAACAACAGCCTGCAGACCGTGTTGCAGCAGTTGTCGTCTGGTTCGAGGATCAACTCCGGTGCGGACGATGCTGCCGGGCTTTCGCTGGTAAATGGCCTGGCCGCCAATTCAGCTGCCCTGACGCAGTCGGGAACCAATGCAACGGAGGGTGTAGGGCTGCTCGATGTGGCTGATGGGGCGCTGTCGCAGGTGACCAGCCTGCTGGACCGTGCCATCACGCTGGCGACCGAAGCGTCGAACGGCACCCTCAATAGCACCCAGGAGGGGGCGGCAAACCAGGAATACCAGTCCATCCTCGCCGAGGTTAACAACGTTGGGTCGACAACAACCTATAACCAGCAGGCCGTCTTCTCCGGCAACACCACGGCGATATACACCGGCGACTCATCGATGACGGGTTCCTCGATCGACGACTTGAATATTCGCACGCTGTCCGAGCAGAGCGTGGGCGACACCGGCGGAGCCATGTCCTATAGCAGCGGCGAGAACAATGTGTTCCTCAATCTCTCCAGCAGCGCGGCGAATGCGACGGTAAACGACACGCTGAATTCGGTCACCGGCACAACCACCATCGCGGTGAAGTACCTGGTGAAGGGTTCGGACGGCACATCAACGACTGCCAGCACTTCAATACCAGTGGGTACCGGTACAGGCTACCCGAATACCGTCAAGGGATTGATCGCCGCCATTAACAATTCGGGGTTGGGGCTGTCGGCAAGCTTCACAACGCAGGCGGTGGCCGGGATAACAGGCGGCGGAACCCAGACCGGGATTGAGATCTCCGGCGGATTGGTTTCGGCGGGCGTCGATCCCTCATCGTCGAGCACCAGCGGTCTTCTGGACCCCAATGGGATCCCGGCCAGCGAGCTGTTGACCCAGAACCAGACCATCAACGTGAGCGTGGGCGGCGCCAGCGTCGGGTCAGTAACCATCACTCCGCTCTTGAACAACCTGTCGGAGGTGGCAGGCGCAATCAACGCTTGGAACAGCAATAACAGTCCTGTGACGGCAACGGTTATCACCAACGGCGATGGAACACAGAGCCTGTCGCTGACTGATATCGCAGGTGGCGGCGCGCTGACGGTATCGACTTCAGGCGGCGTTGTTGCCGCAATTCCGACTCTCAGTGCTCCCACAGCGTCCAACCCGACGATTCAATTGAATAGCGTGACGGGAAATACGCCGGGGATCGCTGCCAACCCAGGTTCCGATGGATCTGAATCCGTGGGTGTGGCCACCAATACCATTGGCTTGATCGACGGCGGCAGCGATACGGCCTCCGGCAGCATCATCATTACTGACGGCTCAGGCGCGCCGCAGACTTTTATCATGGGCGGCGGCGGCGCAACTCAGACAATCGGGAACACGACAACCGTGCAGGGCTACAGCCTCTCCAATTTGGCGGCAGCAATTGGAACGGTGCTCAACACCAACGGCGATACCGGCGCAACTGCAACCTACGGAGCCTCGGGCCTGGTGATCACCTCCGGAACCCTTGGCAACAGCATCGTGATTCCGCCGGCGACCAACCTCCTGGTGAATACCACGTCCACGCTGGGCGTCTACAATCCCGACGACAGCACAGACTACAATACCGCCCTGGTTGCCCTGACCAGTAACAGTGGGCACACGATTGCGGGAACCGTCGGCGTCGGAGATACATTGACTGGCAGCATCGTCATTACCGACGGCGCGGGACAAGCGGAAACTTTCACAATGGGCGGGGGAGCGTGGGGGTTCAACGCAGGCACCAGCACCACCACTGTCCAGGGCAACTCCATGGCCAGCCTGATCAGCGCTATCAACCTTACAACGGCTGCAATCGGCGCCCCCGCGTTCAAGATCGCCGCCACTGCGGATCTTGGAGCCTCGGGCGGCATGTACCTCCAGTCCCAAACATCAGGCCACGCACTGACCATCACTTCGTCACTGTCGGATGCATTCGCGGAAAACAATGTATCTGCGAACCCCGCGGGCCAGCCTGTGGTCGTCGGCACGCCTACGGTGGCCATGCTGGGCCCATCCGCCGGCACGGTGAATACATCGGATGTGCTCACAGGCAGCGTCAGGATAGGCAACGCTACATTTTCGATGGGCGCAAGCGCGTACAATTCCAGCGCGCTGGCCGCTACCGGCATCGGCACCAACACCCTGCTGGTCAACGGCGACACGATCGCCGACCTTGCGCGCGCCATCACTGCCGATAGCGCCACGGATGGTGTCAGGGCCCTGGCCGGCACGACTGGCATCCAGTTGACCACGACGACCAATACCGGCGCGGCTATCGGGCTCACCGGAACCAACACTCTGACGGACATGACCGAGGGCACGAATTCAGTCGTTACGCTGGGTCAATTTGCCGGCCAAAACGATACATTGTCCGGCTCATTGACCTTTACCGTCGGCGCCGGAACCCCGCAGCTCATTCCAATGACCCAGGGTGAAACGGTCAATCAACTCATAGCGGCAATCAACAGCCCGACAGCGACCTATGGAGTCAAGGCGCTATGGGTTCCCGTCACCGGTGGCAATGGATATGGAAACATCCAGTTAACGTCTAACAGCACGGGCCCGACGGGGCAGATAGCCAGCGCATCCTCCACCATCCTCGACACGGCGACAACCGCAACGCTGAACTATGTCTCGTCCAGCGCTTACAACACGGGATTGAGCGACGGGTCAACGAATCTGGTTTACGACTCCACTTCCCAGCAAAGCAACACGGCCTTAGGAGATGCCACCTTTGTCTCCAACCAAAAGGCAGGCAGCGGGATTGCAACCACCAGCTATTCCGATGGCGCCGGCCAGGCATTGAACGGCACCGACCTGCTGGTCCAGGCAGATGCGGAGAGCGCGCTGACCGAGCTGAACACCGCGGTTACCGACATCGCGGCGCAGGATGGTTATATCGGGGCTCAGATCAACACCCTGAACTCCATCAGCCAGGTGATGAGCACGCAGCAGGAGAATGTGGTCTCGGCGCAGAACGCGATTCAAGCGACGGACTATGCATCGGCCACCTCGAACATGTCGAAGTACGAGATCCTCTCGCAGACCGGCATCGCCGCCCTCGCGCAAGCTAACAGCGTGCAGCAGGAAGTAACCAAGCTCTTGCAATAATCAAGTTTCGTTTTAAGCGCAACACTGCACTGACTTCAAGACAACCCAGGGACGGGCGGCGGCGAGGGCAAAACCCTTGCCGCCCATTTTTTGTGCATCAGGGGGCCGCAAAGCCTCGCTGTCGAGAGCATCCGAATAGACTGCTTTGAAAGGGCACGACTTTAGTCGTGCCATGCAAGCCTCAGGAACAACAATGGCTTTAGCCACTGAGGGATTTTCCTTGTCCGCGATAAATGAAACCGGTTTCCTCTGTATTCCTTCACGCCGTCAGCAGCCGCGCCCCATCCTTTGTCACCAGGATCGTGTGCTCATGATGCGCCGACAGCGAACGATCCCGCGTCCGCACCGTCCATCCATCCTTCAGCGTCGTGGTCCTCGAAGTTCCAATCGCAATCATCGGTTCAATCGTGAACACCAGTCCCTCCGTCAGCACATCGGAGAAGCGCCGGTCAAATTCGTTTGGTATGGTCGGCCGCTCATGAATCGTTCTCCCGATCCCATGCCCGCAAAGATCGTTGACAACGCAGTAGCCCGCGCCCCGCACCGTTTTCTGCACCTGCCTGCCAATGTCGAAAGCCCTTGCGCCGGGCCGCACCGCGGAGAGCCCCGCCTGAAACGCCTGGGCCACGCAGTCCATGAGCCGTTTGCTCTCCTGCTTGATCGAACCCACGGCCACCGTCTCGCACGCGTCGCCCATGTAGCCGCCCACTTCCACGGTCACGTCGAGCTTCACCAGGTCGCCGTTCTCCAGCTTCCGGTCACTCGGAACGCCATGCACAATCTCGTCGTTCACACTGATGCAGCTATGTCCTGGAAACCCATAAACCAGCTTGGGCGCCGACCGCGCGCCATGCTTCTTCATCACTTCCGCGCCAATCTCATCCAGTTCCCGCGTCGTCACGCCCGGTCGCACCGCGGCCTTCATCGCCTCCAGCACCGCCCGCGTCACCTTCCCGGCAAATTCCATTCCCGCCAGCTCTTCCGGAGTTTCAATCGACATACGGCCTCCCATGAATGCAATCCAGTATATCGACTAGACGTGCTGCACAGCCTGCGCCAGATGACTCAATGAAGACTTCGCATCGCCATACAACATCGTCGTGCAAGGCTTGAAGAACAGCGGGTTCTCAAGCCCCGAAAATCCGCGACCCTGCCCGCGCTTCAGCACAATCACGCTCTTCGCCCGATCCACTTCCAGAATCGGCATCCCCGCAATCAGCGACTTGGGATTGTCGCGCGCATCGGGATTCACCACGTCGTTGGCGCCAATCACCACGGCCACATCCGTTGAAGGAAACTCCGGATTCACTTGCTCCATCTCGTAGAGAGAAGAATAGGGAACATTGGCTTCGGCCAACAGCACGTTCATGTGTCCCGGCATCCGTCCCGCCACCGGGTGAATCGCGTATTTCACGCTCACCCCGCGTGCTTCCAGCAGTTCGCCAAGTTCGCGGCATGCGTGTTGCGCCTGCGCAGTCGCCAGCCCATATCCCGGAACAAACACAACGCGATTCGCAAAAGCCAGTTGCATCGCCGCGTCATCGATCGAAATCTCGCGCATCACGCCGCCCGCATTCGACGAGCCGGCCTCCGCGATCACCGCGCCAAATCCACCAAACAGCACATTGGTGATCGACCGGTTCATCGCCTTGCACATCAGCACCGACAAAATGAATCCTGAGAATCCATCCAGCGTGCCTGCGATAATCAGCACGTTGTTGCCCAGCACAAACCCCGTTGCCGCAGCCGCCAATCCCGCATAGGAATTCAGCAGTGACATCACCACCGGCATATCGGCCGACCCAATTGGGATCACCAGCATCACGCCAAACACAAAAGCCAGCCCCAGCATGGTGTAGAAAAACACCACCGCCTGGGGATGAATCCAGAACAGAACGAAGCTCGTCACCATCCCCAACCCGATGACCAGGTTGATGGCATTCTGTCCGCGAAACTGAACCGGCTTGCCCGCGATAACACCCTGCAGTTTGCCCGCCGCAATCAGCGATCCGGTTGTTGTCAGCGCACCAAGCATGACCTCAAAACCCAGCGCGCCGCGCGTCACCGTGCCCATCTCCGCGGCCTTGACCACGAATTCCCCAATGCCCACCAGCGCCGCCGCCAGCGCGCCAAACGCGTGCGACAACGCAGTCCGCTGCGGCATCGCGGTCATCGGCACGCTCACCGCCATCCATGCGCCGATCACCGAGCCCAGCGTCAGCCCCGCAATAATCCATACCCATGTAACAATCTGCGTGCCCACCAGCGTGCCGACAATCGCGGCGAACATGCCGCCCTCGGCCAGGAACATGCCGCGCCGCGCCGTCTCCGGGTGCGACATCATCTTCAGCGACAGGATGAAAAGAATCGATGCGACCAGGTAAGTCGCTTCCATGAACAAAGAGGTCGCTGTCACTTTGCAGCCTCTTTCTTTTGGGCATTGGCTTCAGGCTTGCGCTTGCCAAACATCTTGAGCATGCGATCCGTAATCCCAAATCCGCCCACCACGTTAATGGTCGCGGTGGTCACGGCCACAAAGCCAAGAATGTGCGCGCCCAGCGGATAGTGAACCGCCCCCGCCAGCACCAGCGATCCAATCAGCGAAATGCCGGAGATGGCGTTCGTAGCGGACATCAGCGGCGTGTGCAGCAACGGCGGCACGCGGCTGATCACCTGGTAGCCAAGGAAAGCAGCCAGCGCGAAAACGTAAACGGAAGCGATCAATACAGCAGGGTTCATAGCCTTCCTGTCGAATCAGTTAGGGAATCTCCAAACGTTCAAGCGTTTTCAAAAATGCGGGCTTTGTATCAGGGCATGACTTTAGTCGTGCCGCAAACAGTCGTAAACAAATACGGGCTTTAGCCCCTGAGGGACAATCCGCCGACTGGAAACGAAATGTCATTTCGCAGCCGCTTCCAGCAGCTTGGCCACCCGCGGATTCACAGCCTTCCCCTGGTGCGCAACGCAAGCCCCAGCCAGCACCTCATCTCCCAAATCCACAACCAGCTCGCCCTTCTTCACAATCAGCGCCAGGAAATTAAGAATGTTCCGTGCATAAAGCTGGCTTGCGTGCACCGGAACTTCAGCCGGCAAATTCAGCGGCGCCATCAGCGTAACCCCGCCAACGTTCTGTTCCACTCCCGGCTTCGTGAGTTCGCAATTGCCGCCAGCCGGTGCAGCCAGATCCACCAGCACCGATCCCGGCCGCATTGCCTCAACCGCCGCGCGGCGAATCAATCGCGGAGCCGGCCGTCCCGGCACCTGCGCCGTCGTCACAATCACGTCCGAGTGCGCCGCCGTGCGCGTAATCAAATCGCGCCCGCGATCAAGCGCTTCCTCGCTCAACTCCGCGGCATATCCTCCGCCACCCTCCGCGCTGATCCCGCCCAGATCCACGTCCAGAAATTTCGCGCCCAATGACCGCACCTGCTCTCCCGCCGCGGCCCGCACGTCATACGCCTCGACCACCGCGCCCAGCCGTCGCGCCGTCGCAATCGCCTGCAACCCCGCCACCCCCGCGCCGATCACAAACACCCGCGCCGGTGGAATCGTCCCCGCCGCCGTCATCAGCATCGGAAACAAGCGCGGCAAACGATCCGCCGCGGCAATCACCGCCTTATATCCCGCCACCGTCGCCATCGACGACAGCGCGTCCATCGACTGCGCGCGGCTGATTCGCGGCACCAGCTCCATGCTGAAAAGGGTCACCGGTCGTGCAATCGCCGCGTCCAGCGCATGCGGCGCGTCCAGCGGCTTCAGAAACCCAATCACCACCGCGCCCGTTTTAAGTTGTGCTTGATCGCCCGCGGACGGCGCATTTACCAGCGGCAGCAAATCCGCGTTGGCCAGAATCGCCGCGCGATCCGCCGTCACCGTCGCCCCAGCCAGCGCGTATGCCTCGTCAGCGGCGCCTGCCCCCACCCCCGCGCCTGCTTCCACGCTGACTTCGATCCCCTGCGCCAGCAGCGATTTCAAGCTCTCCGGCAAAAGCGCCACACGGGTTTCGCCGGGTGCATTTTCTTTCAGAATGCCTATCAGCAATGCGCCTCCACATTTGGTAGGGAAGACTTGAGATCGAGCGATAAACTCCGCCTGCCATTGTCGCAGTTTCGCCCCAGTACCCAGGATTATTCAGGATTTAGAAGCGATAATTTGTGACGATTGTCACTAGGCGGACAGCGCAGTATCAGGATCCAGTCGCACCAATGCGTCCCTCACGGCGTGAATCGCATCTGCAACAAGGAAATAAACTTCGCAATCGTCTCAATGAAGTTCCCGCCAATTGCCAATGATTGCCGCTGGATTGGCAATGAATGTGCAATCGGACAAAAAACAAAATCGAATTGTCGATTAGAAAAAATTCACCGGGCGACCCGCTCCCCGCCGTGTGCATCAGAGATTGTCAGAGCCCGAAGAGGGTTCTACGACTGATGCGCGGTATTCTCGACGCACAAAAAACGAGCGAGGTGAACTATATGAAATCCGATGGCCCCCTGATTCTGGCTATTGTGTTCCTGGCAGCCGGATTGATCGTAATTTTCTCCTATGGCACGGGAAGCAGCGGCTTCAACGCCGCCTATCCGCTCTCAGGAGCAAACCTCCAACTCGCCATCACCACTACGGGACCGGCCGCCGTAGGCGGACTCGCCCTCACTGCGCTTGGCGTCCTCACCATGGCGTGGGCGCTGATATGCGCATTCTTCGGGCTTTTCCAGCCCGCTGTTATCTATCGTGACCGGCCCAGTCGACTTGAACGCGAGGATCAGAAGCGTCTCGATCGCGAAGAGCGCCTGCAACAGAAGCGCCTCGATCACGAAGAGAAACTCCTCGAGCGCGAGGAGCGTGTCAGGCCATCCTACCCCAAGCAGTAATCACTCGCTGTCCCCTGCGCCCTGTCTCACTTCGGCAGGGGCAGGGAACCGGCGACCGTAAACGCAGCCTCTGACTTCGCCTGCGTATCCTGAGGCTGCGCGCCGCCCACAACGAGTGTATATTTTCCCTCAAGTATTGCCCGGTTGCCCTGGTCGTCCACGCTCGAGAGTGACCGCGGATCAATCGGTATCGTCACTTCACGGGTTGCGCCTGCGCCGATTTCAACGCGCTGAAATCCCACCAGCGAATGGATTGGCCCGTCCTTCTGCGGTGTCGTGAGATAGGCTTCCACCACTTCATCGCCGCTGACATTGCTGATGTTGGTCACCGAGACGGTCGCCGTGATCGGGTCGCCCGCCTTCAGGGTGTCAGACGACACCGTCACCGGCCCATACTTAAAGGTGGAGTAACTCAGCCCGTACCCAAATCCCCACAACGGCTTACCTGTGAAATAGCGATAAGTGCGCCCTTTGCCCCCGCTCCTGAACGAGTAGTCCGTGAAGTCAGGCAACCCATCCAGCGATGCGTAGAAAGTCACCGGCAGCCGTCCAGCCGGGTTGTTCAGCCCAGCCAGCGTGCGCGCAATCGCCGTGCCGCCCTCCACGCCCGGATACCATGCTTCCACAATCGCATCGGCCTTTTCGTTGGCCCAGTTGAGAGCCACCGCGCTCCCGCTCTGCAAGACCACAATGAGCGGCTTGCCTGTCGCCGACAGTGCTTCCAGCAGCTTCTGTTGCGGCGCGGGCAGGTCGATTCTGGTGCGGTCGCCGCCGCTGAAGCCGTCGATCTTGATATGCATCTCCTCGCCCTCAAGCTGTGGTGAAAGTCCCACAAACGCCACCACCACATCGGCCTTGTTGGCCTGGGCCACGGCCTCGTCGAGTTGCGCCTGCGCAGGCGCGTCCCACTTGAGCGTGACCCCGCCGCCGGCCTGGTCGCCGCTGTGCGAGTACTCCAGCTTGAAGTCGTGCGGCTTGGTGTCCGTGAAGTCGAATGCAATCGAACGCGGCCTGGGAAACACCGCAATCGGCGGCTCCGTCGGCGAGAAACCCGCCTGGGTTCTAAAGTTGCCCAGAGCAGAAAGGTCGCTGCCCCCGTCCCGCATGTTCCCCTCCATCAGCACCTTGCCGTCGAG
This sequence comes from Occallatibacter sp., assembly GCA_050013695.1. Taxonomy (GTDB): domain Bacteria; phylum Acidobacteriota; class Terriglobia; order Terriglobales; family Acidobacteriaceae; genus Telmatobacter. The sequence goes on from JBEKET010000061.1 coordinate 27,693, forward strand.
GACCAGGCGGTAGCTTTCGTGCGGCGTATAGGGAAAACTGTCCGTAGCCTCAAGCGTAAAAACATAGTGGCCTGGCGCAGGCACCGCGATCTTTCCGCTCCAGCGCACAGAGTAGTTGTGCGCCGCCAGTTGCCCAACGGGCAGCGCGTTTTCCCAATCTGCCTGGACCGCCGGCTGGTTGAGTGTCGCCACCGGCCGTCCGGTCCAGTCCGTCGTCGCAAAAAACTCGGTCGTCAGCCCCTTTCCCAGTCCAAACGCCGTCCGCGGAACCGGCACGCTCATTCCCGTGGCCAGCGTGGAGCCCTGTGCATAAAGCACCGGCGAGCTGCGAAATTGATTCAGCATTCCGTCCAGCGGCGTAACCGGACGAATAGGTGTGCCCACATAATTCCCCAGAATGGAAAGCAATAGATCGGCGGTGGGGCCGATCACGGCAATTGATTTGGGCAGATCCTTCAGTGGCAGTGCGCCGTTGTTCTTCAGCAGAACCATGCTTTCCTCGGACGCTCTCAAAGATGTCTGGCGGTCCTGGTTGGCGATGTCTGAGGTGAATCGGAGGTTATCCAAAGCGGAGCCCTGCGGATCAAAAAGTCCAAGCTTGAATCGCGCCGTGTAAAGCCGCTCCGCCGCCTGCGTTACCAGTTCTTCCTTCACCAGTCCCTGGCGAACTGCATCCGCAAGCGTGTTAAATCCCGGCGTCCACATGCTGCACGATAGGTCAGTGCCTGCTTCCAGCGACAGCGCCGCGGAGTGCATGATGTCGGGCGTCTTCTTGTGTCCCTGGTTCACGTCCACAATGGCGCCGCAGTCGGAGACCACAAAGCCCTTGAACCCCCACGCGTCCCGCAGATGATCCTTCAGCAGCATCTTATTGGTGCATGCCGGCCACTCGTCGATCGAGTTATAAGCGCACATCACTGACTGCACGTGCCCCTCGGTCACACTCGCGCGGAACGCCGGCAGGTATGTCTCCTCCAGGTCGCGCGGCGACGGGTCAACATTGAATCCGTGGCGCAGCGTCTCCGGACCGCTGTGTACAGCGAAGTGCTTGCTCGTGGCCACTGCGCGCAGGTGGTCCAGATCGCCGCCCTGAACCCCGGAAATAAAAGCCACGCCAAGTTTGCCGGTGAGAAACGGGTCCTCGCCATAGGTTTCCTGCCCGCGTCCCCAGCGAGGATCGCGAAAGATGTTGATGTTGGGCGACCAGAACGTCAGTCCATAGAAAATGCGATGGTCTCCTTCACGTTGCGCCTGGTTGTATTTGCCGCGGCCCTCGGTGGAGATGACGTTGCCCATCGCATGAACCAGCGAGGGGTCCCACGTAGCTCCCATGCCGATTGCCTGAGGAAAGACCGTGGCGTACCCGGCGCGCGCCACCCCGTGCAGCGCCTCATTCCAGGTCTGGTAGTCCGGGATTCCAAGGCGCGGAATTGATGTTGCCCAGTCCTCGAGCTGGTTGGCCTTCTCATCCAGGGTCATCCGCCCCACCAGGTCATGGGCGCGCGCAGCCGCTGAAAGACTTGTGTCCTGATACGGCGCCGCGGCTTCCTGAGCGAATGCGGGAGCGCCAGCGAGTGCGACTGCAAGCGGGATCAGCTTGAGTGAACGGCGGAACGGAACGAACGCATTGAGCATGAGGCTATCCTTCTTGGGATGTGGTCGAAGCGCGGCGCAACCTTGGTAAACCGATTCTTTACCGTACAGTCTAATCTGCGCGGCAGGGGACCGTCCCGGTGGGACCCGGCCAACCAACCAAGCGGCGCCATCCCGTGTATTCCTCTCGCCTGCGTCTGCCAGAAAACCGCGGCCACTTTGCCGATAATTAACCACCTTTGGCGCACAATCAATCTAGTTAGCCCAACAATACCCGCGGACATGTCACCGGAGACAACCAGGTCCAGAAACGCGCAGTAACCCATTTGTTTTCTTATGTATGCCAATAACTCCTTTATTATGTCATGCTTACGGCGAGCGCCACCCCGTAACTCCATGAAAAAATCCTTACTCCAAGGATAGGGGGAGCGGGGCAGAGGGGGTACGGACCGGGCACACCCCGGACAGATTGAACCAGGAAACCAAACCCAACAGCCAGAGCTGGCGGTCAACGCGAAATCGCGTTCAATTCGAGGCGGCGGCTTCCATGCGCGTAAGAAGGTCCCGCATCTCCTTGAACTCCGGCTCACCGTGGAGTGGCTCCAGGCGCGGGTCAGCCAGCATCTGAAAGAACCACGGACAGTGGACATGCTCCGAGTTTCTGAGATCCGCCAGCGCCGCTTGATTGTCCCCCAGGGCAACATGGGCGGCAGGATTGAATGATGTAGAGACGAAACGCTCTCGGCCAAGCCATTGCAATCGCTCCAGGAGAGCGCGCGCCTCATCCTTGCGATTTGCGCAGGCCAACGTATACGCGTGGAGGGACACCACCAGGTCGCTGGTCGACTGGCGTTCCGCCAGCCCCGCGGCCAGTTTCTCGCCCCCTTCAGCATCTCCATTGAAGGGCAGAATCATGGCGCCAAAAAGAGCCACTCCGTCATCGTCTGGAAACAGGTCCAGGGTATGACGAATCTGTTCCATGCTTTCGGCTGGACGGCCGGCCAGGTGGAGAGCCCAGGCTCGCATTGCCTCTATCCATGCCGCAAAGGGATCCAGTAGATGAGCGCTTTCAAGCAGGGCGATGGCCTCATCGAAGCGATGTCGGCTCAGCGCGAACATCACGCGCGCGCGAGTAACCCAGGTGTCGTGGGGCAGGTGGGAGGACAGTGAAAATGCAGACAGCGCCGCGGGCAAATCGTAATCGAAATGAAACTTCGCCGTTCCCAGTGAGGGCAGGATGCTCTCAGCCTGTTCTGGAATGTCGGAGATCGACTCCTCGGTCCGGCGAATGCAATCCGCCGCAACGGATGGAGATATGAATCCATAGGTGGCCTCGATCAGGCACACCCGAACCAGATCCGCCTTGGCGGCAATCAGGGATGGGTCCAATTCGGTGGCGCGCAGCAGACGCCGCATCGCGTCCTGCATGTGGTGGCGCTGCATCGACTGCCATTCATAATGGGCGAATTGGAACAGCTCGTAAGCCTGGCGTTGGTCTGAATCGCCAATTCCCTCCGATGCCGCTCCGGCGGAGATTGACACAGCCCCCGGATTCCAACCAGGCGGCGAACTACGTGCTCTCAACAAGGCGCCGGGAACGTCGGCGCTCAAGCGGAGAAACAAGCGCTCGGCAAGCTCCGACTCGGTTTCGACGCTCCGCGTTCGCGGAACCAGCAGGTCCTCCACCCAGATCTGACTCCCGTCGTCCACGCGGATCATCTCGGCGCGCAGCCGGTACTGGGAAGGCAACGCGCGCAAAGTACCCGTCAGCACCAGGTCGGCTTTGAGCGTTTGTCCGATCTGGTGCGCGGTTAAGCCGCGGCGGGCCAGTGTGAAAACAGAATCCCGCGCCAGCACGGAAACCATCGCAGGATGCGCACCGATCAGCCGTGTGATGGTTTCCTCGGCAACGGCGGGACCAAGGTACGCAGGCACAGTGTGACCGGGTACGAACGGCAAGACCGCCAACCGGAGCCCCGCGAGCTGCGCCGGTTCGCCCCCGCGCCGAACCATGGCAGAAAAGCGGTATCCGCGTTTGTAGATGGTTTGGATGTACTCTTCAGGTTCAAGGCGCGATCGCAATGAGGAAAGGCACCGGGGAACGCTGTCGGCGGTCACATGCACATCGCCCCACAGCGCTTGGCGCAGTTGCGCGGGAGTCACAATCTGGCCGGCATGGGTCACCAGCAGGTGGAGCGCTGTAAGCTCCTTCGGCGGCAGATGAACCACAACTTCGCCACGCAAAAGAGTGCCGTCAGGTTCCAGGCGGAACGGCCCAAAGACAAAGCCCCGCTCTCGAACTTCTGTCGTCGGGTGCTCGATGGTTTTCAAGTCTTCCACCCGTTGCCCCACGTTCGCTTCCGAGGTTCCAGGGTGCGGAGGCCCGGGTGGATTTGAATTGCTCTTTCTGATCCGAACCAACGCTTCTCCTCGAGCTCCCGGCGATCTGCCTGCCCATCCGGCGCCGCGTTCAAGGCAATGGATAACGGCATGCAGCGCCAATGAACCGGCACGGTGCGACTTCCAGGGAAGAAGTGAACAACAGGTGCTTCAATTCACCGGGCTTCATTGAGCACGGTTGGTTTGTTATCTCCGATTATGCACATTTCAAGCGCTGCGGCTAGGGGATTTCGCCGACTTCTTAATGCACAAAGTAATCCTGGAGTGGTTACTAGTTTACTATTTAGTAATATGTGGATTATGCTTGTATCTCTATCAATCATATTGAGTTACATGCATATTTTGACAAAAAATGCATCGCGCGACTTTTGATCGCGAAACAGGCATGAGTCGCATGTGACCTGGTTTGGTGCAGTTTGCCTCCAGTCTGCCGAAGGCTTCAACATCCGCTGCATGCCGGGTGCATTTCTCGCATTGGAAGGTTCTAAAAAACTTCAGAAATTCGTCAGAAACTGGATGACAGCAAGATGCCAAGCTGATTTCAGGGGTTAAATCCAAATTCAGAAGAGGCTGCGATGACTCGGACTGTCTCTTATGCTCAGTGGGCTCTCGAACACTACTGCATCGGCCAGAAGTTGCGCACATTGCGGATGCGGAAACGCCTCACGCTTGCCCGCCTCGCGGCAGAAACCGGCCTCTCGACGGCACTGCTCTCCAAGCTGGAAACAGAAAGAATGATTCCGACGTTGCCGACGCTGGCAACCATCAGTCGCGTGTATGGAGTGGGTATGAGCTATTTCTTCGCGGAGCCGGAGCGCCATTCCCTTTCCATTACTCGCAAAGCGTACCTGCAAGGCAACGGGCGCGGGCTGAAAACGGTAAAGGTCACACCGCTCAATCCCATTGCCGGAGCAACGGTCGCGCCAAAACCAGCGGAAGAGGCCAATCCTCCCTCTCCAACCGGCTCAGCCCCTGTTGTGCCTGCCAGGAAACGCCGCGAGCTCAGCCTGGTCGTGCAGATGATGGAGTTTCCGCCCGGTGTCGCTGCGAGCGTGCTTGAGGGTTTTTGCGAAACCAGCGGGCTGCTCTATGTACTCGATGGCCAGTTGCAGTTGGACGCGGGCGGCATGCGCGAAAATCTCGACGCAGGAGACTGCGCTTGCATCGAGAGCGAGATGTCAATGGCGTGGAGCGCCGCGGGAAAGCATCGCTGCCGAGTGTTGGCAGTGTTCCCCACCCTGGTCTGGACGGAAGCCTGAAAAGCGGAGTGTGGTAGGAGAGGCGGGGATCGAACCCACAACCCCCGGCTTAGAAGGCCGGTGCTCTATCCAATTGAGCTACTCTCCCGTGCTTTTTCATTGTAGCTTTGAAGCGCCTCAAGCGGACGCGGGAGTGCCGAGAATTGCACCTGCGAATACATTCAGCGCGGCCTCGAGAGCAATCGCCGCTTCGCCGGCAGATCCTCCGCAGCTGGTCAGGTAGGCTGTGATCCCGAAGTCCGTTTGCTCAGGCGCAATGATTGCCCTGCGAATCACAAGATCCGCCCGGCAGCAGCGCAGCGGAACAGCATGAAGACGAGCGCAGAATAGCCTGCAAGCTTCGCCAACCGTTGCCGGCGAAATCCATTGGCCATCGCAGTTGCTCATCAGGTCGATGTAGCATCCCATCGCGTGTGTCGTGCGACCCGGCGGCGCATCCAGTTCGTCTCCATTGAACTCGGCCTGATCAAGTACCGGCCAGAAATCGCATTTTGAAGTCCATACCGGCGATCCAGCGTCATTGAGCCTGGCCAGAGCCCTCCCCAGCGCAGGAAACTCCGCAACCTCAGCCAACTCGTTTGCCCGTTCCGGCTCAGCTCGCAGATCAAGAAGTCCGGCCCAGGTCGCGTCAATCACCGGCGCATCCCCGCCAACCTCAAACTCCCAGTCAGCTTCCATTCCGCTTCCCATGCTCAGCCAGTAGGAAGCGTATCAGCGTCGCCTCAGCCCAGTGAATCTCGTTGCCACGATCGCGCGAAAGATAGGCGCAGTGCCCTCCGTGTCGAGTTTCAAGAAAGGCGATATGAGGGTTGTCGATCAGCTTGGCGCGCGTTTCCGGATAGAGCCGGATGAATGGATCGTCCAGCGCGTGCAAGATAAGCGTGGGAACCTCGATCCGATCCACAACCCGCGCTGCGGCAGCCCGGTAATAGTAGTCATCGGCATCGCTGAAACCACAATAGCGCGCCACAATCTTGTGATCGAATTGCCGAATCGATCGAATCGGCCCGAAGCTCTCTGCCGGCAGATAATCGCCCGGAAATGCCTTCGCCTTGCGCGCGTACCTGCGCATCAGTCCGCGTAGAAAATGCCGTTCATAACCGCGGTTGAGCGGTTCGTGCAGAGCGTCGGCGCCGGCCGCCAGATCGATCGCCGGGCAGACCGCTGCCACACCGCAAAGCGGCCGCCGATTGCCCCATTCTCCGGCCAGTTTCAGCACCAGGTTGCCGCCCATCGAGTAGCCAACCAGCGCCACTCGCTCCAGCCCAAAGCGCTCCGCATAGTGCTGCACAACCGCGCCTACATCGCCGGAGAGCCCCGAGTGATAGAGCGTCGGGCTCAGCTCATCGGTATCGGCGCAGTTCCGCATATTCATGCGAATAACGTTGCAGCCCGCTTCCCATGCGCGCGCGGCAATGCCCTGAATGTATTGCGAATCCGATGAGCCCTCGAGGCCGTGAACCAGCACCACGGTGAGTCGTGAGGCCAGCGGCCGATCCGCGTCGTTCGGGTCAGTCTGCCAGTGGCAGTGGCACAGAACCCGGCTTCCGTCAGCTGGATCCACCTCCACCGTCTCCTCGACAGAATCCAATCGGAAAGCCGGCCGCGGTAGATAATTTCCAATGATGGTTTGCAGATGGCCGTTGCTCAGTCCGCGTCGGGGCGCAAAGGGCGTATACCACTCCCGCAGCTCGGTGATCCGGCCGTCAAATTCTGCTTTTTCTGTGGTTTCCTGGATCACGGAGTCTCTTGCATCGGAGAAGGTTTCGCTCGCGGGTCCGTGCAAATTGGGGCGGCTAGAGGGGATCGAACCCTCGACATCCTGAGCCACAGTCAGGCGTTCTGCCGCTGAACTATAGCCGCCATGCACCCTTTCGATTGTAACATCGAATCAACTTTCAAAGTCCGGCCTACACTAGGCACAAGATGCCGACGCCCCAACCCGATCTCGGCCCCGTTCCCGATCCAGCCTCGCCCGTCCTGCTCCCGCCGGTTCGCTGGAACCGTGGCGCGTGGTTATTTCGCGACCGCACCCTGCACGGCCTCGAGATTCTGCTCGACGAAGCATTTCGCATCCCAGGCACCAACATCCGCTTCGGCATCGATGGAATTATCGGCCTCGTTCCCGGCCTCGGCGACGTCCTCGCCGGACTGCTGTCCCTCATCATTCCACTTGCAGCCTGGATTCGCGGCGTTCCCTATGTCACTCTGGCGCGCATGGCCGCCAATCTCGCCATCGGCGTTCTGGTCGGCTCCATTCCTCTTTTCGGTGACATCTTTGACATCGCCTGGAAGGCCAACCGCCGCAACTACCGCCTGCTCGTTCGTCACCTCGACGAGCCTCGCCGCCACACCGGTCGCGACTGGGCATTTCTCTGGCTTCTAGTCGCCGCTCTCGGCTTGGTCTTCGCCGTGCCTATTGTGCTTGTGCTCTGGCTGCTCGCCTGGATTTCCAGCCGTTAGAAAACCTGCCCCTCACCCAACCGGAAACCGATTCACGATACAATCAATCTGGACCGTCGGGGCGTAGCGCAGTCTGGTAGCGCATCTGCTTTGGGAGCAGAGGGTCGGGGGTTCGAATCCCTCCGCCCCGACCAGCTTAAACTAAATTATTTCTATCACTTAAAAACAATCTCCAGCCATGGATACCGCGTCGGATACCGTTTTGCTACACTTCTGAGCTATGGAAGTGAACCTCACCAAGCGAATCGATACGCCCGAAGGCAGACGCTATTGCCCCGCGATCCTGGCTGCAAATGGACGCGTCAAGCCAAGTTGGGTTTTGGTTAATGGGAAATCGGGGCCTCTACATCGGTACGAACATCACGCAGGAGAAAGTCGAGCGGGCGCGCAAAGCAGGTCTGTTCAAGAAGACAGTTTTTGTCACATCTGGTGCGGCGGGCGCGCACGTCAGCAGCCAAGCCGCTGCCGGGAGCCGTTCATTTGTTCCGTCAAGATCATATGCGGGTTAGACCCAAGCCGTGGTTTGAGCGCCGCGCGGGGCGCGTGTTACTGGCGGAACAAGCCCTGGTGGAGGAGCATTATCCGAACTTGGCTTTTCGAGTCGATCCCGATTCCGGCCTGATGTGCCTCACAGGGAACTTCACATTGCAGGCTGATTGCGGCGTACCTACAGAAATATCGGTCCAAGTTGTTTTCCCAATGGACTACCCCGACTCGGAGCCAGGAGCATATGACGCTGTGGGTCGATTTCCGGTATCTGATGATCGGCACATCGTTACGGGAGGGAGGTTCTGCCTCTGGCTCCCCCCGTGCTCACGATGGGAGAAGGACGATCCGAAGAGGCTTTTGCGGTTTCTCGATGAAGTGACGGTGTTTTTGGAACGCCAACTCGTCTACGACGTGACCGGCGATTGGCCAGGGGAACAGTACAAACACCGTGCTGCAGGCTATGAAGAGTTCATGCTATCGGCCTTGGGAGGTCGCGCAGAATACCTTCGCATCTTTTTCCCGGTGATCTTGGGCCAAGAACATCTGGGACGGAACAGTCCCTGCCTTTGCGGGAGTGGGAAGAAATATAAACGCTGCCATGTGCAAGCGATTGAAGAGATTAGGGTGCGAATGGGCCGGAATACCCTCGATTTTCTTTATAAAAGGCCACGGCCACGAAACAATGGCGCCACATTTTAATGCCCGCTCCAGTTGCGGAGCAGGCGATCAAATCAGGGTTCGTCCCCCGGGGTTTTGGCTCTCACCCTAGAATCTGGAAAGGATTGAAGATTTGCTTCCTCAGCAGCCGGACTAGGCAGCGACCTCTTCTGGAATCTGTATACGGAGCTCTCCGTTAGGTTCTTCCACGATCCATTGGCGTTCTAATCCGAGGAGCAGTAGTTCGCGGACACCGATCTCAGGAGAGATTTCGCCCAAATGGGCCAAACGGAGATCACTCAGCCTTTTCTGCAAATCGAGCAGCGTCAGCTGCTGGCCATTCAAAGGAAGTAGAGCTGTCTGAAATTTGAACATTTTGAAATCCCCCTTTGCGTTTCTCTCCGCCATCATTATGACACGTCATTCAAAAAGATGACAGGTTTACTCTTGTCCAACGCAAGATGAGCCTGAGCGAGGAAGTTGATTCCAACTCAAGATGAGCCTGAAGGAGTCCGAGCGGGCAAGCTGAGGATGGATGATCAGCGTGCTTGGAGCAGAGAAGT
>JBEKET010000062.1:0-34924 GCA_050013695.1 Occallatibacter sp.
TCGCGGAAAACTCAAAACAAGAACGCCGCAGCAAAAGGGCAAATGGCGCTCTCACGCAGACACTAAAGCCCCATTACATTCATTTTGGGAAGATCACGGCACGACTGATGTCGTGGCCTTTCAAAACTGCTGCTTCAAGTCGTGCCCTTTCAAAACTGCTGCTTCAAGTCGTGCCCTTTCAAAACTGCTGCTTCAAGTTGTGCCCTTTCAAAAACTGCTGCTTCGAGTCGTGCCTTTTCAAAGCTGCTTAATCCGCTACGGCGTGCGGCACACGGCCGGTTGGCAGATCGCGCTCAACCGGGTCCAACAGCTCGCCGGCGAGATGAGCGCGGAGATCGTCGTTGGAGTTTCGACTGAACCATGCGCGCAGGTTTTCTTCGGGTCCTCGATCGGAAAGGTACTGCCGGAGCAGGCGTTCGATTGCCTCTGGAACATCGGTAGCGAGGCAGCGGTAGCCAACGGGGCGGGCAATGGATGCGTGCTGCCCGACAGCACCGCCGAGGCAGAAGTAATACGCGTCAGTGAGCTTGCCTTCGTGCTTGATCTTCTTGCCCTCGATGCCAATGTCGGCGATCCAGTGCTGGCCGCAGCTATTGGGGCATCCAGTGACGTGGAGGCGGAGTTGCTGATCGAATTGGGGCAGGCGCTCTTCGAGTTCTCCGACCAGCCAGCGCGTGAAGCCCTTGGTCTCAGTGATGGCGAGCTTGCAAAACTCAGTGCCGGTGCAGGCGACGGCACCGCGCCAGAAGGATGAGCCTTCAACGTAGAGGCCGATTTTGCCGAGCTCGCCGGCGAGGGCTGCGACGTTGTGATTGGGAATGTCGATGAAGAGCAGATTTTGCGAGACGGTTGCGCGGAGGGCTCCAGAGCCATATCGGTCGGCGAGGTCGGCGGCGGCTTCAAGCTGTTCGCCGCTCAGGCGGCCGCGGAGGACCGATGCGCCGACGTAGCTGAGGCCCGGCGTGCGCTGGGGATGGATGCCGGCGTGGTCGCGCAGGACGTCGTCGGGAACCTGCTCGGGGACGCCGGGGAGCAGGGTGAAATCGAGACGCGACTGGAGTTCGGCGAGGAAGGAATCCGCAGTCCAGCCTTCCTTCATGAAGAGGTATTTGAGGCGGGCGCGGTCGCGGCTCTCGCGCAGGCCCTGCTGGTCGCGGAAGATTTCACTCACGGCTCGAACGACAGCGACAGCCTGATTCGGAAGGATGAAGGCATTGAGGCGTATTGCGAGATGCGGCTCGTTGGAGAGGCCGCCACCGACGCGCAGGGAGAAGCCGACTTCGCCGTTGTGCTTCACCGGGGTGAGGCCGATGTCGTTGATTTCGGGATAGGAGCACCAGGAGGGGCATCCGGTGATGGAAATTTTGAACTTGCGCGGCAGGTTGTAGAACTCTGGGTTTGCGGTGAGCTGGTGCGCGACTTCGCGCGCGATGGGCGAAGCGTCGAGGATTTCATCGGCGGCAACGCCGGCGAGCGGGCAGCCGGTTACGTTGCGCACCACGTCGCCGCACGCGCCCTTGGGCGAGAGACCTATTTCGGTGAGCGCATCGACGATCTCGGGTAGCGATTCAATGGTGAGCCAGTGAAGCTGGATGTTCTGGCGGACTGTGATGTCGGCGAGGTTGCGGGCGTATTTGCGGGTGAGGCCGCCGATGATGCGGAGTTGGCTCGAAGACAAGATGCCGTTGGGAATGCCGATGCGCATCATGAAGTAGTCGGAGACCAGGCCTTCACCGCCTTTGCCGCCAGTGACGCCGGCGCCATCGCCCTGGGTGTAGATGCCCCACCACTTGAAGTACATGTTGGCCCATTCGGGAACGACGCTGGCGCGGCCTTCGCGGGCAAAGGCACGCACTTCATCGAAGGCTTGCCAGGGATTCTTCTGGCGCTTGAGGCGTTCGGCGCGTTGTGCTTTTGTCTCTTTTACTTCAATGGCTTGTGTCATTTTGTCCTTTGGGGGCAGAAACAGAAAACCCGCGGCAGCAGGGGCTGCATCGCGGGCATCTTGAGAAACCTGGTTTACTTACTGGAATTCAGACCGAGGTCACCTGTGCTCGCGAAGCGAGGGACAGAGGCGACAACAGAGCCGGTCTTGCATAGAGAGATGGTAGCCGAGGATTGGCGGAAATGCAAATCAGCCCGCGTTGGTATGAATCAACGCGGGCCGATTTGTGTTCGATGAATGATTGGATTCAGGCGGCTGAGCGGGCTAACTGTTTGGTTGAACAGGTTTCTCGGAGTTCAGTCAGTATTTGATAAACGGCGACCTGGGCGGCGGCTTTGCCTTCTTCTGAAAGGCTCATGCGGATTGGCTGCTGAGGGTCGATGGTGATGGCGTAGAGGATGATCTCGTGTTGGCCGCCCTGGATGTAAAACATGTCCAGAAGATCTTTCATACCCACGTCGTGTGCGGTGAGGGTGGGCGGGTAATCGCGCGAAAAACGAGGGGTGGTGCGGGTGACCGTGCCTATGGGGTTCTCGTCCGCCGACGCGTCGATGAGAATGATGCGGTCTGCGCTCTCGAGCGGCTCGAGCAGCGTAAAGCCGCCCGTGCCGCCGTCGAGACATTCAATGCCTTCGGGAACGCCATGCCGTTCAAGGGCTCTGACAACTTCCACACCGATGCCTTCATCGCCCATGAGGATGTTGCCCAGGCCAAGAACCAGCGTTTTGTGTTGATTATTTGTCACGCTTCTCCCGCTCAAACTTCCAACCGCCGATGATTGAAGAGACAGTACCGCGACCCTCGATGTAGTCGTGATAGAAGGCGAGGTAAATGTGGATCACGATGAATACGACGAAGAACCATAGGAACAGGTGGTGCCAGAAGCGTACGCCGGATTCCCCGCCCATCAGCGGAACAATCCAGGTGAACATGCGCGGAAGCCACGAGGTGCTCATGCTGGAGTAAAGGGCAAATCCAGTGACGGTTTGGAAGACGAATGCGAGAAACGTAAAGAAGTAAATCAAGCCGGCAAGCGCGTTGTGCCCGGTTGAGATGGGCCCGTGCAGCTTGGTTTCAAGGACATCAGCTTTGATGACGTCGACGATTTCAAGTTGCTGCGACCGTTTCAGCGGGAAGAATGCGTTCCACCTGGAGTACTTGTTTCCGACAAAGCCCCAATAGAGGCGTGCCAGAAAGTTGAACACGTATACGAACGCGCAGAGGAAATGGATGAAGCGGACCCAGCCAAACCAATACTGCTGGTAGGCCTGGGCCGCGTAGAACGGGCTGGACGGCGCGCCGATCAGGTAGCCGGTGACGCACAAGGCTACGAGGGCGACGGCGTTGATCCAATGGTAGACGCGGACCGGCAGTTCCCAAACGTAGATCCGCCGGTATTCCACCGGCTTTTGCGCCGGCTTTTGAGGACCGCTGGTTACAACACTCGTACTCATAGCATCACTCGAAGGAAACCTGGTGGAGGTGCTTTCCCTGCGGATCGTAAAGATGCACGGCGCAGGCAAGGCACGGGTCAAAGGAATGGATGGTGCGCAGAATCTCGACAGGCTCGTCGATCTTTGCAACCGGTGTGCCGATCAGCGCCTGCTCAAAGGACGAGCGTTGCTCCTTGGCATCGCGCGGCGAACCGTTCCAGGTAGTCGGCACAACCAACTGATAGTTGGCGATGGCGCCGTCGTGAATCTTGATGTAGTGAGCGAGGGCGCCGCGAGGAGCTTCGGTGAGCCCAACGCCTTCGGCATCCTTGGGCCAGCTCTTCGGCTCCCAGAACTCGCCGTTGAAGGTGGAAACTTCATTGACCTTGACGCGGTCGATCAACTGGTCGAAGTACTCCTTGAGCCAGATCATGGCCAGGTCGGCGTCGAGGGCGCGGGCAGCGACGCGGCCGAGGGTAGAGAAGAGCGCGCCCACCGGCACGTTGAGCTTGCCGAGCGTAGCGGTCACAACTTCTTTCACGTCGGTGCGGCCTGCGGCAAAGGATACGATCAAGCGCGCCAGCGGACCCACTTCCATGGCCTGCTCTTTCCAGCGCGGGGTCTTGAGGAACGAGTACTTCTCGGAGCCCTCAAGGGTTTCGAACGGAGGCTTGGGGCCTGTGTAGTTCAGCTTGGTTTCGCCGGCCCAGGGATGAATGCCTTCGTTGTTTCCGCCTTCGTAGCTGTACCAGGAGTGGGCAATGTATTCCTTGATCTCCTGCGAGTCGCGTGGGTTGACGGGATGAACGGTGCTGAGGTCGCGATTGAGAACCACGCCGCGCGGATACTTGAAAGACTCCGTTTGCGCGTAGCCCTTGGTGGGAAATTCGCCGTAGCTGAGGTAGTTGGAGAGGCCGCCGCCATGGCCCGCCCAATCCTTGTAGAAGGAGGCAACAGCGAGCACATCGGGGATGTAGACTTCGTTGACGAATTCAGTGGCCTGGTCGATGAGGCGGGAGACCAGGTTGAGCCGCTCGGAGTTGATGGCGGACACTTCATTCATGTTGATGGAGCAGGGAACGCCGCCGACGAGGTAGTTCGGGTGCGGGTTCTTGCCGCCAAATACCGCGTGGATCTTGACGATTTCCTTCTGCCATTCCAGAGCGTCGAGATAGTGCGCGACGGCGATCAGGTTGACTTCAGGTGGAAGCTTGTAAGCCGGATGGCCCCAGTAGCCGTTGGCGAAGATGCCGAGGCCGCTGGCGGCGAAGGCCTTGATCTTGGTTTGCACGTCAGAGAAGTAAGCAGGTGTATTCTTGTCCCACTTGGAGAAGGATTGCGCCAGCTCGGCGGCCTTCTTTGGATCAGCCTTGAGCGCGTTGACGATGTCGACCCAATCGAGCGCATGGAGATGATAGAAGTGGACCACGTGGTCCTGCACATACTGCGTGGTCATCATGATGTTGCGAATGATTTCAGCGGTGGGCGGGACAACGATGCCGAGTGCGTCTTCAACGGCGCGGACGCTGGTGAGCGCATGGACGGTCGTGCAAACGCCGCATACGCGTTCGGTAATGGCCCAGGCGTCGCGCGGATCGCGGCCAATGAGAATCTTTTCCAGGCCGCGCACCATGGTGCCTGCGCTAAATGCGTCTGTGATGACGCCATTTTCAACCACTGCTTCAATGCGCAGGTGGCCTTCAATACGAGTTACTGGATCGACGACGATGCGTGTCATGGTGTCTTATATCTCCTTCTGATCATCGGCGTGCACTTCTGCAATGACGGGCCGCTTGCGAATGTTGGTGACTACGGCGTGAGCTGCGACTCCGGCAACCGTGGCAATGCCCACGACTGTGCCGACGGTGTCCGCGGTGCTCTCGATGCCGAAGCCGGGGAACGATGCGAGGTGCTGGTAGAACGGGCCGTTATCCCAGAAACCTTCTTCACTGCAGCCGATGCAACCGTGGCCGGACTGAATGGGATAGCTGGTGCCCTCGTTCCACTTGATGACCGAGCAGGCGTTGTAGGTGACCGGACCGCGGCAGCCCATCTTGTAAAGGCAATAGCCCTTGCGCGCGTTCTCGTCGTCAAAGGACTCGACGAAGAGCCCGGCATCGTAGTTGGGGCGGCGATAGCAGGTGTCATGGACGCGGCGTCCGTAAAATTCCTTTGGACGGCCCTGGCTGTCGAGCGCGGGGATCTGTCCAAGGGTCAGCAGGTGGGTGACGACGCCCATCATTACATCGGCGATCGGCGGGCAGCCGGGAACGTTGATGACCGGCTTGTCGATGAGCTTGTGAATGGGCGTTGCGCCGGTGGGATTCGGCTTGGCGGCCTGAACGCATCCGTTGGAAGCGCAACTGCCCCACGCGACAACCGCTGCCGCATCCTTGGCGACGGTTTGCAGAATCGATTCTGCAGTCTTGCCGCCGATCATGCAATAGACGCCGTCATCACCGGTGGGCACTGCGCCCTCAATCAGAACAATGTATTTGCCCTTGTTGTTCTTGATCGTGTCATTGAGGCTTTTCTCAGCCTGGAATCCAGAAGCTGCCATTAAAGTTTCGGAGTAGTTCAAATCCAGGACATTGAGCAGCACATCGAGAACGATGGGGTGCGAGGCCCGGATAAATGATTCGCTGCAACAGGTGCACTCCTGAAAGTGCATCCAGATGACAGCCGGTTTGTCTTTCTTTTCGAAGGCCGAGACGACCTGGCCCATACCGGTTTGACCAAACCCGGCTACAGTTGCGGCCGCGGCGCAGAATTGAAGAAAGTCTCTGCGACTATAGCCTTTCGATTGCATCGAATTCCAAATTGACTGACCCATGCCTACCTCGCTCCGTGCGCATGTTTCAGCGAAGTTTCCTGAAGGCGGTGAACGCGAAGAGCTGGCCCCTTTGGATATCGCTGAATGACAGGAGTGAACGTACCCATCGTTAATAACGGTAGGCTGTGCGCTACATCACAGTTGTAAAGTCGGATTTCAGACGTTTCGCGCGAAAAGTGATTTAAATCACGCAAATAATTAGGCTTGTATCTATTTGCGTGATGAATTAAAAAGTCAGGCGCGCACCGATCTGAGCGGCAAAAGGAGTGCCAACTGTGGTGCCGGGGCCGAAGAAGTCGCCCAATGCGCCACCGGCGAGGCGCAACTGGTTGGGGCTGGTGATGGGCACGGACATGGAGCAGTCGGCGTTGGTGCAGATGCTAGTGACGTTGCCGGTTGCGGCTTGCGCGGCGGGGACGGGAAGCGTGGCGATGTTGGTGACGTAGTTTGCACCGGGATTATTGCGGTTGAAGAGATTGAAGAATTCGATGAACGGCATCGCGGTCCATTTTTCGCCGAATTTGAGCGGGCGGCTGACGCGCAGGTCAGTCTGGATGTAGGGCGTTCCGCGGAACTGATCGAGGACCGTGGGAACGCCGTTGATGGAGATTCGCTCGCTGTTGTCTGCCGTGGTGACGGTGAAGGGACGCGCGCTTTCAGCTTGCGACAGGCCGCTGACTTCGAAGCCGCCTTTTGTGTGCCAGAGGCCGGCGAAGACGAAGCGCTGGCGAACGTCTTCGCCGGAGGGGCCGTAGTCGCCGGGACCAAAGGCGTCGAGAGGATTGCAGACGCCGTTGACGTAATCGAAGAGCTCGCCGAGAACGCAGCCCCAGGTTTGCGCCTTGGAAAACGTGTAGTTGGCGATGAGATTGAACTGGCGGCCTACGTTGCCTTGCAGGTGGATCAGCAGGCCGTTATAGCTCGATCGATTGTCAGAGTGAAAGACGTTGATGTTGGGAACGTAGGCGGCCTGGTCTGTTGTATCGGTGACGGGGAACTGCGGGGTGAAGAGATTGACACCACCGGTGTAGCTATAGGCGCGATAGGCGTGGTTGCCCTGCTCATGAACGTAGTCGGTGCTGAGCGACCAGTTGCGGGAGAAGGCGTGTTGCATGCCGCCGGAGAAGTGAATGGCGTAGGGAGTGTGGTAGCCGGAATCAATGAGGCTAGCGGAGCCTCCGGCTGAAGCGCCGGGGACGCAACCGGTATTTTCAGCGCCGCTCGGATTGGCGACTGGATCGACGCAGGGGCCTGGTGCTGTGTTGACGGCCTGGAAGGCTGTTGCCCAGCCGTTTTGCGCGAGGTCATTGAAGTAGAGACCGAAGCCGGCGCGTAGGACGGTTGTCCCGCTGCGGCCCGGCGCGTAGGCCAGGCCGATGCGCGGCGCGATCTGCTTGTGGTCGTTCTGCGGCGGGCCGTGGAGGAGGGGAATGCCAAGCGCGGCCAGCGTGATGTAGCCGGGATTGTCGGCCTGGCTGCGGCCCGAGCCAGTGAAGAGGCCATAGGTTGTGGAGTAGCGCAGGCCGTAGTTCAACGTGAGGCGATGGGGGAGCTGCCAGGAATCCTGCGCGTAGAACGCGATGCGCTGAATGTTCTGCGAGAAGCCGCCGCCGAGATTGGAGGTTGAGGCTCCGGCGCCCATGTCGGATGTGAACTGCGCGGTGTTGGTGAGGTAGTAGGTGGGATTCTGCGGGAATTGATAGAGGGTCTCGTTGTTCGACGGGAATGCACCGCCGAGGACCGGCTCATGGATGATGTTGGCGCCGAATTTGATGGCATGGCGACCCTGTTCGCTGCTCAGGTCATAGCGAAGCTGGTATTTTTCCTGGTTGCGATCGGAGGGAAAAAAGGTGATGGGAGTTGCGAACTGGTTGTCGCCGTAGGTCTCAAAACCGGAGACAGTGAGCGACGTCGAGCTGAAGGGAAAGGCGAGCGCAAAGCCGAGGTCGGAGTTGCGGGTCTGCGTAAGGTGAAGGCCGCTGGCGTTGAAAAGCGCCCGGCCGAGAAGCCTTGGAGTGAAAGTGAACTGGTTGCCGATGACCAGGCTCATGTAGTTGTTGTGGGTGAGCAGGCCGGTGGAGGGCAAGGTGCCCTGTTGCACAAGATCGTTGTGCGTGGTGTAGGTGTCGGCTGAGCCGCGCAGATACCATTGCGACTTTGCGGACTGGGACCAATCGAAGCGCTCAAGCCCGAGAAAATCGCGGAAAGGGATGGGGACATCGCCGGGAACGGTGATGGAAGGGACGCCGGGAATCAGGCCTTCAGAGGCGAGCGTGGCCAGCGCGTCGAATTGCGTGATGTTGGCGGGGCTGTAGGCGATGCTGGCGTCTTCATGGACGCCCTCGAAAGCCGTGAATGTCCACAGCTTGTTTTTCGCGATGGGACCGCCGGCGGTGCCGACATAATTTTGGCGGGAGAAGGGCTGCTTTGGATTGGGCGCTGGATTCTCGATGGGAAAGCGGGCGTTGAGTGCGGCAGTGCGATCGTAGAATGCTGCATCGCCATGCCAGTCGTTGGTGCCGCTCTTGGTGGTGAGTTCAAGGGAACCAGCGGTGGTGCCTCCGGTATCGGCGTCTTCCTGCGAGGTGCGAACGGCAAACTCCTCAATCGAGTCGGGCGAAAAATTCTGCAGGAAGCCGCCGATGTAGTCGTCGGAGTTGTCTCCACCGTCGACAGATAGCTCGTTATTGAGGCCGGAGCTTCCGCCGGTGGAGACGGCGGTAATGCGGGCCTTAGTGGGATCGGATGGCTCGACCGGCTCGGTGCCGGGAGCGAGATAGGCGATGTTGGCAAAACTGCGCGCGGGGAGCGGGAGTTCTTCCAGGTCCTGGCTGGTGACAACACTCTGATGGACCTGGCTGGCGAGATCCATGGCCTGGGTGGTGATGGAGGAGCTTTGCGCCTGAACGTCGACGGTCTGGACGACGACGGGAGGCTTCATGGTCACGGTAATGTCGCGGACGGAACTTATGGCAATGGGAAGGTCGGCGACAGCGTCGGCGAAGCCTTGCCCGGTGACGGTCACACGGTAGGTGCCTGGCGGGAGATCGTCCATGCGGAAGCTGCCGTGATCGTCGCAGGAGACGGTGCGCGCAATCGAGGAACCGAGGAGATGGACGGAGATGGTGGCGGAGGGAATGTGAGCGCTGCGGCTATCTTGAACGATGCCGCGCAGCGACCCGCCGAGGCTCTGTGCTATCGACACAGCGGCGGCGAGGAAGACTGTTATTACAAGAAGTGCAGATCTCACAGGGGATGGGCCTCTTTAATACTGATAGGTGCAAAGGCGGGGTCGCGTCAACTGTTGTTTCGACCGGCCACCATGTTGTGAGACGGCTAGTTTTTCGATTTGCAAGGGCAAAAGAGTAGAGGGATTGTGACAAGTGGGAATGACAATCTAATATGGCTTACATCCTCGCTTCTCCCCGGAGTTCAACAAATGATGCTCTCCCCCTTTGCGATTTCCTGTTCACTGTTTGATCGCCTTTCAGCTTCCCGCTTTGTGACAACGGGTCTTATGGGTATTGGAGTGGCCGCCGGGTTGGCTCTTTCACCTGTGATGACGCAAGCGCAGGAGCACCCTGCCATGACGCTGCCGGAGATGCACTGGCGGATGATTGGGCCGTTCCGCGGCGGACGCACACGGGCGGCGACGGGCGTTCCGGGGCAGCCCAATGTGTTTTATGTGGGGCAGGTGGACGGCGGCGTGTGGAAGAGCGACGACTATGGGCGGACGTGGAAACCGATCTTCGATGGGCAGCAGACGCAGTCGATTGGGGCCATTGCGGTTGCGCCTTCGAACGCGAGCATCGTGTACGTGGCCAGCGGCGAAGGGCTGCACAGGCCAGACCTTTCAGTGGGCGATGGGATTTACAAATCGACCGATGCGGGGAAGACGTGGGAGCACCTGGGATTGCGCGAGGGGCAGCAGATTCCGGCGCTGGTAGTTGATCCGCGCGATCCCAATAAACTCTTTGCGGCGGTGCTGGGCCATCCTTATGGGCCGAACGAGGAGCGGGGCATTTATCGCTCGACCGATGGCGGGGCGACCTGGACGAAGGTGCTGTACAAGGATGCGAGCACCGGCGGGTCCGATGTAGCGATCGATCCGAGCAATCCCAACGTGGTTTACGCATCGATGTGGCAGGAGACGCTGGGGCCGTGGGAAGACGCCAACACGTACGACGGGACGAAGGGTGGGCTGTTCAAGTCGACGGACGGCGGGACGACCTGGAAGCAACTGACGAAGGGGTTGCCGGAAGGCGTGGTTCATATCCAGGTGGCGCTGTCGCAGAGCGATGAGAACAGGCTCTACGCAACCATTGCTACGAAGGCTGAAAGCGGCTATGGATCAGGTGCGGGGCTGGCCTTTTATCGTTCAGACGATGCGGGAGAAAGCTGGTATAAGGCGACGGATGATCCGCGGCCGGCGTTGAAGATTGGCGGCGGCGATCTGCCGATTGCGAAGGTTGATTCGAAGAATCCCGACGTGGTCTACAGCGCGAGCATTGTGACCATGCGGTCGACCGACGGCGGCAAGACGTGGATGGGCCTTCGCGGCGCGCCGGGCGGCGACGACTACCAGAACCTTTGGATCAACCCGGAGAATCCGGACATCATTCTGCTGGTGAGCGACCAGGGCGCGCTGGTGAGCGTGAACCGTGGCGAGACGTGGAGTTCGTGGTACAACCAGCCGACGGCGCAGCTTTATCACGTTGCGGTGACAAATGAGTTCCCTTACCAGGTGTGCGCGGGGCAGCAGGAGAGCGGATCGGTGTGCATCTCGAGCCGTGGCAACGATGGCGAGATCACTTATCGCGAATGGCATCCGGTGGGCGTGATCGAGTATGGGTATGTTGCGCCGGACCCGCTGCATCCGGAGATTGTTTACGGTGCGGGACGGTCATCGGTTTCGAGGTACGACAGGGCGACGGGGCAGGTGCAGAATGTGACGCCGATCCCGGTGCGCGACCCCGCGTATCGCTCGGACCGGACGGAGCCGATTCTGTTTTCGCCGATTGACCAGCACGATCTGTATTACGCGGCAAATATGCTTTTCGAAACCAAGGACTACGGGAAGAACTGGACAAAGATCAGTCCTGATCTGACCCGCGAGCAATCGGGACAGCCGGCTTCGCTGCCTCCATTGTCGGAAAAAGATACGGCGAGACGGCGCGGGGCGATCTATGCGGTTGCGGCGTCGTTCAAGTCAATCGACACGCTTTGGGCAGGCACGGACGATGGTTTTGTCTGGGTGACGAACGACCACGGGAAGAACTGGAAGAACATTACGCCTGCGCAGTTGACACCATGGAGCAAGGTGACGCAGATCAGCGCGTCCCATTTCGACGATAAGACGGCGTATGTGTCGGTGAGCCGAATGCGCATTGACGATATGAAGCCGTATCTTTTCAGGACGCATGATGGCGGCGCGACCTGGGAGTCGATTGCGGCGGGGCTGCCGGATGGTTCGCCTGTGGACACGGTGCGCGAGGACCCGGTGCGCAAGGGGTTGCTGTTTGCGGGAACGGAAACGGCGGTTTGGGTGTCGTTCGATGAGGGTGATCACTGGCAGCCGTTGCAGTTCAATCTACCGCATACGTCGATGCGCGATTTGATGATCAACGGGAACGACTTGATTGTGGCCACGCATGGGCGGTCGTTCTGGATACTGGATGACATTTCTCCGCTGCGGCAGTTGAGTGCGATGAAGGCGGATGCCGCGTTTCTATTCAAGCCGGGCTCAGCTTATCGAGCGCGGCGGAGCACGTATCCTGACACGCCGCTGCCGATTGACGAGCCGGCGGGCGAGAATCCGCCGGATGGAGCGGTGATTGACTTCTCGCTGCCGGAGGGGACGGCTGGGCCGGTGACGCTGGAGATTGTTGATGCAAGCGGCAAGCTGGTGCGAAAGTATGCGAGCACAGATGCTCCTGAATCGACGCTGGCGGAGCTTGAGAAGCAGCTGATTCCGATGTACTGGCTGCGCATGCCGAAGACGCTGCCGGCGACGCCCGGGATGCATCGCTGGGTGTGGGATCTGCGTTACACCACGCCGACAGCGACGCGGTTTTCGTATCCGATTTCGGCTGTGCCGCATGACACGCCGCGCACGCCGCAGGGACCGCTGGCGTTGCCGGGGACATATACAGTTCGCCTGACGGCGGGTGGGAAGACGCTGACGGCTCAGCTGACGGTGAAGATTGACCCGAGGGTGCATGCGACGCCGGCTGAATTGGCGAGCATGTTTGCTGAGGAGAGCAAGCTGGCGGGCATGGTGAATAAGGGCTCGTCGGCGTCGCTGCAGGTGCACTCGGCGCGGGAGCAGTTGTCGGCATTGGAGAAGACGGCTGGGGCGGCAGTTAAGGATGCTATCGCGAAGGCCGACAAGGAACTCGGCGAACTGCTGAGTGGACGCAGGAGCCCGGGCGGTGGCGAAGCGGAGCCGGGGCTGGATGATGCGGCGGGCGAGGCAGCTGGACTATATCAGGAGGTTGGGTCGGCGGATGCGGCACCGACCACAGCACAGGTGAAGGCAGCCGACCACGCAGGCGAGGAATTGGCCGAGGCACTGAAGCGCTGGGAGCATACAAAGACGACCACGTTGCCCGCCTTGAACCGCCAGCTCGAAGGCGCCCATCTGCCGCTGCTGAACCTGGCGGAGCTGCCGCAGGACATGCCGGACAGCGGCGATGAGGATTAGTCTATGAAGTGTATGGAACGCAGGCTATTCTCGGTCCTCACTTCCGCGATGCTGATTGCCGCATACGGCGCCTTGGTGGCAGCGCAGACGGTTAGGGAGGTCACTCCGAGCGAGCCGAGCGTCAAGGAAGTCACGCCGGTTGAACGACCCATACCGTTTTCGACCGGGACTCGCGACAGTGTCGAATTGATCAAGTTCCGCAGCGTAGACCAGATGACTGAGAAGGATCGCGATCTGGTTGCGGATGCGGAATCATCAATCAGCGAGCGCTCTGGATTTCTGGGGATGGATTTCAATGGGGGCAAATGGAGTTACGAGCAGGTAGTCTGCTCGGCGATTCCCAACCATATTCTTTTGCGATTTACCCGCAACAACGGGACGGGCGATGTCAGCATATTCTCGGCATCGATTCCACGGAATGGTGACGGCCGGGTGCGCATCATTCCGATCCAGATGAGGGGATATTCCCTATTCTCACCAGCCCCAATCAATGCATTGACGATCTCCGCGTTCAATCACATTCGGGCGGAGGAGCATTTCGATTCACCTCCGGATTGGCTTGGGACCGGGCTGTGCTACGCGGCGCTGGCAGGAGGTCGTCCCCTAGCGGCGCTGCCGGCAGAGCAACCAGAAAGTTGGAGGTCCGCCATGGTTGGGCCGCCCAGGCTTCAAATTCAAAATGGCCACAACGTAGTTCTTACTTTTGTGGATGTATCGGCGACTCCGCGACCGATGGAATGGACGATGAACTTCGACATCAAGGGGAATCTGCTCAAAGCCATGCATAGGCCCGCAGAACTGGTTCAAACCAAGGTAGTTGTTCCGGCACCGATTAGTGCGGCGACGACAGAAACCAAAGTTCCGCAGTAGGAGCTTTGAATTCCCTTCGCTTTGTGCCGCGACCCCCTAAAGCCAGAACCGCGAGATGCTACGCAGGAGCCTGCCTGACCTCTCGAAAATGTCATGATTCTCTTATAAATCGTTCATTCTAGGTTGGTTATCGCACTCAAGCCAATTGATCCGAAAGGTGAGCCGTCTCTCTATCGACGCACCCTCGGATCACTGTGCTCATGCTGAAGTTTCAACTGGATAATCAGTGCCGCCGGTGATTATTAAATTCATACATGGCGCCGACGGTGAATCCCTGGGGGTCTAAGTCCCATCCATTTTGGAAAATATTATTCCAGTCCTGGTACTCGTAGTCGGCACGAAGCCAGACGTGTCCGAATGGACGATACTCAACGCCGCCGCCCGGAGCCCAATCGACCCATGTGAAGTGGTAGCCATGCTTCGAAATGTCGAGGCTTCCGTAGCTTCCAAGGAACTTCACATATGGCCTGAAGTTTTGGAAATGCCGATAAGTGTACGTGAGTCCACCGCCGAGGGTATCGGTGCGAAAATCGTTGGGAAGCAGCGGTCCGCGGTGGAGGCTTAGATCGCGAGCTTCAATCTCGATGCCGAGCCCTTCCAGCAAGGGAGAAACCCCATGCAGATTTGCGTCGTACCACAACGTTCCGCCCCACTCGTGGCCTGGGCCGAAATCCATTTTGTAGTCAGAAACGCCGGCTCCAGCGGACATTGTTACACCGACTCCGCCCCTGGCGGCTGGTGCAACTTGTGAGGAGGTGGGAAGTGCAAATGCTGCAAAGAGGACTGTCAGTACGAACTTCGAGCACAAATGGCGAGACATTGAGGTTCTCCTTCCAAAATTGCAGACCCCCCCCGAGGCGAGCACTTTCCGAATAAGTGTAACTCAGCACGGTGATTATACAATTTCAAAATTTCATTAGTAGCAAGCCAATCAATACGCTTCCCCGCCAACCCCTGGCCGGACAACTGAACGATGATTGGACCGCGACTTGTAGCAGGGTCAGGACGACCCAGTCTCCGGAACTGATTGAGCCGTTGGCTTGAGTGGGCTCCAGGTGTCGATGCCATGGAGCGTATTCTCCGTGCTCCAAACTGGCAAGGCAGTAAGTTGGACGAGGGAAAGCCTGGATCGGAAGCGTACCGGACTGTGCCCGATCTGTTTCTGGTAAACTTTGATCGTTGATCGAATACGTTAGGCCTAAGATTTCAATTCACGAATAATTTGTCCAGCCAGGTCCCAGGGTAGAGCAGGGAAAGCGCCAACAGCCTATGTCGAATCAAGTTTCCATTTGTGTAATCGGGTCCGGATACGTCGGACTTGTCGCGGCGGCCTGCTTCGCCGAAATGGGGCATCGCGTTGTCTGTGTTGATAACGACGAAGCCAGGGTGAAGACCCTCTGCGAGGGCGGGGTGCCCATATTCGAAGACCATCTACCCGCATTGCTGGCCAAGCATCGGGATCGGGGGTTGGAGTTCACCACCGATCTGGGTACCGCGGTGGAAGCGAGCGAGGCTGTTTTCATAGCCGTTGGCACCCCGCAGGGTGATACCGGCGCCGCGGATCTGTCCTATGTGGAGGCGGTGGTCTCCGAGATTGCACGATCCATCGGGGGCTACAAGGTCATCGTAGAAAAGAGCACTGTGCCGGTCTACACCAACGAGTGGATCCGCCGCGTGCTGCACCGTCACGGCGTCGATCCGCAGAGCTTTGACGTGGTTTCCAATCCTGAATTTTTGCGTGAAGGCGCCGCGGTAATCGACTTTCTGCATCCAGACCGGATCGTGGTTGGGGCGGTCAACGAGGATTCCGCCGATGTGCTGCGGCGCATTTATGCACCCCTCACTGACGGAAGCTATTACTCCCAGCCTGGCGCACTGCAGGGGCCTTGCAGCGCCACTTGTCCGGCACGCCTTCTGGTTACTTCGACGCAGAGCGCCGAGATCATCAAGCACGCCTCCAACGCTTTCCTGGCTCTCAAGATATCGTTCATCAATGCGGTAGCCAACCTGGCAGAGGCCGTCGACGCGGACATCGAGGATATTGCTGCAGGGATGGGCCTCGACAGCCGCATCGGCAACAAGTTTCTGCGAGCCGGACTTGGCTACGGCGGTTCCTGCTTCCCGAAGGATGTGGCCGCTTTCCACTGGGTGGCGCAACAACGTGGAGTCGACTTCCAACTACTCCAGGAAGTCCGCAAGATCAACGAAACGCAGAAGGATATTTTCTTCAACAAAGTGCTCTCGGCCCTGTGGACTCTTCGTGGGAAGCGGATTGCGGCGTTGGGCCTGTCTTTCAAGGGGAACACAGACGATATTCGCGAATCGCCTGCTCTGGACATTATCAAGAGACTGTTGGATGCGGGTGCTTCAGTGGCTGCGTACGATCCGGCGGCAACGGAACGGGCCAGGGCCGTGTTACCGCCAACCGGCAAGATGCATTATGCATCCGATCTTTACGAGGCGGCCAAAGACGCCGATGCTGTTTTGATTCTGACCGATTGGAAGGAGTTTGCTTCGATCGACCTGGTGCGGCTTAACCAGGTCGTCCGCTTCCCGATTGTGATCGATGGCCGAAACCTTTACAAGCCGCAGGAGATGCTCGATCGCGGCTTCACTTATGTTAGTGTGGGCAGGCCGGCAAGTTATCAGGCGCAGCAAGGTAAGCCGCGAAACCTGGTACTGTAGGCGGTCCCGCTTTTCTCTTTGTTTTGGATAGTTATTTCGGCCGGGTCATGACCCGCGCCAAGAAGCACGAGATCCTGACCATGCGCGTACTCGTAACCGGCGCCGCCGGATTCCTCGGTTCTCACCTGACTGACCGGCTCCTTGGTGGGGGTCATTCAGTTTTAGGCGTCGATAACCTTTCCACCGGGAACCTGGAGAATCTTGCCCACCTTGCGGGCGAGCGGCGCTTCAGCTTTGAAGAGAGAGATATCTGCGAACCCTTCGATCCGGGCCCAGTCGACTGTGTGTTCAACTTTGCTTCCCCAGCCAGCCCGCCTGAGTATCTGCGCCTCGCAATTGAGACGCTTCGCTCAGGTTCGGTGGGCACTGAGAACACGCTCGAGATTGCGGCCAAATATGGCGCCTGCTACCTGCACGCCTCCACTTCGGAATGCTATGGCGATCCGATGGAGCATCCTCAGACGGAGGACTACTGGGGAAATGTAAATCCGGTTGGGCCTCGCTCCGTTTACGATGAGGCCAAGCGCTTCAGTGAGGCACTTGTCATGGCCTATCACCGTGTTCACGGCGTCAATACCCACCTGGCAAGGATATTCAACACGTACGGTCCGCGCCTGCACCCCAGCGACGGCCGTGTCATATCCAATTTCCTTATGCAGGCCTTGCGCGGGGACTCGCTGACGATATACGGAGATGGCAGACAAACCCGCAGCTTCTGTTATGTTGACGATCTTATTGAGGGAATCCTGCGGCTTTCGAAATCCGACGAGCACATGCCAGTGAACCTCGGTAACCCAATCGAGTTTACGATTCTCGAATGCGCACAGGCAGTGCTTGAGGTGACTGGCTCGAGAACTGAACTGTGCTTCGAATCCCTGCCGACGGACGACCCCGCGCGCCGCTGCCCGGATATTGCCAAGGCACGCACCCTGCTGGGCTGGGAGCCGCGGATCGCGCTCAAGGATGGGCTCGCGAAATCGCTTGATTACTTCAAAAGCAAGATGGCAGTGGAAAGCCGGTAGCTGAACCGCTCATGATGGGGCGATGGAATTGGTTTCGAAGATTTCTGATCTTGCAGGTACTGACGACGCCGACCTATTCAGGGAGTTTGAAGGAATGTTGATCGAAGAAGTGGCTGCACAACTATAGTTATGACTGGTTTCCTTTCGGACGGGCAGATTGAAGAACGGAGAATCTGGCGTCTGTCGTTGCGGTGGAACAGATGGCAGTACAACTGTGTTGGAAAAACGCTTTACGCCATCTACTCTGGAACCACGGTGCCGCGTTTGCTGGTATGACTCTGAGAAGCGGCGGAATCTTCAAACCCTTTGCTGAAGATGGTCAGGTGATTTACATTGACCACTAGCAAGCCCTGCGATGAGGCAGAGACCGAATGCAGGCCAAAGTTTCTACTGCCCTTGGTTGCTTTTTCCGATACGCGTAAGAGGAAGATGGGATGAGAGACAAGCTGGTCGTGGTTACCGGGGCGGGTGGGTTCATAGGGGGAAGCCTCGTGGCGGCGCTGAGGCAGCGTGGTCACAGTCAAATCCGTGCAGCCGACCTGAAGCCGCTGGATCACTGGTATCAGAAGTTTGACGACGTGGAAAACCTCTCTCTTGATCTGAATGAAAAAGAGAACTGCGAGATCGCGGCAAAGGGAGCTTTTGAGATCTATAACCTGGCCTCGAACATGGGAGGTATGGGGTTCATTGAGAAGAACAAAGCTCTTTGCATGCTTTCGGTGCTGATCAACACACACATGTTGATGGCGGCGCGGAAATACAACGTCGAGCGCTATTTTTATTCTTCTTCAGCATGCGTATACAACGGTCAGTTGCAGAATACCGCTGTTGATGGCGGCCGATTCACGGCTCCGGCATTGAAGGAAGCTGATGCCTATCCAGCGCTGTCGGAAGACGGCTATGGTTGGGAGAAACTATTCTCGGAGCGGATGTGCCGCCACTATATGGAGGATTTCGGTCTGCATACACGAGTGGCGCGGTTCCACAATGTTTACGGTCCCTGGGGAACGTGGTTCGGCGGGAGGGAAAAGGCGCCGGCAGCGATTTGCCGTAAGGTGATCGAAGCCGAGTTTAGTGGCAAGCATGAAATTGAAATATGGGGAACGGGCCACCAGACGCGATCCTTCATGTACATCGACGACTGCATCAAGGGCATTGATTTAATCATGGGCTCAGAGATTATCGAGCCTATCAACCTTGGATCGAACGAGGCGGTTAGTATCAATCAACTGGTGGATATCGTGGAAGAGATCGCGGGCATCAAGCTGAAGCGGAATTATTTGCTGGATGCTCCCAGGGGCGTGAATGGCCGGAACAGCGATAATACGCTCATCAAAAAGTATCTGAATTGGGAGCCGAGCATCTCGCTTCGCAATGGATTGGCGAAGACATACGCCTGGATCCATGAGCAATACCAGTTGCGGGAACGGGGTGCGGCTGGAGTCGTGCGGGAAATCGACCTTGTCAATCAATAACCGCAACCTGATGGTATGGACCTCTCCACGCAAGCGCTCTTGCTCTCGCCGTACGCAGGTCCTGCCGGCCTCATGGCAGCCCTTTAGTTTCAGAAACTGTCGGATGTGAAACCGGTCATGTTTGTGCGTCGAGTGGTTGTCGCCGATCGGATAAGTTACTTTGCGGGCGGGTACGGTCTGATCGAATATGCGCAGAAACCTCGGCCGCCTTTGATGGCGGTGGTTTTGCCGGCACAGCCCGGAGGGCTTCGCTTCGCCCGGCAAATGCTCTTAGGCATCTCCTTATGCTTTACCATTTGGGTGCTTGTTTTTGGGGTCGTTGCCAATCGCTTTTGAGAAACGACTATCTTGACGGTCTCACTATTGCTTTCGAAGCCGTTTGCAGGGTTCGGAGTTCGGAGACAAAGCTGAGTTCTACTGGGTTGGCGCGTAAAGGGGGAGAGGGATTTCTGGACAAGGCTGGCGCCTTCGAATCCCACAAATCCAACCGGCTATCTTAGCGTTGCAGATTGGTTTACTGACCCGCAGTCGAATGGCAAAAACAGAGACTCCGGGTTGGATTCGACAGGATCGGCGCAGAAAAAGAGAATTCCGATTAGAGGGACGCACATGATCTGCACTACCATACTCTGGTGTATCATGGCTGTCTGTTCTGCCTCAATCGGGGGCTTTATACTCAAGCTTCTCGGTGCGGAGCCGGCTTTCGACAATGACATCGACCGGACCGTCATTGCTGTTTGGATCGGCTTGGGCTCGACCGCGGTCTTCTGCGAGATGGTGGCGCTGTTCACGGCAGTGACGCCTGCCACCGGATTTGTAGTTCTCGTCGCCGGAGCGATGCTGAGCACGCGCTGGCGCCACTGTCCCGAATTCCGGAAAATATCGGGGTGGACAGCCGCGCTGTGCGCGGTGATCGTTTTAGGCTCCGCCTGGCACTGCTCCACGGTCACGGTAGACGCCTATGATACTGGTCTATATCACCAAGGGGCTGTTTCCTGGATTTCGCAATACGGCTATGTTCGAGGCTTGGCGTGGCTCAACTTCCGGCTCGGTTTTACTTCTTCCTGGTTCGCCCTCGCAGCGGTCTTCAATCATGGTGCGCTCACTGGCCGCGTGAGTCCATTGTCCGACGGTTTCGTCACAACGGTATGTCTCCTGCACTGGATATTGACTGTCGACCGCATCATCAGCCGGCGGGCGCGCCCGGCCGACTGGTACCTCCTGTTCGCGTATCCGCCACTTATCGGCGCCGCGTGGGTTTGGCACTACGATGTTTCTCTCAGCCCCGACTTTCCCGCCTGGGTCATCACTATACTCACGGTTTGGGCGGCTCTTTTGCTTCGCAAACACAATGGCTCTCCACGGGCACTGTGCATGCCCTTTCTGATGGCCGCTTTGGGATGTACCTTCAAGCTGAGCCTCCTTCCGCTGCTTCCACTTGCGTTCATTTTTCCGGCGTTGGCCGGCGATACGTTCTCGCTCCTCCGCCTGAATGTGAAGGTACCCGCAATCTGCTGCCTTCCACTACTCACAATGGTTATGGCGAACGTGATCACCAGCGGGTGCCCGCTCTACCCTTCGTCTGCGGGCTGTATCGGTACTACCTGGGCCGTGCCCGCGACATTTGCGCAGTCAGCTGTGATGGTTACCCGCGATTTCGCGCGCTGGAGCGAACTTGAGGGTGGTGCAAGCAATACCGGCATGGCGTGGCTTCGTTCCTGGGTGTATCGCAGGGACAAACTCGTTCTCCTGCTGCTTGCGGTCGCGGGAGGCGTTTCACTCCTTGTCGTCGGGGTTGGTTACCGATCGTGGTTTCATCTTTGGGTACTCGGCACTGGCGTTTCAGGGCTGGCCTTAATGTTCTGGAGTGCTCCGAACCCGAGGTTCGCGATGGGTTTCCTGGTTCTCCTGCCCGCTACTGCGCTGGCGTGTATGTTCGGCGAAAGACAAGCCGGTGTGCCTTTCATCCGCGTGCCCATGTTGTCCTGCCTGGTTGTAGTTCTCCTTGTGGTTGTTCTTGCGAACGATGCGAAGAAACGGGACGCGGGCAATTATGCGGCGCGGCTGAACTTCCTGCTGCCGGAGCAGATCGCCAGCACAGAAGGGGCTCCAATTCACGTCTTCAGACGAGCCGACGACCGCTGGACCGAACTGCGGGCGACAGACCAGACGAACGGGAATGTGCGATTTCTGACGCCGGTCTCCTCAGACCAGTGCTGGAACCTTTCCTTGCTATGCACTCCGGGATTGATGGACCCGGATTTTCAGATGTCACCGAGCGGGTTAGCGGGCGGATTCGCAAAGCGATGACTCGCAACGTGGCTTCAGATCTCAAGAGAACTTTCCGCTAAAGATCCGCGAAAGCCTTCTAAACTACGAATTTGTTATACTTTCGGTCGATGAAGACCTTGCGCGAGAAATTGTTCGGGACCCAAAGTTTTCTGGTTGCGACGGAATTGGTGTCCGTGCGCGGCTCGATGGCTGAGAACAGCGCGATCAAGATCCGAAACTTTGCCGGCGAACTTGCAGCCAATCCCGGCATCGACTGGATTTCCATTACCGACAACGCCGGAGGCCATCCGCAGCTCGATCCGCTTGCTCTCGGCCGCCCGCTTTTGTATGCCGGCATGGAAGTCGTCATTCATCTTACCTGTAAGGATTTGAACCGGAACGGGCTTGAGAGCAGCGCCTGGATGCTATCGAGCGAGGGTTTTCACAATATTCTGGCCATGACCGGCGACTATCCCGTAGCCGGTAATGACGGGCTTGCCAAGCCGGTGTTCGACATCGATTCCATTGGCCTGATTTCAATGCTGCAGAAAATGAACCAGGGGCTTGGCTCGGGAAAAGCACTGAGCAGGAGTCACCCGCTCGAGAAGACTCAGTTTACGATTGGCGCGGTCACCACAAACTTCAAGTTGCGCGAAGGCGAAGTGATTCCGCAGTATGAGAAGTTGAAGAAGAAGGTCGAATGCGGGGCCCAATTCATCATTAATCAGATTGGGTTCGACTCGCGGAAGATGTCCGAGTTGCGCTTTTACATGGACGCGCATGGGTTGGAAAGCACGCCGTTGCTGGGCAACGTGTATCTACTTAGTTCGGGTACCGTACAAATCTTTAACCAAGGGCAAATCCCGGGAGTAGTCGTCACACAGCCTCTTTTGGATCTCTGCCAGAAGCAAGAGAAATCCGCTGACAAAGGGAAGGCATTCTTTTCTGAATTTGCGGCCAAGCAGGTTGCGATTTACCGCGGACTTGGATTCCGCGGCGTTTACCTGGGCGGCGTTCATAGTGTTCCGGCAATTGAAAGGATTCTGGAGATTGAGCGGACGTTTGCTCCCGATGATTGGAAGCAGTTTGCGCGCGAAATCAGCTTTTCCCGACCAGGTGAATTCTTCTATTACGCCAAGGACCCGGTAACGGGCCTCGCAGATCCGAATAAGGAAGATGAGAGAATGCCTGTTTCCACCAAACACGTCACCGCGGTTTATCAACTGTCCAAGTTTTCGCATGAGACGATGTTTGTTCCCGGCAAAGCGATTGCAGAATTGGGCGCAAAGGTTTGTGAAGCTTCAAAGGATCCGCTCCAGGGCCCCACACCTTTTCGGATGCTGGAAAAGTTGAGCAAGGCCGCCTTATACCGGTGCAAGGATTGCGGCGACTGCTCGCTGCCGGATATTGCGTATCTTTGCCCTGAGTCGCAATGCGCCAAGAATCAGCGTAACGGCCCGTGCGGCGGCACGCGCGCGGGCCGCTGCGAAGTGGATGGGTATGGCGATTGCATCTGGCTTCGCGCTTACGAGCGGCTGAAACACGATGGTAAGGAACACGAGTTACTGCAACATGTGCCTGTGATCCAAAATCAGGGTCTGCGCAGAACCTCCGCGTGGGCAAACCTATGGCTTGGCCGCGACCACACGGCGAAACGGGAGAATTCCGTTAAGGCGGAGTCAAATGCTCCCAAACCGGAATCATGAGGCAGAAGCAAAACATGCACATCGTCGGCGAATTAATGAACAACTCCTTCGCGCGAGCGCGCAAGGCATTCACTGACCGCGATCCGAGAGGTTATCAGGAACTCGCGAAGTTACAGGCAAATCTCGGCGCGAGTTACCTTGACTTGAATCTTGACGGCACACAACTGCTCCCGGTTCACAAGGAGGAAATGTTCGCTTTCCTGCCGGAGGTGATCGCGGCTATTCAGGAAGTAACCGATATTCCGATCGCGTTTGACAATCCGTCCTTCGAGTACCACAAAGTTGCGTTGAGACATTACGACCGGAAAAAGGGCGGTGCGCCTCTTCTCAATTCGCTTGCGGCGTCGCGGGAGCACCTTGATGAGATGGTGGAATTGGTGAAGCACTACGATACGCTCGCCGTGGTGATGGCTTCCGAGACTTTTTCTCTGGATGGAACTTCGCAATGCCTGAATCCGCAGGACTCTCACCGTGCGGCGAGACACTTTGTTGAACGTCTGGCCACAAAAGCCGGCCGACGCAATGAGCAAATCTTTATTGACCCAGGCCTCGCACCCGTTGGCGCAGACACATACGGCCTTGTGAATATTGGGCTGGATGCGATGCGGCTCATCAGCGCAGACCCTGATTTGAAGGGTGTACACATGATTGTCGGCCTTTCTAATTTCGCCTGGGGCACGCCAAGAGCGTTCCGCAAGGAATTGGAGAAGGCTTATCTTACTCTAGGGACGGAAGTCGGCCTCGACTTTGCGATTGCGAATCCGGAAACGACTTCCGGTCCGCTGCCGAAGGACCATCCGATGGTCGCCAAACTTCGCGATGCGCTTGAACAGGGCCGGCCGTGCGAAGGTGAGACCAATGAGATCGGCGGTTATCGACAAGTGGAAGCTGTGATGGCCCTGTGCAGTGAAGTAGAGGCTGTTGATTATTGAAATGGAAAACGGGCCGAATAGCAGAGTGAGCCGCGGCCTTCCTCAATTTGCTGGAGGTAAACAATATATGGGCTTCCCCTCGGCAACCGATGAACGCCGCATCTGGCTGCGCGTTGGAACATTGCTGGATGGCGTCAGTACGCAACCCCTGCGGGACGCACATGTCGTTTATGACGCCCACCAAATTTTCTTCGCCGGCGAGGACTCTCCACCGGCAAACGTGGTGAATCCCGGCCAACAAGGGCCTGATTTGGATCTTCCGGATTCAACATTGCTGCCGGGATTGATTGAGGCGCACGCACATTTTTTCCTTGAAGGCGGGGAGTTGGATTTGAAGAAGCGCGCGGCGCATTTGACCTTTACGCTGGAGGAAAAGCTTCGCCTTGCGCGATTGCGACTGGAAAAACTTGTGCGGCTGGGCGTTGTCGCGGTCCGCGACGCAGGCGACAAGGATGGGGTCGGCCTTGCGTTGAGCAGGCTTTACGCCGGCGCCGATCGACCACTGATGCCTTATGTGGACAGCCCTGGAGCGGCGATTCATCACCATGAACGCTACGGCGGTTTCATGGCCGAGCCGATCGAGAAATACGCTTCGCCGTGGCAGTGTGTCGAAGCTCGCGTCAAAGTCGGGGCCGACCGAATCAAGCTGATTGCAACCGGCATTATTAATTTCAAGAGCGGAACGGTCACGACAGAGCCGCAAATGACCACTGAAGAAATTCGAGAATTGTCAGTAGCCGCAAAATCATTTGGCAAACAAACCTTTGCTCACTCATCGGGCGATGATGGCATTGAGCGTGTCATTGACGGAGGCGTGGATTCGGTTGAACACGGGTTCTTTGTCCGGACGGATCAGCTCTCAAAAATGCGTGACCGGCAAATCGCCTGGGTCCCAACTTTCGCGCCGGTTCGGAAACAGGTTGATCATGCTGATTTGATGGGTTGGGATGGCAAGGTGGTTCTCAACCTGAAAAGAATTCTCGACCAGCACGCGGCAGCCTTGGTAAATGCTCACGAATTGGGCGTCCAAATTATCGCAGGCAGCGACGCAGGTTCATACGGAGTCAAGCATGGGCTCGGTTTTCTGGAAGAGCTGGAGTTGATGGAACGCGCTGGGATTCCGACCTTGGCAGTGATTAATTCTGCGACAGGAGCCGGCTCAGCGCGCCTGGCCTTCAAGGAGAAATTCGGACAAATCAAGCCGGGCTTTCTCAGCCGCTTCATTCTCACGCGTTCTTCGCCTTTAAAGAGCGTCGCCAATCTGCGAAAACAAAAGCTCGTTATCTTCGACGACGCCGCTTTCGAGAGCGATGAAAGCTGTGACTCGGACGGATTGTAAGAAGGGCGGCTCTGATTCGAGGCTTTCACTAATTAAAAGGCAAGCTTGCGACTTGGCAACCATGTCAATTGGACCGTGGTTGTGGTGACGGTTTGCAGGCCGGGGAGGTAAATCGGAGCCTTCCAGTGTTCATAGGCAAACTTGCCGTTGATCTCGAAGTCTCTTCCAACGCGTTTGACCGCCTGGAAGCTGATGTCGTTCAAGGTGGTTCCGCCGGGGATCAGGTTGGTTGAGCCCGGGATGGTCTGCGTAGGGGATCCGGGAATGAAATCCTTGGTCGCCTTTTGATTGCGGACGCTGACCTGGAGCCACTCATTGCCGCTCAGGTGATAGGTCACCCAGGCCTGGCCGCCTTTGTCTTCGCGCCCAATCCAGTCGCCAAAGAGGTTCCCCTGATTGGTGTAGCCCTGCCTCTGAATCGTCTCCCAGTACATGAAGCGGCCGTACTCCCTGGTTCCCACTGTTGAACTGACCGGGTCGGTGGTAACAGCCTCGGCGCGGATGTCCAGCTTCGAAACTCCGGGGACGTGGGAGAGATAGAGGCCGGGGCGCATGGCTGCGCGCCGGGGAGCATCGATGGGAGATATATCGTCGTGCACTTCAGAGTCGGTGTAGACGGTGAACCATTTGCGGACCAGGGGAAGGCGGTAGGAGAAGTCGAAGGCGCCGAAACGGGCGCCAGGATCGTTTGCGCCAAATTTGTTAATCGAACCAACGCCAGCGGTGGTGCTGAAAAAGCTCCTGAGGAAGCTCTTGATGGTGATAGGTTCGTGCCCCTTGCCGCCCCAGATCACGGTTCGCTCAAAACCAAATTCAAGGTTCTCGGTGGGACGGAAGCTGATTTTTTCCAGGTGAACCCAAGGGTTGCCAGGGCTGATTACGTTGGGGATATCTGGCGACGGGTTGGCCAGGTAAGCAGGATTTGGCATGTAGGTATGGCCTCGGAGCGGCCCAACCAGAAAGTCGTAACGGAAAGGTCCTGTCACACGCGACAGCAACGGAACGTGGAGCGGCTCGATGCGGTTGATCCGGAACGAGTAGATGTTTTGTGCGTTATTGGAGTAGGCCATGCCGCCGCCGAGGCCGGGCCCAAGCCAGTCGTCCTGCTTGCCGAAGGATATCTCGTGGTTGAGGACGCGGGTGGAGAGGTAAGCCTCGAGAAATCTTCCATCTGTTCTGGCTGCGACCGGCCCAATCGGGATGGTAGCCAGGCTGTTCAGGATATAGGCCGGCGTATACGGCGGTTGGCCGGCGATTGGGCTGGGCTCCGTCATCCCGTCGACTGTGGCCATCGCCTGGGCGAGTGATGGGGAGTAACCGGCCGCCGAGGGTGAGCCCTGGAATTCGCCGCGAACGTAAAGCAGAAACCTGCCTGCGGAGGCGTAGCCGCTTGCTCCCGAATAGTTATCAAAGCCGTTTTCGTAGGGGCGGCCATAGTCATTGATGACGCTGGAGCCGAGATGGTAGCTGTCCGTCAAGGGTGTGCCGCTGATGCCGCGCATGACCGAATAGACCGACTCCACGCGGGTGTTGCCTTGATGCATGAGGCAGGGGCCCTGGACGTCGTTGCGCAATTCGTGCATCAAGGACTCATAGATCCCCTGCGCTTCATCCGCAGCTGATCCGGCATTCGCATCTTCGATGCGCGCGCCGGCCTCTTCGAGCATGTGCTCCACACTGGAGCGGGTCCACGGGCGCATGTTCAGGAAGACAGTATCAACGAAGCCAAGCGAGTAAAGCCGGAGCACAGCGGGATAGACCCAGCTATCAACTGGAATGTAGGGTGAATCCAATTTGGACGGTTCGCATGGCAGGGCCGGACGGCTGGGGTCGCGGCCCAATTGGCCTGAGCCTTCGGGTCCACCAGGCTGCTCGGCAACGAGTGGGTTGGCGGTGATGAAGAGAAGGGATGCCAACAAGATTGCAAAGTGGGAAACAGGAGCAATTGCCCAATGTTTGCTGACACTCATCCCCACATCCTATCACCGTGCTCTGGTCTCAGGTTGCGGGAAAGGACGCCTCGAACTGCTCCGTGTTGACACGCATAATGGGTTTCGGGCAGGGTTCGCTGAACGGGGAATTACGCAGAAAATTCTCGCCGCTGCGTTTTAGATATCGAACTCCGCGGGACCAATGGGTACACTGCAATCTAGGGAAGGCGGGACAATGACTCCAGAAGCGGGGATATCAGACGCGGGGATTTCCGACGCAGGGCGAATGAACAGTCATGCCGAGGAGACCATCCGCGCGATCTTTGAACATGCGGCCCGCATCAGCCGCGAGCAGCAAATTGAGGAACTGGTTCGCCTGAACGCCGACTTTGCCCGGGATCTGATCGGTGCGGACCGCTGCAGTCTCTGGCTGATTGACAAGGCGAAGAACGAGCTCTGGACCAAGATTGCCCATGGCGTGGCTCCGCTTCACATTCCCATGGGCCATGGTTTGATTGGCGCATGCATTTGCGAGAACCAGGTACTGCTGGTCAACAATGCCGCTGAAGAACCGCGACTGCTGCGGAGTGTGGATTCCGCCAGCGGCTACCGAACCGAGCAGGTGCTTTGCGTGCCGCTGCATGCCGAAGGCAAGGTGATCGGGGCCTTGCAGCTTCTCAACAAGCCGTCCGGCTTTACAGAAACCGATGCAGGGCTTCTGGGGTTGTTGGCGCACTTTGCGGCCTCGGCCATTGACAGCGAGCGGCTTCGCCAGGAGGCGGAGGCGGCGCGGCTGTTGAAACATGAGCTGGACCTGGCTCACGAGGTGCAGGCGCGGATGCTGCCGAGTCCGCCAGCCGATGTGGATCGGCTGGAGTGTGTGGGATTCTGCCGTCCGGCGCGCTCCATCGGAGGGGACTACTACGACCTGCTTCCGCTGGAGGATGGGCAGTTTGCTGTGACTTTGGGCGACGTCTCGGGAAAGGGAATACCAGCTGCGGTGATGATGGCCAGCATCCAAATGCT
Organism: Occallatibacter sp.; assembly: GCA_050013695.1. GTDB lineage: Bacteria > Acidobacteriota > Terriglobia > Terriglobales > Acidobacteriaceae > Telmatobacter. The sequence goes on from JBEKET010000062.1 coordinate 28,172, forward strand.
GTTGCGTAGCCTTCTCAAAGGCGATGCACACGATCTGGCAGCGCTACTGGCCTCGCTGAATCATACGATGTATGAGACCTCGACTCCGGATCGCTACTCGACGCTGCTCTGCGGGGTAATCTCTACGGATCGCCGGAAGTTCTCGTACGTGAACGCGGGCCACATCCCACCGCTGCTGTTGCACGCCGACGGGAGGCTGGAGCGGTTGCTGGAAGCGGGTTGCCCGGTGGCCCTGCTGCCGACGATGACCTGGGAGCAGGCGAGTGCCGACCTGGAGCCTGGGGACACGCTGGTGATCATCTCCGACGGCATTGTGGAGGCACGCAACCATGAGGGGGATTTCTGGGACGAGACGGAGATTGAACGCGTCCTGCTCTTGAACCGCGATGCTCCACTGCAACAGTTGCCGGTGATGCTTTGTGCCGCCGTTGACAATTTTGCCGCGGGGGCCGAGCAGTATGACGATATGACCGTGGTTGCAGTGCGGATCGCCTGAGAGTCAACCGCCGGCTCAGTTGTGCGGGATCTCCAGCGCACCGGTGAGGGTGGATACCTTTTCCACGCAGTGACTGCGGCACCAGGAATCGAGCCCCTTTGCGAGCCGCTCGACGGCTAGCGGGTCGGCGTAGCTGGCCGTGCCCACCTGCACGGCGGTTGCACCGGCAAGCAGGAATTCGACTGCGTCCTCCGCTGTGACGATGCCACCCATTCCCAGAATTGGAATCTTGATGGCCCGAGCAGTTTCAAAGACCATGCGCAGCGCAATTGGCTTGATTGCCGGGCCGGAGAGACCGCCGGTGATGTTGGTCAGGCGGGGCTGGCGCGTCTCGGTGTCGATGGACATGGCCAGGAAGGTATTGATGAGGCTGATGGCGTCGGCGCCGGAGTCCGCGGCGATCTTGGCCATGGTTCCAATGGATGTGACATTGGGCGAGAGCTTGACGATCAGTGGCCGCTGAGAGACGGTCTTGGCACGATTGATGAGATATTCCAGGGAACCAGGATCGGCGCCGAACGCCATCCCGCCGGCGTGGACATTGGGGCAGGAGACGTTCAGCTCGTAGGCCGCAATGCCCTCGGCCCGGTTGAGGCGCTCGATGACGCCGATGTAGTCGCCCACGGTGTAGCCGAAGACGTTGACAATGACCTTGCACAGCGGGTAGCGGCTGAGCGGCGGAAGCTTGCGCGCAATGAAGTCTTCAACGCCCACATTCTGGAGGCCGATGGCGTTGAGCATTCCGGACGCGGTCTGGATGATGCGTGGCGCATTGTGGCCGGCCATGGGGGTGAGGGAGATGCCCTTGGTGACGAATCCGCCGATCCGCTCCAGCGAGACAATCTCTTCAAATTCAATTCCGTAGCCGAAGGTGCCGCTGGCGGCGATGACCGGGTTCACCAGTTCCATGCCAGCCAAAGAAACTCTCATGTCGGGTTTCATGCGCGGCTATCTTCCTTGTCGACAGTGGTCAGTTGCCAGAATCCAGCGGTGGTTCGAATCAATCTCTTTGTTCATGATACGCGGACGCGGGATAAAGCAATGTGACAGATTCCCCCTTGACATTCGACAAGAGCTGGCGTAGTTCTATTGTCGAACGTCAAGGGGAGGCCGGGAATCATGCCACCGTCGACTGACCTGTTGCAGGGAACGCTGGATTTGCTGATTCTGCGGACACTGGCCGCAGGGCCGATGCATGGGTGGGGGGTTGCGCAGCGCATCCAGCAGGTGTCGGGGGATGTGTTGCAGATAGGGCAGGGGTCTCTTTACCCGGCGCTTCATCGGCTGGAGTACAAGGGCTGGATCAACGCGGATTGGGGCAGCTCTGAGAACAATCGCCGGGCTAAGTATTACGCGTTGACTGCAGCTGGCAGGAAGCAGCTCGAGGCCGAACTGAAGACCTGGGAACGGCTTTCGGCGGCGATCGGCCTGGTGCTGAACCCGGGGGCGTCGTCATGATGAGAGAGTTGCTGACGAAACTGCGGTTTCTATTCGCGCGCCGGAAACCGGATGAACTTGATGATGAACTGCAGTTTCATCTTGAGCAGTCCATCGAAATGAAGATGGCTGCGGGGGTGAGCGCGGCTGAGGCGCGGCGGCAGGCGCTGATTGAATTTGGCGGCGTGGAGCGGACGCGCGAGCAGTGTTACGAGCAGCGGCCGGGATGGTGGCTGGGGACGGTGGAGCAGGATGTGCGCTACGCGCTGCGGGGATTCCGGCGCAACCTGGCGTTTACCGTCACGGTGATTGCGACGCTGGCGCTGGGGATTGGCGCGACGACGGCGGTCTTCAGCGTTGTGGATCGGATCCTGTTTCGCAGCTTGCCTTATGCGCAGGACGACCGGCTGGTGTCGTTCGGGCTGACCCAGTCGCTTCAAAAGCAGGAATTCACGCTGGGCGGATTTTTTTTCGATTGGCGCGACCAGCAAAAGCCGTTTCAGTCGGTGACGTACGAGACCGGCTATGGCGATTGCAATCTGACGGAATCGAACCCTGTGCATCTGCACTGCATTCACGTGGCGCAGAATTTCCTGCCTACGCTGGGTGTTATGCCGATCGCCGGGCGGAATTTCACGGCGGCGGAGGACCTGCCCAACGGGCCGCCAGCGGCGATGATCTCCGACGGTCTGTGGCTGAGCCGGTTCAATCGCGATCCGGCCGCGGTGGATAAGTCCATCCAGATCGACGGACACGCGGTGCACATTGTTGGTGTGTTGCCAAAAGACTTTGAGATGCCGCGGCTGCAGGAGACGGATATTCTCCGTCCGGCGCAGATCGACAGGGCGGAGCAGAACAAAGTCAACAGCGGGGTAGGCACACCGCTGTGGGCGTTTGCGCGGCTCAAGCCCGGCTTGAGCGTGGCTGAGGCCAGGGCCGAAATGGAGCCCCTGTTTCTGCACACGCAGCAGTGGATTCCTGCTGAGATTCGGAAAGATTTTCACTTGCAGGTGCGTTCGATCCGCGACCGGCAAATGGCGGAAGCGTACCAAGCCGCGTGGGTATTGCTGGGCGCGGTGTTGGCGGTGCTGCTGATTGCATGCGGGAATGTCGCCAGCTTGTTTTCAGCCCGTGGGGCGGCGCGCGAGAGGGAACTGGCGGTGCGGTCGGCGCTGGGCGCGAGCCGCGGCAGGCTGATTCGCCAGACGCTGACCGAGGCAGTGATGCTGGCGATTGCGGGCGCTGCTGCCGGTTGTGTGCTGGCTGAAGTCCTGCTGCGCGTCTTCATTGCCATTGCTCCCACGGGCGTGCCGTTTCTTGCCGCCGCGCGGCTTGACCTGCGGATTGTTTTGTTCGCGGTGGTTGTCTCCTTGCTGTCGGCCGCATTGTTCGGGATACTGCCTGCGCTTGAGAAGCCGCGGGCTGTGGCATTGGCTGCGCGACAGACCAAGTCCGGCGCGCAGGCACGGCTGAGGCGCGTGCTGGTGATGATGCAGATTGGACTGAGCGTGGTGTTGCTCTCGGGCGCCAGCTTGCTGGTGAGGAGCTTCTGGAATCTGGAGCAGCAGAATCTGGGCATGCAGACGCGCAACGTATTGACCGTCCATGTGCCGTTGAACTGGGAGCAATATCCAAACGGGTTGCAGGACTTTTATCTGCGCGCGGAGGCGGCGCTGCGGCAGATTCCGGGTGTGACGGCGGTGGGGATGAGCGATTCGCTGCCACCTGATGGCTGGCACGATGGCTGCCGCTACACCGATTTGGAGGTTGTTGGGCAGCCTCCGGCACCTGCCGGAGTGAGCGAGGCCGTGATTTGGCGATCGGTCACGCCTGATTACTTTCATGTGTTGCAGATTCCAATTCTCCAGGGCCGTGGCTTTACCGAAGAGGAACGGGTGGCGAAGGAAGGATTTGTGATCCTGAGCGCTGCGCTTGCAGCGCGCATGTTCCCTGAAGGCAATGCCATTGGCCAGCATATTGAGCATTCGGTTTTTCACCCCTATCGTATGCCCGGGTCCATTTATACCGTCGCGGGCGTTGCGGCAAATGTGAAGAACGGCGGCCTCACCGGCCAGGACGATCCGGAGATCTACGAATTGAAAAGCAGCCTGCATCCGGAAGCGTGGAGTCAGCATCATTTTTTCCTTCTTGAGACCAGTCTTCCGGCATCATTGGTTGCGCCATGGATTGGGCAGCGGGTTGCGCAAGTGGACCCGGTTGCTCCGGTACAAATCGACACCGTCAGCCAGCAGGTGAGCAAGCTTGCCGATCGGCCGCGGTTTGAGACGGCGCTGCTGGGGTTCTTTGCGTTTTGCGGGCTGCTGATGGCGGTGATCGGCCTCTATGGCGTGATCGCGTTTGTGGCAACGCAGCGGACGCAGGAGATTGGCGTGCGGATGGCGCTGGGCGCGACGCGGCTGAACATTCTGCGGCTGATTGCAGGCGAAGGCGTGCGGTTGATTGTGTTGGGCGGTGCGCTTGGGCTTTGCGGTGCACTGGCCTGCGCGCAACTGCTCAAGAGCCTGCTTTTCAATGTGCGGCCGCATGATCCGGCTACGTATGGGGCGGTTGCTATGCTGCTGGGCGTTGTGGCGCTGGCAGCTACGTTGATTCCGGCGCGGGCGGCAATGAAGGTTGAGCCGGTGGTGGCGCTGCGCTACGAATAACCACCTGCGGCCACCTGCGGTGCGGTGGACGCTCGCGGGAGGCTCGCACTGGGTTTCTTGTCTCCCCGGTCCCCAGTTGCGAGGGACCCTTCGACAAGCTCAGGGCAGGCTCCGGGCACCCGGCTGAAAGTAGATGAGGCACACGGAATAGATTGCCTAGAGCCCGCGAATCGCAGTCACCGGATTCACCCGCATCGCTCGCTGCGCCGGAAGATAGCATGCCAGCAATGACATCGCCGCGAGCACAATCAGCACGGCAAAGATCGTCACCGGGTCATTGGCGCCGACGCCGTACAGCAGACCGGCAATGACGCGGGTCAGCCCGAACGAAAGAGCCAGTCCCAGCGCCAGCCCGAATGCCGTCAGCCGCATTCCCCCGAGCAGCACCAGCCTCATCACATCCACTCGCGAAGCCCCCAAAGCTACGCGGATGCCGATCTCGTGGGTCCTGAGTTCGGTGCGGTATGCCATCACGCCATAAATGCCCGTGGCTGCCAGAACCAGCGAGATGACCGCGAATATCCCCGCGAACGTGCTCTGCATGACGACGAAGGTACTCGCTATCGCGGTGCTCTCCCTCATCGTGCGCACGTCATAAACCGGGAGCCGGCTGTCAACCTCCTGGATTGCGCGCTCGGCCGCCTGCGACAGATCCGCCGGATTGCCCACGGTCTTCATTTGTACGATGAGTTCCGGACCCGGTTGCTGATAGTAGCTGATATAGACCATGGGCCCGGGCCGCTCACTCATCATCAGGTGCTTCGAGTTCTTCACCACGCCAACCACCGTGAACAGGTTGCTCTGTACACTCAGCTTCTTCCCTATAGGATCCTGTCCCGGCCAGTACCGGTTCGCCGCTGTCTGGTCCACGATCAGTACGCGCGGCGCATTCTCATTGTCGCCCCGCGTAAAATCGCGCCCTTCTAAAATGGGTATCCCCATGGTTTCGAAGTAGCGCGGCGATACATCCGCTCTCCCTACTTCCAGCGACTCATGCGGGCGTGGCGCATATCCTTCCGGATACGCGTCCTCTGTCTTGCGCGACAGCGTCAGCGGGATCCAGTCGGTAAGCGAAGCCACGGTCACGCCGGGCAATGCCTCCACGCGCTGGAGAATTTTGTCGCGGATCAACCGTCTTTGGTCATCCGAATAGCCCGAGATGTTCAATCCCACCGACGCGGTCAAAACATGATCCTGCTCAAATCCCGGATCGGCATGAGCAATGTTCCGGAGCGTGCGAAGAAACAGCCCGGAGCTAACCAGCAGAGCGAGCGAGAGCGCCACCTGCGCCACCACCAGGCCGCTCAGCAGCCGCCGATTGTGTTTACTGCCCGATACGCTTCCCGATTCCTCCTTGAGCACCTCCGCCGCCGGCACCTGCGACGACCGCCAGGCCGGAAATACTCCGCACAGCAGGCTAGTCAGAACTGCCAGTGCCGCAATTGCGATCACAACGCCGGGATCGACCATGCCGTTTATCGCGATCGGGTTCGCGTTCGCCGGAAGGAATAGTGCAAGTGTCTTCGCCGTCCACAGAGTCAATAACAAAGCCGCCGCTCCCGCGCAGAGGGCAAGAATCAGGCCTTCCAGCACCATCTGCCGGACAACTCGCACACGACCTGCACCCAGCGACTGTCGGATTGCGATTTCGCGGCGCCGCGACACAAACCGCACCAGCGTCAGCGTGGCTACATTGGCGCACGTCAGCAGCAACACGATCCCAGCAATGGCCAGCAGGATTGGCAGCGTAGTCGCCATATATCCGTTCGCGCCAAACGGTGACCGCCACATAGGATCCAGAGTGATGGTGTTCGTGCCCAGGTGATCGGCAGGATACGCCGCCACAATCCTGCGCATGATGGTCTCAAGATCCTGGTTTGCCTGCTTGCGGCTCACGCCCGGCCGCAGCCTTCCCACCACGTTCAGCCAATCCCCGCTGCGCTCGGTCGTCCGCCAACCGCCTGTTCCGAGCGGATCGAGCGTGATCCACATATCGTGCCGCAGTCCTGGCGCCGCACCGACGAAGCCCTTCGGCGCCACGCCGATCACCGTCACCTGGTGGTGAGCAATCTCCAGCGGCTTGCCCACAATCCCGGGGTCACCCGCAAAATGCGTCTTCCAGAGCGAGTAGCTGAGAATGACATACGGAATGCT
>JBEKET010000063.1:0-34402 GCA_050013695.1 Occallatibacter sp.
GAAGGGAACGTCGAGGGCGACCTGCGCAAGGACGTCTCGATGCACATCAAGCGCCTCATCGATATTCAAAGTTATCGCGGCAACCGTCATCGGCGGTCGCTGCCGGTACGCGGACAGCGCACTCACACCAACGCCCGCACTCGCAAGGGCCCGCGCAAGGGCACAGTTGCCGGCAAGAAGAAAGCGACGGGTAAAACCTAATGGCAAAACCAGAGCAGAAACCCGGCGCCGGCAAGGCGGGGAAGAACAAGAAGTTCAAGAAGCGCGAGCGCAAGAATGTTCCGTTTGGCATTGCGCACATTCAGGCCTCGTTCAACAACACGATCGTTACCATCACCGACCAGGTGGGCAACACGCTGAGCTGGAAGAGCTCGGGGTCGCTGGGCTTCCGTGGTTCGCGCAAGGGCACGCCGTTCGCGGCGCAGCAGGCTGCGTCGAACGCCGCCAGCCTGGCTCGCGATCACGGTCTGCGCGCGGTGGATGTACGGGTCGCAGGTCCGGGTTCGGGCCGCGAGTCCGCCATTCGCGCACTGGCCGCGGCGGGTATCGAAGTACGCTCTATTCGCGACGTAACGCCTGTGCCGCACAACGGCTGCAGGCCGCCGAAGCGGAGAAGGGTCTAAGAGAAGCTAGTTGTCAGTTGTAAGTTGTCAGTGGTCAGTCCTTTCCGGGCAGACGCTGACAACTGACAACTGATAACTGACAACTGAACATGGGCCGGGAGGAAATGTCCTCCGGACACGTAAACCGGCCGTCATCCGAAGTCAGGAGAAGAAATGGCTCGTTATACCGGAGCAGTCTGCCGCCTTTGCCGTCGCGAAGGCACCAAGCTCTTTTTGAAGGGCACCAAATGTACGTCTGACCGCTGCCCGCTGGAGAAGCGTAACTTTGCTCCCGGCCAGCACGGCAAGGATCGCAAGGCCAAGATTGTGGGCTATGGCCTGCAACTGCACGAAAAGCAGAAGGCCAAGCGCATGTACTTCACGCTGGAAGGCCAGTTCCGTGAATACTACGAAAAGGCCAACCGCGCAACGGGCGTTACCGGCGAGCTGCTCATTCAGCAACTCGAACGGCGCCTGGACAACGTTGCATTCCGCCTGGGATTTGCGATCTCGCGCCGTCAGGCACGGCAGGTGGTTCGCCACGGCCACGTCACGGTGAACGGACGCAAGGTCAACATTCCCTCTTACCAGGTGAACGCGGGCGACGAAATTGCCATCCGCGAAGGCGCAAAGAAATTGCTGATCGTGGAGCAGGGTGCGCAGTATGCCGCGCAGAACCCGGTTCCGGCATGGCTCGAAGCGAGCTTCGAGAACCTTTCCGGCCGCGTGCTGTCGCTGCCCAAGCGCAAGGACGTCAACCTGCCGATCAACGAACAGCTGATCGTCGAACTGTACAGCAAATAACAGCTATTAGCTGCTAGCTGCTAGCTTCTTCATGCGAGACCAACACAGTTGGTTCTAACAGAAGGAGCTAGAAGCTAAAAGCTAGAAGCTAGAGGCTGCACTCTAAACCGAAGGAGAACTTGCGCGGCCGCCGCAAAATGCATCGCGACGTACATGCCGCGCGGGAAACGTGAGAGACATATGTTGTGGAGAGGATTTCAAAAACCGAAGCGCCTGGCAGTCGATGCCGAGACGCTGACAGACACATTTGGGAAGTTCAGCGCCCAGCCTTTTGAGCGCGGCTTCGGCACCACCATCGGCAACGCTCTTCGCCGCACCCTATTGAGTTCCATCGAAGGCGCCGCGGTTACCGCGATTCGCATCGAAGGCGTGCTGCACGAGTTCCAGTCCATCACCGGCGTGGTTGAAGACGCCACCGACATTATCCTGAACCTCAAGCAGGTTCCCTTCAAGCTCTCGGGCGAGGGTCCCAAGGCGCTCTATTTGCGCGCGGATCAGCCTGGCGTGGTCACCTCCGGCATGATTGAAGCCGATGGCGACGTGGAGATCCTGGACAGGAACGTCTACCTTGCGACCCTTTCTGAAGGCGGCAAGCTGGACATGGAGATGCGCCTCAAGCGTGGGCGCGGTTATATTTCCGCCGATAAGAACTTTGACGCCGACCTTGGCCTGGGATTCATTCCCGTGGATTCAGTCCACTCGCCGGTGCGCCGCGTGAACTACGTGGTGGAAGCGGCTCGTCTGGGACAGATCACGGACTACGACAAGCTGACCCTTGAAGTGTGGACCAACGGGGCGGTGCTGCCGGCCGATGCTGTTGGCCTGGCTGCCAAGCTGCTGAAGGACCACATGAACATCTTCATCAACTTCGAGGAGGAAATCGAAGCTGAAGCGCGTGGCGAAGAAGGCCGCACGCTGCTGCGCAACGACAACCTCAATCGGAGCGTGGAAGAGCTGGAGCTTTCGGTTCGCAGCTACAACTGCCTGAAGAACGCCAATATTCAGTCGATTGGCGAGCTGGTGCAGAAGACCGAAGCAGAGATGCTCAAGACGAAGAATTTTGGCCGCAAGAGCTTGAACGAGATCAAGGAAATTCTCGCGCAGATGGGCCTGTCGCTGGGCATGAAGATCGACGAACACGGCAATGCGGTTCCCGGGCCGACGAGCATTCCGCCGGCGACAGCACTGGCCGCCAGCTACAACCACTACGACGACGAGGACGAGCCTTTGGATTCGGTGGAGATTCAGTTGCCCACCGAGACGGAAAACTTCTAGAGCCAGCCACTAGCTTCTAGCCGCTAGCCTCTAGCTTTCCCTTGCCGAGCTATCCAGTTCCAGGCGGGTCGAACAGCTAGAAGCCAGGAGCTAGAAGCTAAAGGCTAATTTTTCGAAAGAGAGTTTCACCATGCGCCATCGCAATGCAGGATTCAAGCTCGGACGCAATACCAGCCATCGCCGCGCGCTGCTGCGCAACCTGGTCACGTCCGTGCTGATCGAAGACCGGGTTCAGACTACCGTGGCCAAGGCCAAGGCGGTCCGTCCGCTGATTGAAAAGATGATCACCCTGGGCAAGAAGGGCGATCTTCATTCGCGCCGTCAGGCCCTTTCCTTTCTCATGACCGATGCGTCGGTTACCCGCCTTTTTGAAGTCGTGGCGCCTCGCTACGGCGATCGCCAGGGCGGCTACCTGCGCATTGTTCGCGCCGGCTTCCGCCAGGGCGACGGCGGCGAGAAGGCGTTCATTGAACTGCTGGGCGCCGAGAAGCAACTGGACGCCAAGCGCCAGAAGCGCGACGAAGTGAAAGCCAAGAAGAGGGCCGAGCTCGAAAAGCAGCTGGAAGAGCAGAAAACAGAGGACAGCAAAGAAGACGCCGCCTAGAGCTGAGGCACTTTAACGACTTCAACCTTCACCTGGAAGGTCACACGGGCGCATCTCCTCGCGGGGTGCGCCCGTGCCTTTTCTGTCGCATCCCTGCGAGAGTAAAATTGGGCTGAGCGTTAAAGCTCACCGTGATTCATCAATTGAGAGTAATCTAATAATAGTTACTATAGAAACAACGTAGTTAGTTACCTACCTTGTGGTTACGCATCCAGTTTTCTGCGCAAGTCGCTGGTCGGGAGATCAGGCGGCGATTCGGAGACCTGTTCTTGAGGTGAAAAGAACAGAGGTTGAATCTATTGAGAATTCTGCGAAACGAAAGCGGGCAAGCTACTGTATTCATGGCACTTTTCATGGTTATGGCTATGCTGGGATTCATGGCCATTGCGGTGGACACCGGGTATTTGTTTCACGAGAAGAGAATGGCGCAGGCGGCTGCCGACGCGGCTGCTGTTGCTGCCGCTGAGGAAGAGAGCTACGCCGGCGATTTTGGAAACGCGCAGGCTGCGGCCAATGCGGCTGCCAAACAGAATGGCTTTGACACCACCCTGGCGAAGAACCCTGCTGTGGTTTCGATTACTTCACCCAGTTCCGGGACATATTCGAATAGTGGGTCTTCTACCGTGCCCAGTTCCTGGGTTCAAGTCGTTGTTTCCCGTCCAATTCCAACTTTCTTTCTAGCTGTTTTTCAACACGGACTGACCACATTGACGGTCTCTGCGACCGCGACGGCGGGCGGCGGACAAGCCAGCCCTACGTGCGTCTGCCTGGAGGGCGCAACGGGTCAGACGCTGAATATGAGCAACAACTCCAGTTTTACCGGAAACAGTTGTGGATTGACGGTTGACTCAAGCAGCAGCAACGCGATTGGAATTGTCGGAAGCGCGAGCGTCTGCGCTCAATCACTTGGTACCGTGTCGTCAAGCTGGGACAACTCAAACAACGTCAACAACAGCGGGAGTATCTGCTCGGCGACGAAAGTGGTTCAGGGAATTACCACTGCGTGCGCTCCGGCCATGCCGGTCGTTCCTGTGGATGCAAGTTGTTCCGCTGATCCATTCACCCTGGTATCGGGTGGTGGGGTGCACTACACCGCTGGGCCCAATTCGACCTATGGCACAACTCAGGGCGGCAACACGGTGTGTTACACGGGGCTCACGGTAAATGGAAACGGTGACACGGTCACGCTCAATCCTGGGATCTACGTCATCAACGGCGGCACGTTGCACTTTGAGAGCGGAACTAATGGTGGAGGCAACGGAGTTTTCTTTTATCTGACCAACGGCGCGAACATGGTGATTGATAACGGCGCGAATGTCAATCTTGTGGCAGGTGGCAACACGGAGGCAGGAGGTGGGACTGCACCGACCACCGGGATCTACAACAATATTCTGGTCTATCAAGATCCTGGCGGCAGCCCTGCAACCGATAGCGGTGACAGCCAGCCTATCTCGATCCAGGGAGGGGCCTCGGCATACTTTGATGGAGCCATTTATGCTCCTCTGTCGGCTCTCACATTGGGGAACGGGAGTGGGTCGAATGTGGATGCGGATATCGTTGCGCAATCATTGACGATGAATGGCGGCGGAGCCCTGACAAGTACCGCGAACTCGAACCTGGGGACTTTGAATATCTCAGTCGCAAAGGTGACACAGTGAAAAAAGGAAATCTTCTGAACCAGCCAATGGCCAGTTTATTAATGAGCATGCGGATCGGCCTTTTGGAGCGCTGCCGGGGCTTGCGTGGCGATACGGGAAGCGCGCTGGTGGAAATGTCTCTGATGCTGGCGATCTTCGGCGCGCCCCTGCTGTTTGGAACAGTGGAGACTGCGACATGGGTCTACGGTTCCATCGAGGTTTCCAATGCGGCACACACCGGAGCCATGTACGGGATGACCAGTTCCACGATTGCAAACGACTCGGCTGGAATTATCGCTGCCGCACAGTCAGATGCTTCGGACTTTGGCACCAATCTCACTGTGACTCCGACTGTATTTTATGCTTGCTCCGCAGCGATTGGTGGCACGCAGTATTCGACTCAGTCGGCTGCGACTTCGGATTGCACCGGGGCGGGAAATCATCCTCTGGAATTTGTTCAGGTGATTGCGACGGCGCCGGTTACTCCTCCGATCCATATACCCGGACTGCCGAAGACCTTGATTCTGAACGGCACCTCCGTGATGGAGGTCGAGGAATAATGATGGCGACTCAAAGGGCTTTTAGGTTGCGCGAATTCTTGAAAGCGAGCGGATTCGCTCGGCTGCTGCAAGCTCCGATTCGCGCAGAACGTCCAATCCACATGAAGGATACGCACATTGGGAATCTTGCGCGCGGTGAACGCGGAGAGACGATGGTTGCGTTTGCCGTGACCCTCCCGATTCTACTCAGCTTTCTGTTTGGACTGATGCAAGTGTGCATGGCTTTTTACACTTATGAATGGATTTCAGAGGCTGCACGCGAAGGAACGCGGTATGCAATGGTTCATGGGGCAACTTGCGAATCATCCACCGGTATCTCGTGTACGGCCACAGCGACAACAGGCGCGGGATCGTTTCCGAGCGTAGACAGTTTTGTTTCTGGCATTGGATTGCCGAATCTCGGCGGCGGAAAGATGAATGTGGTTACAACTTATCCCGATGGCGACGAGGTTGCGCCTCATCGTGTGATGGTTAGCGTAACTTACACATTTCCGTACAAAATTCCATTCAACTCATCCGCGCCGATTACGCTTTCAAGTACATCCGAGATGAGCATTCTGCAGTAGTGTTCGGAGGGCCTATGCTGTTCTCGCCAGCTGCTTGGGTCTAAAGATGCGCATGGAGAGATAAACAATCAGCTGCAGGACAATGGCTCCGGTGCAGTCGAGGAGAACATCCCACACGGAGCTGGTGCGGTTGGGAAGATAAGACTGGTGCCATTCATCGCAACTTGCAATCAGCGCAGTGCCGAGGAGTGCGAGAACCGCGTCGGTAAGAAAGCGTGAATGCGTGAGCGTGAACCACCACGCGCGCAGCCATGCGAGCCCGATGAACCCGTAGCCGATAAAGTGACCCGACTTGCGGACGTAGTGATGAATGATATCCCACCTATTGTCGCCGACATGGCCGAAGATAGCCTCAAAGAGTCGACGCAACGGACCGCTGGTGTGATCGGCCCCAAACATTTCCGTTGATTCCACCATAATAATCGCGATGCCCAGCGCAACTGGAGCCCAGATATAGATCCAGTAGAGGAGGCCGCTCTTTTTATTCAACACGATAGTTGGGCGCCTCTCGAGTGATGATCACGTCGTGGACGTGACTTTCGCGCAGGCCGGCGCCGGAGATGCGCACAAATTGCGCTTTCTCCTGCAACTCCTGAATGGTTCCACAGCCGACGTAGCCCATGCCGGAGCGCAGGCCTCCGACGAGTTGAAAGACCATTGACTCGAGCGGCCCGCGGTAGGGTACACGGCCCTCGATGCCTTCAGGAACGAACTTGGCGAGGCGGTTCTGGCTGGCGCGCTCACGTTGCACCACGCCCTCGGTGCCCATCTCCGAGCTCGCCAGATCGTCGGTTGACTGGAAGTATCGCTCGCCCGAGCCTTGACTCATGGCGGTCAGCGAGCCCATGCCGCGGTAGCTCTTGAAGCTGCGGCCCTGGTAGAGGATGGTTTCGCCGGGACTCTCATCGACGCCGGCAAAGAGCGAGCCGATCATAACCGAGCTTGCGCCGGCGGCGATGGCCTTTGTGACTTCGCCTGAGTACTTGATGCCGCCGTCGGCGATGACGGGAATTCCGAACTCGCGGGCGGCGCGGGCTGCTTCGGCGATGGCGGTGATTTGCGGCATGCCGGCGCCGGTGACCATGCGTGTGGTGCAGATGGAACCGGGGCCGATGCCAACCTTGATGGCGTCGGCGCCGGCTTTGATCAGGGCCAATGCGCCCTCGTAGGTGGCGACGTTGCCGGCGAGCAGGCCTACATTCGGGAAGCGCTTCTTGACTGCGGTCACTGCTTCGAGGACGCGTGTGGAGTGGCCGTGGGCCGAATCGATGGCCAGGACATCGGCGCGGGCGCGAACCAACTCGGCGGCGCGCTCCAGGAAATCGCCGGTGGCTCCGATGGCGCCGCCGACACGCAGGCGGCCCTGCTCATCCTTGCTGGCGTTGGGATACTTCAGCTTCTTCTGGATGTCCTTGACGGTGATGAGGCCCTTGAGCTCGTACTGATCATTGACTACCAGGAGTTTTTCGACGCGGTGCTCGTGGAGGATCAGTTCTGCTTCTTCAAGAGTGGTGCCGACGGGGACGGTGATGAGATTCTTCTTGGTCATCACGTCGCCGATGGGGATGTCGGTGCGGGTTTCAAAGCGGAGGTCGCGGTTGGTGAGGATGCCGACGAGGCGCTTGCCCTGGGTGACGGGGACGCCGCTGATCTTGTAGCGGCGCATGACTTCAAGGGCGTCGCTGATCATCTGGTCGGGGCCGATGGTGACGGGGTCGACGATCATGCCGCTCTCAGAGCGCTTGACCTTGTCGATTTCGCCGGCCTGATCGATGACGGTCAGGTTGCGGTGGACAATGCCGATGCCGCCCTGCTGGGCCATGGCGATGGCCATGCGCGACTCGGTCACCGTGTCCATGGCGGAGGAGAGCAGCGGCGTATTCAGGGTAATGTCACGGGTCAACTGAGTCTGCGTGCTGACGTGCGCAGGGACCGCGTCGCTCCAGGCAGGGACGAGCAACACATCATCGAAGGTAAGGGCTTCCGGCAGGTTTTTGGCTAGCATAATGCTCTGATGCGCCTGACGGCGGCGGGATTCTGTCCCGTCGCGGCAGGCGCTTCGCTCTATTGTAGCGGAGCAGAATGGCACGCTTAGTTTTCAGTTGTAAGTTGTAAGTTCTCAGTTGCAGGGTGCTGGTTTTCGGGCCGTCCCGTCGTTCAAGTCGAACTACCCTGGACTTGTGTGGTGTCGGGGATGTGCCCGGTCTATTTCGTCGGACATCCGCCCGGTCTGTACCCCGTTTTTCGTACCCCCCCCCCCCCGGTTTTTCGTAAAATACTCATTTTAATTAGGTTACGGGTGGCCATGGCTGTAAGCATGACATAACAAAGGAGTTATTGTCATATATGACATAACAAAGGGGTTACGGGCGGTTGGTGAGTGCCCGCCTCCGCTTCGGTTGTGAATTGCGCTATGAAATGATTGTGCGCCTTTTGGGGGTAATTATCGGCAAAACGGGGAGGATTGTTTTTGGCGGATGCCGGTGCTGGGGTTTTTTGAGGAGCACATGGGCGGTTACTGGTAGTGATCTTCCCAACCCCGCGTCGAAACGTGGTTTGGCCTGTTGGCCTCGGCTCCTGCAAAGGCGCACCGCCCTGATTCTGCAACGCAAGGAGTAGTGTAGATTTGTGAGAATATTGAACCGGAGCAATTGCCAGGTGCGGACATTTTATGAGTTTTTTGCGGGTGGGGGAATGGCCAGGGCGGGGCTCGGCGATGGGTGGCAGTGCCTCTTTGCAAACGATTTTGACAAGGTGAAGGCCCGGAGCTACGTCGACAATTGGGGTGCAGAGCATCTAATCGTTGATGACGTCGCAAACGTTTCGACTGGTCATTTACCGGGAACGACCGACCTTGTGTGGGCCTCGTTCCCATGCCAGGATCTTTCGCTTGCTGGAGATGGAGCAGGACTGAGTGGCAACCGTTCGGGCAGCTTCTGGCCATTCTGGCGGCTAGTGGACAAATTGGCGAAGCAGGGCAGGCACCCCAAGGTTGTTGTCCTAGAAAATGTCTGTGGAGCCTTGACATCGCACGGTGGCGCTGACTTCGCGGCGATTTGCAAAGCTCTTGCAAAATCTGGTTATCGGTTCGGCGCAATGGTGCTAGACGCCGTCAATTTTCTGCCTCAATCCCGTCCTAGGCTTTTCATCGTGGCGGTGCGGAAGGAATGGGACGTGCCCGCGGCGCTCCTAGAATCTGGCTCGCAGCCTCCGTGGCACACGAAAGGGGTCTTCGCGGCCTTCCAAAGGCTAGCCCCGAAGGACAGGACTGATTGGGCTTGGTGGAGGCTGCCGTCGCCGCCCGCGAGGACGAGGACCCTCGTGGACCTGATTGAGAGGAATCCCAAGGGTGTCAAATGGCACACCGGGGCAGAAACGAAGCGCCTTCTGGCCATGATGAGCGATAGCCATCTCGAGAAAGTCACCGCTGCCCTTCGGGAGCAAAGACGAGCAGTGGGCTGCATCTATAAAAGGATGCGTGTAAATGCGTACGGTGACCGGGTACAGCGAGCGGAGGTGAGGTTTGACGGGATTGCAGGATGTCTTCGAACCCCGGTCGGCGGCTCCAGTCGGCAAATCATTATTGAGGTCGAATCAAACGAGGTAAATACGAGACTCCTCTCTCCACGCGAGGCCGCCAGACTCATGGGGCTCGATGACGGATATATCCTCCCCGAGAAATACAATGACGCCTACCATCTCGCTGGCGACGGCGTCGCGGTCCCAGTAGTTCGGTTCCTGGCCCACCATTTGCTGGAACCCCTCCTCGCTTCAGCGGACGCGCAAAAGACGGAGGCAGCTTGAGCACAAAATCTCCCATCTTGCACGGTCTTGAGGAATTCGCGCTCATCAATAGATTCCGTGGCAAGGGGCCGCTGTCTGTTGCGCTCGTCGTTACTGAGCAAGCACGGAGCATGACATTTCCGCTTGACCCTGAGGCGTTCATCGCGGACAGCGGCACTCAGGTGGCCGGCCTAGGAGTAGCCTCTGTGCAGGCAATATTAAAGAGAAGGGGAATACTGAGGATACTTGCCAAGGAGGGCGGCCGCACATCTCGTGGCAGCGTTGGGAAGATGCGTAAATATGTTGGTTTCCTGAATGACGCCGCAATCGTAGGGCAGATCGATTTCAATTTAGTCGAGCAGTTTTGGGTGCAGCGTGTCGAATCATTCTTCGCTGGGCAACCCTTCACCGTGAAGCTCGATCCATCGAAGGGGCTTCGGGCGGTCGTTCGCGACGTGTTAGACCAGGCCATAAAGCGCCAGCATGAATCACAGGGAGTCACTTACGCGGGAGCGGTCTTACAGCACTTAGTGGGAGCAAAGCTGGATTGCGCTTTAGCTGGCGACGGAATAACTCTCCATCATTTCAGCTTCACAACATCGGACAGCCAAACTGACCGGGCCGGGGACTTTTTTCTCGGCGACGTTGCGATCCACGTGACTACTTCGCCGGGAGAGGCCGTCATTCGCCGCTGTCAGGAAAACCTCGACTCAGGTCTTCGGCCCATAATTGTCACCCTCCAGAAGGGCCTGACCGTCGCCGAAGGCCTCGCCGCCAACGCGGGGATTGCTGACCGACTGGATGTATTCGAGATCGAGCAGTTTGTCGCATTGAACCTCTACGAGTTGGGTAAGTTCAAAGCAACTGGGCGCAGAACCGCAGTGGACGAGTTGGTGGAGCGCTATAACTCGATTGTCAATGAAATTGAAACCGACCCAAGCATGCAGATCGCTGTGCACAAGTGATGGAGAATCTAGAGATCAGAAGTAAGATCATGCGGGCGGTGAAATCCTCGGACACTGCCCCTGAAAAAGTCGTGCGATCAATGGTCCACCGTCTCGGTTTTCGCTTTCGGCTGCACAGGAACGATCTTCCAGGCAGGCCCGATCTTGTATTCCCAAGATTGAAAAAAGTTGTGTTTGTCCACGGGTGCTTTTGGCATGGGCATTCTTGTGCGCGGGGAAATCGCGTCCCGAATAGGAATCAAGCTTACTGGGTCAGCAAAATCGAAAGGAATAGGAAGAGAGACAACGAGGTCTCTCGCCTTTTGCGAAGCCTCGGCTGGGAGCGTCATGTTGTTTGGGAATGCGCTTTGAAGAGGCCAGCCCTGGTGGTATCTGCTCTGGCCAGGTTTCTGAATGCCTGATCCTTGAGGTAAGACGTTTGGACGAGGCGGCCCGTGCACTACGCCCCTGCGAGCACGTTTTGTGCAAAGGCTTCGGCACTCGGCCAATCGGGGGAAACGTACAGGCTCCTCGAAGAGGCGCCTTTTGCTTCGGTGACCAGAAAAAACGAGTGCAGGTTGCCATCCTCACGGGAGTTCTCCAATAGTTCCTCCCACAGAAAATCCTCACCGTCGCCCGATTGGATCGGAGGGATGTCGGCCTGTTCGTAGGCTCCATCAATCCCGAGGGACTTCCATAGGAATGCCCGAGCGACCGCGTCCATGTTCCCGAATGCCTCACGGGCACATGCGGTGTCATAGGTCTTCAAAACCTCGATGCGCCGACCGCCAATCTTCTGCTCGAAAAACAACTCTTGCTGGGGCATTTGGTGCGCTCGCCTACTCATTTCATTATCGTGCTCCTCAGCGTCGAAGTCTAGCCTTGACTTATCGTATTTGAACCTCCTGTGTCCAAGATGGGAATTCGACACGAGTGGTCTGTCTATTTCCCATCTCGGTGCATATTCATGTTTTCGTCCTCGGCCTATCGTTAGCCGCGCATTGGTCGGTCAGGGAACGGTCCTGCACAGCGAAGCCGACAGGCAGGTACTCTGAAGTCGGCTTTTGGCTTGCAATACATCAGGCGTATTCAGGGCGACCGGAGCTGTGCCGGTTTTTTTAGGAATTGATTTGCGGTTTTGGCCTTAAGGGAGTAGATTGTCTACATGATGGGGTAGAGGGTCTACAGCCTATGGCGAATAAGAACGCTTATCAGAACCGGATTGAGCTGTTGCAGGGGACGCTGGACATGCTGATTCTTAAGACGCTGCAGTGGGGCGAACAGCATGGGTATGGGATCAGCCAGGCGATTCGAGCGACGTCCGGCGAGGTGTTGCAGGTGGAGACGGGATCGCTTTATCCGGCTCTGCACAGGCTGGAGCGGCAGGGTTGGGTGAAGGCTGAATGGAGGCTGAGCGAGAGCAATCAGCGGGCGAAGTTCTACAAGATTACAAAGCTGGGCAAGGCGCAGTTGGCCTCCGATTATGAGCGCTGGGGACGGATGGTGGCGACGATTGAAGGAATCATGACCGCCGAGCGAGGTGAGGCATGAGCGTGTTTGGATGGTTTGGGCGCAAGAGGGAGTTGAAGGAAGAGATTGAGAGCCATTTGAAGATGGCGACGGCGGACCGTGTGGCTCGCGGGGAGAGGCCGGAGGATGCGCGGAGAGCGGCGGTGCGGGAGTTTGGGAATTTGCCGCTGGTTGCGGAGGTGACGCGCGAGCGGTGGGGATGGCTGCGCCTGGAGCGGCTGACGCAGGACGTGCGTTTTGCCTTGCGGCAACTGATGAGAACGCCAGGGTTCACGGTGACGGTGCTGCTGACGCTGGCGCTGGGTATTGGAGCGAATGCGGCGATTTTTACGCTGGTGAACGCGGTGCTGCTGAAGAGCCTGCCGGTGGCTGATCCAAAGATGCTGTGGCATGTCGGGAACGATGGGCAGGACTGCTGCGTGGGCGGACTGCAGGTTAGAGATAGCGGGAATTATTCGAACTTCTCCCTCGACACGTATGAGCAATTGAAAAAGAATGTGCCGGAGTTTGAGGAACTGGCGGCGATGCAGGCTGGCTTCACTTACCGGCAGGTGATTGCGCGGCGGGATGGTGCGCAGACACAGGCGCGATCGGTGATGGGCGAGTTTGTTTCCGGCAATTATTTCAGGACATTTGGATTGCGGCCCGAGGCGGGACGGCTGTTGATGGATGCGGACGACGCGAAGGGCGCGGCGCCAACAGCGGTGATGAGTTATGAGGCGTGGCAGCATAAGTTTGGTGGAGATGCCGCAGTCGTGGGGAGCACGTTCTGGGTAAATACAAAGCCGGTGACGGTGGTGGGGGTTGCGCCGCGAGGGTTTTATGGCGACAGGATGACGAGCACGCCGCCGGATTTCTATCTGCCGATTCAGACCATGCCGGCGCTGGAGAATGCTGTTTATGTGAACGACCCGGACACGGTTTGGGTTTACATCATTGGTCGGGTTAGGCCAGGAGTTGCTCTGGGGCCGCTGCAGGAAAAAGTGAATGGGGTTTTGCGACAGGAATTTGCAACGCAACCGCAGTTCTCTACGGTGGAAGGAAAGAAGGTGTTGCCGAGGGTTCACGCGGTGCTGACACCGGGCGGTGCGGGCATCCAGACGCTGCAGGAGGATTACGGAGATCATCTTCATCTGCTGATGTGGGTTTCAGGGCTGGTGCTGCTGATTGCATGCGCCAACATTGCGAATCTTTTGTTGGTGCGCGGGATGGGCAGGCGGACGGAGATGTCGCTCAGGTCGGCGCTGGGAGCGATGCGGGGACGGATTGTGCGGCAGCTTTTGACGGAGAGCATTCTGCTGGCGGGGATGGGCGGGCTGCTGGGGTTGGCGGTGGCGTATGCGGGGGCGCATATGCTGCTGTTGCTCGCGTTTCCGGGAGAACAGAGCGTGCCGATTGAGGCTACGCCGTCGCTGGAGGTGATTGGGTTTGCGTTCGGACTTTCGATGCTGACGGGGATTTTGTTTGGGGTGGCGCCGGCGTGGATTGCGGCGCAGGCGAGGCCTGCGGATGCATTGAGGACCGGAGCGCGGACTACGGCATCGGGGACTTCATTGCTGCAAAGGACGCTGGTGGTGTTGCAGGCGGCGCTGTCGCTGGTGCTGCTGGTGGGGGCGGGGTTGTTTTCGCAGAGCCTGGGAAAACTTGAGGGCACAGACCTGAAACTGGATGCGCGCAATCGCTATATCATCCATATCAATCCGCAGGCTGCGGGATATCTACCGACCCAACTGGAGGCTCTTTATCGAACTATGGAGGATCGATTTCACGCAGTGCCGGGGGTGGTGAAGGTGGGCATCTCGACTTACACGCCGATGGAGGACAACAACTGGGGTCACGGCATACGCGTGCAGGGCCAATCCGATCCGACCAAGTCGGCTTCGTTCATCAAAATGAACGCGGAGTATCTCGACTCGGTGGGGACGCATGTGGTGATGGGGCGCGGGATTGGAGCGCAGGATACGCCGACGGCGCCCGCGGTGGGGGTAGTGAACCAGACCTTCGTCAAGCAGTTTTTCAAGGGCGAAAATCCCATTGGGCGCAGGTTCGGCTCACCCCTGTCGCCCGGCGAATTCGAGGTAGTGGGGGTGGTGGAGGACACGGTTTATACCGATGTGCGGTGGAAAGACCACAGCATGTATTTCGTGCCCATCATGCAGCGCGAACCGATTGACAAGACACCCTTCGAAAATGACACATCGCTTTATGCGGGCACCATCGTGCTTCAGACCGAGCGGCCAATGAACGACATGGAAAAGATTGCACAGAGCACGCTGGCGGGCATCAATCCGAATTTGACGGTGGTGAAGTTTCAGACTTTTGCGGAGCAGATTGCCGATAACTTTAACGAGCAGCGGATGATTGCGCGGCTGACCATGCTGTTTGGCGTGTTGGCGCTGCTGCTGGCGACAATTGGACTTTATGGTGTGACGGCGTACGCAGTGGAACAGCGGACACCGGAGATCGGGATTCGCATGGCGCTGGGCGCGGAACGGACGGGCGTGGTTGCGATGGTGATGCGCGGGGCGCTGATTCAGACCGTGATTGGACTGGCGATTGGAGTTCCTGTTGCGCTGGTTTCGGTGCGGTACGTCAAGACGCTGCTCTTCGACATCACGGGCGCGGACGCGCAGGTGATGCTGGGAGCGATTATCACGCTGGCCGTGGCGGCTTGTGTGGCGGGAATTATTCCGGCGCGAAGGGCGGCGTCGATTGATCCGGCGCGGGCGCTGAGGGCGGAGTAGGGTTGCATAGGGCGGCGTGGTGAGGGTGGAAGTTGAAGAGTCACGAGGGCGGACGTGGACGTCCGCGGTACAGCGGGTCGGGAGACCCGCGCTACACTCGCGCGAATGCAGGGGCGATAGTAAAACACGGCAGTTCATCGCATTCCTGACCGACTCATTCTAGAATCTGTTGTTGTACTGGAGCATGTGGCGAGCGTTCGCACTATGGTCGATCGCGCCACTGCGCTTTCGAATCACGCCGGTACAAGAAATGGGTTGAACAATGATGTTGTTTGCAAAGAAGCTGCACTTGTCGGGCAGGAGGCTTTTCTCTCTGCTCATCGCATTGCTGTTGCCTGCGGCTGCGGTTGCTCAGAGCGATTCGCCGGAGATTGAGACGCAGCATCCGGCGTTGTTTCTGGTGGGCGATTCGATTATGCACACGGGGACTGGGGATGGGGAGACCGGGCCGTGGGGGTGGGGATCGGAGATTATTCCGATGTTCGACGCGGCGAAGATTCATGTCTACGACGAAGGGCTTGGGGGGCGGAGCAGCAGGGGATACAGGCAGGAGGGGGCGTGGGCGAAGATCATGAATCGCCTGCAGGCCGGGGATTGGGTGATTGTGCAGTTTGGCCATAACGATGCGGCCAATTCGGCGAACTATCCGGATCGCACGACGGCGAAGGGGAACGGGGACGAGACGGAAGAGATTGAATCGCCGGTGACGCACGAGAAGGAAACGATACACAGCTACGGATGGTATTTGCGGCAGTATGTGAAGGATGCGGAGAGCAAGGGAGCGCATGTGATTATCTGCTCGCCGCCGCCACGCAACATTTGGGTGGATGGCAAGATTGTGCGCGGGCTTGATGGCTATGCAGGGTGGGCGGCTGAAGCGGCGCATGAGAGTGCAGCGCTGTTTGTCGATCTGAATACGATTACCGCGGATAAGTATGACGCGCTGGGACAGGAGGCGGTGCGGCCTCTGTTTAACGATACGCAGCATAGCAGGAAGGCGGGCGCGCACCTGAATGCGGAGTCGGTGGTGACGGGGATCCGAGGATTGAAGGATTGTGCTCTGGCGTCGGATCTTGCGGCGGGGGCTTTGAATGGGTCGGGGGCGCAGACGCCGGCGCATTCGGTCACTCCAATGAGGCCGGACCCGAGGGAGATTCCGCTGCCGGTGATCACGACGACGATGACGCCGTTGCCTGGGGTGGATCAACTGCCGGATCGTGCTGAGATGCCGGATGTGATGACGCTGAACAATGGGCAGCGCGTTAAGACTCAGAAACAGTGGGCCGAGCGGCGGGAGGAGATGAAGCGGACGCTGGAGTGGTACGCCGTGGGGCTGGCGCCGCCGCCGCCGGGGAACGTGAGCGGCAAAGTGATCAGCACGGAGATGCTGATGGGCGGGAAGGTGAAGTACCGGCTGATTCATTTGACGTTTGGGCCGGAAGCGAGCCTGGGGCTGGATATCGGGGTGTTTACGCAGGTGGGGAATGCCGGGGTGCCGACGCTGATTTCGCCGGCGGGAACGCCGCCGGGAGCGACGCCGCTGCCGCGGCTGGCGCTGGGAGCGAACCAGGGAAAAGGCGAGGATGTGCTTCTGGTGACGGGGCCGGCTGTGCCGAAAACTGCTGGGCCGGGCGCGAATGGAGCTGGCGGAGCGCCGGTGACGGGGATGATTGATAACAGCGGCAAACCGTATGGGAGCGTGAGCACGGCTGCGCACATTGCGGAAACGAACCAGGCGATTCAGCATGGCTGGAACTTTGTGATCTTCAACTACAGCGACTGCGGCGAGGATACGACGCTGCGGAATGCGGATGGGAGCTGGGCTTATCGTACGACGCGTTTTTTTCCGGCGTATCCGAATTACGACTGGGGATTGCTGCGGGCGTGGGCGTGGGGAGTTTCGCGAATTGTGGATTATCTGGAAACCGATGCGTCGGTGGACCAGACCAAGTTTGTTGTGACCGGGGTTTCACGGACGGGCAAGTCGGCGCTGATCGCGGGGGCGTTTGATGAGCGGATCGCGATGGTGGCTCCGGTGGCGAGTTCGGGCGGGGGAACGCCTGCATACCGGTTTAGCGGGTCGGTGCCGGATCGAGGCGGCAAGGAAGGATTGACGGAGATGATGAAGAAATATCCGAACTGGTTTTCGGATCATCTGCACCAGTTCTGGGGACAACCTGACAAACTGCCGTTCGATGAGCATTGGTTCATTGCGCTGTGTGCGCCGCGGCCGTTTATTGCGCTGGAAGGGTTGCACGATCAGAACGTGAATCAGAACGGGGTTTACCAGTCGATGATTGCGGCCCAGCCGGCTTATAACTTCTTGAACGCGACGGACCGGTTGGGGATCAACTTTGCGGATCGGCCGCACGGGATGGTGCAGGGAGATTGGGATGCGCTGCTGGCGTTTGGGGACAAGTTTTTGATGGGGAAGCAGACGAAGCTTACGTTTGATCAGTATCCGGCGGGGATTGGGCCGAATGCGCGGTAGAGGTGCGGTGGCTTGCTCTTGGACCCTCCCACCCATTTAGCCACGAACGCTCGATGGATGGGGCAGAGGGCAATCCGTTTAGCAGGTTGGCGTGCGCTGCGCGCACATGGCGAGTTGGCGGGTTGGCACCTGGAATTGTTGAGTGGAGGCTTCATTGCTGGGGCGGAGAAGTTTTTTGACGAAGGCGGCAAAAGGTGCGCTGGCGGCGCCGGTGCTTGCGTTGCTTCCCGAAGTGGCTGCGGGGCAAGGATCGAAGAAAAACTTGGACGCAGCTGAGTCAGGGCGGCCGGCGGCAAAGCTCGCGGTGAGTCTGAACGTGAAAGATTACGGCGCGATCGGCGATGGGAAGACCAAGGACACTTATGCGATTCAGCAGACGATTGAGCGCTGTGCGGTGTTGGGCGGGGGTGAAGTGGTAGTGCCGGCGGGTGATTATCTAACGGGTGCGTTGGCTTTGCGGAGCGGGGTTGTGCTGCGCGTGGAAGAGGGTGCGACGCTGAATGGGTCGGGCGATATGGCTGACTACCCGGTGGCCCAGGTGCGGTGGGAAGGGCATTGGATGAAGGGCTATAGCGCGTTCATTTCAGCGTGGGATGCGGAGGATATTGGGATCACGGGGCCGGGGAAGATTGTTGGCAGTCCTGAAGTGAAGGGGCGGCTGGAGCGGCCGAGCGGGCTGCGGCTGCCGGCGCTTTTGGAGTTTGTGAATTGCAAAAATGTTCGCGTGGAGAATTGCTACACGGAGAACTTTGGGATGTGGTCGATTCATCCGACTTATTGCGAGCAGGTGACGTTTAAGAACGTGACTGTGAAGAGCGGCGCGGATGGGATCGATGTGGATTCCTGCAAACATGTGACGATTGACGGGTGCGATTTTGATACGACGGACGATTGCATTTCGCTGAAGTCGGGGCGCGGGATGGAGGGATATACGATTGCGCGCGCGACGGAGGACGTGCGTATTTCAAACTGCACGTTTGTGGATAAGGTTTGGGCGTGCATTGGGATTGGGAGCGAGACTTCGGGCGGAATTCGCGACGTGCATGTGGAGCATTGCAAGTGCCTGGGGGCGGGGACGTTTGCGATTTACATCAAGAGCCGGCCGGGGCGGGGCGCGTTTATTGAAAACATATTTATGAACGATCTGGAAGTGTCGGGTGCGAAGGATGGTTTTTTGCGGTTCAACATACTGAACAGCGGGATTGCGGATACACCGAACCTTGTGCCGGGTGATGAGGGGATTCCGACGATTCGTAATTTTGAGTTCAGGCACATCAAGGTGAGCGATGTGCCGGAACTGGTGCATGGGATTGATATTCATCCGCGCAAGCCGCTGGATGGTTTTGTGCTGGAGGGTGTGATTGGGACATGCAGGAAAGGGATTTCGTTGGCGAATATTAAGAACGCGCGACTTGCGGGGATCACGGTGACGGGATTTGACGGGCCGCTGTTGTCGACTTCAAATGTGAGCGGGGCGGGATTGGCGGGGGCGAAGGCGATTGCGGAGGCGGATATGCCGAAGGTGCCGGATGCGATTGTGGGGGCGGCGGAGGGGTATAGGTTGCATTGAGGTGGTCAGTTTTGGTGACAAAGTCGGACCGTGATCATCGTTTTCGGCAACATCCCGCAGGGGCTAAAGCCCGAATCATTTTATGGTTTTTTCGGCACGACTGAAGTCGTGCCCTTTCGCACATTTACATCAGGCGGGAGCTAGACGCCGACGGGGAAGGGTTTGGGGCTGGATTCGTCGGTGTTGGCGTCGGGGTTGCGCCAGCGCTCGAAGCGGCCCTGGAGCAGGCTCATCAGGCCGGTGTACCAGTAGCCGATGACGAACAGGATAAGGAACGGCGCGGTGAAGTAGTTGTGGTTGGAAAAGGTGTAGAGAATGGCCAGCGCGAAGTAGCAGCCGAAGACTAACTCGATCCACGGGGCAAGGACAAGACGCTTGCGATACTTGGCGGCCTGAGACTTTTCGCCCTTCTTTGCGACGCGATATTTTGGAGTGCGGACGAAGGCGCTCTTGATGCCGAAGAGAGCTTCCATTACTGCCTTGGTGTTGGTGATGGTGAGGCCGATGCCTAGAGCCATCAGGAAGGGAAGATAAAGGAAGGTCTTCATCCAGGTTTTGGGAAAGAGCTCGCGCTCGCTCATGAGATAAAACACCGCGATGGAAAAAGTGGACGCGGTGAAGAGCGGGAAGTCGATGAGCAGCATTTGGAACCAGCCCTGGTAGAAGCGGCAGATCATGGCCGGCATGAGGAGCGCAGACATGATGACCATCAACGGATAACTGAGGTTGGCGGTGAGGTGGTAGACGGCCTCGATCTTGATGCGGCGCGGAACGTTGGACTTGAACATCATGGGCAGGACTTTGATGCTGGTCTGGATGAGTCCCTTGGCCCAGCGCGCCTGCTGGGTTTTGAAGGCGGTCATCTCGATGGGCAACTCGGCGGGACATTCAACTTCAGGGAGGTATTTGAACTTCCAGCCGGCCATCTGGGAGCGGTAGCTGAGGTCGGTGTCTTCAGTGAGGGTGTCGTGCTGCCATCCCCCGCCGTCGGAGATGGCCTTGATGCGCCACATGCCGGCGGTGCCGTTGAAGTTGAAGAAGTCGCCGGTGCGGACGCGGGCACCGTGTTCCAACACAAAGTGACCGTCAAGGAGGATGGCCTCAATCTGGGTGAGCATGCTGTAGTCGCGATTGAGATGAGTCCAGCGGGTCTGGACCATGCCGATTTCCGGCTCCGCGAAGTGGTGGATGACCTTCATGAGCCAGTCAGGAGGAGGGACAAAGTCGGCGTCGAAGATGGCGACGTATTCACCTTTGGCGGTTTTGAGGCCGGCGTCGAGGGCGCCAGCTTTGAAACCGTAACGGTTGGTGCGATGGATGTAGACGATGGGATTGCCGAGGGCGGCGTATCGATCGACGAGAGCGGAGGCTACCTGCTGGGTTTCGTCGGTTGAGTCGTCGAGCACCTGGATTTCGAGCCTGTCTTTTGGGTACTCCATGGCGCAGATGGCTTCAAGGAGGCGGTCGATGACGAATTGCTCGTTGAAGATGGGGAGCTGGACGGTGACGAAGGGGAGCTCGTCGAAATGGCGGGGCGGATTGGGGTCGTAGTTTTTGCGGTACTTGAAGTAGAGATAGCAGAGCGTGTATCGATGGACGCCGTAGATGGCAAGCAGGATCATGACGGCGAAGTAGGGCAGGAGCAGAGCCGCGTCAAAGGGGTTCCAGTGATAGAGGCCCTTGAAGGTGGTGTCGGTGGATTGCATGGCCTTGAGGTAGTGGCGGAGGCCGTTTTGGGGCGCGAGGGCGAGAAGCGCGGCGACCCGCATGGGCAGCGTCCCGAAGAGGGTACGGGAGGGACCGGCGACGGGATTCAGAAGGGTCACAAGTGCGGCGAACAGGGGCGAACCTCCACTGATCCGATAGGTACCATTGTATGCGATGCGGGAATGGGGGGTGGGGGATGGCGGGTGGGGGCTCGGGCGGGGGAGCTTCTAAAAAAGCTCGCTTAGAGTTGGTTAGAGGCATTTACAGGCCGCGAATCGGGCGAGGTTTCGTTTTTAGCGGCACGAGAAGATCCCGCAGGGGCTAAAGCCCGACGCATATTTTGTGGATTATCGGCATGACTGAAGTCATGCCCTGATACAAAGCATTGGAGATTTTCCGATCAGACGGCCAAAGATCGCAAGAAACTTGCGCGAAGTTTATTTGAGGAAGTTAGACGGGGGTGTATTGCGATTCGATTTCGGGGCGGATGAATATCTCCACGGGATTTGGGGTTGGACGGCCCAACAGGTATCCCTGCACTTCGTTGGCTCCGTAGGTGCGGATGAGTTCCAGCTGCTCCTGCGTCTCAACGCCCTCGACGATCACGCGCATGCCGATATTGTTGGCGAGGGAAATGAGGGTGCGGACCATGGACTCGCTCTCAGCTCTCTTGCCAAGATCCCGGACAAAGGATCTATCGATCTTGAGTGCGTCGAATGGCAGCGAGGGCAGATAACTCAGGCAGGAATAGCCGGTGCCGAAGTCGTCGATGGCCAGGCTGATTCCCAGGGAGCGGAGACGGTTCATCGGCTCGGCTGCGGACAGCGCGCCGCCCAGCATCACGGATTCAGTGAATTCGATTTGCAGAAGCTCAGGCATGAGCCCGGTTTGGCGGAGAGTGAAACATACCTCTTCCACAAATCCCTTGCGGTGGAGTTGAATGCTGGAGACATTGACGGCGACCTGGACCGGCCAGGGCAGGATGCGTTGCCATTTCACGGCCTCGGCGCACGCGAGCTGCATGATGTAGGCGCCGAGAGCTACGATCAATCCGCTCTCTTCGGCGATGGGAATGAACTTGTCGGGCGGAATCGGACCGAGAGTGGGATGGGTCCAGCGGGCGAGGGCCTCGAATCGGACGAGGCGGAGGCTGGCCACTTCAAACTCGGGCTGATAATGAACCGATATTTCGTTTCGTGCGATGGCTCCGCGCAACTCGTTTTCCAGGGTCAACCGCTCATGGACGAGGGCGCCGATTTCGGGAGTAAAGTACATCACGCGGTTCTTGCCCTCACGCTTGGCGGCATACATCGCGCTGTCGGCTTGCCTCATCAGCTCCTCGCCGCCGACTGCGCTATCGGGAAAGATGCTGATGCCGATGCTGGCGCTTATGGTGATGTCGTGGCCTTCGACCGAGAGGGGATTGGAGATGGTTTCAAGCAGGTCGGCAGCCACTTTTGCCGCCTCTGCCTTGTCATGGAGCGGGCACAGGACCACCAGGAACTCATCTCCGCCGAGGCGAGCCAGCAAGTCCGATTCGCGGACCCGGGATCGCAGGCAATCTGCCACTCCGACCAGCAGCGAGTCGCCGATGGAATGGCCAAGGCTGTCGTTGACGGCTTTGAATCCATCGAGATCCAGATAGATGATGCCGAGGATGGATTTATCCCTCCTGGCCCTGGCTAAGATGGTATTGAGCTCTTCGGCGATGAATCTGCGATTGTGGAGGCCGGTGAGAGGATCGTTGAGCGACTGGTAAACGGCCGCATCTTTGGCTTTTTGCAACTCGGCCTGATTGTGCCTGAGCTGGGTAACATCGATCGCGGTGGTCTCATAGACCATGCCTTCCGGGGTATCGACGGGCGTGATATTCATCAACAGCTGGACGGAAACGCCATTATCACGGCGCAGGGTTGTGTCGCGATTGCTCACGGCGCCGTCCTTGAGGGCGAGGCGCAGTTGCTCCTGCTGTTCGGGATCGACTTCGAAGTCCCAATACGAGTGGCCGACGAATTCTTCGCGACTTGAGAACCCGAGCATTTTGGCAAACGCAAGGTTGTAGTCGAAGATGACGCCGTCGGGCCGCCAACAAAAGACCGCCGCAAGGTTGCGCTCAAACAGCCGCTGATATTTTGTTTCCAGTTGCAACTCGTTTTCGAGCCTGGCGCGGATGGTGGTGGTCTGTTTGCGCACGGTCGACCGCAACTGTTTCACCCAGATGAGCGGCGTCAGGATGCAGACAATCATGCCGCCCACGATGATGAGTCCACGCCTGAGGGTCAGCCAGTTATTTCCTCCGAGCACCACCATGTCGGCAGGCGAATCGACCAGGAGCTGGAGGGATTCGGGCCACTGCGGCGTTGCGCTGCGGATCACGACGACGCCGGTCAACTCGAGATTGGAATCGCTGGCGAGGCCAACCACCTCGCGGGCGGTATTGCTGCGCAGCAGCTTGGCACTGAAGCGCTGTTGTCCATCCTCGAGCAGGAAGAGGTACTCTGTAGCACTGGAGCTCTGTGAGATCAAATGAGCTCGCAGGCGAACGCGTCTTCCATTGAGAAAGCGCTTGAGCACTTGTTCAGCGGACAGATCGAGCGGTACGACATTGTTTTTGCTCGATTGGGGCTCAGACAGCTGGACCGTGGAATCCGACAACTGGACGGCGGACAAGTCTCCATGGCTTGGGAATCCGACCACGTCGACCGTATTTCCCTCATGAAGATCGACAGGCTGAGGGGTCTCTATGCTCAGCGCTCCGGTGTTGTCCTGGACGAAGAATTGGCGGGGAGACTCCCAAGTCACGGTGCCATGAACGTGGATCTGGCGGGAGAATCGCTTGTCCGCATCCGAAGCGTGCAGATTCCCTATCGGTGTTGGAGTGGAAGAGAAAGCATCCTGGAGGGCGGGGTCTTCAACCTTGATATCTTCCAGGCCGGTGACGAAAACCTGGGCGCCGATCCGCTTGTTCTCCGCATCCATGTGGCTGCCGGCGACGCCAGTCACCCTGACCGTGGCGCCAACGAGCCGTTGCGCGGCCGGGTTATCAGGGTGGGGCACAATAACCCATGCAATGTCTTTTCCATCGAAGATGCGGAAACAGATGCGCGGCCAGGTTTTGTCGCATGGGCGGAGCACGCCTTCCGTGACAACCCAACTGCTGTCTGACCCACCGGCGTCAAGCTCTTTGACACTTCTTGGCTCCGGCCTGGGAAGAGGCTCGTGGCCGATAATCTGGATTGTCGACTGAAGTACACTTGGCGCCACGTCACCCGCGGTTGTGACACCGTCCACGAGGACAGTCGAGCCGGGCGGATAAGTCTTGTTAATGCCGTGCACGTTGATGTAGATTGAGCCGGTTTTATCGCGGACAAACAGCAAGCCCCATTCGGGATCTGAGTAAGTGACCACGCCTTGCAGTTCAACCGGGCGTGACTTCGCTGCTTCCGCATTGCCCAGGTTGTGAATCTCCTGTACAGATTGCAATGCATGTCCGGGGCCGGCTGAGGGAAGCACAGGCGCGGCGAGTTCCTGAACTTCAATATCGTCAAGAGTGTTGACGAAAATCTGGGCGCCTACACGTTTGTGTTCCGCATCCATGTGGCTGCCGGCGACGCCTCTCACCTTTACGGTTGAGCCGATGAGGCGCTGCGCGGCGGGACTGTTCTTCTCCGGCACCACCAACCACGCCATCGCCGTTCCATCGAAGATGCGATAGCAGAGGCGATCCCAGCCTGTATCGCATGATCGCAGCACGCCTTCGGTACCGACGAGCTGGCTTTCTCCCACTCGTTCGTTCAGCTCGGCCAGGGTTCTCCGCTCCGGGATTGGTGGCGACCCGTGGCCCAGGACCGTAACCTTCGGCTGCACCACAATGGGCGAGCCAGGCCCCGCGGCCGAAGTGCCGCTTATCCTGGCAAGCGTCCCGAGGGGATATCTGATCTTTGATCCGTGGACGTCAATAAAGATCGAGCCGGTGGGGTCAGAGAAAAACAGCAATCCCCAGTCGGGATCGGAATACGTAATGACGCCTCGAAGCTGCACCGGGAGTGCTTTGGCGGCCTCGGGATTGGTCAGCCTTTGGAATTCCTGAACTGATCGCAGTGGATTCTGGTGACCGGAGGGATCGACTGCCTGGGAGAACGCGAGCAGTGGAAAGTGCAGCAAAATCAGAGCCAACGGCAGACTCACAGACTGCATCCTTGATCCTTTCCACGCTCTACCAATCACCATTGTCCCCATTCCCTGGAACGTCTTGCTGTATCAAATGGAACGCACAATTGGCCGTGCTGCTCTCCCGCGCAACCGCATCTTATGTTCATCGGCATGGGGCCGGAAGCAATTCAGTGCAAAAAGGCCGCCTACGCCGCCAGTGGTAACGTTTCTCGTTCGCAAGGAAAGGGGTTAGTGGGCGAGTTTCACTCGAATGCGCCCCCGAACGGCAGGTGGAGGGGTTAACTGCAAGCGTTTTGAGGCGGGGCCGGAGAAGTTGCTCTGAGCGGGCCTGCTGGCGTAATGTTTTGTCGCAGTTGGAGATATTCAAATGCCTACTCTTACGACCTCTTCTATTGTTGCGTCGGCCGGCGGCAGTTTTCTGCTGGACTCGCGGACGCCTGCTGAAATCTTCACTCCCGAAGACCTGAACGAAGAGCAGCGCCAGATTGCGGCGACGGCTATCCAATTTGCGCGGGAGGAGATTTTGCCTCTCGCGGAGGCCATTGAGGCCAAAGAGCCGGGGGTGTTGAAGGGAATCCTGCAAAAGGCGGCGGAGCTGGGGTTCACTTCCGTCGATATTCCCGAAGAATACGGCGGGATGGGGATGGACAAGACGACGTCGACGCTGGTTTCCGATCATTTGTCCGTGCTGGCGAGCTTTTCAACGGCGTTTGGGGCGCACATCGGGATTGCGGCGCTGCCGCTGGTCTGGTACGGCACCGAGGAGCAGAAGAAGCGCTACCTGCCGAAGCTGGCGTCGGCGGAGTGGATTGGGTCGTATGGGCTTTCCGAGGCCAGTTCGGGGTCGGATGCGATGAATGTGCGCTGCCGCGCTACGCTCTCGGAGGATGGGACCGAGTACATCCTGAACGGCGAGAAGATGTGGATTACGAACTGCGGGATTGCCAGCTTGTACACGGTGTTCGCGAAGATTGACGGCGAGAGATTTTCAGCATTTCTGATTGAGCGGGACACGCCGGGGCTGACGGTGGGCGCGGAAGAACACAAGCTGGGGATTCATGGCTCGTCGACCTGCCCGCTGGTGCTGCAGGACTGCCGGGTGCCAGTGACCAACCTGCTGGGCGAGGCCGGCAAGGGGCACCATATTGCATTCAACGTGCTGAATGTGGGGCGGTTCAAGCTGGGCGTGGCGTGCATCGGCGGGGCGCGTCATGCGCTGGGGCACATGATTCGGTATGCCAAGGAGCGCAGGGCTTTTGGAAAGCCGATTGCGGAGTTCGGACTGATTCAGCGCAAGATTTCTGCATCGGCTACGCAGCTTTTCGCAGCGGAAAGCATGGCTTACCGGACGGTGGGCATGATTGACGCGAGCCTGGCGCAGCTTACGCCAGAGCAGGCGCAGACGCCGCGGGAGATTCAAAAACGGATTGAGGAATACGCGGTTGAGTGCTCGATTCTGAAGGTCTACGGATCAGAGATGTTGAGCATGGTGGCCGATGAGCTGGTTGCGACGATGGGCGGCTACGGCTATGTGGAGGAGTATCCGGCGGAGAGGTTCTATCGTGACGCGAGGATCAACCGGATCTTCGAGGGGACGAACGAAATCAACCGCATGATCATCACCGGCTGGCTGATGAAGCGCGCACTGAGCGGGCAGTTGCCGCTGCTGGGGGCGATCAAGAAGCTGATGGATGAAGTGATGCAGCCGCCGTCGTTCGATGCGAGTGGGGATGCGGGCGAGGTGCTGGCGCGCGAGGCTGAGGTGCTGGGCGCGTTGAAGAAGATTGCGCTGTTTGCAGCAGGAGTGGCCAGCCAGAGGTTCATGGCTGGGTTGCAGGAGCAGCAGGAGGTGATGGCCGACCTGGCGGACATTATTGCGCAGGTTTTTGCGCTGGAGTCGTCGCTGCTGAGGGCGCGGAAACTGACGGGGCGCGGAGTGGGCGAGGTAGCGGCGGCGATGACGGCGCTGCTGGCGGACGAGAGCATGGGGCTGGCTGAAGTTGCTGCACGGCAGGTGCTGGCGGCGTGCGCCGAGGGGGATCTGCTGCGGACGCAACTGGCGATTTTGCGGAGGCTGTCGCGGTTTACGCCGGCGGATACGGTGAAGGTGAGCCAGAGCGTGGCGCGGCATTGCATCCAGGTGGAGCGGTATCCGCTTTGAGTTGATTGCCAGGGCTGGGGTGGTCAGGCGTGAGGGGAAGATCACCGCATCCCTACGGGACGCGAGGGTTTTTTGGGGGGCGCTTTCCACGGGTTTCACCCGTGGCTATTTTCATCCTGTCCCTCCGGGACGGACGTCTGCGGTGGGGCAACGGTGCAAGTGGCAGGCACGAGGCGAGAGAGCCTCGATATGCGTGAGCCAATGAAAAGAGCGTGCGGCTGAAACCGCACGCTCTTTCATCTTTATGTGTTATGCCCTGATACAAAACCTTGGTTGTCGTTGGGGTGAGTTGAGGATTAGTGCTGAATGACGACGTTGAGGTTGACGGCGACGGGGATGTTCTGGTGGTCGAGGGTGGCGGGGCGGAAGTGGAGCTTCTGCACGGCCTGTACCAGGCGAGCATCGAGGTCATGGTTGAGGGGATTGACGACCTGGACGTTCTGGGTATTGCCGGCCTCGTCGACATTGAGGTTGACGTGGACCAGAAGCTGGCTGGGAAGTGCCGAGCCGTAGTGGTTCGGGGGAATGACGATGTCGGTTGATCCGATGATTCGGGGTGGGACCACTCCGGTGCTGACACGAGTGACCTGGGCTGGGGTGTTGGCGTCGGTCGCGGGCGAGCTTGCGAAGGCCGCGACGGAGGAGAGCGGGGCGAGCAGAAGGCTGGCGATAAGAATACGGCGCATGAATTACCTCCAACGGTCAGAAGTGACCATCACCAATCTAATCCAAAACATATACGATTGTCAAAGTATTTTTCATCGATGATTATTTTCAATGGGTTAGTGTGGGGCAATGTTGCTTTTTGTAGAAATGTAAAGATTTCTTAAGTTGCAGGCGCGCAAAGAAACGCCCCGGATTCTGGAGTCAGAAGCCGGGGCGCGAGGGGGGAGCGGCAGTTAATGGAGCAAATTAGTCGCCGAGGGCGATGGCGGGTTTGCCGGCGAGGCGCTGGCTGATGTGCTGGCCGATGCGGTCGGCGAATCCGCCGGTTTCGCCGGGGGCGGTGTTGATGAGGACAATTGCGCCGTAGTCGGCTTTGGGGTTGAAGAAGGCGTAGGAGCTGAAGCCGCCGGTGCCGCCGTTGTGCCAGTAGTCGCCGGAATCTTCGATGTAGAGCCAGGCGAGGGCGATGCGCATGCCGGGAGCGACGTCGGCGCGGAGCTCGTGTTGCTGGACGAGAGCGGCGGGAAGAGTGGCTGCGAGAGAGTTGCCGGCTACGTGCTTGAGGTTTTCCGGATGGAGGTTGGCTTCGAGGTAGGTGAGCATGTCGGAGGCGTCAGAGCGGATGGCGCCGGCGCCGGCGAGGGCATCGAGATCCCAGGCATGGGAGGGGGTGTGGTCGGCGTCATGGCCCTGCATGAAGCGGGCTAGCTGGGCGGGCGAGAGCGCGACGGTGGTGTCTTTGAGGCCGAGGGGATCGGCTACTTCTTCTTTCATCAGGGCGGGGTAGGAGAGGCCGGAATGGACGGCGAGGGCCTGGCCGAGAAGGCCCATGGCGAGGTTGCTGTAGAGAAAGGTTGTCTTTTCCGGCTTGGCTACGCCCTGTTTGGAGATGAAGGCGTAGAGATTGGGAGCACCGTAGTCGGCGTAGGGATTGCTGGGGTCGGCGGGTTTGAAGTTGTCGGGCATGCGGGGCAGGCCGGAGTGCTGGGTGGCGATATCGAGGAGGGTGATTTCATCGCCAGCGGGCTTGGCGACGGTGCCGGGGGGAAGAAGCTCGCGCACGGGGGTATCGAACTTGACTTTGCCTTGCTCGACCATCTGCGACAGGATGAGGCAGGTGAAGGTCTTGGAGATGGAGCCGATTTCGAAGATGGAGTCGGGCTTGGCGGCGCCGTAGGTGTAGAAGTAGCGCTTGCCGTGGTCTACCACCCCGATGGAGACTCCTGCACCGGTGGAAGGTGCGAGCTCGCCGCTTTTGAGGGCTGCGGCGATGTCTTTGTCGAGGACGGCCTGGAGGTCGGCTGCGGCGACGGGGGGCATGGCGGGATCGTATTTCGGCGGGGGAATGGGTTTGGCTTCAATGGCGGTAAGTTGGCGGGTGAAGTCCAACTGCTGCGGCTTTCCCTGGTTCCAGGTGCCGGTGAGGGCATTTCCATCGGCGGAGAGAGTGCCGGACCAGTGGCCGCCGAAGGCTGGGACGTCAAAGCTGAAGTCGGTGGCGGAGAAGACGACTTTGTCGCAGGGAATGCCCATGGCGCGCTGGTCGACGCTGTCGGCGGTGCAGAACTCGTGGCCGGCGGCGTCGCTTTTTACATGAAGCTGGATGCGGAGGGATTTTGCGCCGGCCTGGAGTGAGCCGAGCCAGATGCCGTCGACGGCGGAGGGTTTGGCGGCTGCGACGAAGGTGTCGCGCATGAACTTGAGCGGCTGCGGAGCGCCCTGGTCCCAGGTGCCGTCGAGGGCGTCAGCGGTGACGGCGCCTTTCCATGAGCCATGCACGGCGGGAATGGTGAAGGTGAGCGTTTGGCCGTCGAGATGGAAGTCGGCGCAGGGAATTCCCATGGCGCCCTGGTCGGGGCTGTCGAGGGTTCCGGTGATGGCGCCTGCGGGGTCGACCTTGATGTGGAGCTTGACGTGAATAGGGCCGAGCATTCCTGCGTAGTCGCCGGCGACGGGTGGGGCGGTTTGTGCAGTGCAGGGCGAGGAGAAGAGAGCGAGCATGATTGCGCATGCAACGGCGGCAGCGCGCGCAGAGGTGAAGAATCGGAGAAATTGCATTTTGCAACTCTCTTTCTGGCCGGGCGGGCCATTCGGTTTTCCTGGTGGGGTCGAACTGAAACGAGTGTACATCCAGATTGCAACGTTTGTTTCACTTTTTCGCGGGGGACTGGCGCAGGGCATCGAGCGCGTCGATTTGTTTCTGATATGTCCTCGATCTTTTGTTGTTGAGCTGAATGGCGAGCGGAATGAGGAAGACAGTGACACATACAATCGACCATCCGGCGATCTTTTCGGGCCAGGGGAAGAGGGCAACTGCGCCGATGCCCCAGAGGAGCATTGCCGGCATAAGCAACGCCATCCGCGACCAGAACCAGAGGCCGCGATGGAAGTTGCACTGGCGCTCCAGTTCAGCGCGGAGAAAATCGAGCGAACTCAGATTTCCTGATGCTTCGGCGCGTATGCGCGAGAGCCTGCGGCGGTGCTGATCGAGAGCGACCTGGCCGGTCATGAAGGCCATGCCAAGGATGACGAAGGCAGACGCAATTTTCATGAAGAGCTGCGGAAATGCGCCAAGGATCCAGGCGAACACGCCGATTTCAAACAGGCAGACGATCCAAACGGAGCGATTGCGAATAAGCAACTCGCGGTTGAGGCGCTTCCACTTGCAACGCAATTGTTCGGGCGACATTTGAAACGTTTCTTGCGATTGCGACTGCCAGAGGTTGCGGAGGTTCGCGGACGAGTTATCGCTGGTCATTGTTTTCTCCATTGCGGAAGTGGCCGATGAGGATGGTCTTGATGCGGTGGATTTTGGTTGCGACGTTGCCTGCGGAGATGCCGGTGACTTCGCCGATGGAGGCCGCGTCAACGCCTTCGAGATAGAGCAGAATCACCTGGCGGTCGAACGGGTTGAGACTCTGGATCAAGGCGTAGATGCGTTCGAGGATTTGAGCCTGTTCAAGGGAGGGATGGCTTTCATGTTTTGATGCAAGGCCGCCTTGTTCCTCGATCTCATCGAGGCTGACGAGGGTCTGTGATTTTGCGCGGCGGCTGCGCAGAACGTGCGAGGCGGCCGCGTTGTGGGCTACGCGATAGACCCAGGTTCGCAGCGAGCAGCGGTTGTCAAACGAAGCGAAACTACGCCACAGGGCGAGGTGCACGTCCTGGAGGAGATCCTGGCGGGCGTCGGGGTCGGCTTCATAGGCGCGGGCGAGACGGACGAGCGGGGGGCCGTAGGCGGCGATTGCCTGGAGGTACTGCTCGTCCTGGGGTGGGTTGGTGGTGGGCATGGAGGTTGAAAGTGTCACTGATTAAGGTAGTCGCTCGGGCGGGGGATTTCTTACAGACACATGGATTGAGAAATGGATTTGAGTGAGTGGCCAGCGGCAGGAGTTTCTTCAAATTGGCTTGGCGGGTTGGCCCCTGCTTCGCGGGGATGGCGAGTTGGCAAGTTGGCGGGGGCGTTCGACGCGGCGGCTTCCCGCCCTAGACACAGATACAAGATCGTGACGAGGGTGGGCACACTGCGGACGTGGACGTCCGCGGTACAGCGGGTCTGGAGCCCCGCGCTACATTCTTGCCCGCGCTACTCCCCCAAAGGCCGGCGCTCCTGTAAAGGAGTTCGTAACTTGAAAACGAGGAGGTGCGGGGGTACACTTTCGCAGATCATTCACCGTCGCAATCCATTGCACTGAACCCGCAACAATAGAAAGGGAATCGCACACCATGAAAACTTTACTTCGCGTCTTATTGTGCCTTTTACTTCTGGTTTCGGCTGCTCGAGCGCAGGACAAGACAGCGGGAGTTCCTCCGCTGATTGATCGCGAACTGATCTTCGGGAACCCGGAGATAGCGGCGGCGCAGCTTTCTCCGAACGGCCAGTACATCGCATTTCTGAAGCCGTGGAAGGACACTCGGAACATTTATGTGAAAGGGGTGAGTGAACCCTTCAGCGCGGCGCATTTGTTGACGACGGAAAGCAAGCGGCCGGTGGCTGGATTTTTCTGGACGCGGGACAGCAAGTACATCCTCTATGTGAAGGACCACGACGGTGACGAAAACTACAACGTGTATGCGGTTGATCCCGCGGACACGGCGACTGCCGGCGAGGATGCTCCGCACTCGCGCGATTTGACGGGCCTTAAGGGCGTGCGGGTGATCCCGTATGAACTGCCGAAGAGCGATCCGGACATCATCTATATAGGGCTGAACGATCGGGACAAGGCGTGGCATGACTTATACAAGCTGAAGATTTCGACGGGCGAAAAGACGCTGGTGCGCAAAAACACCGATCGAGTGACGGGGTGGGAGTTTGATCTGAAGGGCAACCTGAGGCTGGCGACGCGCAATGCGGAGAATGGCGACACAGAGATTTTGCGCGTGGACGCGGACAAGCTGACCGAGGTCTATGCGTGCAGCGTGTTTGAGACATGCGGGCCGTTGCACTTTAACACCGACGGCAAGCGCGTATACATGGAGACAAACAAGGGGACGGACCTGATTTCGCTGGTGCTGTTCGATCCGGCGACGGGGAAGACAGAGGCGGTGGAATCCGATCCGCTGGGCAAGGTGGACTTTGGCGGCGCGATGTTCTCAGAAGCGACCGATCAACTGGTGGAGACTTCGTACTACTATGACCGCGCGAAGAACTACTACAAGGACAAGGCGTTTGGCGCGGATCACCACTGGCTTGAGGAGCATTTCAAAGGCAAAGAGATCAATCTTGTTTCGCGGACGCACGACGAACGTTACTGGCTGATCACGGCGGCAAGCGACACGGAGCCGGGAGAGACAGTCTTGTTTGACCGCAAGACACGCGCGTTGACGCCGCAATATGTGAGCCGCGAGAAGCTGCCGCGGAAGGACCTGGCGGAGATGAAGGCGGTTACCTACAAGTCGTCGGACGGGTTGGAGATTCCGGCTTATCTCACACTGCCGAAGGGCGTGCCGGCGAAGAACCTGCCGACGCTGATTATTCCTCACGGCGGGCCGTGGGGACGCGACACGTGGGGCTATAACCCGCTGGCGCAGTTTTTTGCGAATCGCGGCTACGCGGTGCTGATGCCGGATTTCCGCGGATCGACGGGGTATGGGAGGAAGTTTCTGGATGAGGGCAATCTGCAATGGGGACGCACCATGCAGGACGATATTACGTGGGGCGTGAAGTACCTGGTTGCCGAGGGAATTGCCGATCCAAAACGAGTGGGGATCCTGGGTGGATCATATGGCGGATATGCGACGTTGGCGGGGGTTGCGTTTACGCCGGACGTGTATGCGGCGGCGGTGGATATTTGCGGGCCTTCGAATCTGATTACGCTGCTGGACTCGATTCCGCCTTATTGGGAGTCGATCCGCAAGGTGTTCTACGAGCGGATGGGCGACCCTGGCACAGCGGAAGGAAAGGCGCTGCTCAAGGAGCGCTCGCCGATCAACTCCGTGGAGAAGATCAAGACACCGCTGCTGGTTGCGCAGGGAGCAAACGATCCGCGCGTGAACCGGCGCGAAGCGGAGCAGATTGTGATTGCGCTGAGGGATCGCGGATTTCCGGTGGAGTACATTCTGGCGCCGGACGAGGGGCACGGATTTGCGCGGCCTATCAATAACCTGGCGCTGTTCATGGAGTCGGAGAAGTTCTTGGCCGGGCACCTGGGCGGAAGATTTCAGGATGGCGGCTCAGCGGAATCGGTGGCGCGGCTGAAGGAGATTTCAGTCGATCCCAAGACGGTGGTGCTGGCAAAGGTGGTGGACGCCGGGGCCGTGGGATTGCCGAAGCCGGCGGTTGATCTGCAGCCGGGCACGTACAAGTATGACGTGAAGCTGGTGCTGGGCGGGCAGACGATGAACCTTAAGGTATCCAGCGTGATTGAGGACGCGGGATCGTCGTGGACGGCGACGGATACGATGGAAACTCCGCAGGGAACGGCGGTGGATGTTGCGAAGATCGAGAAATCGAGCCTGATTCTGGATAGCCGGAAAGTGACGCAGGGGCCGGTGGCGATCGATGTGACTTTTACCGGGGGCAAGGCGGCGGGGAAGATGACGTTCAATGGCCAGGACAAGGCGATTGACGCGGACCTGGGCGGGGCGATTTTTGGAGACGCAGCGGGCGGCGACCAGGTGATTGCAACGCTGCCTCTTGCCGTGGGATACACCACCACTTTCCGTAACTTCGATCTTCAAGCGGGGAAGGTGAAGCTGCTGCAACTCAGCGTGGCGGGCGAAGAGTCGGTGACTGTGCCTGCGGGAACATTCGATACTTTCCGGGTGGAGATCAACTCGGCGGACGGGGGCGGCGACAAGAAGACGCTGTGGGTGGCGAAGGATTCGCGCAAGGTGGTGAAGGCGAGCGCGGTGGTGGCTTCGATGGGTGGGGCTGTGCTGACGCAGGAGTTGCAGCCGTAGATTGCGAGGGACGCAGACGGCGGTTCGCGGTCGCTGTTCTGCTCAACTAGAGGAAAAGGGGGTGGGGCTAAAGTGTCCGCGTGAGAACTACACAAGGTACTTGTAATTCACATGCGGGTTGGGCGACAAGAGAAGCATGTCGCGATTCAAGGTTTACAGCCCGGATCAGGCTTATTTGCTGCC
>JBEKET010000064.1:0-34369 GCA_050013695.1 Occallatibacter sp.
CCGTCCACGACTTGATCTGGGCCATATTGAGTCCATCATCGCCGCTTCCAATTCGCTGCAAACGAGAGATTCAATCGCACGCATCGACCTCGTTACTATTTACGGATAAGCTCTTAGCCGCGGGCCTCTTCTTCAAATTGCCAGCTCCACTTTGTCAGCAGTCTAGCCACGGGTGAAACCCGTGGACATCAACCACACGCAGGCCTTGCGTCCCCGGGCCCCCGCCCTGGAGGGACGCGGCGAATGCGCTTGCGCCTTTTTTCTGGGCTCGCGGCCGCGGCCCCTATCCACAATGGGTCATCTGCCCATTCCTACAATGTCCGTATAAGTACTTTGTTTTCTTATGTATGCGTATAACCTCTTTGTTATGTCATGCTTACAGTGTAACAGCATGAAAACAAAACACTTCTATCTAAGGGGGGGAGGGGGGGTACGGACGGTACAGACCGGGCGGCCAACGAACGCCACGGGTGCCCCCGATCCCTCGCACTTGGGGACCGGGGAGGCCATGAAGCCAGTGCGAGCCGCCCGCGAGCGTCCGCCGCACAGCAAGTGCCTTACTGAGCCGCCACCCCATCCACCTTGGCCTGGTACTCGATGATCTGCTTGATGGTGTCGTACGGTCCATTCGGCGAAAGCAGGCGGCCATTCACCACCAGCAAAGGAGTCAGGTTGATCTGCAGATCCTTCGCCAGTTTCACTGAAGCGTCCACCGAAGCAATGATCGCCGGTGTCGCCGCGCACGCTTCGATCTTCGCCGGATCAAGACCCGCCTTGGTCACCGCGCTGTTCAGTGTCAGCGTAGCGCCATCTGGAGTCGCCAATCCGTCCTGGCCCTCAAACACGGCTGCCGCAAAGGTGAAGAAGGCACTGCTGCCGCCCTCCTTGGCCACGCAAAGCCCATGCGCCGCCGCGCCGGCTGCCGCCGGGTGCTGCGGCAGAGGAAGGTTCTGGAAGACGATCCGCGCCTTCGGGAAATCCGTCACCAGCTTTTCCATATTTGCCTGCGCTTCCTTGCAATGCGGACATTGGAAGTCGGCAAACTCCACGATCTCCA
Source organism: Occallatibacter sp. (assembly GCA_050013695.1). Classification (GTDB taxonomy): domain Bacteria; phylum Acidobacteriota; class Terriglobia; order Terriglobales; family Acidobacteriaceae; genus Telmatobacter. The sequence goes on from JBEKET010000064.1 coordinate 1,058, forward strand.
GATCCTTTGAGGCCGCGCCCCTGTAAGGCCCGTCCGCCTTCTCCTGCAGGATCGCGCGATTCTCCGCGTAAGGGTGCGCGCCAAACGAGATCAAATCGTTCCCGGCTATGATATGCTTGCCGTCCGGAAGCACAAAAAACTCCATCCCTCCGGGCTTCTGCTTGCCGGTCTTGTCTCCAACATAGACGGTGACCTTGCTCACTCCCTCTGACGGAGTCTTCTCAATCGCCTGAATCTGCCAGACGCGGGTGTCATCGAAGCCCCAAAGAGCCTGCAGAAAGGCATTGACCGTCTCCTTCGTGGGCGACGTGGCAGTGAAGTTCTTTGGATCGGGTTTGGGAAACACCGGTGCCTGCGAGGGCGCCGGAGCCGATGGCTCCTGCGTCGCGGGTGCCGGCGGAACCTGTTCCTGGGCAACAGCACTCAAAACGGGCAATGAAAACAATACCAACGCCGCAAGGCTGGCTCGACGGGCGCTGGAAATACGAAGTGACAGACGAATCAAGCGAATTCTCCTTGTTTCACGGGAAATCTCCCGAACTTCTAGCTTATACCTTGGCGTTGCCGCCTATACCTGAACCTTGACGGCCACCGGAAATCTGCGTCCCATGCCAAACGACTTCGAGGTCACCTTCAGCACCGGCGCGGCCTGCTGGCGCTTGTACTCGGACCGCTCCACCAGCCTCACCACCTGTTGGACGAGTTCCAGCGGAAATCCGTGTTCGGCGGCAATCTTCTCCGGAGTCTCATACCGCTCCACATACGCTTCCAATATCGGGTCCAGCACCTCATACGGAGGCAGCGAATCCGTATCCTTCTGGTCCGGCCTCAGCTCCGCCGAAGGCGGCTTCTCCAGGATCGCCCTTGGGATCACCTCGCCGTCCCGGTTCAGCCACCGGCAAACCGCATACACCCGCGTCTTAACCAGGTCCCCAATCACCGCCAGCGCGCCCACCATGTCCCCGTAGAGCGTGCAATACCCCACCGCCATCTCCGACTTGTTGCCCGTAGTCAGCACCAGCGCAGAAAACTTATTTGACAGCGCCATCAGCAGGCATCCGCGAATCCGCGACTGGATGTTCTCTTCCGTCGTGTCCGCCTTGCTCCCCACAAACAACGGCTCCAGCGCGCGTGTATATTCTCCGAACAGCTCGCTGATTCCGATCACTTCATAGCGAATCCCAAGGTTCTCCGCCAGACGCCGGCTGTCGTCAATCGAGCCCTGCGATGAGTATGGACTCGGCATTCCGATCCCCAGCACGTTTTCCGCGCCCATCGCGTCTCTCGCAATCGCCGCCACCAACGCTGAATCGACGCCGCCGCTCAGCCCCACCAGCACCTTGCTGAAGCCGCACTTGCGCACGTAATCGCGTGTGCCCAGCACCAGCGCCTGATAGGCCGCCGCATCCTCATCCTCATCCTCGGTCGCCTTCACCGGCGCATCGAAGGGGTCCACAACCACCAGGTCTTCCTCGAACGAGCGCGCCTGCGCAATCAGTTCGCCTTGCGCGTTCAAGGCCAGCGACGAGCCATCGAAGATCAGGCTGTCGTTGCCCCCCACCTGGTTGCACATCAATACCGGCACCCCGTCCCGCCGCGCAATCGCCGCCAGCATCTCGCGCCGGATCGCCCGCTTTGCATGCCAGAACGGAGACGACGACAGGTTGATGTGAACCGCCGGTTGTTGCCGCATCAGCTCTTCCATCGGATCGACTTTGTAAAGCCGGCGCGGCCAGAAATTCTTGTCGTTCCACGCGTCCTCGCAAATGGTGATAGCCAGCCGCAAGCCGTCCAGCTCTACCACCCGCTGGCCCTGAGACGATGCAAAGTACCGCTGTTCGTCGAACACATCGTAGAACGGCAACAGCCGCTTGTGCTGCTCCAGCAGCAAGTGCCCGCGATCCAGCAGAACCGCCGCATTCACTGCCGGCTTCCCCGTCTCACCCACCGCTGGCAGCGCAACACCAGCCAGTACCGCGGTTGGCAACATGCGCGTCGCCTCGGCCAGCTCATCTACAGCCGTACGGCAGCGCGCCAGAAAGCTTGGTTTTTCCAGAAAATCGGCAGGAGGATAGCCGCAGATCGCCAACTCGGAGAAGACCGTCAGACGCGCTCCCAGCGTGGCCGAGCGCTCGCTCGCGGCCACAATCTTTTCAAGATTTCCGCTGAAATCCCCAACCGTTGGGTTGATCTGCGCCAGGGTGATCTTCACACACCTAGTTTAATCCATCAAAAGCAGCTTCTAGCCTTCAGCTTCCAGCCACTAGCTCTTGAATCCCCGCAAAACCGGCGCGTCGAAAATTGAGTATCCTTCGGCATGCATGGAGGCCATATATCTGCTGCCCTCACCAAGGGTCGAGCCGAAATGCTCTGCGCCGTAGGCGCAAGGTTCGTTAGCCCCGCGCTTCAGCGTGGGGTCCACTTTACCGGAATGACTTCCGTATCGCAACCAGGTCTTTTCAGCAAGAAGCTTCTGCCCGGGATGCGGAAAGCTAGAAGCTGAAGGCTAGAAGCTAGAAGCTGCTTCTAGCTTCCCGTTCCCGCAAAGACCACTGCGATGGTGCGAATAATGATCTTCATATCCAGCCAGATGCTCCAGTTTTCGATGTATGCCACATCCAGTGAAATGTATTGGTCAAACGAAGGATCCTGCCGCGCCTGCACCTGCCACAACCCCGTGATCCCCGGGGTCACATCCAGCCGCCGCAGGTGATTCAGCTTGTACTCCCGCACCTCGCTCGCAATCGGCGGCCGCGGCCCCACCACGCTCATTTCGCCGCGCAGAACATTGAAAAACTGTGGCAGCTCGTCCAGTGAATACTTGCGCAGGATACGGCCCAGGTTGGTAATACGCGGGTCGTTGGAAATCTTGAACAGCACCCCATCCCGCTCGTTCATGTGCATCACTTCGCTGCGGCGCTTCTCGGCATCCCGAACCATGGTCCGAAATTTGGTGCAGCGGAATACCCGCCCCTTTTTGCCGATGCGCTCCGAAGCGTAGAAAACCGGCCCGGGCGAATCCAGCTTCACGGCAATCGCGATTGCCAGCAACACCGGAGAAAGAATCAGCAGCGCCAGGCCGGAAAGAACGATATCCAGCACCCTCTTGAACAGCAGGCCGATCTCCGGCACATACCCGCGGTGCAATGGAATCGTCGGGAACTGACCAATGTATTCGATGGGGCTGTTCCACAACAGGCCGTCGTACATGTCGGGCACCATGCGCAGATCCACTCCCTGTGTACGCGCCTCCTCCAGAACATTCTGCACAATTCCTCGCTCGCATGGAGTGGTGAAGAAAATCTCGTCCACAAATTGCTTGCGAGCTATCGGGAACATCGTTTCCAGCGTGCCCACCACGTCACCCGATGAAGCCGTAAAACCCGTCCCGGCTCCCTGAAAATCGATGAAGCCCTTGAATGTGTATCCCAGATGCCGAATGCTCTCCAGGTGATGGCGAAGCGCATGTGCTTCGGGACCGGTGCCTACAATCAGCACATTGCGGGTGCCTACTCCGTTCTCGAAACGCCGGCAGATCAGTATGCGGTAAACCAAACGGCGCAAGCTCAGCGCAATCGTCACCAGTCCCAGCGTGACCAGAACGATCGTGCGTGAGATATCCTCTGCTTTAACCAGGTATAAGGTGCCCGTCAGCAGCAATCCGGAGGTAAAGCAGGCCTGCACGCTCAACTTCTGCTCACTGAGAAAACTGGTCAGGCGCGTTGGAGTATACAAATGCAGCCGCCGACTTGTCATGATCAGTGTGAACGTGAATCCAAACAGCAGCGCAAGCAGGATTCCCATTGATCGCGTGGGGATCAGAGTACCGTGCCAGAAATCCTTTGCGCTTGCCAACGGCCCCTTATGAAACCCCCTATGAAATTCGTAAAGTGTGGCAATCACAGTGGATCCAAGGACAGTAATCCCGTCCAGAACCATCCAAAGTTTTGCCGTGCCTCGTGAATTCCGAGTGGAATGTGCCGCCATGCCTTCTGCCCATCCTGGGGATGAAGACACAGACGCCGAGACTCTCTGCCAGAAATCCGATGTAGCCATTTGCGTTCCGCGGACCTCAATCAAGTTCAATACGCTGTGAGAAAGTTGGGGGACCTTCATGCCAGTACGAACCAAGCAAGGAACCGAAACAAAGAAACAATACTTATCGACGACTCAACGTCGGACTCGAAGATTTGAACACTCTTCCAAGGTCTAGAGTTGCCCTGTTGAATGCAATTCTCCGTGTGCTTTTCCTGAGAATCCAGCCGGCTTCATTCAGCCATTTCAGGACTCCGATTCATCACTTAACGCCACCAGGTCCGGCAACGCTCGAATCGACATGATCGTCATTCCCTGTCCGATAAAACAAAGCGACGGAGAGCGGATTCGCCTAAAGTTATGAATGCGAAAAACTTGAGAAATGAGATTATGCAGATCCTGCTCGGAGCGATGTCGGCCGGCTCTGCCAATCGTTGCCGTACACACCCCGTTATACCCGCCTGAGTAACGACCCTCCGTCCAACTCCATCAACTCTTCTATAACCAGCATCACCTGAACTGCCTTTCGATGGCAAGGGAAATCTTATGAATTGTCGGTTACTAGATGCTAAACATCTCAGTCCGAAGGTAATATGTACGCGTCCAACGTTAGAAACTGCCTAATATGCGGGTCCGTTGACGCCATAAAGTCCGGTAGCGGACCGAAGAACCGCGCCCGCCCCTCATCCAGAAAAAGCACCGTATCCGCCAACCGTTCCGCGAACCGCATATCGTGCGTCACCACAATGCTGGTAAAGCCGAGCTGGCGCTGCAGGCGCTGGATCAGGTCCCCCATCCGCCGCGCAATAATCGGGTCAACCATGGTTGTCGGTTCGTCGTAAAGCACCACCTCGGGCTGCGCCGCCAGCGCCCGCGCAATAGCCACTGCCCGCTTGCGCCCGGTCGACAGGCTCGACGGATACGCATCCGCCGCATCCTCGGCCCCCACCATCTTGATCAAGCGATCCACGATCTGCTGCACCTGGTCTTCGTCCAGGCCACCATGTTCCCGCAACGGAAATGCCACGTTCTCCCGCACGCTTAACGAGTCAAACAGCGCCCCGTTCTGAAACACCATCGTCACCCGCTTGCGAATGGCGCGCATCCCTTCTTCGCTCAGCCCGTTGATCTCCTCGCCTTCCACGCAGATTGAACCCACCTGCGGCTTCAGAAACCCCATCAGGATACGCAGAGCCACCGACTTCCCTACACCGCTTCGTCCCAGAATACAAAGGGTTTGCCCGCGCATCACTGAGAAGCTCACGTTGTCCAGAATCTTCCGTTCCCCAAACCACATCGAGACATGGCTGAACGAAATCATCGGCGTGTCCGGCCCCATCTCCGGCCGCTCAGGATCAGGGGTATCCGGAAGCGTCTCGGCAAGCTCGGGAATCAGCGTCTCGGCAAGCTCCGGATTGAAGGCGGCGTCAGACATCGCGTTGAATTCAGCTTACGCGATAAAAGCCCACCCGTAAGTCTCCGCACGGCGAAGATCCGCGGGCCGATTGACGTTGAAGAACCAGCGCGCCGCAGGAAGGCCGTCCGGATGCTCAACCCTTCCCGCCTGCACCACTGTCTCGACAGCAACAATCGTCATGGCCTGATTCAGTTGCTCGCTGGCGGCCTGGAACCCGGCAAAGCATCCCCCGCGTCCCGCTCCGAGTTCCCTCTCCAGCGCCGGCAACACCGCCCGATCCAGCACCACCGGAAAACTCTGCGCAAACCCGTTCACCGAAACCAGTGTGACAGCCCTGCCCGTGATCTGCGCGTGATTCAGAAGATACTCAATCAGCGTTGCAGGTATTAGCGGGAGATCAACCGGCAGAAAAACCGCCCACTGCGCCGTCGTCGCGGCAAGGGCTTCACAAATCCCGCCCAACGGCCCACTGCCCGGCGTCTTATCCTCAACCACCGGTGCAAATCCCGCCATTGCGGACGCAGAAAGGCTCGACCGCGCCCCGGCAATCCGAGCCTCCAGCCCAGCCGGGCGCAGAGTCTCCAGAGCCCGCTCCACAAGGAGCTTTCCCGCAAACCGAACCAGCGCCTTGTCCTCGCCCATCCGGCTCGACTGCCCGCCGGCCAGCACAAATCCAGCAGCGTCCGGCCAGGCCTCTGCGGTTGCCATTTCTATCTTCCCTTCCATCAGGTTCAACCCTGGCTACCCGCCGCAGATACTAACCGCAACCACGGTGTGCGATCCGGCTACGCGGCTTAAGTAGAGATAGTTTCCCTCTCGCGAAAGTGCGCCGAAACTCGAATCCGAGACCCCTCCGCACGTGCTCCACACTTTCCTTCCGTCCACCAGGACCGTGGCCGCTCCAGCGCCGATCGGCACACCGTATCGCCCAATCATGGAGGCGGGCGCATTGACACTTCCGGAGAAGATTCCCGATATGTGACTCCAGGTCACCGCCACCATCCCTTGCGGCAGCGGCACTGTTGCGGAGGCATACGACAGGTCTCCAGGGTGCGGTATGAAATGAAACTGCGTCGAGGACGAAAGTTCCGTGCCGACCCCGGCCACATACTCCGTGAGGGCCGCAGTGGGACCAGTCGCCCAGCCGTGGGCAAGACTCATATAACTTCCGCCGTAATCGAAGCTGCCGTCTTGAAGATAACCCTCCCAGAAAGTACTGCCGGTGCCTAGCGGGCTTCGAAGCATGTATCCCCATTGAAGCCGGATCAGATCCAGCGCATTGGTATCTTCTCCAGCTGCGAAGTGCGCCAGCACTTCCATCGAACCTGGAAATGTGGCGATTGAGCCGGGGCGCTCCGGGGTCACAGCGCCAAAATCATTCCAGCGGCTCCGCAGATTTGCCGATATCTGCTCGCTTTCCGCCGCTGTCAAAGGAATCCCAAACCAGAGCGCCAAGGCATTTCCATCCTGCGGGTAAAGCGAACTGCCGGGAACGTCCCTGTACATGCCAACATCTCCGTCCCAGAGAAGCGATTGGATCGACGTCCGAACAGACGATGCATGTGCTGCGTACAACGCCGCCGAGTTCGAGTCTCCCTCGACTGTCGCAAGGAAGCTTGCGCCTTGCAGCACATGATAAAACAGAGCGTTAGCCGATACCTCTTCGCCGCCCGGAGCCTGTCTTCCCCAGTCGCCGAGCAGGCTAACCGAGAACAATCCCTGCGTGTCTATCTTTGCCGTTGAGAACTGGATAGCGAGCTGGATTTGAGGCCAGTAAACATCCAGCCAGGCTCGATCGCCGGAATACACGTAATAGTCGACAACGGCGTTCAGCGTCCAAAGATGATAAGTGTCGGATACCGTTCCGGAGTTTACCTCCGGCCCGTCATATGGCAGACCACCAGCCGCGTCCTGATGAGCAAACAGAGTCTCCAGATCGTTCTTCACTGAGAGCGTATCGCCCGTGGACACATAGGCCGTGACCGCCGATATTCCCAGATCGCCCGGCCACACCACGCGATCCCGTTTTGCTCCGTCGCTGAGGATCGTTGACCCCGTGCCGCTGGCTCCGTTGTTCAGCCAGCCAGATGCGGGCGGCGGCCACACCCGCCCTTGTTGTGGATCGATCGTGTCCATCTGCACTGTATAAGCGCCGGCATACCAGATGCGGTTGAGCAGGTCGTCGCTGGACTGAAAGGAACCCTGGTAGGCGCGCAGATCGGAGAGCGCCGGCGCGGCCGTAAACTGCAGGATGACACCGCTAAGTTGCACCATGCCGCCTGTCGTCAGCCCTATTGTCAGATAGCGGAACCCACCACGCAATTCAGCCGTCGGCACAACGTATTGTCCATGGGGGTTCACATTCACGGTCAGGAATCCGTCAGGCGCGCTTCCGCCACTCGACGAGTCGCTGGCAAGCCCCATATAGAGCGAAGATTCGCTGAATGCCATTGCGAGCCGCTGTGCCCCGTCGCTTGCGTCTCCGAACTGCAAAGAGACGATCCCCCCGACCTCCTTGCCGAAATCGAGAACCAGGTAACTCCCTTGACCCTCAAGTTCCGCCGCCCCGCCGCTTACCAAGGCTTTCGCAGTGAGCACCTGGCCATGAGTCTCAGTGACCGCAACAGGAAAAAGTGTGCGCGAAGATGGCGACAGATTGTAGTTATTCGAGTCATTCGCAACGGGACTTGGGTAAGTCGAGTTGCACGAGGTGCAACCCAGAAGAGTCATCATTACCGCGCCGGCGCAAGCTGCAATGTAAGAGAGGAGACGATCTCGCCCAGGCGCAAAAAGCATGAGGCCCTCCCATTGGGCGAAGTCCCAAATCCCAAAATCGTAGCACCAGGGTACCGGCGGTCACTGTCCACTTTCCGGCAGTTCCCGTCACTAATTCTGATGCGGCAGACCCGCATCGCGATTACCCCTGGCATTATTGGGTGACCCATGTCTCGCTCCTGAGACCTGGGATCGCATGAGACTTGGGATCGCATTGCTACCGCCCTGCAATCTCCAGGAACCGGATCAGCGACTCAATCCCCAACTCAAAATTCTTCAGGTTGAATTTCTCGTTAGGTGCATGCAGATTATCGTCCGGCAATCCAAAGCCCATCATCACGCTGGGCAGGTTAAGGTGCCGCGCAAAGTCGCCCACAATCGGAATCGACCCACCCGACCGGATGAACACCGTGTCCTTCCCCCACACCTCGTGCAAGGCCTCCGTAGCTGCGCGAATATACGGATTGTCCACCGGGATCAGGCAAGGGTCGCCCGAGTGAATCAGCCGCACCTCCGCATCCACACCCCTGGGCACAATCTTCTCCACATAGCTCTTGTAAAGCGCAAACGCCTTCGTGGGTGTCATCCCCGGAACCAGCCGCATCGACACCTTGGCCGTCGCCTTGGCCGGAATCACTGTCTTCGCGCCCGCGCCAATAAACCCACCAGGAATCCCGTGCACATCCAGCGTCGGCCGCGCCCACGTCCGCTCCAGCACACTGAATCCCTCTTCTCCCACCAATTGCCGCGCGCCCACTTCCTTGATCCGGTATTCTTCCTCGTCAAACGGCAGGCTGCTCCAAGCCGCCAGCTCTTCTTCGCTCGGCGGAATAATGTCGTCATAAAACCCTGGAATCAAAATGTGTCCATGCTCGTCCTTCAGCTTCGCCAATATCTGAGCCAGCGCAAAGAACGGATTCGGCGCCGCACCCCCATACATCCCGGAGTGCAGATCCGTCTTCGCGCCCCGCACCTCAAGCTCGGTATAGATCATGCCGCGCAGCCCCACGCACAACGTCGGCAACCCCGGCGCAAACAGCTCGGTATCCGACACCAGCGCAAAATCCGCCTTCAACTCCGGCGGCTTCGACGCGACAAAACTCGCAATCCCCTCCCCGCCAACTTCTTCCTCGCCCTCAAAGATCACGCGCACATTCAACGGCAGCTTTCCAGTTGCGGCCAGCAAGCTCTCCAGCGCCTTCACCTGCGCCACTACCTGCCCTTTATCGTCCACTGCCCCGCGCGCATACAGGTTCCCATTCCGCTCCGTCGGCTCGAATGGCGGCGAATGCCACTCGTCCAGCGGATCGGGCGGCTGCACATCATAGTGTCCATAAATCAGCACCGTCGCCTTGCCCGCAGCTTTCAGCCAGTCGGCATACACCAGCGGATGACCCTCTGTCTCAATCAGCCGCACATGCTCCATGCCAATGCGCGTCAGCTCCGCCGCCAGCACTTCCGCCGCATGGCGGCAATCTCCCTTGTGTTCCGGCAGCGTCGACACCGAAGGAATGCGCAACAGCGCCTTCAAATCCTCCAGATACCGAGGGTGATTCTCGCGTGCAAATTCAACAGCGGACAAAGACATGGTTGCGCTCCCAGATTCTGATTTCAAGTCAACACAGAAGTATAGGCGCTCCCGCCACCGCGCAGGAAACAACTAGCACCGCTCGTAGCACCCTGTTTTGCTCAGCTTTGAAAAGGCACGACTTCACAGCATGGTGAAAAACTCAATCAGCTGGCAAACCTCAAAAGCCTTGTATCAGGGCATGACTTCAGTCATGCCAATTAAGCCGACAGAATAAGTTGGGCTTTAGCCCCTGCGGATTGGCTCTCGTCGCAATTCAAACAACCTGCCCCGCAGCGATCACAAACGTCCCATTTGCAGCTCAATCTGCGCGCGAGCAAGGTCCTCCGGGATTCCAATGTCAATGAAATATCCCGACGTGACAAACGCAACCGGCCGAAGCTCTTTGATGTACGGCACAAAAAAATCCGTCTCGAGCGAAAACACATTGGGCAGGTCATACGGCACGAACACATCCCGGTTCATCACATAGGTGCCGACGCTGATCAGCCCCGAACCAGCATAGCCTTTCTCCGTGTAGCCTGCCACGCGATCCTGCTCAATCATCACGCGGCCAAAGCGTGTGCAATCGGGCACCTGCGCCACCGCAATCGAAGCCGAAACTCCGGCCTCGACATGGCGACCAAGCATCTCCGCATATTCCAGCTCGACGAATGTGTCGCCGTTCATCACAAGAACGGAATCCGCCAAGGCCATCTTAAGCGCCTTCATCGTCGCGCCTCCCGTGCCCAGCGGCTCTTCTTCCGCTGAATAAACCAGTTCCAGCCCGTCAAATTCGTCGCCAAATCGCTCGCGGATGCTTCCCGCCATGTAGCCGACCGACAGAATCACCCGCTGCATGCCCTTCTGCCTGAGCCTCTGCAACAGTAGTTCGAGAAACGGCCGCTCGCCCACCAGCGCAAGCACCTTCGGTATGCCCTCGATCACTGAAGCAAGACGCGTGCCGCGGCCGCCCGCCAAAACAATGGCTTCCATGGTCAGCGCACCAACCCTGATTGAACGCCGCGGCTCACGGCAGCCTCCACGACTCAACCCCGTTGTGCGTGAAGTGACAGCCCACCACGCTTCCCTCGCGCGTGGCCGTAAGCGCATCAATCACCCGCAACTTATCCTTGATGTCCACCAGGAACATCATGAACCCGCCGCCGCCCGCCCCGGAGACCTTGCCGCAATAGGCCCCGGCCGCTTTCGCCACGCTATAGAAATGTTCAATCCGCTCGTTCGAGATGCTCCCTGCCATCTCCTTCTTGGTCTGCCAGGCAGACTCCATCGCCGTCCCCAGTTTGCGAATATCGCCGCGCAGCAAACACTCCTTCATCGTGATGGCGTCGCTCTTCGTCTGGTGCATGGCCTCGATCGCCTTATGGTTATTGCTTTCCACGTTGTGCGTTTGTTCAGCGATGATGGCTGCGGAATCGCGCGATTTGCCCGTGTAAAGCAGGATCAGCGAACTCTCCAGTTCTGACACAATCCAGTCCTTCACCCGCAGCGGATTCACCAGCACATGGTCGTTGCTGTTGAACTCCATGAAGTTGAAGCCGCCAAAGGCCGCCGCGTACTGATCCTGGCGTCCACCGCGCAATCCAAGATCACCGCGCTCAATCTGGTAAGCCAGCGAAGCAATATCGTATTCGCCAAGCGGCAGGCTCAGCACCTCGCCAAACGCCTGCACCATGGCCACAACCAGCGTGGATGACGAGCCGAGTCCCGACCCCGGTGGCGCATCGCACGCCGTTGTCACCGTCAACGCCAGCGGCTTTCCCTGGTTATATTGCGCGACTATGCGGTTATACACGCCGCTATGCAGCGCGAGCAGCCCGTCCGTTGGCACTTGAGGGCCGAGATCGTAGCCCACCCGTTCGCCCATATCGGAAGCAACGAAATGAATCCTGCCATCCTGCGAGGGCTCAATCGTGCAATAGGCGTAGAGGTCGATCGTCGCATTCAGCACTGCGCCGCCGAACAGATCGCAGTAGGGCGCAACGTCTGTGCCGCCACCGGCGAAACCAAGCCGCAACGGCGCGCGCGCACGAATCAACATGGATGCCGCTCCTGACGTGATGAGTCTAACCGTATCTCCCCTTGCAACGCCATCCGCTCCAGTCGTGCCAGGAGTCCCTAATAACGCGGAACGCCCTGGTCTACTTCAGCCGACCACGCATCGATCCCGCCCCTCACGCTCTGCGCATGCTCAAACCCCTGGTTGCGCAGCCACACCGTCACGTTCATTGACCGGATCCCGTGGTGACACATCACCAAAACCCGCTCGTCCGGATCAAGCTCCTGGTGCGCTCGCGCCGCCACTTCGCCCACCGGCATCAACACGCTTTTCTCGATGTGCGCCGTCATAAACTCCCACGGCTCCCGCACATCGATCAGCCTTGCCGTGCCCTCGCTCAAAAGCGCCGAGGCCTCAAGAGGAGAAATCTCATACTCCAACATGGTTCCAGTCTAATGCCTCTTCCACACGCAAAGAAGCCTCCCGGCATTCGGGAGGCTTCCAGGGTTCGAGAGACTCGGTTGGCAACAAAACAAACAGTGTCTTAGCTAAGAACCAGGCAGGAGCGCAGGCGACTTGACCGGATGCAGGTGGAAGAAACTCGGGTTCCACCGGAATTCAATCGTTGCATCGATTGATAAGTAGGCGCGTATTTACGTGACCGGAAACACCCGCGTTCTTCCTCGTCAAGCGCCTATGATGTCGTGCTGAATGAGGAAAGGCAGGTTGGTAATGATCTTCTGCAGCTTTCCCGAGATCTCTTTCGTCCAGTAAAACGTCAATGTGCCGTTCTCCACGTTCACATTGGTCGGTTCCATGTACGTGATCGGATCTCCGTTGGGCTTGTAGAGCGTTATCGTTGTCAAAAACTACTCCTTCCTCTTTGATCATATTCGAGCCTGGCGGTCGGTTTCGGCGATACGTCTTTTGGGGTACGATCCCGGCTCCGCACCCCAGCCTGCCCAAGCCACTCGAACGCCAATCTCCGGTATTGCTCTAAATCTGCTCAGCTTTGATTCCGCCCAGCTTTGAAAGGGCACGACTTCAGTTGTTCAGTCGTGCCGTAAACAGCCAAAAAGAAGCCGGGCTTTAGCCCCTGAGGGATGGTTCCGCTGAAATCTCGACACTCCAAGGTTCCCGTTCCATCGAGACTGCGGCCGCACAACACAGTACTCTTGAAGAGATGCCTCCGATTCTCAATGCCCAGTCCGTAACCAAACAGTTTGGAGCAACTCCCCTGTTTCGCAACATCTCTCTCACCGTTGAAGACGGCGACCGCATCGGCCTCATCGGGCCCAACGGCGCCGGCAAATCTACCCTGCTGGCCATCCTCGCCGGCCAGGTCGAGCCTGACTCCGGTGAACTCGCCGTCCGCAAGCGCGCCCGTGCCGCCTACGTCCCTCAGGACTCGCGCTTCGCCCCCGGCCTCACCATCCGCCAGGTCCTCGAAGAGTCTCTCGCCGCCGCCCATGTCAACGAATCGGAACGCGAAGGCCGCCTCCGCGAGCTAACCGGCCGCGCTGGCTTCGTCGACCTCAATGCTGAAGCAGCCTCGCTCTCCGGCGGCTGGCGCAAGCGCCTCGCCATCACTGAAGCCATGGTCATCGAGCCTGAAGTCATGCTCCTCGACGAGCCCACCAACCACCTCGACCTCGCCGGCATCGAATGGCTTGAAGAACTCCTCCGCGCCTCCAACTTCGCCGCCGTCACCGTCAGCCACGACCGCTACTTTCTTGAATCCACATCCAGCCAGATCGTCGAGCTCAATCGTGTCTTCGCCGACGGCCTCTTCCGCGTCAAGGGAACCTTCAGCCGCTTCCTCGAAGAAAAACAGGCTTATCTCGAATCGCAAAGCCGCCAGCAGGAAAGCCTCCGCAACCAGGTCCGCACTGAAATCGAATGGCTCCGCCGCGGCCCCAAAGCCCGCACCACCAAATCCAAGGCCCGCATCGACACCGCCAACGAAATGATCGGCCAGCTCAAGGCCATGGACGCCCGCACCACCGTCAACTCCGCCGGCATCGACTTCGAAGCCAGCCAGCGCAAAACCAAGCGCCTGGTCGAATTCAATGAAGTCTCCTGCGACGTCCCCGCAAGCGAAACTGGCCCCGCTAACTCCGCTAACGACGCTAACTCCGCTACCACCACCGATTCCGCCCCCCGCACTCTATTCTCGGGCCTCAACTTCATCCTCAAAGCCGGCATGAAAGTCGGCCTCGTCGGCCCCAACGGAAGCGGCAAAACCACCCTCCTCCGCCTGCTCCGCGGCGAAATCGAGCCCTCCGCCGGCTCCATCCGCCGCGCCGAATCCCTGCGCCTCGTCTACTTCAGCCAGATGCGCGAACTCGACGACAGCCTCACCCTCCGCCGCGCCCTCGCTCCTGAATCCGACGCCGTCATCTACCAGGGCCGCACGGTCCACGTCGCCAGTTGGGCCGCGCGCTTCCTCTTCACTGGCGAACAGCTCAACCAGCCCGTCCGCAATCTCTCCGGCGGTGAAAGAGCCCGCGTGCTCATCGCCAAACTCATGCTCGAACCCGCCGACGTCCTTCTGCTCGACGAGCCCACCAACGACCTCGACATCCCCACCCTCGAAATCCTCGAAGAAAATCTCCTCGACTTCCCCGGCGCGCTCGTCCTCGTCACCCACGACCGCTATCTGCTCAACCGCGTCGCCTCCATCGTCCTTGGCCTCGACGGCCGCGGTCACACCGGCCAATTCGCCGACTACGCCCAGTGGGAAGACTGGCTCGTCGAACAGGACGACATCGAGCAGGACGGCATCAAAATGGACAAATCCGCACGCCGCTCCGACGGCTCAGGCGCACCGCAACCAACCGCCGCTAACTCCGCGAACAACGCTAGCTCCGCCTCGAAGGCCAACTCATCAAAGAAGAAACTGTCCTATCTGGAAGCCCGCGAGTTCGCCGCCATCGAGCATCGCGTAGAAGTATCCGACGCCCGTCTCTCCGCCGCCCGCGACCGCGTCGAACACCCCGACGTAGCCACCAACTCCGTCGCGCTCCAGGAAGCCCTGAAGGAACTAGATCTCGCCCAGCACGAAAACGACGCCCTCTACGCCCGCTGGGCCGAACTAACCGAAAAATCCAGTTAGTGTCCCGCACCCCAGTTAATGTACGGCGCTAAAGTTAGTGTCCCGCACCACAGTTAATGACCAGATAGAGGCGGTCATCCTTGTATCTCTGCGCTCGGAGCCACCCCCCCGAGAGGCGGTCATCCTGAGCGAACGGGGCCCCAAACGCTTTTCAGTTTCCGGGGTCCCCGAAGAGCGGTCTTTGCTCTTTGGGGTGGAGGTTGGGGGTGGTGAGTCGAAGGACCTGCATTTCGGGTCCGCCTTACACCCTAAGTCCCTAAGTCCATCAGTCCCTAAGTCCCTAACTCCCTCCCTTCCCAAACATCCCCAACTCCACCCCCTCCCCCATCGCCCTATATCCCGCCGGCGAAGGATGCAAATGATCCCCGCAATCAAACGCCGGCAGCAACCGGTCCGGATGCTCCGGGTCCCGCACCACGCCATCAAAATCCACCACTGCGTCAAAATGCCCCGCCGCGCGAATCCAAGCATTCACCGCCAACCGGTCAGCCTCACTCAGCGGCCCCGGATGGTAATACTCCGAACCCACGTACGGCGTAATCGTCGCGCCAATCACGCGCAGTCCATGTGCATGCGCACGCAAGATTATCTGTTCATACGCCGCCAGCACGCGCTTCACCAGCGCAGCATGCTCCGCCGGCGATACCTCGCCAAGCCGCGCCAATCCTCCCACGTCATTCACTCCCTCAAACACAATCGCCCACCGCACTCCCGCCGGAGCCAGCACATCGCGATCAAAGCGCGCCAGTACGTTCGGTCCCAGTCCATCGGTCAGCAGATGGTTCCCGCCAATCCCCTGGTTTGAAACGCCGATGCCCCGCGTATGCTTCGACCCCTGCAGCCGCGCCGCCAGCACATCCGTCCACCGATCGTTTCCGTTGGTAGTCGCCCCGTGCCCATCCGTGATCGAATCCCCCAGCGCCACAATCGAAGCCGCCCCAGCCCCAGCCAGCACATCGATCCCCGACACCTGGTACCAGTGATCCACGTGCTTCGCGTCCGGCAAATCCGGCGCCGCCACCAGATCTCCATGCACAAAGTACGAAGTCGCCCTCGACCCCGGATGCCCCGTCTGCCTCGCCGGCGCAGCATCCAGATGAAACGTCACAGACACATCGGAAAGCGCGCCCACCGGCCCCTCCAGCGCATCCGACACAAACTCCGCTCCCGGCGGCACCGTCACCTCACCGCTCCCTGCAAACGTCAACGCCCTATCGGTCGCCGGATCAATCGCCGCCGAAGCAGCCGCCACCGGCCGTGCCACATGCACCGAAGAAAAATGCAGCGCCTCCGTCCCAAACGCATTCGACAAATGAACGCGCAGCGCCGTCCCGCCCACCGATAAATGAAAAACCTGCCGCACCGTCGCATCCCGCAGATCGTCCGCCGCCATCGCGTTCGCCGGCTCGGGAACCTGCTGCGAAGCACCCCAGCTTGCAACCCACACTCCCGGCTTCGTTTGCGCATTTGCGCGCACCCCAACGCAAGCCAGACCCAATACCACCACTGCAACCGCGCGGATCTTCAATGCAAAGTTCATGGCATAAGGTTTATCATGGTCGCCCAGAGTAAATCGCTTTTATACGCGAAAAAGATTGGCATCTCCGGAGGTCCCTGTGCAGTTAATCCTGAAGTCCCTTGCCGTTTCGCTTGTTTCTGTTTGCGCGTCCCTCTCCATCGCTCAAAGCCCACCCGCCGCGCCCCCTCCGGTCACTTTCACCGCTGACCAGGACCACCAGAACATGATGGATCAGCTCGGCATCAAGGCCCTGCGCCCCGGTCCCAGCGGAAATGAAAAAGCCCCCAACCACGCCAACTACGACGAATCCAAAGCCAATCCCTACCCCAATATCCCCGATCCGCTCAAGCTCAACAACGGCCAGCCCGTCACCACTCCGCAGATGTGGTGGGACCAGCGCCGCCCTGAAATCGTCGAGGGCTACGAGAAGTATGTCTACGGCAGCGTCCCCAAAGATGTACCCAGCGTGAAGTGGACCGTCACTGCCGTCGATCACGAGATGATCGGCTTCAATCGCGTCCTCGCCAAAGACCTGATCGGTGAAGTCGACAACTCTTCCTATCCCGCCATCAGCGTCAAGATCCACATGACCGTCGTCACGCCTGAAAATGCCACCGGCCCCGTCCCGCTGCTCATCATGTTCGGCCGCGCCGGCTTTCCCAATCCAAAGGAACCCGCGGGATCTGACCTCGACCGCATCAATGCCGCATGGAAAGCCGCGCTCATCCAGCAAGACCCCTCGCTGAAAGATGTCCTCTCCAAATACCCCGCCTGGGAACCTGTCCGGCAAACCCCCTTTCAGCCTCCGCAACTCAACGCCGACGGCGACCCGCCCAATACCTGGGAACTCATCGCCGCCGGCTGGGGATTCGCGCTCCTCGATCCCGCCAGCGTCCAGGCAGACGACGGCGCCGGCCTCACCCGCGGCATCATCGGCCTGGTCAACAAAGGCCAGCCGCGCAAGCCTGAAGACTGGGGAGCGCTCCGTGCCTGGGGCTGGGGCGCGGGCCGCGCATTCGACTATCTTTCAACCGATCCCGCCGTCGATGCAAAACACATCGGCATTGAAGGCGTCTCCCGCTACGGCAAAGCTGCCCTCGTCACCATGGCCTTCGATCAGCGTTTCGCCATGGTGCTCGTCGGATCATCCGGCAAAGGCGGCGCCACGCTCCTCCGCCGCAACTACGGCGAAGCCGTCGAAAGCCTCACCGGCGGAGAGTATTACTGGATGGCAGGCAACTTCATCAAGTACGGCGCATCTGAAGCCTCCTTCGGCAGCATGAATCCCGGAGACATCCCCGTCGACTCCAACGAACTCATCGCCCTCTGCGCCCCGCGCCTCACCTTCATCAGCTACGGCGTTCCTGAGAAGGGAGACGCCCACTGGCTCGATCACCAGGGCAGCTTCATGGCTACCATCGACGCCAACCGCGTCTTTGCCCTGCTCGGCGCCAAAACCCTCGACATACCAGGCGACTATCACACCGCCAAAATGCCTCCCGTTAATGAAGGCCATCTTGACGGCCAGCTTGCCTGGCGTCAACACGACGGCGGCCACACCGACGCCCCCAACATGAAGTACTTCATCCAGTGGGCCGACAAATTCATCGGCCACGCTCCCCCGCAATAGAACGTTGAATCTCGAACAACCCCTCCGTCACGTTCGAGTGGTATCGATATCAGCTATAATTCGCACCGCGAAAGTCAGAGCCTTCCCGATGCGTCCGAAAACCATGCGAAGAATCCCGATCGCCGTCCTTCTCTTTGCCGCCCCCATTCTTTTTGCGGCGCATGCCGTGAGCATCTTTGCGCAGGACTCGCCCCAGCCTGTGAATCCCCACGCCACCCCCGAAGCCCGCGCCCTGCTCGCCTATCTCGATTCCATCTCCGGCCAGGCCACAATTACCGGCCAGCACAATTACCCCAACGACGGCTCCCGCTGGACCGACCTCACCTATGACCTCACCGCCAAATATCCCGGCCTCTTTGGAGAAGACTTCGGGTTCTCCGCCGGCGATGACAAAGACTCCGTGCTCTCCCGTCCCGCCATGATTGAAGAGGTCAAGCGCCAGTATCGCAACGGCTCCGTCATCGCCCTCACCTGGCACGAGGTCCGCCCCACAGACGACGAGCCAGTCTCCTTCCATGAAAGCGTCCAGGGACACCTGACCGACTACGAATGGCAGCAGCTCCTTACCCCCGGCACTCCGCTCTACAACCGCTGGTGCGCACAGGTCGATGTCGTCGCCGGCTACCTGCGCCAGCTGCGCGAAGCCCGCATCCCTGTCCTCTTCCGCGCCTACCACGAGATGAATGGAGGCTGGTTCTGGTGGGGAGGACGCCCCGGCAAAGACGGCTCCGCCGCGCTCTACCGCCAGATCTACGACCGCTTCGTAAACGTCCATCATCTCGACAACCTGGTCTGGGTCTGGAATGTCAATGCACCCAACCCCGGCTGGCCTCCCATCGCCGACTACTATCCCGGCTCGCAATACGCCGACGTCGTCACCATCGACAACTACGGCGAGTTCAAGCAGGAGTTTTATGAGAGCGTCCTCGCGCTGGCCGCCGGCAAGCCAATCGCCCTCGCCGAGGTCGGCAAACTCCCCAGCCTCAAAGTGCTCGACCGCCAGCCGCGATGGACCTACTTCATGGTCTGGAGTGAATTCATCAGCTCCGCCAATCCGACCGACCAGGTCATCGCCATGTTTCACGACCCGCGCACGTTAAATCGCGACGACCCTCGCCTCGCCGGGCCTATGGCAGCCATCCGCAACACTACAAACTCCGGCCCCACCCCCACAGCCGTCACTCCCAACCCGACTGCGGAAGCCACAGCCCTGCTCACGCGCATTTCTGCTATCCCCGGCCACGCCATTCTCAGCGGACAAGAAAACGATCCCGCCTCACCCTTCGCGGCAACCAACCACATCGTCAATGCAACAGAACGTCAACCCGCCATCTACGCCACTGACCTGGGCTCCGGTTCCAACCTGGCCCAATTGCGCAAAGTCATCGCCCACCAGGCCCTCAGCACCCATTCCATCATCGCTCTCAGTTGGCGTCCCGATCGTCCCACGGACGACGCTCCCGCCACCGCGCACGGCCAGCTCACTGACTTCGAGTGGAACGATCTGCTCACCCCCGGCACCATCCTCAACACGCGCTGGACCGCGCAGGTGGACGAGGCAGCCGCAACTCTCCGCGCACTTCAGCAGCAAGCCGTTGCGGTCCTCTGGAATCCCTATCCCGACTCCAACGGAAAGGGTTTTTGGTGGGCCGGCCGCAAGGGCATCCACGGCTCCGCCGAGCTCTATCGCCGGCTCTTCGATCGCCTCGTCAATCACGATGGATTGCAAAACCTGGTCTGGCTGTGGCAGGCTGACGCACCCAGCGCAATCCCCGGCGGCCCCGGACCCTTCAGCGACTTCTTCCCCGGCTATCTCTTCACCGATGCCATCCAACTCACCCTGCACGAGACCAATCCGAACTCTCGCGCAGACGGTTTTCTGGTGCGATTCGCTGCCGGAAAACCCGTCGGCGTTGAGCTCTCTGGCGACCCTCCCCAGCCCGGTGCATTCGCCGCCCACCCCGCCTGGACTTGGTTCCTGATCATGTCCCCGGCCACGTCCGCGCTTGACACGCCCGCCACTCACTCTGAAGCCATGCGCAGTCTCTACGCCGACCCGGGTGTAGTCTCGCTCGCCGCCAAACCAGAATGAGAAGTCTCCTGCAGGAGCCGTCAGCGGTGTATGGGAAACTATCAGCAGAATGTGAAAAGGCGCCCTCGTTCCAGCCCATGCTCCCGCTGACTTGCTGACTCGCTGGACTCGAAAACAAAAAGAGGAATACTCTAATCAGCCGGCCCCGCAAACAGAATCAGGTTGCCGTCTGGGTCCTTCACGATAAACGTCCTGGCTCCCCATGGTTCGTCTCTCAACGGTTGTGCGAAGGTCACCTCCGCCGCCTGATAGGTGAGGAACAGTTGCTTGATCTCGTCAGCCTTCGCAACCGTGATCGATGCGGAGAGCAGACCGTCCTCCCGTTCGCGGACGCCTTCGTCAAAGACAGGCTCATCAGTCGATCGCAGCGCGAGCCGTGCGTTGTCGCGGCTCACCTGTCCGTAGAACGGCGGATCACCATAAACAAAATCAATGCTGAATCCAAGCTTCCCGGTGAAGAAGTCCGTTGCTGCTTTGAGGTCGCGCACATAAAGGTGTGCGGCCACTGAAGTGAGAATCGGTTGAGAGTCCGTGTGCGTCTGCGGCATGCCTTTACTCGCTCCAGTTCTATCACAATGAATGCCGTGCGCCCCACTCGCTCCACGCTTATCTCTGCGCGTAGGGCGGGTCTCCACTCATCACCTCCCCGTCCGACTCTGCATGGTACAAAGGTAAGCAGGCCGTCTCTATGTCCAGTGCCGTCAAAGTCCTCATCGTCGAAGACGAACCCAACGCCCTCATGGGCCTGGCCGAACTCATTTCCGGCTGGGGATATAGCACTGAAACCGCCTCCGATGGCGTCGACGGCTGGGAAAAAGCCCTCGTCTGGAACCCCGACATCGTCGTCACCGACCTGAAGATGCCCCGCCTCGACGGCATCGGCCTGCTCAACAAGCTCGCCGAGGAGGGCTCCGGCCTCAAGGCCAATCTAGCCGTCATCGTGCTCACCGCTATGGGCTCCATCCAGCTCGCCGTCGACGCCATGAAGATGGGCGCATACGACTTCCTCCAGAAGCCCATCGACTCCACCCGCCTGCGCACCATCCTGGCCAACGCCACCCGCCAGCAGGAAACCCAGATCGAGCTTGAAGTCGCCCGCCGCCGCCTCCGCGAAACCGGCGTCCTTGGCTCACTGGTCGGAAATTCCCAGGTCATGCGCGACATCTTCTCCACCATCGAGCAGATCGCGCCCTCCAACGTCTCCGTCCTCATCACCGGCGAAAGCGGCACCGGCAAGGAACTCGTCGCCCGCACCCTCCACGACCTCAGCCCGCGCAAAAACCGCCCCTTCGTCGCCGTCAACTGTGCCGCCATCCCTGAAACCCTCATCGAAAGCGAAATCTTCGGCCACGAAAAGGGAGCATTCACCGGTGCATTCGAGCGCCGCGCCGGCTGCTTCGAGCTGGCCTCAGGGGGCACCCTGTTGCTTGACGAGCTCGGAGACATGCCCGTCGCCACCCAGTCCAAGCTCCTCCGCGTGCTTGAAGAGCGCAAGCTCCGCCGCCTTGGCGCCCGCACTGAGCAGGAAGTGGACGTGCGCGTGCTCGCCGCCACCAACCGCGACCCCACCCAGGCCGTCGCCCAGGGCCAGCTCCGCGCCGACCTCTTCTACCGCCTCAGCGTCTTCAACATCGTCATGCCGCCACTGCGCGAGCATCTTGAAGACGTCCCCGCCATGGCTGAAGCCATGCTCGTCGAGATGAATCAGAAGCACGGCCGCCGCGTCTCCGGCGTCGGTCCATCCATGATCGTCCGCATGATCACCTACGACTGGCCCGGCAACGCCCGCGAGCTCCGCAACACCATCGAACGCGCCGTCATCCTCTGCCCCGACGGCTCGCCCCTCGATGCTGGCCATCTACCTCCAGGCTTCGGCAAAGCTCAGCTCCTCGCCGCTCAGGCAATTGATGACAGCGTCGTCCCCGTTCGCGTCGGCACCACCGTCGACGAAGCTGAACGTCTGCTGATCCTGCGCACTCTTGAAGCCACCGGCCAAAACAAAACCCGCGCCGCTGAGATCCTCGCCATCAGCCTCAAAACCCTCCACAACAAGCTAAAAGAGTACAACCGCGACCGCGAAGACCCCCAACTCTGACCCGCCAGATCCGAACCGCGTCAGCACTCTTGCTCGCAAATCCGTTGTGATTTTAAAAAGATAAAAATTGATTGTCATCCTGAGCGACCCGGAACGTAGTGAAGGGGAGTCGAAGGACCTGCGTTTGTCTTTTTGCCTCTCAATTCACCTTCGAAAACCCCACCCCCCGCGCCCTGACCGAATACAAACTCAACCCGCTAACCTTCCCCCTCCCGTCCCTCAGAAACACCACATTTCCCATCTCCTCACTCTCAAACTCATCCGGCCCCACAGCCTCCAGCTCCACCGTGGGCGCCCACTTCATCCGCAGCATCAACTTCCCGCCCGCAACCGCAACATTGTAAACAGCATCAAGCTCCGTGCTCGTGTACCTCCCCGCGTACGCCGCCAACTCCGCCGCGCTCAAGTGCGATTCCCTCACCCGCTCGCCCGCAAAAAACGTCTCTCCGTCCATCACCAGCGACGAATGCATCACGCCACCCTCGTCCTTGAACGTAATCGTCCCCGTCCCCAGATCCCTCCACTCGTTCACCCCCACGCGCCGCAGCGGCGAACCCCACGCCCTCAGCTCTCCCTTCTCAGCCGTGAATTCATAAAGAAAATGTCTCTCCCGATCCAGATACCTCCCCGCAAACGGCCCCGGATCAGGAAACCTCTGTCCCCCCGGAATTACCGCCGCATCCGGCGCCGCATCCTTCAACTTGTCCTTCAAATAAACTTCCGCCACCTTCTGCGCCAGTCCAATGGTTGGGGCAGTCGCCACGTTGCAAAGCACCGACACCGTAAACCGCTGCTCCGGAAACTGCAATATCTCCGTCCTGTATCCATAAAGAGCCCCCGAGTGCTCCACAATCGGCAGCCCGCGATACTGCCCAATCTCCAACCCCAGCGCATAGCTGTTCACCTTGCCGTTGTTAAACGTGCCCCGCGCCTCCAGGTCCTTGATCAGCGTTCCCTTCCCGAGCTTGTTGTCATAAAAATTCCGATCCCACTTCAGCAGGTCGTCCACGCTGCTCGTCAATCCTCCCGCGCCCACAATGTCGAAAGCGGTAGACCAGTCGACCTCAAACCCGCCTCCCTTCCGCGGCGCATAAGCCGCCACCCTCCCCGGCACCACCAGCGTGTGATCGTCGTAGTAGCGCGTGTGCGTCATCCCCAGCGGCTTGAAAATATTCTCCGCCGCAAACTCGGCCAGCGTCTTGCCCGTCGCCCGGTGAATCACCACGCCAATCAAATAAAAATTTGAGTTGCTATAGATATACTTCTCGCCCGGAACATTATTCAGCCCCTTCTGCCGTGCAATCAGGTCCACAACCTCAGCCTCTGAATGAATGTCCGACCCATCGCGCCCCTCATACGCCAGCAGCGTCAAAAAATCGCGCAGCCCACTCGTGTGGTGCAGCATCTCGCGCAGCGTAATCACATGCCCATAATCCGGCAGCTCCGGAATGTACTTCCTTACATCGTCATCCAGCGAAAAATATCCCTGCTCCGCCGCCAGCACCGCGCTCGCCGCCGTAAACTGCTTCGACACCGACCCCATATAAGACACCGAAGACGAAGTCAGCGGCACACCCAGCTCCAGGCTCCCCATCCCATACCCTTTGCGATAAATAAACTCCCCATCCCGAATCACGCCCAGAGCGCACCCCGGTGAATCGGGCTTGTCGTACGCAGCAAAAACCTGGTCAACTCGCGTTTGCAACTCCTGCTGCGCCCCAGCCCGTCCAGCTAAGATTCCAGCCGTCACAACCCCCAGCAACACAGCCCCCGCCCATCCACCAAAGCGCATACCCATCCCCCCAATTTGTGTCCGCACAAATACTGGCCCGGAAGCTTTCAAGAGACCTGACGCTGAGACCTATCCTGACCCATTGCTCGAAAGCGGAACCCGGAGAATCCCACCCTGACATCCACACTAAGTGTGGGCCACACGTCGCGTGTCAGCTGTGATTCTGTAGGCAACGTAAAGCGCCGCGAAGAGAGATAACTCCGCAATAATTCCGAAGAATCCGCGCTGAAACTGAAACAGCGGCGCGTAGGTACCCATGAACAGGATCAATCCCCAGGGAATCTCAGTAGTCTTGTATGTCCAGATGTAACTGCTCCAGACAACCGGGATACTAAGAACGCAAACTGCCATGTAAGTCAGCAGCACAGCGGCAATTTGATATCGCAGACATCCATCGCCGCGTGATCCTTTTTTGATCGCTTTTCCCACCAGCCATGCAACCGGCAGTGCGATGAATCCTACATAGAGACCACAAAGGAACAGCGAAAGGTAATACACGGGGAGCCCCACCACCGCAACGGCAGTACCGTACAAAAGGCCTCTCGCAAAAGCCGCGTGGCCGTCAACGGACGGAACCGCGTTTTCCGCGGCGGAAGGCTGCGGCGTCTTCGCGGCTTGCGTCTGTGAGAATGGAGGCGGACCGGCCTGCGGCTGGTTCGCCGCAGACAGCTCTTCGAGTCCCGTGAGAGGTTTCCATTCGTCAGGCATGATTGAGGCCAGCTTAACATGGGTTGGGAAACGAAATGCCTCAATCCTCCCGCAGCAATATCATCGGCTCAACCGCAAGCGCGCGTTGCGCCGGAATCCACGTAGCCACCAGCCCCAGCACTACCATCGCCACAACCACCCCCGCCAGCACCAGCGGATCGCGCGGCGTAGCCTGGTACACAATAAACGCCAACACCCGGCTGGCCAGTACTCCCAAGATCAATCCCGCCACCGACCCCACCGCCAGCAGTCTCAACGGCCGTCCCAGCGCCGCCCGCAGCACTTCCGTCCGCTTCGCCCCCAGCGCCACTCGAATCCCCAACTCCCGCAGCCGCTTGCTCACCGAATACGCCGCCATCCCAAAGATCCCGGTGATCGAAAGCATTGCTCCCATGAACCCCAGCACACCCAGCGATACCGTCGCCATGCGCGGCCCAAACATAAGCACCTCCATCGGCTTGTCCCGCGTTTCAATGTCCACCGGCATCCCCGCGTCCAGTTGGCGCAATGCATTCCGCATCGCTGTCCCCATGAGTTGCGGAGCGCTGTTTCCACCTTTGCGTGCGCGCACCAACAGTTGAGTCGAACTCGACGGCGATTGCAGGATGGGAAGAAACATCGCCGGTGCGGGATCTTCTGTGAGACTGTTATATTTCCCGTCTTCCGCAATCCCCACCACTTCCACCCTCGTTCCATCTCGCAACTTGTACATCCGTCCGATCGCATTGCCCGCTTCGCCAAACAGCTTCTTCGCAAACTCCCGATTCACCACCGCCACGCGCGGAGTTGTCTTGTCATCCCGCCACGTAAATGTTCTCCCCGACAGCATCGCTGTGCCGGCCGCGCGGAAATAATCCGGAGAGATATTAAAAATCACGGCATGGGCTGCGGCGTTGGTCGGCCGCAGATCCGACGTACTCTCACTGAAGACAATCTGGTCGCCCGCTCCAGTGCTCAAAGGCAGCGTGTCGGTCAATCCCACGGCCTCCACGCCAGGCAGCGCCTCAAGCGTCTCGATCATTCGCTTCTGCATCGCGGCAACGCGATCTCCGGCGTATCCGGCCATCCACAGATCCGTCGATGCCAGCATGGTGTTCTCCACATCGAAGCCGAAAGGCGCATGCAGCGAGCGCACCAGCCCCCTGATCGCCACCAGCGACGATGTCACCAGCACCGCGCAAATAGCAATCTGCGCCACCAGCAGCACATCGCGCGCCCCCACTCGCCTCCCTGCCATTCGCCCCGTTCCCGCCTTGACCACTTCGTATGGATTCGTCCCCAGCACCTGCCTCACCGGCACCGCGCCAAAAAGCAATCCGCTCACCAGCGCCAGCAGCACGGCAACCGCATACACCTTCGCGTCCGGATCAACCGCCAGGTGGATGGGGGCAAAACCGGGAAATGGCTCCCACCTGCTCAGTGCGCGCAGCAGCACCACGCTGCCCAATAACCCGATCACGCCCCCCGCCAGCGAAATCATGATCGCTTCCGTAAACAATCCGCGCAGAATGCGCTTGCGGCTCGATCCCAGCGCCAGCCGCAACGCCACTTCCCTCGAACGGTCCGCCGCCCGCGCCGCAAACAGGCTTCCCAGGTTCGCGCACGCGGCCAGCAGAATCAGCCCCGTCAGCAGCATCAACCCCGCCAGAAATGCCCGCACCGGCCGCCCAAGAAAATCCCCATACAAGCTCGGACGCCGCAGCACAAACGTCATCTTGCTCACGTCTTTCGGATAAGCCCTTTGGAGATCCGCCCCGATCAAGTTCAAATCGGCAACCGCCTGCGCCTCGGTCACTCCCGGCTTGAGATGGCCCATCGTCTCAAAGATCCCGCCGCTCCCGCGCGCGCTCAGGTCGTCCCCCGTCAGCAGTGGGTTCTCCACCAGCGGCACAAAAAAATCAGGATTGAAAAACAACAGTGTCCCGTGGAACTCCGGCGGAGCGACGCCAATGATCGTGAAGGGATGCCCATTGACCCGCACTTGACGGCCCACCACGCCGCGATCGTCCTCGAAATGCGCATGCCAATACGCGTACGTCAGCACAATATACGGAGCGCTGTTGGCCCCATGCTCATCGCTTGCGTGGAAGAAATGACCGAGAAATGGTTGAACGCCCAGCCCGTCAAAGTAGTTTCCGCTGGCTTCCTCAATCCACACACTCGCAGGGTTCCCACCCGTATCCAGGCCCGCCGCGGAAACGTTATACGCCACCAGGCTCTCGAAGCTGTGGTTGCGATCGCGAATATCCACATAGTTGGGATACGACTCGTTTCCCGTGGCCTGGTCTCCATGTTGCAGCGCATACAGGCTATTCGCCCGCGGCACATTCAATGGCCGCAGGATGAACGCATTCATCACGCTGAACACCACGGCATTCGCGCCGATCGCCAGCGCCAGTGTCGCAATCGCCGCAAACGTGAATCCCGGAGACCGGCGCAGTTGCCGCCAGCCAAATCGCACATCGCCCCACATCGACTCAACCGTCGGCCATTGCCACACTTCGCGGCTGCGCTCCTCAACCACCGACTGGTTTCCGAATGCGATCTTCGCCTGCCGTCGAGCTTCCTCCGCGCCCATCCCTTCGCGCATCAACTGTTCCGCGCGCTCTTCAATATGCAGCCGGATTTCGTCGGAGAGATCGTCGTAGAGTTTCCTGCGACGAAAAATGCTCGGTATCCAGTCCATCGGAGTTTCCTCCTAGTTCATTCCGGACTTCCCTGGATTGAGGACCAGTGCAATGCCCTCAAACATGCGTTCAAAGCTTGAAATCTGCTCCTCCAGCCGCCGCAGACCTGAAGCCGTGATGTGGTAGGTCCTCACCCGGCGATTGGTTGTCGACACACCCCACTCGGCCTTGACCAGCTTTGCCTTGAGCAACCGCTGAAGCGCCGGATAAAGCGACCCCTCTTCAACCTGAAGCAGGTTCTTCGATCGCTGCTGAATATGCTGCACCAGCGCATATCCATGCGCCGGCTGGCGCCGTAGCGACTCGAGAATCATCATCTCAAGTGCGCCGGGAAATAGATCGCGAGCAGTGGAGTCTGTCATAGGCCTTGTTGCTACAGGCATAGAGTAAACAGGTATAAGATTTTTTGTCAACAAAATATTTCCGCATCAAGAGTCAAAGAACCTGCATTTGCTATTGTCTTTCCATTTGCCCTTGCCTGTGCCTTTGCATTTGACCTTGCCTTTATGGATCGACCTTCCTCCGCTAAACCCTTAAGAGGCGGTCATCCTGAGCGAACGGGGCCCCGAACGCTTTTCAGTTCGGGGGTGGTGAGTCGAAGGACCTGCATTTGCTTTTGCCCTTGCATTTGCTTTTGCCCTTGCATTTGCTCTAGCTCTTTGGATTCCAGTTCGGGGGTGGTGAGCCCAAGTGGACCCGCATCTGCTCCCTTCGGCGTCCCATAAGAAGCCCAAGAAACAGCGCACGATCGCGGGAGCCCCGCAAACCGCAAGCGTCCACTTCGCGGTGCGTTTATACTACCTGCACTCTCCCGCTGATGCTTTTGGGTCCCCGGCGGCAGAGTGCCTCACTCCCTGCACTTATGAACGGAAACCGGCAAAACCTCCTGACGATCGCGCGTTGGCCCTGCTCAGATACCGCTCTGGCCGACAGAGGAGTGCCACCGACGAAGCCGAACCCGCCGGTTCCGCAAACCAACATCATCTCCCGACATTTGCCGATTCGAATTCACTGGCTTCTCATTCTTTTGTTTTCGGGGCTGTGTGCACTTCAAGCCGTCCATTCGCAAGAGGCCGACCTTGCCCACTGGACCTCCGGCTATTCCGAGATCCATCAATCCTGGCGATTTCATACCGGGGACAATCCGCAGTGGGCGCTTCCAGGCTTCGACGATTCACACTGGTCGCTTCTCGACCTCGATAAGAGCTGGGCGCAGCAGGGATACAAGGGCTATTCCGGATACGCTTGGTATCGGATCAGGCTCCAGCTCCCGGCAACAGACACGCCATTGGCTCTCCTGCTCTACCCTCCTGCCTTTTCGGCAGAGGTTTTCGTTGACGGGCAACTGGTGGCTACGGTTGGCCAGATGCATCCCGCGCCGGAGTTGCGCATTCGCTTTCCACTTCCCGTCAGTATCTCGCTCCCTCATGGCTCAGGGCCCCGGAGCACCGAGTTGGCGATCCGTGTGTGGGAGTCCAGCCTTTACGCTTCTTCCTCCACCGCTGGCTTGGCGGTGCTGCCCCTGGTCGGAAGCCGGAATGCGATTCAAGACCTTGACTCGCTCGCAGTCGACCGATTCGCGATTCTGAAGTTGCCGTCTACCTTGCCGGTAATCATCGCAATGGTCACGGCCCTGTTGAGCTTTGCGCTTTTTCTGGTTGGCTACCGCGCCAAAGAGTATCTGTGGGGAACATTGTGGCTGCTCAGCGGTCCTCTGGAATTGGCCGTGGATTTGCTTCGCCAGGCGCAGCACTGGCCCCTGCCTGTATCAGTGCTCGTTATCGTAATCATCCAGTCGTTCGGGCTCGCGTTCTGGCTGATGTTCATCTGGCGGTTCGTGGGCTCCCGCGACGATTGGAAACTGAACATTGGCCTGGCCCTCGTAGCGCTGCTCCCCATCGGCGTTCTGCTCGTCATGATGGGTGCCATGCCCATAGCCGGAAGCTATCTGGCTTTCAGCGTGGTTCATCTGACGCTGGGACTCCTGATCTTCATCCACCTGATGCGTCTCGCCTTCCGAGGTAATCGCGACGCGCAGATCTTCCTCGTGCCGTTTCTGCTCTACAACGTGGACGGAGTCATTAACAGCCTGCGCGGAGCGCTTGTCTTCCTGGGAATTCTCCGGGTGGCTAATGCGCACTCCGAATCCTTCACCCTCTATCACAGCGCGGCCTTTATGGTGACCGGGGATCAGTTCTTCTCGCTGCTGTCGTATCTGGCGGTCGCCGTGGTTCTGGTGCTGCGATTCGCCCGTTCAGCGCGTGAGGAACAGCGTATGACCACGGAGTTGCAGTCGGCGCGCCAGGTGCAATCGCACCTGGTTCCTGCCGCGCTGGCGCCCACTCCACATCTCCGCTTCGATGCCGCCTACTACGCTGCCAGCGAGGTCGGCGGCGATTTCTACCAGGTCTTTTCCGCCCCGGATGGTTCCGCGCTCATCGCCATCGGCGACGTAAGCGGCAAAGGCCTCAACGCCGCCATGTTCGGCACTCTCGTTGTCGGAGCTCTGCGCTCGCTCGCCAGGCAACATTTGTCTCCCGCCCAAATCCTTTCCTTCCTCAACCAGGAACTCATCGATCCGGATGCGGCCCGCATGGCCACCTGCCTGGTGCTGCGGATTTCTCTCAATGGCCATACCTGCATGGCCAACGCCGGCCACCTGCCGCCCTATTTGAACGGCCGCGAAATGGAAATCGATTCGGGGTTGCCGCTCGGTGTCTGGCTGGCAAGCGATTACGTCGAAACTAACCACGAACTCGCTCCCGGAGACACCCTAACCCTGCTTTCCGATGGCATCGCTGAAGCTCAGAATGCGAATGATGAGCTGTTTGGCTTTGAGCGCACCGCCGCCATCAGCCAGCAGACCGCCGCGCAAATTGCTGACGCCGCGCGTGCCTTCGGCCAGCAAGACGACATCACCGTCCTCCGCATCGACTTCTCCCCCGTACCGGAAAAGCACCACCTTGAAGTCGTCGAGCCGTAGCCTGCTGAAAGACTCCCTCCGACGTAGATGTGCGAAAAGGTATGACTTCAGTCATACCGAAAAAGCCCATAAGATAACCTGGGCTTCAGCCCCTGCAAAGCGTCCTTCGCCCGCCAAAAACGAAACCCACCCTCAGCCGGCCGCCGCCCCCATCTTCCGCAACATCACCACCACATCTTCCGCCTTCTGATTCGGAGGCCCATCCAAAATCATTCCCGCAATCTCCGGGCACAATCCGGCAACATCAGCGTACGACCGCATCGGAAACCAGCTCTTCCTCACCGTCTCCAAAACCTCGCGCGCCCGCCCGCCGCTAATTACCCCACTCCGCACCGCGTCCTCAAGCGCAAATCGAATGTTGATCAGCGGGTCCGACAGCGACTCATAGCTTTCCGGGTCATACACCAGCGCCACCTCGTCCTCGGCATCCACAATCCCATCGCGGTAAGCCTCAAAAACCCGCCCCACCCCAATCATCCCGTAAGGCTCCAGCTCCACCGCGCGCAACGCTCCCATGCTCGACGCGCCATACACCGCGATCCCGCGTTCCATCAACGGCAATATCTCCTTCGGTGAAACCGCCAGGCTCTGATAAAACTCGCCATCCACAATTCCAATGCAGCGAATCTCCTCGCCCAGCTCGGCCAGGTCCCCGCGCTTGATCGGTGGCAGGTACACTGCGTCCAGCACCGCCCGCGCCTTCTCGACCGGCAAGCTCGGTCCAAGAAACACCACAATCTCAGACATGCGCCCGCCAGTGTTCAAGTGCGCGGCGCCCGAGTGGCCCCTTGTTCACCGACCATGCTTCCAGCGCCGGCACAATCGCCCGTACCACCGCATACGGCGCACCCGGCGGCGTGAAATCGACGACAATCACCTGGCCAATCCCGCAGGCTCGCATGCGCGAAAGAATGTGCTCCAAGTCCTCTCCAATATCGGCGTTCGTAACTGAAGGCAGATCCTCAAGCCGCCTGCTCACCTTCGAGTGACCAAGCTGCCATTGCCCACGATTGAAATCCCTCACCCGTCGCGCATGAAGATTGACCCCCGCCGTTCCCCGTTCCGCCGGATCAATGTCCTCCCGAATCCCCTGTATATCGACACACCGCGATTGCGCCGCTTCAGTCAGTGCGCGTCGCGCCGCCACCCTCGCGTCCGGATGCGTGCCCAACCCGCAATGAACCTTGAGCTGCCCCGGAATCGTCTCGTCCGCAACCGCCGCGTACACCGTCGGAATGCCCAGGTCAGAAGTGATATCGTGCAACACCGGAGAAAGCCCCGCCTGCCGGAAAAGCTCAACCGCCTCGTCACCCTCAAGTTCCAGGCTGGGCACAATCTCAAAATCATCCACCGCACCATCAACCGTGCCAGGACTGGCCATCTTGTGCCGCGCCCATGGCAGCAAATGCCCCTTGAGTTCAGCCAGCGTCCACGCGTCCCTTTCAATCAGCTCGCAAAGCGCCTGGCAGATCGCTTCCTCGCGCATATTCCCCGCCGCAATACCATTACTTGACGAGTAGGCAAAACTCGGAGTGCCCGGCAGATGCTTCCAGAGATATCCGGCAAACGATGCCGGCACCAGCACCCTCTGACCCGAAAGCAGATCCTCGCCTTCAACCCATGCGTAAGCGCGCGTTTCTTCGTAATCCGAGGATAGAGTCTCCTTCAATTCCCTTGGATTGACGACTTGGTAGGTTCGCCGAAGCTCTTCATAGCTGCCCACAATGAACGGCAACTGCGCACGCAGCGCTGTCTGCCTTTCAATTGCTTCCATCAGAGCGCCGGCTTTGGCGTCGATTCCCCGCAGCCCTTTGCCGTTGTAGACAGAGAGCTGGTCGTCCGATTTGGGCACGATTGCGCTCCACGTCGGAATTCCCACCCGATCCAACCCGGTGATGTCCGTCAGGCGCGTAACACCCAGCGCTTTAGCCACCGGCCCCGCGCGCGCAATCGTCTCTTCGGCTGTCAGCGTTCGTTGCGATCCGGGCAACTTGCGCAGGCCGCCATTGTTCTTTGACATGAAAGAGAACGCCTAATTCTGTGGGCGGCACGCCATCCAGCAAACGTAGGAAGTAACCTTGTTGCTCGGGGCAATTTGGAGCAGCATTTCCACGTCCGCCACAGTACAATTCGGCCCAAAAGACGCGGCGATCGCGCTGGTCGACGGCAGTGCGCTGTCCAGCAGTGCCTGCTGCGCCGGGTTCAGCGAATCGCGAAACTGCTCAAATTTTATGACGAAGTCTGTGAAGTCCTGTTGGCTAACACCCATCGCTGCGAGCATCTGTTCCTGGTTCATCTTGTCGGCTCCTTAGGGAAGGTTCACATCGGATCGTGGACCGGTCCGATCGAGGGGGAGAATGAACTACTCCAGCAATCGGCACGAGTGCAGGTAGCAAGGCAAACCACCTCGCTCATGCAAACAAAACCAATTGCTTCATGGACCCGCCTCCTTTATATCCCACCACCCCATGGAAGTCGAGACAGAATTCCGCATCCCTAACTGAAGCAAACTCGTACGCAGCCTAACCCACGCCAAACCACGCACCCCAAGCCAATGAATCACGCTATGCCGACTTATCGTTACTATCCAAGCACTCGATGAGCGCCTCGGCGATGATGCGCTTATCGAACTCGGGAGTCATTTGTCCGAAATGGCGACTTCCCGTCAAGGTGATCGCGGAACCTGGCGCGTTTTCCGGTACATATCCACGCTGTATAGAGTCGGGGGCCTTCCCATTTAACGGTTTACAACAGCGCTCCCGATCAATACCGAGCCTTCTTGGTTACATCCCTCGAATAGATCGAGGTCAATGCAGGCCGTCCTGCTCTTGCGCGTTGCAAAGGTCTCGATGTGGTTCGTTCGGCTACAGCAACGAT
>JBEKET010000065.1:0-33807 GCA_050013695.1 Occallatibacter sp.
CCCGGTCGGGCCGATGATGAGCTGTACCCGTACACCGTTGACGTAGGCATCCTGAAAGTAAGGCGTCCGTGTGCGGGTCTCGAAGATGTTCAGATACTCGGCGTCGAGGTCGTCTGAATGCGGATAACCGAGATGCGGAGCGAAGATGCTCGACAGGCGTGCATGGTGGTCTTCGCGCAGCCACAACGGGTACACGTTGAACTGCCGGTTGCCAGGAAACATCGCGTAGAAAGCGGACAGATTGCCGAAGGTCTCCTCGATGATCGGGGCGCGTGCGTCCACAAACAGACGATGGACGGCAGGAGCCGCAGCGCGCAGCTCTGCGGCGGTATTGGCAGCGAGCAGCAGACGCAGGGCATAGTCACCCTGGGCCAGCTTGTCGAGGGAAGAGACGACTTCTGAGAGATTGTCCACGTTGCCGGCGACGGCCTTCGCCGTGGCCGTGTTTTCAAGCGGCGCGGTGTTTCTGCCGCTCATCAGGCGTTGGAAGGGTGAGAGTTTAAAGAACTCCAGAAACTTCTCCTGGTTCGATACCTCCTTGCGTGTGGCGTGGTCCGGCTGCGGGCGCCATGCGGAACACAGGATGCTGTCGCAATCAAGCTCCATCAGGTTCGTGAACAGGCAGGGGCGGGAAATTTCGGGGGTGTTGGTCAGCGGAAACATCTGGACGTAACGACGCCCGATGCGGAGGTGGTCGCTATGCCACTCGACGGGAGAGTGGACGAGCTGGCGGTCCACGCCAGCGTCGGAGCGAAGGCGGACATCGGAGGCCCACTCCTCAAGATTGAAGAGATAGCTGAAGAACTGAAATGCGCGCTCTTTGTCGAGCAGCTTGAGGCCGATGGAATCGTTCAGGTGCGATTCGAGGATCGTGGCGGCTTTCTCAAGATCCAGGAGCTGCCGGGTTGCCTCGAATCTCTGTTCCTTCGGATTCCGGACAAGAGGATTCCTGGTGTCCGGTTCAATCGTCAGACACCAGTGCAGGTCGATACGGCGAAAGCGGGCGGTCTGATCGAGAAACCCAATCCGGTCGATCACAAAGGACTCTGTAACCGAACTCGGGTACTTCTCCTGCCGGGGCAGATAGAAGCCGGAGATGACGCGGGCATATTGGTAGAGGCAGGAGCCTTGGGGCAGACCGCGCAAGGCGGCTTCGACGCCGCGCACTCGAACGTCCAAATCCTCGTCGGTGCGGCTCTCGTGGTCGATGCCTTCCAGAGAGAACAGGCACCCGTATCCGCCGCCCTTGAGGGCGAAGATACTGCCTCCGACGAAGTGAGAGAGAGGCACAATACTTGTGGCCGCACCAGCCTTGGTAAACCAGGGAGCGTTATTTTCGCGGGTCATAGTAGCTTCTCTGCTTCAGGCTCAAGGCCCAGAGTTGGAACATCTTGGGGTGCTTGCGAACCACCAGCCATGCACCGAGTAGCAGTGCAGGAAAGCTGAAGATGGCAAGCCATTTGAAACCGGCGAGGAAAACCGTCACCGTGACGAAAACAATGGACATCCACGCTGACAGTTCGAGACCTAATTTGGTCCTGGGTCGGTTCAGTGCGCCATTGATTGGTAACGGTTCTCCCCGCTTCGTTGTGTGCATGGCTACCTCACATTGATTGGCCGGTTAGTGAGCCAATCCAGCCAGCACCCCATCCGAGTACGCCTGCACCGAACAGCGCACCGAACAAGCCCGGAATTGCGTCTTGGAAACGACCGCTCATCATCCGAATCCCAGCAAAGATGAGGCCGCCGAAGCAGATGATTGCGCCCGCGTAAATCGCGAACGTTTTGAACGTCCCCATAAGGGTCTGTGCCCCGGAGAAATCCATCGTTCCCTGGGCGTGAGCGACATTAGCGACGCCTGTGAAAGAAATCGCGAGAAGAGTTGGACCCATCACGCGTGCTGCGTGGAGAAGATTTCGCCTGGTAAAGGGTTGCGCCAATCGCTTGGCAAGGTGGATTGTCTTACAGAGAACGACGGCATTGCTTGGGAACATCGGCACCTCCAGCGGCCCTGCTCGGGCTGCGATATGCCGTGATCATTGAGCCAGAATGATCTTTCGTCCAATACGTCTTATTTATCGGGTGATAGTTCGCAGCTATCGGCAACCTTTATCTGGCGCAGATTCAGTAATATTCAGCGCAGAAGGGATAACTGTTCCGGGATCTTATTTACTGGTGCGGCGGGTTGCTTTCTGGTTGCGAAGGATTTGTCGATGTTGAGAGGAGCGACATCTGGATACAGGTCTTTCTGAATTTGTCTCCGAAGCTTCTTTACCAGAACGGGGATGGTCTTAGGATGGCGTTCTCTGTGGTAGACGACAGCAGTATCTACAGTCCAATCAACTCGGGCAATCGGGCGAGTCGTTAATTCTTTCTCCAGCGGAGTTCCTTCCCGAATCAAGGCGAGGCCGTACCCTTCCTTGACCAGTGTCTGCATTTCGGAAGGATGGGAAGCACGCGAATACTCTTCGACAGTGACTCCGGCATTGGCCAGGAGTTCCCCCAATCTTTTATGAGCATCAGGATGCCGCTGCGGGTGATAGAGAACAGCGAGATTGTTCTGTAAATCGGTCGCCTCCAAAGCGGCTTTCGAAGCAAAGGAATGATCTTTACGCATGCAAACGACAAGTCTGTCGCTACGGATTCCTTCGATGTGAAGGGCGGGATGCTTCAAAGGGAGGGTTACGATGGCGGCATCGACCATGCCGTCCACGATCTCTTCGGCCAGTTGTGCGGTATCGCCATGGTTCGGCCGTATGGCGCATTTCGGCATCAATTCCTTGTGCAGTTCACAGAAGGTGCGAAACAGATTCTGATCGACGAGTGGCGTTGATCCGAATCGCACTGAATTGATTTCGCCTCGTTCGATGGCGACGAGTGCGTCCATAATCTCATCGCGAACTTCAAGGAGAAGAGGGGCCAATGCCTGGAAAGCGAGACCGGTTCTCGTTGGATAGATGCGACCATTTTTCGATTTACGGAAAAGCCGAATGGCGGCGTTTTCCTGAAACTGCCGTGCCTGCACTGTGAGATTGGGCTGGGAGGTATGCAGTTCATCCGCAGCCACGCGAAATCCCCCTCTTTCGAGGATAGCGAGTAGATACCTGAAGTGGCGAAACTCTGCCCAATCGTACATCGGCCTCCTGCGCGACAAAGGAGGCTATGTTCATCTACGTGAGAGAGAGAATTGCCCTGCCTCCGCTTGTGGAAATCTTGTCAGTAATAACGGGCACATGCAACAGAAGTTGAGCATTTGGCCAAATTTACTCCAAGCCGCATTCAACATGCCGTTACCCACGGCCTCCGCAGACATCTCTTGTGGGACCTGGCGGACAGTGTGCGCCACCACAACGAGTCGGGGAGAGGACGTGATTGATTTGCTGAACCCCTACGGCTCCAGTGCGCTCTGAAGATTAGCGATGATTGCGATGTAAGGCTGAAGACTCCCTCACTGGAAAACATGGCCAAGCGGACGATTGGAGAGGGCATAATCAAGTCTTTTTCAAGCGACAAACAGGCTGGATCGAAGCCTCGATGCGGCAGGGCTAACTTCAACGATCACTAATGGTTGCAACTAGGAGAGGCTTCAGCGCGATAACTCCGGTTTATCGCCCGATAAATACGAAGTATTGGACGGCCATTTCCTCTCGGAACAGGCTATGGTATCCGGCGCCTTTGGCGCCCAGCTTATTTACGGAGTTGTCCTATGCCGTTGGCCGTTCTTTCCCCACAAACGCCCCAGACAGCTGATCCACTGCTGACCGCCGAGGATGTGGCACATCGCCTGAACGTTAGCACCGATTGGGTCTGGGACCATTCCTCGCGCCGGGCCCCCTTACTGCCCGTCATTCGCATTGGCGATGGAGCCCTTCGGTATCGCCAAAGCCAGATCGAAGAGTTCGTCCACGAGCGGGAAAGAGTCTCCAATTTACGTAGAAAACCACGGTAAAATGGGAACGCCCACTGTTTTTCCCCACAGAAATCGAGAGACAAATGGGTACATCGCACCAGAAGGGCTGGGTGTTGGTTCGGGGAAAGAAATGGTACGGCTACTTCCGCCGCACCGTCTTTGATCCGGCGACGAACCAAACTCAAACGGTTTCCACGCCCGTCGTGCTCGGACTTAAGTCGGAGATGACCAAGTTCGAGGCGCGGGAGAAGCTCGAACGGGAGATTGCCCGGCTGACGGGGCACACCACCGAAGAGGGGGTTGTCAGGAATGGCAGCGTCTCTCTGCGCTGGTTTGTCCACAACCGCTACCTGCCGCTCAAAGAGGCGGACTGGAAAGACGATACGGC
The DNA here is from genome assembly GCA_050013695.1 of Occallatibacter sp. Lineage (GTDB taxonomy): Bacteria > Acidobacteriota > Terriglobia > Terriglobales > Acidobacteriaceae > Telmatobacter. The sequence goes on from JBEKET010000065.1 coordinate 4,299, forward strand.
CAAGGTCAAGAAACACCTGATCGAGGCCGACCTGCTCGCCGAGTTCGGAGAAATTCGCCTCGAACGCTTCGACAAGCTGGTTCTCCAGGCCCACCTCAACAAGCTGGCAAAAACCCGGTCCAAGGACAGAGTCTTGCAGTTGAGAGCTTACATTCGTTCGATCTTTGCCGAAGCGGTCGATCAGGACTTCCTTCCCAAAGATCCCGCGCGCAAGCTCAAGACGCCGGCCAACCTTCGGGAGACGGACAAGACGGTGCTGACGTGGGACCAACTGCGTTCGGCGCTGGCCGCACTTGAACTCCGGGACCGGATTCTGCTGAAACTCGACATGACCAATGCCCTACGTCCGGGAGAGCTGTTCGCCTTCCGGTGGTCTTCTCTCGGTGAAGAGCTCAACAAGCTCGACATCCGAGAGACTGTCTACAAAGGGAAGATCCGTCCCTGGGCCAAAACGAAGGGAAGCCTCACGGCGATCCCGATCAGCGAGGACCAGGCTGCGGAGTTGAAGCAATGGCGGCACACAGCGAAGTACGCCGCAGCCAACGACTTCATCTTCGCTGGCCGCAGCGGAAACTTCATGGACCCGAGCAACTACCGTAAAAGGGTTCTCCACAAGCTGGCGAGAGAGTTGGGGCTGCCCAAGCTGACCTTCCAGGTCATCCGGCGCACCATCGCGACGCTGGCCAAGGACAAAGGGCATGTTAAGGACATTCAGGGGGTGCTGCGCCACTCGCGGGTGGCTACCACGACCGATGTCTACATGCAGACGATGGAGGAAGGTGTGCGCTCCACGGTGAACTCGATCCATGACGAACTGATGGGGACCGGCACCACCGGCCAACGCCCGGCAGGGAGAGGGACCGAGAGACCTCCGAGCGTAGAAGAAAATCGCAGAGGAGAGGCAGCGCCAGTGGCCTCTTCAAAGAGAAAGGAGCCAGCTCCCGCACGTCTTGTTCGTGGCAAGGTTTTGCAATTTGCTACCAAAATGCTACCAAGCCAGTAACACGAACCGTCTCTAAGTTGTTGATTTATTTGGTGGACCTGATCGGGATCGAACCGATGACCTCTTCCATGCCATGGAAGCGCGCTCCCAGCTGCGCCACAGGCCCACATTGCGGGAATGCAACTCTCCTATTGTCTCCGCTGGGGCGGGGCATGTCAAACCTGGAGCGCGGAAGAAGCAGAGGATGCGGACATGCCGTTGATGATGAGATGTACGCCTTCAATGAAACGCGTGTTTTGGTCCGCAAACATCACAGAGCCGGCGGCGTGGGCGAGAGGATATTTTTCCTTGTCGATGCGCTGGTCGCGGTGGGCCAAATCGTATCTTGGATCGGGCTGGTCATAGGCCGGCTGGACGGCTTGTTCTTCAATGACGAAGCCTACGACATAGGAATAGAGAACTCCAATGCCGACTACCGCCTGGTGCAGGGTGAAGCCGGCAGTGGTGAGCTTGCGCAGGCTGGCGTCCATTGGCGCGTAAAGCGTGGCATCGGTGAGATAGGTGCCGCTGAACATTTTGGCGCCTTCGCGGTAACGGCGCAGAGTTTTGCGCAACCCGGTGCAATAGCTTAATGCCCAATCCTGCCAGGTTTGCTCGGCATCGTAAACAGGAGATTCGTCGAGCGCCTCGCGAAAGACCTGCGTGGCCATTTCGTCGAGGAGTTCCTGCTTGTTTTTGAAGTGCCAGTAGAGAGCAGGGGCCTGTACGCCGAGACGCGCAGCCAGCCGACGAAGCGTCAGACCTTCGAGACCCATCTCATTGAGGATGGTGAAGGCGTGGCTGAGAATGGCGGCTCGATCAAGCGGCATGCGAGCAGGGGGCATAAAAAAGTGTAGCATTTTTCATTTAACGGTGTTAAGTTTAACTTAACTAAGTTAAGTTGGAGGCGAATCATGAATGCAGCAGTAGTGAATGTTTTGGGCGAAGTGCCGAAGTATCAGTCGTTTCCCGAACCGGTGGCGCAGGAGGGCGAGGCGCTGATTAACGTGCGCGCGGCGGGGTTGCACCCGATTGTGAAGGGGAGGGCGAGTGGGGCGCACTACTCGAGCGACGACGTGGTGCCGATGGTGCCGGGAGTGGACGGAGTGGGCACTTTGGAGGACGGGACGCGGGTCTACTTTGGTTTTGCGCGGACGCCGTTCGGGACCATGAGCGAGCGGACGGTGGCACCGCGGAAGATGACGATTCCGCTGCCGGACGGGATTGACGATGTGCAGGCTGCGGCGATTGCGAATCCTGGGATGTCGGCGTGGATCGCGCTGAAGGAACGTGGGGGACTGGCTGTGGGTCAGACGGTCTTGATCCTGGGAGCGACGGGTGTGGCCGGGCAGCTGGCGATCCAGGTGGCGCGGCAGCTTGGGGCGAAGCGGGTGATCGGGGTGGGACGGAATGTGGAGGCGCTGGCTTCGGCGGATCTGGATGCGGTGATTGCGCTGGGTCAGCCGGAAGATGCGATCCGCGACGCATTTGCAGCGGAGGCCGCGAAGGGAATCGACATTGTGATCGACTACCTTTGGGGCAGGCCGACGGAACTGGTGCTGGAGGCGCTTGCGAAGGGGTTCAAAGCCAGTGCGACACCGAGCACAAAGCTGGTGGAGGTGGGCGCCAGCGCGGGACCTGCCATCACGCTGCCGGCGGCTGTTTTGCGGAGCGTGGATCTGACGATGCTGGGCAGCGGGTTTGGCGCGGCGCGGCTGGACGTGATCTTTGCGGCGATTCCAATTCTGTTTTCGCTGGCCGCCGAGGGCAAGTTGAAGATCGACGCGGAGCCGGTGCCGCTGTCGGATGTGGAGGCGGCATGGAATCGGGTGGATAAAGGGAGGAGGATTGTGTTTACCGTATAGCGGAACGCGGCTGAACTAATTCCGGATTCAACCAAAGATTCGTGACCGGGAACACTTTAGGGGGGTGCCGGTGTCTAAGAGAATAGAGAAGCGAACTTTGGGTGATTCCGGGCTGGTTAATTCCAGTTTGGGTGATCCGGGGTTCCGTTTCCCGCGCACTCTACGGACTGATCAGCAACCTGACGTCGAAACTGGCGGAGGGTGGACGGAGTGACCGCAGCCGGTAGCCGGCATTGGCGCCTGAAATTGATGGGGCGGATGCCATGGATGGCCGATTTGCGGTAAGGTGGGAGGTAACGGTTAGATGGCGGACCTCACCATGGGCAATGTTGCCAGCGCGCTGACGCTTCAATCCGACGAAACGGCTCTGATCGCTGAACTGCGAGCCGGATCTGAGGAAGCCTTTGCGTGGCTGATCACCCGCTATCATCAGCCGATTTACTCGCTGCTGGCGCGCACTGTGCAGGACCGCGCCGATGCCGCCGACCTGACGCAGGATGTCTTTGTGAAGGTATTCCGCGGGGTGGGGAATTTTCATGGCGAGTCGTCGTTGCGGACCTGGATCTACCGTATTGCGCTGCGCGAGGCTTCAAACCAGCGGCGCTGGTGGATGCGGCACAAGCAGCAGGAGATCCCCATTGAGCAGGAAATGACCGAAGGGGATAGCGGAACGCCGGTGCGCCTGAAGGAGATGCTGGTGGATCCCGCCGAGGGGCCGTACGAGATTGCGGTGCACAGGGAGAACAAGGCGCGCGTGGAAGCGGCGTTAGCCCAGGTGCCGGAGCCATTCCGCACCACGCTGATTTTGCGTGACATCGAGGGATTTGTGTACGAAGAAGTGGCGGAGATTCAAGGTGTGAATCTGGGGACGGTGAAGTCGCGGCTGGTGCGCGGGCGGGCCTGTTTGAAGACCCTGCTGATGGCGCAAACCAGTGAGAAGAGGACGCCGGAAGAGTCAGGATTTGAATTACCTCTGGGAGAGGAGGCGCGATGAACGGCTGCGAAGCAGTGCAGGCAAGATTTACCGAGTATCTGGATGGTTGGCTGAACGGACGAGAGATGCAGCAAATCGCCGGCCACCTGGAGAAATGCAGGAATTGCTCGAAGGATTGGGAATCGCTACGACAGACGCAGGCGGCGCTGGCTGAGCTGGGTGCGGTGCCGGAACCCAAGGATCTGCTGCTGCGGATTCGCGTAGCGGTGAGCCAGGAACGGGCACGCAGGCGCCAGGGAGTGTTTCAGGGCTGGAACATGGTTTGGAAGAACACGGTGGGGCCGTTTCTGCTGCAAGCCTCGGCCGGCTTTGCCAGCGCGGTGACGCTGCTGGGCGCCGTGATTGTGCTGTTGACCATGTTTGCCCAGCCGGAGACGGCGCAGGCCAGCAAAGATGAGCCTTTGGGGAATCCCACAGCTCCGCGGCTGGTGAGCTTGTCGACAGGCGCAGGCAACAACCAGATTGGAGACCTTTCCGGCCCGGTGGTGGTGGAGGTTTATATCAACGGCGCGGGACAGATGTACGACTACAGGATTGTCTCCGGGCCGACGGACGAGGCGACGCGCTCCCAGGTGGAGAACCTGCTGCTGACCAGCGTTTTTGAGCCGGCGCGGTTCTTTGGCCAGCCGGTGCGGGGGCTGGCGGTGATTTCGTTCTCGGGGGTTTCGGTGAAGGGGTAAAGGCAGGGAACAGGGAACAGAGATTAGGGACTAGGGATTAGGGATTAGAAAAACATTGTGCCCCGCTGGGAGATTGTCCTGGCGGGGCATTTGTTTTTGTGCAGTGCCTAATCAGAACAGAATCCAGATTGAAGAACCTCTCTTTTGACACTGCCGGTGCGTCTAAACCTTGCGGAGCCAGATCAACCGTCCGCTTGCTTCCAGGGTGCATAGGCTGGAGCTTCCGCTGTAGACTTGCAGGCAGGGTTAGATTATGACGTTTTCTCGATTTCGATGGTCCGCGGCGGTTCCGGCTGCACTTTTTTGTCTGATTGCGGGGTTTGCGCAGGCCGCGGCTTACGGGCAAACGCCGGACAGCAGCGCCGGCAACGGCGGTTCAAGCAAGACCAAGCAGAGCTCGTCCAATCAGGGCTCTTCTTCGGTGGGGTTTCGGCAGGAAAAGGCGCCGTCGCTGGTTGATCCGGCGGGGCCGACGATCTCATTGGTTCCCTCGGAGTCGGTATTCCTGATGGCCGCGGCGTTGAACGCCTGCGGATACGACGAGGGTCTGGACGAGAGCGCGCCGGTGCGCAAGCATGTGCGCGACGAGATCAATGATGCGCTGGCCAAGAGCGAGGACGCACGCGACAAGCGCGACAAGGTTTGCCTGTTCATTGCGCAGCATCGCATGACGGGCGGGGAGAAGGACATTTCCCAATACATCTCGCTGGCGTTGTACCTGACCCAGTGGCCGGACATGGAGACTTCGGTCGAACTGACGGAGATGCCGCCCGACTCGACGCAGGTGGTGGAGATTGTTCCGCTGCTGAAGGATTTTGTGGCGGCGGTGGATCTGCACGGGATCTGGCTTGCGGTGCGTCCGCTGTATGAGAAGGAGACAGAGCGGCTGCACGATCCGCTTTCAAGCATGATTGTGGCCGTGAATCTATATCTCAAGATGCCGGCTTCGACTGAAGGCGGGCGCAGGTTTGTTGTAGTGATCGAGCCGATGCTCTCACCGCACCTGGTGAATGCGCGCATTTATGGCACGGATTACGTGGTGGTAGTTTCGCCGGTGGACGGAAAGATCCAGATGACCGACGTGCGCCACGTGTACCTGCATTATGTGATTGAACCGCTGCTGGAGGCGAGGGCAAACGCGATTGACCGGACGCAGCCGATTTTGAAGGAGGTGCGGGAGGCTCCCCTGGAGTTCCGCTACCGATCAGATACGGTGCCGCTGACGATCGAATGCCTGATCAAGGCGATTGAGGCGCGGACCATGGATACCCGGGTTCCGGTGTACACGATTCCTGCGGGAGTGGATCGGTCCGATTTGCCGAAATATGAGCACGAGCGGCAGGTCTATCAGCAGAAGGTGGATGCGGTTCGCTGGGCCACGGTGGGACACGACATGACCCAGGGGTTTGTGCTGACGCAATACTTTTATGAGCAACTGCTTCAGTTTGAGAGGGACCCGGCCAGCCTGAAGGACACGATCGGCGAAATGGTCTACAGCATGGATGTGGACCAGCAGGCGCATCGCGCGCGCCAGATCGAGTTTGACAAGGAGGCCGATGGCGATGTGCTGACGAGGAGCAAGCCGCGCAAGCTGACCGGCCTGGATCTGGCCGAGGCCAAGCTGGCTGGTGGCGATGTGGCTACAGCGACGTCGATGGCGAAGCAGGCGCTGGCGGAGAATCCCGACACATTGCAGGGCGCTGCGGATGCGGCACGGGCCAACTTCATCCTGGCCAGGGCTGCGCTGATGACGGGGCATGCGGAGGACGCGATCAACGATTTCCAGAAAACCCTGGCTTCAAGCAAGGAGCCGCGGCTGCTGGCGTGGTCGCACATCTATCTGGGCAGGATGCTGGATCTTGATTGCAAGCGCGACGAGGCCGTATCGGAATACAAAGAGGCTCTGGCATCGCGGGATGGACAGCAGGATACGCGGCTGGCGGCAGAGCGCGGCGTGAAGGCAGCGTACGCGGTGCATGGGCATAGCTGTGACGAGGATGCGGACAGCGATACTCCCGAACCGGGCAAACCGACGGGGGCCAAGCCGGGAGTTGCGCTGCCCAGCCAGGGTGGCCAGACCGGGACAAAGACGCCGCAATAGGTAGCCAGGGAGCAGCGATGGTTTTTTGCTTGCGTCTAATTGTTGAAGAGATTGGGAAGAGCGTGCCAGAGTTTCGGCCGCAATGCCGATCTAAACCATTCGAAAACGGGAATTGGATCGACCGAGGGGCAAGTGGAAGCTGATCTTTCCGAATTGGAGGCGGCACTCGAGCATCGATTCAGTAGCCGGGAGCTGCTGGTGCGAGCACTGACGCACAGGTCGCTGGCCAAAGAACAGGGAGTAAGCGGGCAGAAGCCTGATGGCCTGGAAACGGCGGCGGGAACCGGGGACTATGAACGACTGGAGTTTCTGGGAGACGCAGTGTTGGGGCTGGTGGTAGCCGAGGCTCTGTTTGAGGCGCATCCTGAGTGGCAAGAGGGGGAACTGACCCGCGTGCGTTCGCAGCTGGTGAACCGAAAACACGTGGCGGAAGTGGCAGCGGCAATAGGATTGGGCAATCACTTGCGCCTGAGCCGGGGCGAGGATCGCGGCGGGCTGCGGGGAAAGAGCACTGTTTTATCGAATAGCATGGAAGCTGTGATGGGTGCGCTGTTTCTGGATGGTGGCCTGGAGCCGGTGAGGGCATTTGCCGAGCGCTGGGTGATGGGCGAGGCGGCGGAGCACCTGGCCGAGGAGCTTCGTTCAGGGGCCGCGCTGGGCAACTACAAATCGGCGCTGCAGGAGCATTTGCAGGCGGCCAAGGCGGGGTCGCCGGTTTACCGGGTCAAGAGCGAAAGCGGCCCTGACCACCGCAAGCGTTTTCTGGTGGAGGTTCGCTTGAAGCCGGGCGAGGGAGAACCGGGCAAGGCCCTGGCGCGCGGGACGGGAAGCACCAAGAAGCACGCGGAGCAGGATGCCGCGCGGCGCGCATTGGATCGGCTGAGGTCAACAGTTGGCAGCGCGAACAACCAGGTTGGAGCGGTGGCGCCTGGGGCGGCAGCGGAGGAACAAACGGCGCAATGAGCACTCCTGTCCAAGTGACCAGCGCTCCCGTCGATCGGAATCGAGGCGTATGGCTGCATCTTCCGACGGTGCCGGAGGCATTTGCCTCGTTGTTGCGAACTATCGTGGTGGCGCTTTTCGTGCTCACCTTTGTGCTGCAACCCTACCTGATCCCCTCAGAGAGCATGGAGCACACGCTGCTGGTGGGAGACTTTCTGCTGGTGAACAAGCAGGTTTATGCGCCGTCGAAAAGCCTGGATCGATGGCTGCTTCCATATCGCGACGTGGCGCGCGGAGACATTGTCGTTTTTCACCATCCACTGCATCCATATGTGGTGAAGCGGGTGGTCGGTCTTCCGGGAGACCGGCTGCGCATGGTGGATGGGCGAGTGACGGTGAATGGCCGCGCCCTGAATGAGCCTTATGTGGCCTTCGAGCCGGCGGCGATGAACCCCTTCCGCGACGAATTCCCGGCGAGGGAATATACCGACCCCCAGGTCGATCCTGAGTGGTGGAGACAGATGCAGATGCTCACTCATGATGGCGAGTTGGTGGTGCCGCCGGGCGAGTATTTTGTGCTGGGGGATAACCGCAATTACAGCGAGGATTCCCGTTTCTGGGGGTTTGTGTCGCGTTCGCAGATTGTGGCCCGGCCCGTGGTGATCTACTTTTCGCTGACTCGGCCTTCGACCACCGATGTGCAGCGGGCCGCGGATGATAGACTCGGACACGACAGGGATATTTCGTCAAGATTGACGGGGTTTGCGCGCTGGAAGCGCATCTTCCAGGTGGTGCACTAGAAGCAGTTGTAAGTTTTAAGTTTTCAGTGATCAGTTAAAGGCGTTGGCCGACCGCTATTCCTTTCTGAGGACGGATAACTTACAACTGAAAACTTACAACTTACAACTGACTACTGTTTTCGAGCGACAGGATGACCAAGAAAAAAGCGCCTGGCCCCAAGATGGATTCCGAGGAACAGGCCGTTCCGGTTGAAGAGCCCACGCCGCAAACGGTGGTGGAAGAGACGCCGTATGAGGCGGTGGCGAGCATCTGCTCGGTGCTGGTGGTGGGCCTTTTCATTCTCACATTTCTGGGACAGAACTTCGTCATTCCCTCGGGATCGATGGAGAAGACTCTGCTGGTGGGCGATCACCTGGTGGTGGACCGCATTACGCTGGCGCCACCGGCCAAATGGATGCCGCTGGTTCACTACCGGGAGCCGAAGCGCGGCGATGTTGTGGTCTTCATCAAACCGGTGCAGAGCGCAGATGGACAGTACCTGTTCCTGGTGAAACGGCTGGTGGGTATTCCCGGCGATCACATCCGGATACGGAACGGCATTGTTATCCTCAACGGCGTGGCGCAGGCACAGCCGCATGCGCAGCCGACGACGGAGGAGAACCATACCGACTTTCTTGACGAGTTTCCCTCTGTGGCTCCCGCAGCCACTGAAGGAGATCCAGGCGAAGGAACCCCTGAGGCGTGGGCCATCGACTTTCCCAATCACATTGTGGCTGGAGAGCTTGTGGTTCCGCCGGGAATGTATTTCATGATGGGCGATAACCGGCATGACAGCCTGGATTCGCGCTACTGGGGATTTGTTCCGAGGGAAAACATTGTGGGGCGGCCGCTGTTCAACTACTGGTCGTTCATTACCCCTGGGGACCAATATCAGCAGACAGGGATCGGCAACGCGATCGCCTGGATGGGGCATGTGGCGCTGCACTTCTTCAGCGACACGCGCTGGAAGCGGACGCTGCATCGGATACAGTGAACAGTTTTAAGTTGTAAGTTAAATGCCCGGGCAACTGACAACTGACAACTTACAACTGGAATCTGAGAACTGATTCTCGCTATGACCGACGACGAGCAAGGCCGGAAGGGTACGCACAGGCGGCTTTGGCTGGCCCTGGCGGTTGTGCTGGCCTTGCTGGCGATTGTGATTGTGCCTCCGCTGCTCAGCGTGAGCCGCTACAAGAACAGCATCACGCGACTGGTTTCGGCTTCGCTGGGCAGGCCGGTGCGGCTTTCTTCGGTGGAATTGCGGGTGCTGCCGAGGCCGGGCTTTGTGCTGACCAATCTGACCGTTGAAGAGGATCCGGCATATGGCGCGGAGCCGTTGCTGCATGCCAGCACGGTGACTGCGTCGATTCGCCTGCTGTCTCTTTGGAGAGGGCGGTTGGAGATCAACCGGATCAGCGTGGACGATGCCAGCCTGAACCTGGTTCGGACTGCCGGCGGGCGCTGGAATGTAGAGACGCTTTTCACCGGACAGACTGGACAAACTGGAAAGACAGGACAGGCGGGACAGGCAGGCGGGGATGAGGGGCTGCTCTCGCAACGGCGAAAGATTCCGCTGCCTTATCTTGAGGCGACCAATTCCCGAATCAACATCAAGAATGGGGTGGAAAAGCTGCCGTTTTCGCTGGTCGAAACAGACGCGTCGTTCTGGCAGGAAAATCCGGGGGACTGGAGGATCCGGCTTCGCGGTCAACCGGCCCGCACGGACGTGAGCCTGGATCTGGCCGACACCGGAATTGTGCGGCTGGAGGGCCATTTGCACCAGGCGGCCGAGCTGCAGCAGATGCCGGTGCATCTGGACCTGGTGTGGCGGGAGGCGCAGCTGGGGCAATTGAGCCGGCTGGTTATCGGTTCCGATCCTGGATGGCGGGGAGCGCTGACCGGGGAACTGCATCTGGACGGGACCGCCGATTCGGCTCAAGTCAAAACGCGTCTGACGGCAACGGGAGTGCATCGCGCAGAATTTGCGCCGGCGGCGCCGATGGATTTCGATGCTAACTGCGGGTTCATCTACCACCATCCCACACGCGCGGTGGAGAAGCTGGTGTGCGATTCGCCGCTGGGCGACGGCCACATACGGCTGGCGGGCGATTTGCCGGGCGGCGGGGTTGGGCCACGGCTTTCAGTGGAACTGGACAGGATTCCGGTGGCCGCAGGCCTGGACGCGCTGCGGACCGTGCGCAGTGGATTCGGGCCAGGTCTTGTGGCGAGGGGATTAGTGAGCGGGAAGATCAACTACGCGGCGGACGCAGACGAAAGCGCAACGAAAACCGCGGCTCACGCGTGGCCGGGCAAAACGGAAGGTAAGACGGGGAGCAAGCGGGCGGAGGTTGCGGGCACGCCGGGGGCGGGTCCGTTGACGGGCAGCTTTACCGTGGAGGGATTTCAACTGAGCGGGGATGGGCTGCGCGAGCCGATTGTTGTGCAGAAGCTGGTGCTGGAACCGGTGCCTGATGCGAAGCGGGCAGATCAAACCATGGACATGAAGGCGGGGACCCGATATGGAGGTGGGCTGTCGGCCTTGATGGCGACGATGGCGGTTCCGGCGGGCGGGGTAACTCCGTTGACGGTGATTACACGTCTGGCCGTTTCCGGGTACCAGGTGACAGTGAAGGGGCCTGCGGCGATTGTGCGAGCCAGGGAACTGGCGCACGTGGCCGGTATGGCGGATGCGGGGATGCTGGATGGGTTGGCGGGCGAGGCAGCCCAGGTGGACCTGAGCGCCGAGGGGCCGTGGCTGGCGCCAGTGGACACGTCGGCCGATAGCCTGAGCGGGACGGTTGGCCTGCACAACGTAAATTGGAAGGCAGATTACCTTGCCAACCATGTGGAGATTGCGCAGGCCACGCTGCGGCTGGATGCGAGCGGGGAGCAAGGCGCAATCCGATGGGATCCGGTGGTTTTCTCTTACGGTCCTGTGAGAGGAACCGCGACGGTGGATTTACCGGAGAGTTGCATCGCCGGGCCGACGTGCAAGCCGAGGTTCACAGTGCAGTTTGGTGCGCTGGATGCCGCGGCTCTGCAGGCGGCGATTCTGGGCGCACATGAGCAGGGGACGATGCTTTCGGAGCTGATTGCGCGTTTCAAGCCATCGACGGCGCCGGTATGGCCGGAGTTGGATGGGACGGTGCGCGCCGACTCGCTGATTCTTGGGCCGGTGACGCTGGTCAAGCCGTCGGCGACGCTGCGGATTCTCTCGACTGGAGCGGAGATCACGGGGCTCGATGCCGAGATGCTGGGTGGCCGCGTGTATGGGTCGGGCATGCTGCATACGGGGGATAAGCCGGACTATTCATTGGAAGGAAAGTTTGAGAAGCTTAGCCCGGCGAAGGTGGGCGAGTTGCTGGGGTTGAAGTGGTCAGGCGGGGTGATGGATGCGGACGGCAAGGTCGAGCTTTCCGGGTTCACGGACAAGGATCTGACGGCATCGGCAAATGGTACGGTGCATTTTGCGTGGCGGCATGGGACGATGAGCCTTCCGGCTGCGGTTGGGCAAGTTCCTTCCCCACCGATGCGATTTGAAAACTGGACTGCGGACGCTGGAATTGCCAATGGAGCGATTACGCTCAAGCAAAACGAGATCAGGGAAGGTGTGCGCAAGCGGGAACTGGAAGGTCTGGTGACACTGGGCGATCCGCCGAAGGTTCGGTTTACACCGGCGAAAGAGACGCAGGCTAAGCGGTAGCGGGTTTCTACCGCTCTCTGTGCAAGCCCTTTTCAGATGTGTTTCAAGCGGTTCTTGAATTGAATCCACTTGTATATCAGAAGGCCATTGATCGTTAGATTGATGGAGATCCCGGCGAGCCTCGGAAGCAGAGGCGCGTCTGTGGAAGCAAGCAATCCCAGGCACAGCGCCAGGACCCAAAACGTAACGGACCGCTTACAGCTCCGAATTCCGCGCAGGCAAAGCTCACGATCCTCTTGTTTGCGCTCTTGCGGCTCCAAAGTGGCACGGCGCTCGACTGCGGCTTTGCGTGTGGAGCGGAATGCCACTGTCAACAAAGCACCGAGAACAACCCACCAGACGAGAGCTAAAACCCCGAACTCCCGCGGCGAGATCAGATGCTTCATAAAACACACGTCGAGGGACAGGAGCGCACAGAAGCTCAAGCCGAATAGCAGGAGGAGACGCTTCATGAAAGCGCCACGGACCGGATTCATTGTGGAACCTTTTTATCACGGAGTGAGTGAGTTGGGTCCGCCTGCTGCCTCCGGCAATGGGAAGGGTTTGTTTTTCCTCAGTAAAATAGGAATATATGGAATTATCAATTGCATCTTCCCCGGTTCTGGTTCACTGCAAAGGCATTCTGTTCGACATGGACGGCATTCTGACGTCGTCCATCGGTTCCGTGGAGCGGAGCTGGACCAAGTGGGCGCAAATGCGCGGAGTGGACCCTGCGCTTGCATGCCATACGGCGCACGGCCGCCGCGCCATTGAGACGGTGCATATCCTGCGCCCGGATTTGGACAGCGAGGTGGAGCTCAAGGTGATTGACGACATTGAAGCTGCGGACGATGAGGGAGTCAGCGTGCTGCCCGGCGTGCTGGATTTCCTGGCGGCTTTGCCGATGGAGTGTTGGACGGTGGTTACGAGCGCAACGGAACGATTGACTCGGGCGCGGCTGGCATTGGCTGGCATTGCTGTGCCTGAGAGGCTGGTGACGGGAAGCTCGGTCACACATGGCAAGCCGCATCCGGAGCCGTTTCTTGTGGGAGTGGCGCTGCTTGGATTCAAGCCGGAGGAGTGCGTAGTGTTTGAGGATTCGGCCTCGGGCGTAGAGGCGGGACGGGCCGCGGGGTGCGTGGTGGTGGCGACGCCGTTTTCGCACCCGATTGAGGCGCTGGATGCGGCGCATTATTTGGTTCCCGATTTGACGGCGGTGAGCGTGGAGACGCTGCCCGGAGACGAGGGGCTGGCGTTGCGGTTTATGGCGATGGCGGGGTAGGGTTTACTCGTTGGCCTCGATGCGGCGGCCGTGGAGGTCCTGCAAGGGACGCGAGTTTACTTTGAACAGTGCTGCAAAAGCGCGAAGCTGCTCGCGGCTGATGCTGACGACCTGCTCATAGATGAACCAGCGAATGCCCTCCGTGCAAGGCGGAATGGTCAGCGAGCCCATGTAGGTCCAATAGCCGCGATCGGCGGGCAGGAAGCCGGCGGGGTTGACCATGTCGGTGACTTTTTCTGTCTGGCCGGTCCTGGTGGGCAGGTGGGGCCAGAGAGTGGCCAGGACGGCGTTGGCATCGCCGCGATCTTCGGCCAGGCGAACCGCAATCACGAGCTGTTTGCCGTCGGCGCTCTTGTGCAGCAGATGGACGACCATGTCAGTGAGCTTGCCTTTGACAGCCTCTTCACTGGGATGGTGGAAGTGGTATTGGACAAGGTCATAGCGGACCCCGTCGACGACGATGTAGCTGCCCGGATCGACGTGAACGATGACGGTGTGGCCGTTGTTTTCCATGGTGACAGGCCCGGCGATGTAATGGAACTCGATGGGCTGGAGTTTGGGGTTGAGGCGGGCGTCGCGGATGTCGACGGGCGACTGCTCGTGGCCCTGGGAGCAGACTTTCCAGGCAGGGTCGAGCTTGCCCCATGCGAGGGCGCCGCGCTTGCCTTCGTAGTCCCACGGGGTGGTCGATTGCGCTGCGGCGGCGAGCGAGGCGCAGAGCGCGAATAGGGCAAGAACGGCTGGGAGACGCATGGGTAGCTCCTTATTGAACGGACGCTGTGCGCGCCAGAAAGAATTTTACGGCATTTGGGTGAAGCAGCCACCAGCTTCTAGCCTCTAGCTTTTAGCTTTCCGTTTTCAGGGGAGAGAACCGGGGCGTTGGGCCAAAGCCACGGGAATCTTCATCGGTTCCACGGCGCTGATCGGCTAACATCTTTTCAGAGGAACCTTGAGCCATGAACCAGGCAGAGATGATCGCTCGATGGGATGAGCACATCGGCTATGAGTTTTCCACTCGCGATGTCGATTCGACTATCGCCACGATGGTCGAAGACGCCTATGTCAACCACGTTCCGGTGATGACCGGCGGATACGGCCATGAGGCGCTGCGCCGGTTCTATCGCGAAGACTTCATTGCGCCCATGCCGGCGGATACTTCGATCCAGTTGGTCTCCCGCACTCTCGGGCAGGATCAGTTGGTGGACGAGATCATTTTTTCCTTCACGCATACTGAAGAGATGCCATGGATGCTGCCGGGCGTTGCGCCGACACACCGGCACGTCGATATTCCACTGGTAGTGGTGGTTGGATTTCGCGATGGCAAGCTGGCGCACGAACGCATCTACTGGGACCAGGCGTCGGTGCTGAAGCAGATTGGCCTGCTGACCGATCCGTCGCTCCCGGTGTTGGGCGCTGAAACCGCTCAGAAACTGCTCGACCCATCCATGTGAGGACCGAAATGGCCAGTCAACAGCAACTCGCACCGCACGCAGTCGCATTTCCAAGCGATCGCGTCCGTTCGCTTTTTCCTGCGCTTCACCAGGAGCCGCGCTTTATCTTTTTTGATAACGCCGCAGGCGCGCAGATTCCCCAGGTCGTGTTCGATGCGGTCAACGGCCATCTTTTGAATTGCAATGTGCAGCGCGGTGGGCGTTATCCGCGGAGTATTGAAGTTGACGCAACCATTTCCCGCGCTCGCGAGAGCGTGGCAGCGCTCATCAATGCCCGCGACCCTAGCGAGATTGCCTTCGGCATGAACGCCACTTCGTTTCTTCGCCTGCTCAGTCTCGCCATTGGCCGCACACTCAGGAAGCGCAACGAGATTGTCGTCACAAACCTGGACCACGAAGCCAATATTGCCACCTGGCTGCAGCTCGAGCGCGAAGGCGCAAAAATTGTCTGGTGGAAGATGCGCGAGGACCACAACCTGCACCTTGAAGATATCGCGCCGCTTCTCAATTCGAAGACCCGCCTGGTTGCATGTACTGTTGCCTCTCACGCGATGGGCACTATTATCGATGTGGCCGCGGTTAGCAAGCTGGCACACGCTGCCGGCGCCGAGGTTGCTCTCGACTGCGTTCACTATTCTCCTCACGCGCTGATTGATGTGCAGGCCTTCGACTGCGACTACCTGGTCTGCTCTGGGTACAAAGTATTCGCGCCGCACATGGGTTTTCTCTGGGGTCGGCTTGAGTTGCTCTACGCGCTCCCTACTTTTCGTGAAGACTTCATCCCCGATGCTCCGCCTTTCAAAATCGAGGCGGGCACGTTCATCTACGAGAATGTCGCCGGCATGGCAGCCGCTGTCGCTTATCTTGAAACTCTTGGCCGGGGCGTCGTTTTAGAAAACGGAAGCGCCGGGCCGGCATCGCGGCGTGTGGCAATCGTTCACGCCATGGAGTCCATTCGCGACTACGAAGCAACGCTGTCACGGGCCATGCTTGCAGAGCTTGATGCTGCCGGGGCGATTGTCTATGGCGTGGACGATGCTGCTTGCGTCGACCAACGTGTCCCGACATTTTGCTTCCGCGTTCCTGGTGTCGCGCCGGCTCTCGTTACGGAAATTATGTCCAACCACGGCATCGCCATTCGCGACGGGCACATGTACGCGCCGCGGCTGATGAGGCATCTCGGCCTGGCGCTCGACAGCGGCGTCAACCGCGCATCGATCCTGCACTACAACATCGTCGGGGAGATTCACGAGTTCGGAAAGGTGCTGCGTGACATCGTTTCAGGCGCCTAAACAAGGCGTTCCAGGTGCGGTCCCGCCAGAGAAGCCTCTTGGCTCAAGTGAACTGAAGCGCCGCCTCACGCAGCGCCAGCTCACCATGATGACCATTGGCGGGGCCATCGGCGTAGGCCTCTTCCTGGGTAGCTCGGTCACCATACGGCTGGCCGGCCCCGGCGTGATTCTCTCTTATCTCTTCAGCGCGGTTATCGCGGTTATCGTCGCCTATTCAATCGCGGAGATGGCCGTCGTGCATCCCGTCGCCGGATCGTTTGGCGTATACGCGCAGACCTATCTCAACGAGTGGTCGGGATTCGCCGTGCGCGCCACATACACATTTGTGCAGATTATCGCCATCGGCGCAGAGGTTACCGCAGTCGCCATTTATTGTTCGCTATGGTTTCCCGCCGTTCCGCAGTGGATCTGGGTGGTCTGCGTATCCGCCGGACTTATCGCCATCAACGCCATGCATGTGGGCAACTTCGGCGAATTTGAATACTGGTTTGCGATCATCAAGGTCATCGCCATTGTCGCCTTCATCCTGCTCGGGCTCGGACTGATTTTTGGGTTGGGCCCGATGCGCGCGGTCGGTTTTACAAATCTCACCGCACACTCAGGGTTTCTGCCACACGGAATGAAGGGCGTGTGGCTGGCCATGACGCTCACGCTCACCAGCTACATGGGCGTGGAGATCCTTGGCGTCACAGCCGGCGAGGCTGCGCAACCGGAAAAGACCATTCCCCGCGCAATGCGCACCGTCTCTCTTCGCCTCATCTTGTTCTACGTGCTCTCCATGATCGTGATGTTGTCAATCAAACCGTGGGACCAGATGGGCAGCGGCATTACCGGGAGCCCGTTTGTCTTCGCGTTCACGACCGCGGGCATCCCCTTCGCGGGGAGCATCATGAATCTGGTGGTTATCACCGCCGCTCTCTCCAGCGCCAACACGAATCTCTACCTCACCACGCGCACACTCTTCTCGCTGTCGCGCGATGGTTACGTCAGCGAAGCGATGGGGAGCCTTGGCAGCAATGGCGTGCCGTACCTCGCGTTATTTGCCTCTACTGGCGGCATGATCGCCGCAATTCTGCTGGCTATCTTCGCTCCGGGACGAGCCTTCCTGCTGCTTTACGGGGTCGCGGTGGCAGGGATGTTCTTTGTCTGGATGGTGATCCTGCTGGCACACCTCGCATTCCGGCGGGCGCTGGGCAAGGAGGGGGTCGCCCTGCTGCCGATCCGGCTGCCGTTTTCGCCGGGGATGCAAATTATCGCGCTGGCCGGGCTGGCCGCGCTTGCTGTCAGCACGTTTTATGTCGAAGGGCTGCAGTTTTCGGTGCCCAGCTTCCTGCCATTTCTGCTGATCATTACAGGGTTTTACTTTGCGCTGAAACGAAGAAGCCGCGGCAAATAAATCGGGACCCACCTGGCGATGGTTGCCTGATGGGTCCCGTTGGTTTTGATGCCGTGCACTGGATTACTTTGCGGCGGTGGCGATGCCGGCTTGTTCGGCGAGGGCTGCAGCCTTGTCGGTTGCTTCCCATGTGAACTCGGGCTCGCTGCGGCCGAAGTGTCCATACGCCGCGGTCTTCTGGTAGATGGGGCGGCGCAGGTTGAGGCTCTCGATAATACCCTTGGGGGTGAGGGAGAAGTTTTTGCGAACCAGCTCGGTCAGCTTGGCCTCACCAACCTTGCCGGTGCCGAAAGTGTCAATGCGCACGCTGACCGGCTCGGCAACACCGATGGCGTAGGCAAGCTGGACCTCGGCGCGATCGGCCAGGCCCGCGGCCACAATGTTCTTGGCAATGTAGCGCGCAACGTACGCCGCGCTGCGATCGACCTTCGTCGGGTCTTTGCCACTGAAAGCGCCGCCGCCGTGACGACCCGCGCCGCCGTAGGTGTCGACGATGATCTTGCGGCCGGTGAGGCCGGTGTCCCCCATGGGTCCGCCGATGACAAAGCGGCCGGTGGGATTGATGTGGTACTTGGTGTGTTCGTCGAGCCACTCGGCGGGAAGCACTGCCTGAATGACGTGCTTGAGGATGTCGGCGTGAAGGTCTTCATTGCTGACGCTCTCGGCATGCTGGCTCGAGATGACGACGGCGTCAATGCGGCAGGGCTTGTGGTTTTCGTCGTATTCAACCGTGACCTGGCTCTTGCCGTCGGGGCGAAGATAGGGCAGCTTGCCGGACTTGCGCACCTTGGTGAGCTGGCGAGTCAGCTTGTGGGCCAGCGCGATGGGGGCCGGCATCAGCTCGGGAGTTTCATTGGAGGCATAGCCGAACATCATGCCCTGGTCGCCGGCGCCGCCGGTGTCAACGCCTTGCGCGATGTCGCCGGACTGCTTGTTGATGGAGGAGATGACGGCGCAGGTGTTGGAGTCGAATCCATAGAGCGCGTTGTCATATCCGATGGAGGCGACTACGCCGCGCACCAGGCTCTGGAAATCGACGTAGGCCTTGGTGGTGATTTCGCCGGCGATGACGACCAGGCCGGTTGCGGTGAGGGTTTCCGCGGCTACGCGGCTGTAAGGATCCTGCTCGAGGCAGGCGTCCAGAATGGCGTCAGAGACCTGGTCGGCGATCTTGTCGGGGTGACCTTCAGTGACTGACTCAGAGGTAAATAAGAAACGGTCGCTCAATGTGAAACTCCTCCCATTGCAGGGAATTCAATTTTGGCAGCCTGTCACGAGGACCGGCACATGCTGGATCACCGGCGCGAGAGCAAGACACTTTTCCCGCATCGGACCCACTCTCGTGCAAGACATACCTGCACCGTCAGGCGGGTGCCTTGGGATGCATAGACCTATGGTAATTGCCACGGGCGGGTGGAGGCAAAGACTCTCAGTGAATGGGGCGTAGCGGGGTTTCAAGAGCGATTCAGGCAAGGTGAACCGGCACCTGCAGTGCGACGCCACACTAGCTGCTGAACCAGGAGTGGATGCGGGCATAGGCGGAGTGGGCTGCGGAGCCGGCCCCGTCGAAGGGAAGCAGGGAGGGCCACCAGCCGGCGCGCAGTCCGTAGTAGCGAACGGAGAGAAAGGCACCTGCTGCGACGACGATCAGCAGCAGGATTGCGCCCAGCCAGCGCAGACGGATTTCAGCGGCGTCGCGACGCAGGATGCGGGCTTTGCCCACATTGGACGCGAAAGCGGTCCAACTGCGGTCGTCATCGATGATCTGGCCGGAAGCGCTGTAAGCCGTGAGAAAGCGCTCGGTCCAGGCATTCTGGTCAAGGCCGACGGCGTCGGCATAGCCGCGCACAATGCCTTTGCTGAGGATGCCGCCGGGAAGCAGGCGAAAACTCTCCTGCTCCAGCGCGACCAGGTGATGGCGGCTGATTTTGGTAACCGCGGTGATATCTTCAAGCGCAATGCCGCGGGAGACCCGCTCCATGCGCAAATCTTCGCCAAAGGTGCTCATCGGTGAATGAAAAGCTGGTAACGTACCCGAAAGTTTCCTCTTTACGATAAACCCGGGTTGGGCTTCAGTCAAAGAGATTTGTGAGTTTTTCCTTTCTTTTCATGAATCTGAGGCTGATTTGTCTTGTGATTCAGTGTTGTTGAACTAATTAACCCCATGGCGAGGGCTAACAACTGGAGGCGATTCCGGTATGGGCTGATACCCTGAAGGCGAGGGCCATTTGGTGTATTTTGAGCCCTGGAGCCAAGGCAAGAAAAATGAATAAGCTCATCTTTGCCAATCTGGTGCACCGGCCCATCCGGTCCATTATCAGCGTGCTGGCGGTGGCGATTGAAGTGATCATGATCCTGTCGATCGCGGGCATCTTCATGGGGATGTTGAACGACACCAAGCAGCGCACCAGCGGGATTGGGGCTGACCTGATGATGCGCCCTTCGAATGGAAGCACGTTTGTCGCAATGAACGGAGCGCCCATGCCGGCGAAGTTCGCTGAGGCCATCCGCAAGCTGCCTCACGTCACTGTGGTTTCACCGGTGATCCAGAAGCTGAACACAGCGGGCAAGATCGAGATCATGTTTGGGATCGACTACCCCAGCTTCGATGCACTGAAGCCGTTCGTCTTCATTTCCGGCGGCCCGTTTCAGGGACCGAGCGATGTGATTGTGGACGATGTGTTTGCCAGTTCCGACAAGGGTTATCACGTGGGCGACACGATCAGGATCATGGGTCGGCCGTTTCGTATTTCGGGGATTGTGGAGCATGGAAAAGGCGGTCGCAAGCTATTGCCCATCGACACCATGGGACCTCTGATGGACGCCGAGGACAAGGCGTCGATGTTTTATATCAAGGTGGACGATCCGGCCAACGACAATGCGGTGATTCAGGAGATCCATTCGACGCGTGGGCTGGAAGATTACCCGGTGGAGAGCGTGGATGAATGGCTCAACGAGATGACGCCGGAGAAGATTCCGGGTTTCAATATCGCGCTCGATGTGGTCACGTTTATTGCCGTGGTGGTGGGGTTCCTGGCGATCTTTCAATCGATGTATACGGCGGTATTGGAGCGGACGCGGGAGATCGGCATTCTGAAGTCGATGGGTGCGTCGAAGCTGATGATTGTGGACGTGATTTTGCGCGAGACGGCGGCGATGGCGCTGGCAGGCGTGGCGCTGGGCATCGCAGGCACGTTTGGCGTGAAGCTGCTGATGGTGCACGTGTTCCCGACACAGCATTTTGAAGTGACAGCGAGGTGGGTTTTGCAGGGCGCGGCGGTTGCGTTCCTGGGAGCGATTTGCGGGGCGCTCTACCCCGCGTGGATTGCGGCACGGAAAGATCCGATCGACGCGCTGGCATACGAGTGAGCGGAGTTGTGCGCGTATTGGCGGCGACAGCAGTGCTAGCGGGATGAAGAGCTAGTCGAGGAGTTTTTCAATTTCGTCGAGATCGAAGCGGGCTTTGCTTCCAGGGATGTCAAAAGCGCGGACCTGAAGAGGCTCAAGGCGCCCGGAAACGAATTGATATTTGGGGCCGTCGGGATCAATGACCAGGATGGTCCGGATTCCCATACGCTCATACCTTCCGCACTTGGCCATCAAGCGCTTCAGTGTGTCGGCGGGCGACAGAATCTCAAAGACGGCAACAGGCGGAAAGGTTGCGACGGGCTCGATGGGGCGATTGCGATCAAGGAGGGTGACATCGGGAACCAGGAAGCATGTGGGCGCAACCTGCACCCGCAATTCCGGACGGACGCGAATCTGGCCTTCAGTAAGCTGTTGCTGAAACCATGCACAGATTGCTGCCTGCCATGCAGAATGGTCGTTCTCTCCCACTGGGCGCTCCTCGATCCGGCCATCGACGTATTCGGCGTCGGGGTCGAAGGAGCTGCGCAGATAGTCTTCCACGGGTATGAAGGTTGTCGCAGCGGCCACGGCTTCTCCTTGAGAACATCTTACTCCGAGATGTGTGTTTGCAGGGTATGTCCATGCTGTCGAATGCGTACGCCGCGCGTTCAGCGGAGGCGGAGCGCGAGATGGGCCGAGTTATACTCGGAATAATCTTCTAGACGTAAATCTAATTATTATGCGGAGAAGCGACACGATGATGTCGTCCAGGCGTTGGCTTTACATTTGTTGGCTGGTCCTGATTGGCGCGTTCGCGGCTCTGCACGCGCTGCATCTCAGCGCCGATTTTCCCAACCATACGGAGTGGTTTTGCGACTGGGCCAAGTACACCGATGAGGGCTGGTATGGGAACGCAGCAATCCGCGCACACCTGTTCGGCAACTGGTATATGCAGGGTGACTTCAATCCCGCGGTGGCGTTGCCGGTGTGGCCGTTTCTGGAGTGGGTGCTGTTCTTTTTTACCGGCGTGACGGTGGAGGCGGCGCGAGGACTGGCGGTCGCTTTCTTCTTTGCCAACCTGCTGCTGAGTTACATGCTGGTGCGGGCCCGGGGCGAGCGCTGGACGGCTCTGCTGGCGGTAACGCTGCTGGTGACGAGCCCGTTTCTCTACTGCTTCAGCCGGTTGGCGATTCTGGAGCCGCTGTTGACGGCGCTGGCGCTGGGAGCGCTGAATCTCGCAGTGCGATTGCCGCGGCTGCGCCGTCCGGTGTGGGCCGCGGCGTGGATCGGCGTGCTGTTCACGATGATGATGCTCACCAAGACCACTGCCGTTTTTCTGCTGCCCGCGCTGGGGTGGGCGCTGCTACTGCCTTTGTGGCACGAGCAGAAGCTGGCGCTGCGCTGCGCGGTGACGGCGGCGGGAGTATGGGCGGTGTTGTTTGGCGTCTGGATGGCGCTGGTGGCAGGCTTTGGCTTGCTGCCTGACTACAAATACCTTTTCATTGTGAACAGATACGACAAGCCGCCGGAGTATTACTGGCCGCTGCTGAGCTTCTGGTGGTCGTTTCATGGCGCGATGTGGGTGGACCATATTCTGATACCGCTGGCGGGACTGGTGGTGATTGGAGCTGTCTTGCTTCGGCGAAGCAGTCTTGGCAGGCGCCTGCTGGTGGACCCGTTGTTTGGCGCCTCAATCCTGGCGGTGGGCGGCTATATCTTCTTCATGACGATTCAGAACCATCCGCAGCCGCGCTACTTCGCGGTGGTGGCATTCTTCGGCTTCTTTGTGGTGGTGCAAGGGGCGGCGGCGCTGATGAGCGAGGCGGCGCTGCTGAACGAGGCTGCGGCTTCACCGCTGGGGACAGCAACACCGGGCCGCGTGGTGTGGGTACCGCGAATCGCCTGGGTGCTGATCGCGGTTGCAGCGGTGACGGCGGGGTTCAACGGAGCGAAGACGGTGAACTTCGCGGCCCATCCGGAATACACGTTTGTGAATGCGGCCAATCAGCTGACGCGGTATATCGATGAGCATCCCAACGGGAAGCGGCTGCTGAACACGATCAGCAGCGATGAAATCACGCTGATTACCCACCTGCCGACGATATGCGACGATTTTGGCACCCAGGACCTTGCTTCGAAGCTGGGGGTATACAGGCCGGGATGGTATGCCACGTGGAACGACCTCGATCCCGGCACGCTGTCAGACCTGCACACCCGCTACTCTCTGGAACAGGTTGCGAGCTTCCCGGCTTTCGACGATCCGGACCGGAACGTGCTGGTGCTGTTCAAGCTGCATCCCCTGCCTGGAGGACTGGTGCGCGACGAGGACACTCAGAACCTGAAGATTGCGCTGCCTGGCGACAAGATTGAGATTCCGGTGGAGTGAGTTGAAGCAGTGAAAAGTGCAGGGAATAAGTGAAGAAGTGAAGGAGAAGTGAAAGAGTGAACCAGTGATCGAGTGAAACAGACCCGGGAGCGTGAGCCTTGTTTCACTCCATCACTTCTTCACTGCCTTTCTTCACTCTTTCACTGTCTCTCCTCACTCTTTCACTGTCTTTCCTCACTTCATCACTCATTCGTCAAAAGGTGAAACGGCTCCCGAGTGTCGGGGCAAGGTTGTTGTCGGAGTTGTAGGGGACGCCAGGGCCATGTGGAATGGCGATGGCAAGACCGCCGCTCACCCAGGAATACGCAACTCCGGCAAAAGAATCGAAACGCTTCGAGAAGTGATGGTCGACGTAGAAGGACCCCTCGTTGAGCGTGCCCGCGCAGGAACTGCGGAAGCCGGCTGTGACCGAGCAGGTTGGCGGACTGCGGAAGTCGTTTTGCCGCTGTTGATACCAGGCCAGAACGAAGTCGGTTTTTTTTGCTGTAGGTGTACTTGGCGCCTGTCCACCAGATCTGCACCAACTTTTCATTGTCGAGATTGTTGTCTTCGACTCCGCTCATGAAATAGCCGCCCTGGTCCGAGGCGCCAACGCCCAACGGGTTTTTGGGGTTATTTTGCCAGATGTATTCGTAGCCGGCGTAAAACTTGATGGGGTCCGATGAATACCTGGCGGCGGCCATCACCGCATTGTTGTCGGTCACGATGCCGTATACGGTGTTGTCTGTGCTGATTAGATTGGCCCCGGTGATGGGGGTGGTATCGATGCTGTCGGTGATTGACTGATCGAACCCTAACTTCGCCGAAGCCGGACTCTGAGGCCCCAGCAGGGGATTCAATACGCTGATCGCCTGGTTGTAATGCTGGTAGACAATGTCGGCGAAGAACTTGCCGGAGTTTCCGCCGAGGTCGAACCCATAGGCGTTGTTGTGCGCAGATTCCGGCGTGCAGGTGGCCGCGGTCCAGCCTGCTGCAGCCGAGTAGCAGCCGGCGGATCCATCGGCGAACTTATACATAGCGCCGAAATGGGCCGGGCCAAAGACGAGGCGGTATTTCAAGGCGTCGTCCCAGCGGCTGTCTTCGGTGTCGCCGCCGCCGGCCATGGTGCCGTTGTAGCCGATGTACGAAAAGGCATAGCTGCCGCTAGCCGGATCGTAAAGCAGCATTGCGTCGGTGCCCAGGGAGCGCTGACGGCCGAAGGTCAGCGTTCCGGCATATTTCTGCGATACGCCCGCATAGTATTCGTCATTGAAGGGCTGGCCGGCGCGTGCGCCGTCAATGGCTTCAGAATAGCTGGCCCTGGGAAGGCCGTTGTTGATGATGTCAGTCTGTGACGCGTTGGCCAGCAGGCCGGAATTGGGATTGATTCCAGTGGAAGCGTTGAATACAACCGACCAGCCAGGCAGGAACTCTTCCTTGCCCCTGATGCCCAGGCCCGTCTGCTGCATGTTGTTCGGCGCAAAGAGGAATCGATGTTGATAGCCGTTCCGGTTCACTAGCGATTCGCCTTCATAGTTGTAGCCGTTTTCAGGTAAGCCGTGGCTGACCCATCCGACGCCGCCATCATAGGCGCCGTAGAGCGTGATGCCGTGCCAGGTCAGGGTGCAATCGGTGGTGGCAAAGTCGTGGCTGCTTGTACAGGGATCGGGGGTCTTGGGCTGCGTCCTGGTTTCTGCCGGAGCGACCTGCCCGAATGCCGTCGTCGACGAGAAGAAGAAAACCGCAGCAAGGAGCAAGAACTTGGGGAATTTCAACGGATTCTCCTGGGGAGAGATGAAGATTCTGTTCAATTCAGTATAGATTGATGCGGATTTGTAAGAAAGTCTTGAATTTAAGGACGGTTTCCCAGTTAGGCAACAAGGGCCCATAGGCGGAATTTGAGGATGGGATTTTAAGGGAGCTTTTGGGGCTTGGGCTACGGACGTCCGATCATGACTTCAGTGGCCTTGATAAGCGCAAGGGCGGAGTCGCCCGGTTTGAGCGCCAGATCGCGGGCGGCGTCGGCGGTAATGATGGCCGTAACGCGCTGGTTTCCGACGGCGAGGACGACCTTGGCGAGGAGGCCTTCGATGGTGACTTCAATGACCGTTCCGAGGAGTTGGTTGCGTCCGCTGATGCGAGCGGAGCCGGGAGTGGCCGTGGCTTTGGGAAGGAATTCGTCCAGCGCCTCGGAAGGGACGCGGTGGTGGCCGCCAGGGGTTTTGACGGTTCGGATGCGCCCGGCAAGGATCCAGCGCTTGAGCACGGGGTAGCTGATGCCGAGTTTTTCCGCAGCCTGGCGAGGCGTGAGCAACGCGGAAGAGGTGGTGGAAGTGGTCGAGGCAGCGTTCATTTACGGGCGCGAACCTCCCTGAGCAGTACTGTACACCGCCCGCTCGCGGCAGGGCGCGCGGGGAACGAAAGAGGGACAAAAGATCGCTGTGACTGCAATCACTCGACAGCGCTGTATACGGATGATAGCCTGCCGATGGCTTTTTCCCTGGTTGTTTGAGGGGTCGCAAATTGTGGGGCCGGATGTGCTACGGTCTCAAACCATATTCTGGGAGGACATGTGACTGTAACCAATTGGGTGGAGTTTCTTTTGACCGTGAGCGCACTTTCGCTTTTTGTTTCGAATATGTTTACGCGTCGGGTTAACGGCGCGGACACCGGCGCGGCGGCCATGCGGAAGATCGCCGGAGCCATCAAGGGAGGCGCGGAGGGAGTTCTGAAGCGCCGGTACAGCGCGGCGGCCGCTCTGCTGGGCCTGCTGGTTCCCACATTCGCCCCCACAATCGCTCATGCGCAGGAGCATGCGGGCGGCGGCGAGGCCAACCTGGTGTTGCCGGATTTGTCGAGCGTGAGTTTCTTCGGCATGAACGGGCATGCACTTCTCATGATCGGGTTACTCGCCTGCGTCGGAGGCCTGTTGTTCGGCCTTGCCATCTTTGTGCAGTTGAAGAACGCGCCGGTCCATCGCAGCATGCTCGAGATCTCTGAGCTGATCTACGAAACCTGCAAAACCTATCTGATCACGCAGGGCAAGTTCATCATGCTGCTCTGGGTTTTCATCGCGGTCATCATTTCGATGTACTTTGGATGGCTGGCGCCGGTACCAAATAAACCAATCTGGGTTACGCTGCCGATCATTTTGGGGTTTTCGCTGGTGGGCATCGCGGGCAGCTACGGCGTGGCGTGGTTCGGAATTCGCGTCAACACCTTTGCCAACTCCCGTACGGCCTTCGCCGGATTGCGCGGCAAACCGTATCCGATCATGGCGATTCCGCTGAAGGCGGGTATGAGCATCGGCATGTTGTTGATCTCGGTCGAGCTGCTGATCATGCTGTTCATTCTTCTATTCATCCCGCGTGATTATGCGGGCCCATGCTTCATCGGCTTTGCCATCGGCGAATCGCTCGGCGCAGCGGCCCTTCGTATCGCCGGCGGAATCTTCACCAAGATCGCCGACATCGGCGCTGACCTGATGAAGATTGTGTTCAAGATCAAGGAAGACGACGCGCGCAACCCGGGTGTCATTGCGGACTGCACCGGCGACAACGCGGGCGACTCGGTCGGCCCCAGCGCCGATGGCTTCGAAACCTACGGCGTCACCGGCGTGGCCCTGATCACCTTCATTCTGCTGGCGGTTAAGGATCCCACTATCCAGGCGCAACTGCTAGTGTGGATATTCGTCATGCGCGTGGGCATGCTGTTCTCAAGCGCAGGCGCGTACTTCCTCAATACCGCCATCGCCAGCGCCAAGTGGAAAGACGCCGACGAAATGGACTTTGAGGCGCCGTTGACCTCGCTAGTATGGATTACGTCCATCACTTCGATCATCCTCACCTACATCGTCTCCTACCTGATGCTCCCGACGCTGGGCGACGGAACGCTATGGTGGAAGCTCGCTTCGATCATTTCGTGCGGAACACTGGCGGGCGCGCTGATACCCGAATTGGTGAAGGTCTTCACTTCAACCAAATCCACTCACGTGAAAGAAGTGGTCAAATCGGCGCAGGAAGGCGGAGCTTCGCTGGGAATCCTGTCGGGATTCGTGGCCGGCAATTTTTCGGCTTACTGGCTGGGACTCAGCATGGTCGCTCTCATGGGACTTGGCTATTACTTCAGCATGGGCATACCGGACCTGCAGAATAATCCGGCGGGAATGATGCTGGCTCCGGCCGTCTTCGCCTTTGGCCTGGTGGCTTTCGGCTTCCTGGGCATGGGGCCGGTCACAATCGCCGTGGATTCTTACGGGCCGGTGACCGACAATGCTCAGTCCGTCTATGAACTTTCGTTGATCGAAGAAGTTCCGAACATCGAAGCCGAGTTGAAGAAGGCCTTCGGCATTATTGCGAAGTTCGAACGCGCAAAACACCTGCTGGAAGCCAACGATGGGGCCGGCAATACGTTCAAGGCCACGGCAAAGCCGGTATTGATTGGCACGGCCGTGGTGGGCGCAACCACCATGACCTTCTCGATCATCATGGCTTTGACCCACGGACTGACAACCGATGTGTATAAACTCTCCCTGCTGCACGCGCCGTTCATGCTCGGGTTGATCTGCGGTGGAGCGGTAATCTTCTGGTTCGCGGGCGCATCCACACAGGCAGTCTCGACCGGCGCCTATCGCGCAGTTGAGTTCATCAAGGCGAACATCCACCTTGAGGGCGCGGAGAAGGCATCGGTCAGTGACAGCAAGAAGGTGGTAGAGATCTGCACGAAGTACGCGCAGAAGGGCATGTTCAACATCTTCCTCGCCGTCTTCTTTTCCACGCTTGCATTCGCGTTCATGGAGCCGTTCCTGTTTATCGGCTACTTATTCTCGATTGCGATCTTCGGTCTGTATGAGGCCATCTTCATGGCCAATGCCGGCGGCGCCTGGGATAATGCCAAGAAGATCGTAGAGGTCGACATGAAACAGAAAGGGACGCCTCTGCACGACGCAACCGTCATCGGAGACACTGTCGGTGATCCGTTCAAAGACACTTCATCGGTGGCAATGAACCCAGTCATCAAGTTCACCACGCTGTTCGGATTACTTGCCGTTGAACTTGCCGTGACGCTGAGTGCGAACAATCCGATGCTCACGCACATCCTTGCGGTCGCGTTCTTCCTGGTTTCGGTGTTCTTCGTGCACAAGTCGTTCTATGGCATGAGGATTGAGTCCAAGGGATAGCGACTGATTCCCGTCTTCTAAACAAAGGAAAACGCCGCCTGAGATTTGGCGGCGTTTTCTTTGCACAAAGAGGGAGGTCGGCGGAAAAGGAATCAGGCTAAATCAATGCCCTGGAGACTCTTGCGCTGTCGTCCATCGGCGTCGAAGTTAGCGGGTGCCAGCCACGACTCGAACGCTTTTTTGCGCGCCGGCCATTCGCCGTCGAGCATTGAAAACCATGCCGAGTCGCGGCTTTGCCCCTTGATGATCATGTGCTGGCGGAATATGCCCTCAAACGTGAACCCAAGCCGGAGGGCGGCACGGCGGCTGGGCTGGTTGAGCGCATTGCACTTCCACTCGTAGCGGCGGTAGCCCAGATAGTCAAAGGCGTGGCCGGCCATCAGGTACATGGCCTCGGTAGCGGCCGTGGTGCGCTGCAGCGAGGGGCTGAGCATGATGTTGCCGACCTCGATCACGCCGTGATCCGGCTCGATGCGCATGAAGCTGGCATAGCCTGCAGTCTTTCCAGTCTCGACTGGAACGATGGCCAGGAATATTGCCGCCGTTCCGGCCTGCTTTTCTTCGAGAGCCTTGCGCAGGTCGGCTTTGCTTGCATAGGGGCCGTCGAAGAGCCAGTCCCATACCTCGTCGTGGCCCTCTATGGCATGCCAGAGGTCGCCGGTGTGCCGCTTGGCATCGAGGGGCTCAAGGGTGACAGTGCGGCCGCGCAGCGTGACAGGGCCGGGACGTGGGACGGGCTTCCAGTGCAGGGCGGATTCTGTAGGTTCAGTCACAGAGACAGGCTATCAGCCTGGGTGCGTTCCGAGGCGCTGGTGGGCGATGGTCTGATCGACTCGGACGATTGGCAAAGTTTGCCAATCAGCCTATACTGCGCTTGAGGTGCCCTATGCCGACCCGCAATGTCAGCCTGACCAAAGAACTGGACCAGTTTGTTGCTTCGAAAGTGGAGGGCGGCAAGTACGCCAATGCCAGCGAAGTGATGCGGACCGCCCTGCGCCTGCTGGAAAGGGAAGAGCGGGAGTATGAGGAGAAAATGGCGATCCTGAGAGTCTGTTACGAAACTCCGGGGTCCTTTTTAAAAGAGCGCTCCCTTCGGGGAGCGTTCTTTGTTTTTGGGGGTTGGATTGGATCAGGCTGGGTTGAGTTGGCGGGTGAACTTCACCGCCC
>JBEKET010000066.1:0-33304 GCA_050013695.1 Occallatibacter sp.
GAGGGAGCGGGAGGCTTCAGCCTCCCGAATCAAGCCCATAGATTCAATCCGGCTTTAGCCGCGGGCCTCTTCTTCAAATTGCCAGCTCCACTTTGTCAGCAGTCTAGCCACGGGTGAAACCCCTGGACATCAACCACACGCAGGCCTTGCGTCGTGAAACGACGCGGCGAATGCGCCAGCGCCTTTTTCTGGACTCGCGGCCGTGGTCTCGATCCACAATGGACCCTCCGTCCATTCCTACAATGTCCGCGTAAGTCCTTTGTTTTCTGATCTCTGCAAATAACTCCTTTGTTATGTCATGCTTACGGTGTAATCGAATGAAAACAAAGCACTTCTATCTAGGATGGGGGGAGGGGGTATCCGTAATCGTACAGACCGGGCGGATGTCCGACGAAACAGACCGGGCGCATCTCCGACATTGCAACTAGGGTGGGTGGTCATGCGCAAGGTTGGGAAACCGCGAACCACAACCGTCTTCTGTTGGGTCGGAACCATGCTACTCTGGCACAGTTCGCAACCCTATCCACCAGAAACCGGAGCCAGAGAACCGTGCCGAACCGCAGCCTCGCATCCAATCTCGGCATGTACGTCTTCGCCGCCGCCGCCATCCTCCTCGGCGTGGTCGGCCTGGCTTCAGGCGACTTCGCCACCTCATGGCAGCGCGTCGACCCGGGCGTACCCCTTCGCGAGCCGCTAGCGTATCTCACCGGCCTCGTCGAGCTTGCTGCCGGACTCGCAATCCTCTGGCCCCGGACCGCCCGCGCCGGCGCCCTGACGCTCACCGCCGTCTACTCCGTTTTCGCGCTCCTATGGGTGCCCAAAATCATCGAAGGCCACAGCGGCTTCGACCCCACAGGTAACTTTTTCGAGGAGTTTTCGCTCGTCGCTGGTGGAGCCGTCCTGTTCGCGCGGTTCTCACCCGCCGGTTCGTTTGTCTCGCGTTTCGAGTCCTTCTTCGCCCGTTTCACCGGCCTCTGTGCAATCTCCTTCGGCATCGTCCACATTGAAGATATGCCCGGCCTGTTGGACTGGATCCCAAAATGGATTCCACCTTCCCAGATGTTCTGGGCCTACGCCACAACCATCGGCTTTTTCTTCGCGGCCGCAGCAATCCTCTCCGGCATCATGGCTCCGCTTGCCTCGCGCCTGCTTACAATTGAGATCGTCAGCTTTGAATTATTCATCTGGATTCCAAAATTGCTCGCCGCGCCGCATGATCATTTCATGTGGGCGGCCAACGCCATCTCCGTTGCCATCTCCGGTGCAGTATGGACCGTCTCCGACTCCATCTACCGCCGCGCCAAATCCAAGCCCGCGCACATCGAATCCCCCGTCGAAGTCAGCACCTCGGCCTAAGCAGCGACGCGCAATCAGCCCAGACCCAATCAACCCCGCGTCGCACTAATGATGTAGTAGGCCATAGACCCCACCGGAAACCCGACCAACGGCAGCAGGATCGGCGCCAGCAGATTATTCCACCGCGCACGCGTCATTCTGCGCTCGCCAAACAAAACGTCCATCAACAGAAACTTCACCGTCACCCACGGCACATGAAGCACCGATGGCGCCACCCGCGCCTGCACCTGCTCGACAACAATGTCATTGAAACCGATTCGCTCCATAGCGCGCGTAAACTTGTCCACATCGCCGAGTTCATCGATAGCCCAGCAATCCAAAAGCCTGCGATAAATGCTCTCCTGCGGTCCTCGCAGCTTTCCCGGTCCAATGAAGCCGTCCGCCACAACCATCCGCCCACCCGGCCGCAACAGCCTATGTCCCTCTTCAAGCAGAGCGGACTTGTCCCCACCATGTCCATAGCAACTGCTCTCGATTGCGTAAACAGCGTCGAAGGAACCAGAATCAAACACCGTGTTTTCATAATCGCCAAGCGCCAGCCTGATCCGTCCCGCGTTCGCGCACGACTGGTTGAGCAGACGCCCCTGCTCCAACTGCCACGGCACCAGCGTAATCCCATTCAAGTCGGCACGCGGCAGGCAGCGCGCAAAGCTGCGCAGCGTTGCGCCCAAACCGCATCCCATATCCAATACCCGCGCATGCTCATCCTTCAAGCTCTCGGTTTCCAAATGAAGGCGACGCAAAACCTCTTGGTTCATCCGCTCCAGCATCGCTTCCCGATTGAACGGGTTCATGCCCCACTGAAAAAATCCAAAGTGCATGTTGAAGGCCGCGCTCCACGCCGCATAGTCCGGACCGGCCTCCTCGTAGTAGCGCTGAAAGCTGGAGCCACTCTCTTCACTCACCGTAATTGCACTCACAACCAATTCAGCCATCAGTCAAGCCTCCGCCTCCGCGCCTTCGGCAAGATGCGCGTCACTCTGCTGCCAAACCGCACCAGCGAGCGCAAACTCGCCGGCGGCAGCTTCTTGATCTGGCCGTACCATTCCAACAGCTCTTCCAGAAATGTCTGCATCGCAAGAATGCGGCTGGCGATTGCCGGCTGCGACGGACGCTCATTCTCCGCTTCAACAGCACATCGCCGAAGCATGGTAAGCGTAGGAACGATCTCGCGTTCGACCCGCTGTTCCACCACCGTAAGAAACAGTGTCCACACATCTGCCGATGTTTTGAAGTAGTCCCGCCGATCGCCCATCCGGCTGTCAACCTGGACCAGGTTCCAGTTCTCGAGCTCTTTCAGGCTGGTGCTCACGTTCGACCGAGCCACCGAGAGAGTCTCGGCAATATCCTCCGCGGTAAGCGATTCGGGTGAGAGATAGAGCAGCGCATGCACTTGGGCAACGGTCCGGTTCACACCCCAGCGCGTGCCCATCTCGCCCCAATGCAGAATGAATTGCGTCGACGTTTCGCTAAGAATCATGCATCTATTATATCAGTTATTTCTGTCGTGACAGAAATGACTGAATTTTTAAGCAAACGAGAATTCGCTAAGAACCTATTTCTTCACAACCTCCACTCGCCGGTTCTGCGACCGCCCCAGTTCGGTGTCGTTGTTTGCCACCGGCTTGCTCGCCCCAAATCCCTGCGTCGTCAGCCGCGCCGCATTTACGCCCGCCGCCACCAAATAAGCCTTCACGGAAGCAGCGCGTTTCTCTGAAAGCGTCTGGTTATGCGCGTCCCCGCCAACATTGTCCGTGTATCCCTCAATTCCAAAACTCCATGCTGGCTGCGCTTTCGCCGCGGCCACCAGCGAGTCCAGCGTCGGTTTCGATTCGTCCTTCAAATGATCTGAGTCCGTATCGAATAGAATCCCATACAGCCGCGCACGCCCCTCGCTCTTCAGTTGATCCACCACACCGTTGCCGGTCCCCGGCTTCCAATGCGGGCACGAGCCAACGTCTTTCGACACGCGTTGGCCGTTCCAACTTCCTGCGGGCTTGCGAGCCCCGCTCCCCTCATTCCACCAATAGCCGGTAAAGGTCTGCCCGTCGTCCGCAAAAATCAACATCGCTGGTCCGCCATGACGGTGACCGTTGTTGTCATCGGCTTCTGTCCAGGTGAACCGCAGCACCCTGCCCTCAAATCCGCCGTTCTCAATCAATCCATAGTTGTGCTCATAGCAACCATTCACAGCGGAACCCATCTGTTGCAGGTGGAATTTTCCGTAGCTCGAAGAGAATGCTCCGGAGTTGTCCGGCAGCACCCGTTTCACCAGCGGCTTCCCATAAGCGAAGACATTCATGATCTCCATGTACTTGGGATCACCCCAGTTATTAAGCACGGTGAGCCGCAGATAGCGCCCTGTCGCAGGTGATTTGAGAACGAACCTCTGGTGATCCTTCACTTTTGCCAGAGTCGGCGTGGCTATGACAGTGAACCCTCCGTCCTTGCGATCGGATATCTCCACCTTCAAATCCTTGGCTCCGCGCTCGGGATTCTCCACCTGTGCGGTATCAAAACCCAGGCTGGTGATTTCGCTCTTGGTCGCCAGCTCAAAGACAAACCCCTTCGGTGTCAGGTCGCCATCCCTGGTGGCCCAGCCCGTGTCGGGTAGCTCATCGAGCAGCGATTCAGGCGCCCAGTCACCACTATCGGAGTAGGACAGTGGCGCTTGCACCACCACCGCACCCGCGCCCCACGACAACAGGTTTACTTCCTGCGGACCGCCATTGGCCCGCACCGGCTGCTTCACCAACAGTAAGGGAATCGCACAAAACAAAGCGACCCATAGGGACGTTTTGATCGTTCTCATGAAATCCTCACGAGCAACTGAGTTTATTGCCCCGGGTCCACACGGTCAAGGAGCAATGTGCGCTTCAGTCCCCTGCCTTCACCGCCCCCACCGTTACCGGCACTTCCAGCGAACCAGTCCGCCCCGCCGCTCGATCCAGAATCACCATCCGTAGCGATAAATTACCCGCCGGCAAATCCAGCGGCACAATCGCCGGGATCTTCCCCGCCATCACCCTCGCGTACTGTTCCGGCTTCAGATTCAATGTGACGGACTTGTCGAAGTAATTCACCCGCTTTCCGTCTCCGTCGTAGGCAATCAGCGCCAGTTCCACCGCGGCCATCTCCATACCCTCCGGCGTCTTCTCAAACAAGACGCCCTTCGGATCAATCCGCATGTCAACCACGTAGCGGATTACGGGCCCCTTCAGCGTCGCCGCCATCGCTCCCGCAGGCCCGTCCGGCAGCTTCACGCCCTTGATTTGCGGATCGTCAGCCTGCACAACCAGAGACTGAAACAGAATCTGCGTGGCCGGCGGCTCGCCATGCATCGCCGCTGCCGCCATCATGCTTTGTTTGACCGGATCAGGCTCGGATGACTTACCCGGAGTGTCCGCAAAATATCCACGCCTGTAGGCCAGCTTGTAACTCACGCCCTCGACCTTCACCTGGAGTTTATGGAACTTTCCATCCAGCTTATCTGCG
Source organism: Occallatibacter sp. (assembly GCA_050013695.1). Classification (GTDB taxonomy): domain Bacteria; phylum Acidobacteriota; class Terriglobia; order Terriglobales; family Acidobacteriaceae; genus Telmatobacter. The sequence goes on from JBEKET010000066.1 coordinate 4,852, forward strand.
CCCGGCACATACCCCACCGTGTAGTAGTCCGATCCGTGTTCCACAGCGCTTGCCACCGCGGCTGCCAGCGCGTTGGTATTCACATACTCCTGCCCGCCCGTCTGCTCCGCGATTTGCTGCATCGAGCTGTGTTCGTTCATTTTTTCGTCTTCCGCAGCGTTGCTTTTTGCGACAACGCCAATCCCGGTGGAATCCGGGCCGCCGAATGTATTCGTCGATGCCTGGGCGAAAAGCGGAGAGATAAGCCCGCGTGCATCCACCGGATAAACCGCAACGCGCGCAGCCGACAGCAACTCGGCCGTCCTGCGCACATCGTCCGTGTAGTCGCGCACCGCATCAATCGGCCTTTTCAGCTTTGGATCCGGGTCCAGTGAAATGGGAAACGACCCTGAGAACCAGATCAGGTTTTTGCGCCCCGGAATCGCACTTAAATATCGCGCCAATTCCTGCAAGGCATTGAGCGTAATCGTCACGCGCGCATCGGTCTGGAAAGCAGCAAAGTCAGCGGTGAACTGCTGCAATGAGGCCACATTGAACGAACTGGGTGCCATCACTCCCAGGTCTGCGATCAACTGGCTTGTGCTCGTCTCCGTTGTGGGTGACATCCCGCCAACTGCCTGCTGTGGCCCAGCCTTTGTTTCCTTCAGCGCCTTCACCAGTAGCGCCGCATCCGTCGTAAATCCCGCCACCAGCCGTAACCGCGACGCCAGCGTAAAGATAGCCAGAGGTGTCCCTGGTTGAATCTTCCCCATGTAGTCAATCATGGTGCGCCGCACGTCCATTTGGTTGATCAGTGGAGTGTTCAACCCATCCAGCAGCAGTATATTTACAACCCCGTTATCGGGATAAACCGGATCGTTGCTGAATGTATTCGGAGGCAACTTCACGATGTGTGGCGACGCCTGCGCCTGTCCCGTAAACTGATGCTCATCGAACGCGGTAACGGTCTGCTCGCGTCCATCCTCAAAGAGGTGAAACCGGCCCCGATCAAGGCCGTGAATGGGCTTGCCCCGGTCTGCGACAACAACATCCACCAGCACCAGGTTCGAATTGGCGCGGAAAACCGTCTCGCCCGTGTCCGGGACAACCGCCGGAGCCGGCGCGCTCACAGCCTGTGAAGCAGAAGACGCCTGCGCCCGGCTCAACGCAGCCGTTCCCGCACCGAGAATAAGTATGCCCGCAACAGCGATAAGCAGTGTGCAAAGGGTTGAACGCATCAGCAGCCCTCTCAAGATTGGTAAAGTATACCCCGACCCAGATCTCTTTCGTATGCCGGTTTCGGACAGTAGCGCCGGTCTTCCGACCGGCTGTACCGCGGACGTCCACGTCCGCACTCACGCCCACCCTCAACGCGCCGTCCCAGCCAAAAACGCCCTCACCCGCGCAGACACCGCCTCTGCATCGCAGCTCATAATCAAATGCGCGCAGCTCCCATGCGAAACATATGTCGGCGCCCCCATCGCCGCCGCCCAATCCAGTGCCGGCCGCGGATTCACCAAATGATCCTGCGCCGCCACAATCACCAGGAACCGCGCCTTCGCCCCCCGCGCAACGTCCGCGAGCGGCCTGTCCCCAATCACATCCTGCGTCATGATCGCGCGCAGTTGCCACAGCCTGTCGTTCGCGTCGATCGCCTGTTGTGCCTCAGCCTGCGCATAAAACTCATCCAGCTTTGCTCGCGGCGTCGCCTGGTTGCGATACTCCGGCGTCGTCACCACCAGGTTCCCAAACAGGTTTGCCAGCGCCAGTTGCGGCTCCTCGGTATACGCGCCGTTCTTGTACGCAGGATCATCCACAATCGTCTCAACCATGATCCGCTTCACTTCCAAGTCATACGAAGTCAGTCGCGGCGTTCCCAAAATCGGCACAGCTAAATCGAAGAATTCCGGATGCGATTGAGACCACACAAACGTCTGCTCCCCGCCCATCGAAAGCCCCAGCACCGCATGCAGATGCTTAAGCCCCAGCACCTCTGTCATCACGCGATACTCCGCCTCAACCATATCGCGCATATTGAACGCCGGAAACGCAATCCCATGCTGCGTCTTGCTGTTTGAAGGCGACGAAGAAATCCCATTTCCGAGCGCGTCAATCGCAATCCCGAAAAACCGCCCCGTATCCACCAGGTGCTGCGGTGCGGTGCCATTCCCAAACAGCGAAACCAGGTCCGCTGAACGCCCATAAAGCCACGTCGGCATCAGCACCGCATTGTCCCGCGCCGCATCCAGCTTGCCAAATGTCCGATACCCCACGCGGCAGTTCTCAATCACTTTCCCGCTCGTCAGCACGCAGCGCCCCAACTCGGCATACTGCTGTTCCCCATCCGCGGCCAACGCACGTGTACCGCCGAATGCCATCAAGCCCACCACCAGGCAAGCCACCGCGCGCAAAGGGGCTACCGCAATCCGCAATGCGCGTCGCTTGCAACAAATCCGCTCCCAGCAATTCGTCATACGCATAGTCTAGATCGGGCCTCCGCCTGCCTCTTCACGCGCCAAACTGACGCAGGTGATGATCCATGTGCAAATAGCCCCACCGCATCCACTCCGTGTACGTCATCCGCCCAAAAATCGCATGCTCTGGAAAGGCAAATGTCGGCGGCAGCGCAGCAAATCCTTCCAGCAACTCCCGTACAGTACGCAGATCGCTCTCCATTTCCGCGGGCTTAGTTCCGCCCTTTCCCGCTTCGCATTCAGGGACTGTCTTCACTCCATGCGGCCACACGATTGGCCCCCAAAGACCCACCCACTTCATCAAGCTGCGGGTAAACCAATTGCAGCGCGACGACGTCTTTCTCGCGCCCATTGCCGCCTGCAGCGCATCGCTCAAATGACAAACCATTTCGCCAACACTCATCCTGCCCCAGCGCCGCTCGCTCGCCGGCCCAACCGCGGCCAACCTCCGCACGATCTCCGCTTTGTCCGTTGCATTCCTCAACGTCTTCATGCACCCTCGCGTCGATTCTAGCCGAACGCCAAACCACTTTCGCCCTCCAATTCGGTTGACACCCGTTCTTGAGCGGCGTGTAATAAAGACTGTTGTAGTGGTGAAGGAGTTCACCATGCAGCAAGGCCTCATTTGGGTTTTGCTGCCAACCGCTGTCCTGCTTTCATGCCCGACAGACGATGACTCCTGACAGGGGTTCCTGTTGGGAGGACCATCCCCGCAAGATCCCTCTACAAAACAAACGCGCAGCCCAGTCAGGACACGGCTAACATCCCCCTGTCCCTTGCTGCATTTGCGCGTTCCACGTGTTGTATAACCGGAAAAGGAGATCTCGCCATTGCAGAAATACCTGCTCATCGCCCTGGGTGGCGCACTCGGCTCCGTCGCACGCTTTTGGGTTGGCTCAACTATCGCCGGCCGCATGGGAATCAAGTTTCCTTACGGCACGCTGATCGTCAACATCACGGCCTGCATCATCATCGGCTTCACCCTCACCTACATGGGCCGCCGTGCTGACTTGAGCCCCGCCTGGCGATTCCTGATCCCCATCGGCTTCATCGGCGCCTACTCGACCTTCTCCACCTACGAGTGGGAAACCCTCTCCAGCCTGCGCTCGGGGGCTTTTCTGCTAGCAGCTCTCTATGCCGGCGGCAGCTTCATCCTCGGCCTCATTGCCGTCTGGGGCGGTTCCTGGCTCGCCGAATTGATCTAGTCTACGTGTTCGAAGAGTAGCGCGGGTCTCCAGACCCGTTGTAGCGCGGACGTCCACGTCCGCAGGGCCCTCCGTTTCTATCGCCAGCCGGCACACACGTTTCCCGTTGACCTATGCACGGTCGCCCTACCCGTGTGTTTGCCGCTCTTGCCAATCCCCACTGATTGGTGCTTCAATCCTTCGTTGCACGGTCGATGGCCGGTTTCATTCCCCGCTCCGGCCGGGAAGGCGCAAGCATGTTGACTTCAGGCAAGGCCGTCAAAGTCTCCATTTACCTCGGCGATGGCGCCAAGCATCTCGGCGTGCCGGTATACAACAGCCTCATCGATTTCCTCTTCCACTCCGGCGTTTACGGCGCAAGCGTCTTCAAAGGCGTTGCCGGTTTCGGCTCGACGCATCGCCTCCACTCACTCCACATCCTCGAAGTCTCCGACCATCTTCCCGTCAAGATCGAGTTCATCGAGACCCGAGAAAAGGTCGACGCCCTCCTTCCGGAACTGGAAAAACGCACCGGCTGCGGCATTATCGAGATGCAGGACACAACCGTCCTGATCCCCACCAAACACCGCTAGCTCGTCTGCTGGCTCGCTGACCCGCCGGCCTGCTGACCCGCTGACCCGCTGACCCGCTGACTTGCTGACATGCTAATGAGCCGACGTAAACGGCGAAGCCGGCAATCCAATACCATTGAACAAATTGCACTCAGGACTATTCGCCCAGCCATACCGCACATAAACCGGCTCTGCCACCAGCGGGCTCGTGGCCATCACCGTGTTCCCATCGATCGTCGCCGTCGCAGCCACAAACTTCCCATCCGCTCCGGCAACCTCAAACCCGGTCAATGCGCCGCCCTTAGCCGTCAGCCCCTTGGCGTGGTGATCGAACCACACCCGAATCGCGCTCCCCTCCGGCGTCGCCTGCTCGAACATCGGCCCCGAATAGGAAATGTCCTCGTCGTAGCTGATAGCCCGTGCCGCCAGTGCCAGCCTCATAGCCACATCTACCTTGTCGGTCGGGTGCACATTGTCCGGATTGCCGATATCGATCGTCACTGCCATCCCCGTATTAGTCAGTTCCAGCGTTCTTCGCTGACCCTCCCGCACTGTCGCCCAATCCTCGTTCGCGTCCGACTTGAAATTCGAAATCTGCACAAACAGAAACGGAAAATCCCCCTCGCCCCACTCTCTTCGCCAGTCCTCGATCAACGTTCTGAACACCCGCCCATACAACGGAGCTCTCTCCAATTTGCTGTTGCTTTCTCCCTGGTACCAGATCACTCCGCGAATCGGGAACGGCGTCAGCGGCGCAACCATTCCATTCCAAAGCATTCCCGGCCCCCAACTCGGCAATTGCGGATGCCACGGAAACTGCGGTTGCGGTTTGCCCTGCCCCCTGGCCTCCTCGCGTTGCCGCTGTTCGTCTTTGTCCCTCAGCAGTGCATCCGATTCCCTCTCCGTCATCCTTCCCCAGGAAGCAAAAACCGGCGCCAGCGCAGCGTCCTCGCCCAGCGCTGTGACCCGCGTCCACGCCTCGGCCACCGTTCCGCCCCACGTCGAGTCGATCACCCCCACCGGCACATGCTCCCGCTGCTCAATCTCCCGCGCAAAATACCATCCCACCGCTGAAAAATCCCTCGCCGTCTCCGGCGTTGAAGTCACCCACCCCTCTGTATCCACATCGTCCAGCGGGTACTCCGAAGCCTTCTGTTTCACCATCATCAATCGAATCCGCGCATTCGCCGCATGCGGCAAATCCTCGTCCGCCGTGGCCGCCTGATGCATCCGGAATTCCATATTCGACTGCCCCGAAGCTACCCACACATCGCCTACCAAAACGTCATCCAGTGTGATCGTCTGTGCCGGATCTGCGTCGCCGCCGCCTGCCTTGGCCCCGGCTTTCACCGTCAGTTGGAATGGCCCGCCCGCCGCTCCCGGCTTCAGATACACGCTCCACCGGCCCAGCCTCCCCGCCGTCGCAGCCAGCGTCTCGCCGCGAAAGCTGACGCTCACGCCTTCACCCGGTGTCGCCATGCCCCACACGTGAACCGGCAAGTCCCGCTGCACCACCATGTGGCTCGTCAAAATCGCCGGCAAAGTCACCTGCGCCCGGACAGTCAATCCCGGAAGCATCGCAATCAGCAAAACAAATCGCATTCTCACTCAATTCCTCACATATTTGGATTAATCGAGAGCACAGCGCCCTTCACGGCAACAAAACTCTTCGGAAAGAGAAAGCTACCAGAGTCAGCCGCCACTCGCCAGCGCCTCTTCTCGGTCTCTTCGCCATTTTCCGTGTTCACCCACAACATTTGCCATCAACCGGTGTCAAACCAAGCAGGAATCGTTCCATTCATCCTCGACAATTTCCATTCGTTTTCCTCCGCCGATCTTGGCATACTGATGGAAACTGAAGGTCCGAACCACACACCACCTAAACCAGCCGTAGCAACCAGACCAAGGAGAACAAGGAGGACCGGCGCACCTGATGCAAGACAAACGCCCTAGTGCATTCGCCCTCATGGCATTGGTGTTCCTGGCCGTCTTTTCCAGGCCCGCCCACGCCCAGGCGGCCCTCCTGATGGAACAGCCCTACGGCCTTTTCGGCGCCCTCAATCCCACCGGGCACAATGCCCTTTACTTCGAACGCATTTGCCCCGAAACTCCGGTGAAACTCCGCCGTTGCGAGCCCGGTGAGCTCGGCTCTGTCATCTCCCGCTACCAGGGCATCGCCGGTTACGACTGGGTCGCGATTCCGCTGCTCCCCTACCTCTATTCGGTTGAAGACCCCCAGCAAGTCCCCGCCCGCGTCGATCGTGCCACCGTTGATCGCTTGCGCCAGCATTACCACGAAGCTCACCTGCTCTCCCTCGGCGACGACGTTCAGCCAGGCGGCTTCCTCCACGGCGGCTGGACAGAGCTGGTCGGCGTGGCCTACGAGCGCCGCATCTATGCCTTCCGCTTCGCGACTACCGAAGCTCAGGATGACGCCTTCATCGCCCGCCTCAACTCCGGCGAAAACCGTACCCACTTCGAACTGCTTTACAGCAACTGCTCCGACTTTGCCCGCATCGCCCTCAACCAGTACTTCCCCCACACCTTTCACCGCAACATTTTTCCCGATGCCGGTATGACCACCCCCAAACAGCTCGCATGGAAGCTCGAGCGCTATGCTCACAAGCATCCTGAAACGCAGTTGGCGGTCTTCGAGATTCCCCAGGTCCCCGGCTATCGCCACCAGAGCCATTCCAACAAAAGTGTGGCCGAGTCCCTTACCACCACCGCCTACGCCGTTCCCATCGTGCTCTTGAATCCCTATCTTGCCGGCGGCCTGTTTGTGGATTACCTGGTGCGCGGCCGTTATCGCATCATCCCCAAAGACCCGGAGCTCCTCTCGCCTGAAAACCTGAATGCGTTGACATCCCCTCCTGCCGTCGCGCAAAATCCCTTGAGCGCAGGTATTCAGGCCCCCGGCGCTGCTCAAAGCGGCTCTGTTGAAATCGACACGCCGCCGCAAGCCCACTCCGGCCCCAAAGAAATGTAGGCTTCGCATGAGTGACTCGAAACCGCAAAACCTCAAGAATCATACCCGCCTCGATCCCCCATTCCACCTGATCCTTCTTCTTGTCCTCGTCATCAACCTGGTCATCGTCCTCTGTTACACGGTGAAACATCTCAGCATCTTCACTGAATGGATGGTGGTTCTTTCGCTGACAGGGTTCATTCTCATCGGGAAAGTCCGCAGTTATCCAGTCAAGGTCCAGGATCGCGTCATCCGCCTCGAAGAGCGTCTCCGCCTGCAAGCCCTGGCGCCCACCGAGTGGCACACTCAAATCTACCGCCTCACTGAAGACCAGTTGATCGGCCTCCGCTTCGCCTCCGACGACGAAGTGGTCGAACTCGCCAAACTCGCCCTCGAACAGAACCTCAGCCGCAAAGAGATCAAGGAGCGCATCAAGAGTTGGCGCCCCGACACCTTCCGCGTCTGACCGCCAACCGAACACTGGAGCGCCGTCCAACCAACAAAAAGGGAAGTCCCGATCCGCAACCCGCGGCCCGAGACTTCCCCTTCTCACATGCACTAGCCAATCACAAATGCAACGACCTATTCCACGTCGCTAACTTTCCCATTCAGGAAAGTCACCTTCATATCTTTGTAATAATAAATCTCCTTAGCGCCGACCTTCGCCAGCCTCAGCGGCTGTCCGAAGGCAGCGGTCACTTGCTCCTTCGTTTGTCTGACAGCGATCGTTACCGGCGGCATATCCGTCGGTGGCGGCGGCGGCGGGATTGCCTGAATCGGTGCTGGAGGCTGTGCAGCTTCTGTCGCTCCACCTGCCGAAGACGAAGGCTCCGCGGGAGACTCAGCCGCTGCCGGTGCGGCCGTTCTTTCCCAGATTGTCTTCCCCGGATCTGTGATGACGTTGCCAACCAGGCTGCATTTTTGACGACCCGGAATCTTCGGGCCCCACACAGTCAGCACCTCGCCTTCGACCGAATAGTTCCCTTCATACCTGCGTCCGTTTTGCACCAGCCAGAATACGCCTCCAGGTGCGAGCAACATGCTGTCACTTGTTTTGTCCTTCCTGAAGTAGGCGCCCTCGTATTGAGCCAATGGATCCTGGCTCACCGCGGTGCCTTGGTCCGCCGGCGTCTGTTGTCCGCCCTGGTCCTCCTGCGACACGACCGTCAACACTTCGGCCACCAACTGCACTGCCGCATCCACAAGTGGAATCGTCTTCTTGTCTGGAAATGGAATCTTCAGGTTCGCATAATAGCGAGTGTCATCGTATGGGTCGCTATATAGATGGAAGAGTATCCCGTCTTTCTGTACTTCAATTCCAGTAACCCAGCATTTCTCGTCCGCCACAAATGGGCGATGCGGATAATTGGCTGCAGTCGCCCCACCCGGAGCCGCCATGCCGATCACCAGGTCCTTTCCGAATCCACCCCAACCTTGCCCGATCTTCCCATTCTTATAAGAATTCGCAGGCGGCAGCGGCGAAGCCACTGCATACATGATCAGCCCCGGTTTGTGAAGCTGGACCACATCGCCCGCCGTCACTATATCCGTACGATCCGCCGTCGTCCTGGTCAGCTTGAACTGGGAGTTGAGTTTCGCCTGAATTGCGTCCGTCGTCTGCGCAGAAAAGCTTGGAATGATTACGAATGCGATAGCTACAAGCAGGAGCGCACGAAACCACCTAACTTCTTGCATAGGTTTCCTCCGTTTTAAGACTAATGCCCTGATTGGTTGGTAAATCGTAGCAAGGCTAAGTCAAGACCAAGCGAATGTCAAATTCACTGGCCTTGACCCGCCTTTAACTTAGCCCTCCTTTGGCTTGCCCGCGGACTCATCTCCGTCGTTCTTGGTCATCGCCTCAGTCTCGGCCTGTTTCACCGCTTGCGTATCCAGTCCATGCTCATGCTTGTAGTGCGCCACCGGCATCTTTCCGTCCCACCACGCCCAGTTCATCGGGTAAACATCCGGGTCGAAAAACACCTGGTAGAAATGCCACACCAATATCGCCAGCGTGGCCAGAATCGCCTCGTAGAAGTGCACCGCCGTCGCCGCGTCCACCCACCACCGCGCCAGCAGGTTGCCCACCCATACCTTGGCCCACAGCATGATGCCCGTCACGCCCATCAGCGCCGTACCCCAAACCAGCGCCCAATACTCAGCCTTCTCCGCGTAGTTGAACCGCCTAAACTGCGGCTTCTCCTTGCTCAGGCCCAGGTAATACCGCATCGTCCCGATCGCATCGAACACATCCTTCGGCCTCGGCGCAAAATCCCAAACCAGCTTCCTGCCCTCCCGCGTCACAATTAAATAAAGAATGTGATAAACGCCTGCGGCAATCAGAATCACTCCGGCTACGCGATGAGTAATGCTGCGCAGCCTCTCGCCCATCCCCAGCACTTCGGCAAACCATGAGTTCGGGAACTTCAGCGCAAACCCCGTAATCACCAGCACAATAAAACTGGTCAGCAGGATCAAATGCTGCCAACGCTGATTCGTCGTCATCCGCGTCATCATCGGGTTCTGCATCCCGCGTCGCGCCACGGCCTTGCTCCGCCAGATAATGGCGTTATGCAGGAACATCGCCCCGATCACTGCAAAAATCAACGCCAGGTAGAACCACCGCACCCACTTCACCACCACCGAGCCAATGTCCCTCGGATGGACACCGTCCTCCATGTGCACCCGTGTCAGCGTGAACTTCTGCGTAACTCCCTGGTGACACTTCCCGCACGTCGCGTCGAGATTCGCCTTGTTGATCGTTGAATTCGGATCGCTCGACGGAAGAATATTATGCACGCCGTGGCAACTCGAGCAGTTCGCCGCCACCATCGAGCCGCCCTCAGCAGCCAGTCCGTGATAGCTATCAAAATAGGTCGTCACGCGGTTTCCGGGAACGCCAAACTCCTGCGAAAGCCGCACCCCTTCGTGACATCTCCCGCAGGTATCCCGTGAAACATTCTGCTCCGCCGCCGGCGAGTTCGGATTCACATGCGACTTGATCGAGTGAATTCCATGGCAGTCCGTACACACAGGGGCCAGCCCATTGCCTCGCGCGATTCCCTGCCCGTGAATGCTCTGCATGAACGTCGTCTGGATTGCGTTATGGCACTTGCCGCAAGTAGAGGGCACATTGAATTTATAGATAGGCGACTTCGCATTGTTAGCCGGGAGAATTTCATGCGCGCCATGACAATCCGTGCACACCGCGGCTTTCGTCGAGCCCTTCTCCGTGGCCTGCCCGTGCACGCTCTCCTGGTACGACGCAAACGCCTGCGAGCTTTGCCCCGCGCCCTCCATCAGGAACTTCTGCCCGTGGCACCGACCGCATGTGTATGGAATATTCTTATGATTCACTGGCGACGTTGCGTCGTCCGCGCCAACAATCTCGTGCACCCCACCGTGGCAGTCCTGACAATTTGCCGCCGCCACGGCGCCCGCTTTCACCGGCCTCGCGTGCAGACTGTGCTCATAGGCAGTCTGCGCATCCGCATGACATTCTGCGCATGTAATTTTCAGCGGTGGAGTTTCGTGGATAAACCCCTTCACGTCCTTATGGCAATCCACACAGGCAAACATCGATCCATGAATCGAATGTTTCAGCTTCGCCGGGTCCACATACACGCTGACCGTCTTGCCGTTCATCTGCGCAGTCAGTGTTGGGCTCGCATGGCAACCAAGACAATCCTTATCCTTCAGCTTTTGCTCTGCGTGTGCGGAAAACACCGCGAGAAAAATGGCCGCGGAAACAATAGGAGCAATGATTTTTCCTGAAACATTCACGCCAACGAGCAGATGCTTTTCCAGATGCAACCGCAGTGATTGCAGTCACAAACTCATGCGACAGCGCGCACACTCTTCGATTCGTCGATCGCAAACCCTACGCATTTCGCAAACAAGCGGCCCACTCTCTCTCGAAAATGGGCCGTTGCAAAACCTGTCGCGTTCTCACAGGAGCGTATTCGTACTTAGCTGAAATAGGCGCTCAACGTCAGCACCAGCAGAGTCAACCCAATCAAAATCGCCGTGAACCCAATCACCCGCGCAAAATTGATCCACCACGTAGCCGGCGCCGGCCCAATCCTCGCCTCCAGCTTGCCCTGCTGTTGAAGCGCAGCAAACTCCTCCGGCCTTTTATGCTTGAACTCCTCTTCGCTCTCCACGCCCGTAAAAATCACCATGTCCATCGGAAACGTGTCCGGCCGAAGATGCGTATTCACGAAGTGGATCGAGAAGATGAACAGGATCGCCAGCAGTCCCTCTTCGCTATGGACAACCAGCACCGCATTCAACGCCCACCCTGGCAGGAACCGCGCAAAGAACGGCGCAAACCACATCGCGTACCCTGAGAAGCCGATGATCAGCATCCCCCAGAAGACCGCCCAATAATCAAACTTCTCCCAGTACGCGTAGCGCCCGAACGTGGGCCGCTTGCCCAGCCCCACAAACCAGCGCATGTGTCCCACCAGGTCCTTCACGTCCTTCCAGTTGGCCACCATCGAGTTCGGTCCCCAGAAGATTCCCTTTTCGCGGTTCACAATTCCGCGCGTGAAAATGTCTTTCAGGTGAATCAGAAACGCCACCGTCAACACCAGCGCGCAAAGCTTGTGAAAGAAAATAATCGCGCCGAATCCGCCCACTCCCGACGCAAACTTCCGTGCCCACAGGCTCTGGCTGAAGCGCATCGGAAGCCCCGTCGCCGCCAGCCCTAGAAACGAGCTGAACAGCACCCCGTGCATGTACCTCTGTGCCGCCGTGAAGCGCGTAAAATACCGCGCCTTCCCTGCTTCACTCGCCGTGCCCGTCACTCCAGCATTCTCCAGATCAGGCATGATTCCCTCCTTCAGTCGACTTTCTCTTCACCTGTTCCAGCCGCTGTCGAATCAGCCACAAGATCGTGTGAATCAAGAAAAACGTAAGCACGCTGACCAGCAGAAGATTCATGAACAGCCCAATATAATAGAGAGCCGGATTCAGCTTTCTGTTGTGCGCGTTCGCGTGTGGTTGGTACTGAACAAAACTCTCGTTGGCGCCGGCGTGGCACCGTCCGCACGTCTTCACCAGGTTCGCCTTATTTACCGGTGAACGCGGATCGGAAGCCGGCAAAATCTCGTGCGCCCCGTGACAATCCCAGCATCGCGCCGTCTCCACATACCCGCCCAGCGAGCCAAGTTGCGAGTGGAACGTATCGCGGTACGTCGAGAATTTCTCCTTGTGACATGATCCGCAGATCGGCGTTGATGCCGTGCGAAACTCAGCCTCAGTCGGCTGCAGGATCGCGTGCGCAGTGTGGCAGTCTGAACAAACCGGCGCGTCTTTGCTCCCAGCCGCAACCGCCTTGCCGTGAATGCCCTGCTCGTAGTCCGTCGTGATCCCTGCGTGGCATTTTCCGCACGTATTCGGAACATTGGTCTTGAACGTCGCGCTCAGCGGATCTTTTCGGCTCAATATGTGATGCGAGCCATGACACGTCTGGCAGTTCGCCGCCACCAGCAGCCCTTCTTTGCTCAGCGCGAACCCGTGAATCGAGTCGATATACGACGGGTACACACTGGCCAGCCCATGCTTCTTTGCCATTCCGTCTGTGCTGTGGCACTGCCCGCAAGTCTTCGGAACATTCAGCGGATATACCGCCGACTGCGGATCGCTCTTCGGCACAATTGAGTGAGCATCCCCGTGGCAACTGGTGCAGGGATGATCCTTCCCATCCGCGTGCACGCTGCCCACCAGCCCCGCCGCTTCATCCGCGTGGCAGGTCTCGCACTTCACCGGCGCAATCTTGTCCGGATGCGGATAACCCTTGATGTCGGAATGGCAGCTATTGCAATCCAGCACGCCGTGAATGCTTGCGTGAAATTTCTTGTCATTCACAGTGATGCTGTGTCCGTTCGCATCCTGCATGCCTGCGTCTGCGTGACAAGCCAGGCAATCCGCACTTGTCTGCGCCACGCCCTGCGTCCCTGTAGCCATAAGCGCTGACGCAAAAACAGCCAGCGTAAAAAAGGAAACAATCTTCATCTTGACTCCGGCCAGACCCGCAGCTTCCGCGCGCAGTGGAGAAGGCTCTTAAGCCTTTCTCCACCGTTTACGCGTTCCATCAGGTCGTGCTTCGTCCGCTTCTTACTTCTGAAGCGTGCGAATGAATGCTGTCACATCCTTGATTTGCGCATCGGTCAGCTTGTCCTTGTAAGCGGGCATCTTCCCTTTGCCATTCGTGGTCGAAGCGATGATCTCCGCGTCGGTCAGCTTCACTTGCGCGGGATCCTTGAATGACAGCACCTTGAAGTTCTTGGCCGTCGGCGTGTTAGCCAGTCCGTCGGTCCCGTGACACATCGCGCACTTTGCCTTGAATGTGTCGGCGCCGGGCGCCTGCGCGAACGCAGGTCCCGCAAGCGAGATAGCCAGCAACATCAAGCCGGCATTCCTGAAATGAAAACGCATGGTATTTTGCTCCTCGGCCGGTCCTTGACAGTCCCTGGCCACCTCCCTGTCATACCGATTTCGTTTCGAACCTGTATGTGATGGGGACCACAGTCGGGAGGCACGGCTGTCACAAGGCATGCGAATCAATCACTTGCCCAAGCCGTCCGCCGGGCACAAAACCAGCATCAGCGTGATAAAAGTCACGCCCAACTCCAACCATCCCGAGGAAGACGAGTGTCTATGTTTTGCATTTTTTGGAGGGCTGGCAGGGGAGCGAAGTGGTTTCCCCCGTTGCCCCATTCATCCCAGCACTATCGCGATGAGTGGGAGACCACAAATTCCAGCCATCGGCCATTGGGTCTTTCTACCAACCTGTCTTCGTATCAGATCTTAAGCACCGCCGGAAGCGACAGCGTCTCCATGATTGCCTTCATGGTTTCCTCATCGTTTCCAATCTTGTCCAGCAGCCGTCTCTTTAACTCATCGCGCTTCGCATAGAGCCGCAGCGGCTCCGGCGGATTATGCAGCAATTCCTTCCCCACAAGCGCGCGCACAATAAACGGCATATACGAGGAGTAATCGCCCTGCATGCTCACCGTCTGCGTTGTATAAGTATCCGGATTGACCTTGCCCCATGAAACCGCCTCCGCCGGCGGGCACGACGACAAGCTGCCATCTGTCACCGGAGATGAAACAATCTGCACGTCGTAGTCGTATCCTCGTATGTTTTCCAGGAAGAAAATCTGCGACAGCGTCGGCTCCGGTTGCAAAGAATAATTCTTCGGAACGCCGCCGCCCAGAATCAGTACCGCGAACGACTTCGCATCCGAATCAAACAATCCCCAGTGATGATAAGCGCAGCTTTCAAACACGTCTTCGTGCAAATCGTAATCGAACCCATACTGAATCTTGCCCATCTTAGCCAGCGCCCACAACTTCACAGAATTCAGAAACAAGCTCCCATCGGCCGGCGCACCAATAAACACCGGCAGTTCAAGCTCGGCGCATGTGCTCATGAGGCCCGGCGCAATTCCCAGCGCCTTCTCCCGCAAAGCAAATTGCTTGCCCAGCAGATAATTGCGCTCCGTCGTCGTCATCTTCTTTTGAAACTCGGGCCGCTGCAAGATCTCCGTCGCCACCGCATCCTGATCGAACAGCACCTGCTCATCAAATCCCGTATCGGCAACGCGAATCACGCCGCCTTCGCGCAGCGCTCCATCGTCGCCCCACATATCCACTTCGCGAATCGGCCGCTCAGTAGTCTTCCGCAGACAGTCATGTCCGTCGTGATAGCAGATCGCGTCGGTAACAGTGATGTACGCCGTGTTCGCCGCCTTGATCAGCGGAATGAGCCATGCGCGGTGCTGATCTGAAACGGTAATTGGCCCTGCGCAGGTAATCACCAGCGGAATACGCTTCTCAATCACCGCCCGCATCGCGTCGTAAACGCGCTTGAGATAAGCCCCGCCAAACGCCGGCAGCGAAGAAAGAAACACTTCGCCCAGGTCCTTGCATTCCGTCACCGGCTTCCCCGTCACCGCCCCGCCCATCAACCCGTCATTCGAACACTTCGCCATTTCTAAGAGACCTCCCAAAGACCTATCTTCTAGTATCCAACATCCCCAACCCAACCCGCGAAAAACCCCTCCGCCTCAATGTAAAATTGCATTCAAAATCCATCGATGTTTCCACCAAAGCTGTCATCCTGAGCGGAGCAGGTTGCGCTTTTGCATCCTGCGCAGTCGAAGGACCTGCGGTTGCCTTTGCTGTTGCTTTTACATCTTGATCTTCAAATGGGTTTTAGGTTGGCAGGCAACAACAATGCCCTGCTCCAATTTAAAGCGAGGAGTTCGCGCATGAAGCAATGGCTTTCAGAAGGTGACAGAGTGCGGGTCTCTGATGATTTCTTCTGGGCCAAGGGCGCAACCGGGCGTATCGCAGTTCCGCCAACCGCCGTAACTGCTCTGAGCGGTCCGTGGGATGAAGGGCTCACGCGTCAAGAAAAGAGCGCGCTTGGTACTAACACTGTTTTTTGGGTCTGGTTCGATGAGCCACAATTTGATGCTGATGGCGACGGGCCCTATCGAGGCGGATCTATCTGGGAAAGCGCGTTGACAATCATCACTGAAAGTCCGAATTGATCGCCCGAAGCCGGGTGCCCCAGGTCCCGCCTTTGGGACCTGGGAAATACAAACTCAACGCTCAAAACGCGCAAACCAACACAAGCTCCTACTTCTTCCCAATCACCACAAACGGCCCACCCAACTCCCCGCCACCTTCAAACGCCGCCTGCCCCAACGCCGGAATCCCAATCTCCCACTTAGGCCCAGCAAGTTCCGGCATTGGTTTCGCCGTAAACAGCTTCTTACACTGCTTGGCCGTCCACCGCGCCCACGACTTACTCTTCTTCCGTCGCGCGCTGTCCGTCGAAATACCAGTCCCAGCATACATTTGCCGGTATAACTTCGAGAGAAACATGAAAGCAATCCTCGACCGTAAGTTAGGCGTGCATGCCGACCGCTCCCAGATAGCACTCCAGTTATAGAACCGATCCCAAACCTTTTGCGTTCTCTCGCGAATCTCGTCCGAGCTCATCGTAGGATGCGGCGTAAACATCTTGGGCCTGACTTCCGTCGGAATCATCCAATACCGCGTGATCGGCACGTCGCCCACCATGGTCGGATCAAGCGCCTGCTCCTTCTCCCAGCGCCCAAAATCCACCGTCCCCGGGAACGGCGTCATCATCACAAACTGCGCAAACGTGACCCCCGCCTTCAGCGCCATCTCCACCGTCGCATCAAACGTCGCCGGCCTGTCCGTCGGCAATCCAAAGATGAACGAGCCCAGCACATGCACTCCATGAGCTTTGAATGTCTGTAACTGCTTCGCCAGCGCCTCGCCCGAGTAATTCCAGTCCTTGAATACCGCCTTCAATCCCTCCGGAGTTACCGCTTCAACTCCCACCAGCGCGCCCTTGATGTTAGCCTTGTGCATCGCATCGAGATACAGTCCATCCTCGCCGGCTTCCATCGTAATCTGCGTAAAGAACACCATATCCTTCGGGAGCTTTGCCAGCTCTTCCATCAACTGAAAGCGCTCCGAGCGAATCTGCGTCAGCTCGTCCAGCTTGGCCGTGTTGTTCTGCTCCCGCGCCAGCCGCAGATCGGTCAGTGTCACGGGATAGAAGTTATCGTCCGCCAGCGCAATGTATCTGAACCCCAGGCGCCGCAGCGCCACAATCTCGTCCACCACGCTTTGAAACTTCCGCTGCCGCGGCTTCTGCCCATCCGTCCGCCACACCGAGCAAAACGAGCAATGCTTCGGGCATCCGCGAATCGTCTGCACCGACGCCCACATATACTTCGCCGGATTCATCAGGTCCCAGCGCGCCGCCAAAAACTGCCCGCCTTCAATCCGCCCGCCTTCGTAAATGCGCTCCGGCTTCCCTGTCAGGCAGTCCGCAACCACCTTGCCCCACGCAATGTCGCCGTCGCCCTTTACCACCGCGTGCGCTTCCCCGCGCTCCAATGCCTCTTCAGGAAAGAGCGTTGCGTGAATCCCGCCATACACCACCCACGCGCCGCGGCTACGCGCCATCCGCCCCACCGCGTAGCCACGCAGCGCGTTCCCCGTATGCACACTGATGCCGACAATATCCCCCGCCTTGATCGTCTCCGGAACAATCTGTTCCAGCGACTCATCCACAAGAATCGGGTCTCCAGCCGCCTGCGGCGTAGCTGCCGCAAGCACAAAAAGCCACCGCGGCGTGATTACCGCCGTGCCAAAAGAGTTGTCGCTTGGATTGACCAGATGAACGCTCATCGTTGGCAACCTTTCCTCGAACGAGTAATGGTGGCCTCAGAGAGCGTCGTCGTGCTTTGAATACACGTAGAACAAAACCCAGCAGATTAAGCCGAGTCCCCCTCCGCATGGTCGACGATGTCGGTGATTCCCGCCTGACTGTTTGAACAATCTTACAGTGTTGAGTTGGGTCAAACTGAGCAATAGTGATCAGTTTTGCTCATTCAATGCGATTTATCTAATTTCCAGCCCAGGAACAATCAGCCGCCTCTCACGGAACAGACTTGCGCATACTCGCACAGCCTCCGCGTCCAGCAGCGTTCCTGCCTGCCTTTCAATCTCCGCCAGCGCAACCTCCAATCCCATCCCCTTGCGGTAAGGCCGCGCCGCCGCCATAGCCTCCACAATATCCGCCACCGTCAGAACCTTCGCCTCGGGCAGTATCTGGTCTCCCTTGAGCCCGCGCGGATAACCCGAGCCATCCAGCTTCTCATGATGCTGGCGCACAATCTCGGCAATCGGCCAGGTAAATGGAATATCTTTCAAAATCGAGTAGCTCGACTCCGGATGCCCCTTCACCAGCGCGTACTCTTCCGCCGTCAGCCGCGCCGGCTTGTTCAATATGTCTGAAGGAATGGATATCTTTCCGATGTCGTGCACCATCGCCGCCATCCGCAGCCCCTGTAGCCGCCCCTCTGGCCATCCCAATTCCTTGCCAATGGCATATGCAATGTCCGCCGTCCTGTTTTCATGTCCGGCAGTATAAGGATCCCGCATCTCCATCGCGGTCACCATCGCCGACACCGACGCCGCCAGCGCATCCGTCAAGTGCTTTTGCGTCAGTTCCAGGTTGCGTCGCTCCGAATCCAGGAGCTGCTTATGTTCGAGCGCCAGGATCCCATGCACAATCTGCTCCGCAAGCCGCTGGAACACTTCAATTGGTGCACTCTGAAAGGCTCTCGGCCGCGCCGAATAGACACTCAAAGCCCCATGCCACCCATCCTCAATCCGCAGCGGTATTGAGACGCACGATCGAATGCCAACTTCCCGTGCCCGTTCGCGCCACAGATCAAAGCCTGGTGAAGTCTCTGAGTCCTCCAAAATCTCTACCGTGTCCGTGCGAACGCAGATTCCCACGGGTCCTCGCCCGTTGGCAACATTCTCTGACCACGACACTCGCAATCCGTCCAGGTAAGTCAGTCCACTGCCCGCCGAGGCCGCTACCCGGATATTCTTCTCCTCGTCGTCTTCCGCAATCCCCACCCACGCCAGCACGTACACCGACTGCGCCGTAATCGCCTCGCAAATCGACTGCAGCAGTCCCTCCGCAGTCCGCGCCTTTCCCAGCGCCAGCGCCGCAATTGAAAACGCCGACAACGCCCAGTTCTGCGCCGAAAGCTGATGCTCCTTTTGTTGTTGATCGGTAATATCCCGAAATTCGACAATCGCCAGGGTATGCTCACCCAGCCTGATCCAATCGGATGACCAGATCGCAACCGGAATGGATTGCCCGTCCTTGCGTTGGATGTGCAGACCTGCGTGCTGCTTCGCCCGCCCCGTCCTCTTGTTGAATTCGGCCCTCACCCGCTCGCGCTCGTTTTCCGCGTGCAGCATGGTGATGTGCATTCCGATCAGTTCGTCGCGGCCATACCCCATCAGCGTTTCCGCCGCGGGATTCGCATCCACAACTATCCCCGTTTCCGTGTCGACCGCAAGCTTCCCGTCCTGTGCGTAACTCCAGCTCAGGGCGTAAAGACTTCCTCGATCCTCCGCCAGGGATGTGCGGGTCAAAGGTGCCGACCTCACCGTTTCCACAGATCGCTTCGTGACGTTTCAGCAAAAGTCGCGAAACTTTCCCAAGGAGATATTTGCTACCTTCAACGCGCACAAGTCAACAAAAAATTACCTGAACAGTCGCGACGCGAACCTCTCGCCTTATCCAATGCCATCCTACTGCCCGGTAATCGTGACGCTGCCATCGCTCGTGTGAATGCTCAACGGAGCACCTCCGGCGTTCAAATGGCCGTTCAGGTGATGGCCCGACCCACCGTTCGAATTGTAGTTATCCATTCTCAGAGGCAAATCGCAATTGATCTTCCCATCGCTCGTATGAACATCCAGATCGGCCGCCAACGTCTTTGGCAAATGCAACGCCACCTTCCCGTCAGAAGACTCAATCCGCGACGAGCCGGTCAGTTGTGAGCCCTCATCGATCGTCAGGTCCATGTTGCCGTCGCTCGTGTGCACCTGCAAATTGGTAAACCGTCCGTCGATCGTCGCGCGCCCATCCGATGACCGCGACTCCAGAGTCCCCCTCACATTGTGGATCCTGATCCCGCCGTCGCTCGCCGACAGCCGCAACGCGCCGCCCACGTCCTCAATGTCCACCGATCCGTCGCTGGTATGCAACTGCAGGTACCCATCGACTCCAGCCACCTTCACTGACCCATCCGACGTCTTCGCATCCAGGTCCAGCGCCGCCGGAGTCTCCACCGTCACATGCGGCTCATGAAAGTTCCCCATCGAAATGTGAATCCCGATGTGCGTCTTCTCCTTCAGCTCAAAACTCACATGATCGCCCGATTGCGATTCCTCGAGAACAAAATCCGACGGCTTCCGGTCTCTCCAGTCCAAGACCACCTTGATCGCGTGGCAATCCGCGCACCCGCGCAGTTCCAGCGATGCGTCCCCCGTGCTGATATTGAGCGACGCCTTTCCAGCAATTGGGTATGTTTTCTGCCAATCTTCCGCAGCCGCCCGCGCCGGTGCAAACACACCAACCGCCAAAGCCATCGCCGGCACCATCATTCCCACAAGAAGCAGTTTTCGCATAGGTTCAATCCTCTGAAAAACCATACGCTCCAGCCCAACAATCCGTTCCATCGGTTGTACCGCGGGTCTCCAGACCCGCCGGGCACCTCAGGCGCGGATTTCCCCACTTGGAATGTCTCTATCTATAGCCCTTTATAGCCCTACCGGATACATCTCCTGCTCTTAACTGAAAACTTACAACTGCTCTTTGCTCCTCAGTGACCACTGATCACTGACAACTGACCACTGCCTTATCCACCGGAATCCCCACCTGCTCCACAATCTCCAGCCCAAACCCTTCCAGCGCCGGAATATGCATCGGCGTATTCGACAGCAGCCGTATCCTCTGAATCCCCAAATCCGACAAAATCTGTCCGCCCAGCCCAATCGCCCTTAAATTCCTGCCAGTCCGCGCCTGTGAACCCTCCCGCGCCCTCAGTTCCTTGTGCAAAATCAGCCGTCCCGCATCCGGCGCCGCGACAGCCGCCCCATCCGGTGCAAAAGCCTCCGCAGGCTCCGGCGCCCGCTCCACCTCAAACCCCCGCGAAGTATTGTGCAGATAAAGCACCGCCCCGCACCCCTCCTCCGCAATCATCCGCATCGACTGGTCCAGAATTTCGCGACAATGGCAATCCGCCGCAAACACATCCCCCGCCGTGCACCGCGTATGCACCCTTACCAGAACAGCATGGCTGCAAGGTGGCCGCATTGCTGTCACTTCGCCAGCCAGCCCGTCAGTCATCTCGCCAAACGCCGGCCCGCCCGTCATCGCGGGACAATCCGCGCACAGTTCGCCTTTCACCAGCGCAATGTGGCTCTCTCCGCCATTCACTTCACTCTCGTACGCAATCATCCTGAACTCGCCATACTTTGTCTGAATGCGGCTTTCACCCACCCGCACAATGTAGCGCTCGTTCCGCAATCTGTAGCGAATCAGTTCCGCGACGGTCAGTATCGTCAGCCCATGCTCTTTGCAAAACAGAATCAGGTCCGGAATCCGCGCCATCTCCCCGTCGTCGCGCATGATCTCGCAAATGACTCCAGCCGGGTTCAGCCCCCCCATCCTGGCCAGGTCGACTGAGGCCTCCGTCTGCCCCGCCCTTACCAGCACACCGCCCTTGCGCGCCCTCAAGGGGAACACATGCCCAGGCCGCGCCAGGTCCGTATAAGTCGAACCCGGATCAATCGCCGTCCGAATCGTATGCGCCCTGTCCGCCGCGGAAATCCCCGTCGTCACGCCCTCGCGCGCCTCAATCGTTTCGGTAAACGCCGTTCCAAACCGCGACGAATTCTGCTGCGTCATCGGAAACAGCCGCAGATAATCCGCGCGTTCCTCGGTCAGCGTCAGGCAAATCAGCCCCCGCCCAAACCGCGCCATGAAGTTGATCGCCTCGGGCGTAACATGCTCGGCAGCCAGCGTAAGATCGCCCTCGTTCTCGCGATCCTCGTCGTCAACTACCACCACCATCCGCCCGCGCTTGATCTCCGCGACCGCGCCCGGCACGTCGGTAAAAGGAGCTTCGAAACTGCGAGAACTATTAGGCATAGGAAATAGGGAAAGCAACCCTACTCATTCTCGCCCATCCCAGCCCCAAACACCAAAACCCCGTCCCGTAATACCCCTCCTCTTGCCCAAATGATTGTCCTCCTCATTCAAGAAAATGATTGTGCTTTTAAGTCATCTTGACTAATGAAAAATGACTGTCATCCTGAGCGACCGTAGGGAGTCGAAGGACCTGCGGCTGCTCTTCGCCCGGTTCGGGTGCCGTTTGTATCAGAGCATGGCATTCGCCCCGCCCCAACCCGGATACCTGCGGTACTCCCGAAAACCCAAGGGCATAATGAACAACTCTCGCGAAAGAGGTCCATTATGCCCTGGTGCCTATCCGGCCCTGATCCGGCGAGTTTCCGCGCCGTTGTTATTGAACAACCGCCTGCTTTCCTCCGCTTATGGCCACGAAATGACCGTGGGACCATGCCCCCCATTGCCCCAGTAATGACTGTAGCTGGCGTTGTCCGGCCAGTTGTTGCAGTCGTACTGCGGATTGGCGTGGTAGTGGCCGAATCCGTCGCAGTGCGGATCGTTCGGGTTCTTTGAATTGAAAACAATCAGCACGCCATTCACGAATGTGAATGTGTAGTTGCCGTGATTTGCCGCCAGGTTTCCCGGCCCAATAGTAATGGTGTAATCCCCCGCCGGGCTGCTGGTGGTTGCAGTCGTCGTACAACATGCCGGCGTCCCGGTAGTCGCATTCCATTGGTTGTCGCCGTTCACAAATCCGAAGATCGTGTACCCGAACGATGGGTTGGGCCAGTTGATCGGGCGGCTATAGGAGTTGGCGATCACCGTCAACGTGGCGGGAGTTACTGTAATGGTTCCGTTCACAAACACCAGCGTGTAGTTCTTGCCCAGGGTGGAGTTCAACTTCAGCGTGCCCTGAGAAATGGTGATGGCGTAAGTGCCGACATCGCTCTTCGGGGTTGCTGTTGTCGTCTCGTTCGGCGAACCCGTGAGCACCTGATTTTGGGTCTGCCCATTGACGAAACCGGTGATGGTATAGGTGAGGTGCTGGCTCACGTGCCCGCAATTGTCCTGGTCCAGTGAGCCATAGACGTCCGTCTGGCTGGTCGCGGTCACCGTCAACACGGCGGGAACCACGGTCAGCGTTCCACCCTGGTAGCTGATGCTGTAGTTCGGATCAACCGCGCCCGAGCAGCTTGTGGGGTAGCTGCCCACGTTGCTCGTGCTCGTTGCCGTTGTCGTGCACAGTGGCAGCGTGGTCAGCTTTGCGGGACCATCACCGGCAATGAAGCCGCTGTAGCTCGGCGAAATAACCGGCACTGTCCCGCCATAGCTCATCGTGGCGTTGCCTGCGGTAATTACCAGCGGCGCTGGATTCACCACTTGTATCAGCACTCCCGAAGCGCTGGCGGCAAAGCTCGAACTCCCGCCATAGCTCGCAGTGATTGAATGCGAACCCACGCTGAGTAAGGTTGTCGGGAATGTGGCGACTCCCCCGCTCAGGTTCCCAGTGCCCAGCGTCGTGGTCCCATCAAGGAACGTCACCGTGCCTGTCGGTGTGCTCGACCCGGTTGTCGAGACGTTGGCGATGAAGGTAACCGGCTGCCCGTAAACCGACGGATTCACGCTGGACTGCACTGTCGTCGTAGTCGGAAGGCTGGTTGTCGTCACCGTCAGTGTGTACGTCACGGATGTGTTGCCCGGTGCGCTCGACACCACGGTGATCGGCGTGGTTCCGCCGGTGCAAGGCACCGAGGCCGTGAACTGCACCTGGTTCGGATCGTTCGGATTGCCGGTCGAAGTGGTCGATGCGGGCTGGCCATTCACCGTGATCGTGATGTCTGGCGCGCCCGTTGACGTTCCCGTGACCGTGATTGGGCAGTTGGAGACCGTTGCGCCATTCTGCGGCGAACTGACCGTCAGGCTCAGCGAGCCCGGAATCCCGACGATAATAATGTCGCCCTGGTTGGGGTTCAACACAATGGGGCTGAATGTAGTCCGTCCCGTCCCCGGCGTCCCTCCTGGATTAATAATGGCCGAGGGAGTGAGCTGGAACGGTACTCCATGCACGCGCAAAACCGCATCGGACTCAGCGTTCAACACTGAATTGAATCCCAGTCCCTCCGCATTCCCCGTCTCCACATAGTCGGGCGCAAATGTTGTGCCCGTGTAACCGCCCGTGGTAATCGCAAGCTGCGGATCGGTGATCGTGGTTCCCGTCGGTGCCGTGAAAAAGACCTTGACCAGCGCGGTTTCAAACGTGAAGTTATTCCCAGTCAGATTCTGCCCGTCCGTAACCGTTACAGGAAGAGTCAGAAACTGCCCCACCAGGTAATTCGAAGTGAAATTCGGATTGCTCATGGTGAAGTTCCACCCGAAGCGCCAATACTGCCAATCGCCTCCGAACGCGGGCAGTGTGTACGTGCCGCCTAACGGGTCAGTGGTGAGCAGCGTTTCGGCTGAACCGATGAAGCCCGCGGGTGTCTGGGTTTCCGCCTGAATGCCGGGATAGATGTTCCCTGCCGGGTAAGGCGGAGAAAACGTTACGCGCCCGCTGATGCTTGCCGCCGTGCCGGAAAAATTCAGCGTCGCCTGTTGGCCGGGAGTTACCGCCGGAGTTACTAGCGTTGGCGGATATTCCAGCAATGTCGATCCGTCTGGAGACAGGGTCAGCAGCGTCGTCACATAAATCGGCTGCGTGTAATCGGTGAAGTCAAACAGGCGCGAGGTATAAGTCAATGGTTGGCCCAGCGGCGTGGCCGAAGGGTTGGTCGGCCCATAGTTCTCATACCACGCACCTCCCGCCGTCGTCGTGTTTCCTTGCGCTGTGACCTGGTAGTTGTAGATCGATTGTCCCGGCGCGCTGATGTTGCCGGTGATCGACGCATTCTGATTCAACGCATAATTCTGAACAACGTTGGTGCCGGCCGCCGGCGTGGTGCCCAATGCCAGGCTGTCATTAAACTGGATTTCTGTCGTAGCGCCGCCGCTTTCCTGAAACCCGACAGCGCGTGTCAGATAGTCGTAGCTGTCCGCCGGCTTCAGAAAATCCTGGTAAGTTGCCTGCGCCGGCAGTGCGGGCGCGCCGCTCTGATAAACCGTGTTGAATGGGCAAAACTCAATCGAACCTCCGCAGGGCTCGTTGTAGGTATTCGAGAGATCCCAGAAGCTGTCGTACACGCTGCTCACCTGCAGCGGTTGGCTGTTCATGTCGTTGCCGCTTATGGTGCCCGATATCTCGCCGGGCGTATAGCTGATGTTGTAGGCAACGGTTGCGCCCGCGGTAATCGCCACCAGCGCCGTCGGCGGAAACGGCGCCCGGCTGTAAATGTAAATCGGCGCTGTCTGTTCGTCCCACGCAATCGGCCGCAGGTAATACGCGTTCGCCAGGGCGGATTCAACAATGATGCTGTAGCACCAGTTCGGCGATCCCGGCGGGCAGTTCACCGGATCGTTTTGCACCGCGTTCGCCGTTGCCGTGTATTGGTTGCTGGAGTCGCGCGCGTCCACCTCCATTGAAGTGGGCACAAAAGGAGCGTTGAATGTGATCACGCCCTGGATCGTTCCTGGCGTAGCCGATACCGGGCCAGCCCATGCGGAACCAGCCATCAGGCCCGTCATCAGGAATGCAACGATGACTTGAGCGCATAGGGGAAGACGTCGCGCGCTGGCGCGACCATGCGGATTTTTCATAAGCCTCCTTCGAAGCTCGACCCACCAACGTCAAACCAGCTCTGGCCGTAGCTCTAATGGGTAGTCGTTCAAATAGAGACTTTGTGACCGTGGACCCCTGAAATATGTTTAGGAAGCCTATGAATAGGTTCTGCTTTCAAACGTGCTCGCCTTCACGCGCCGCGCGAAACTATTGTGGACCTGATCGTGTGTACCCTGGATCCATTGCCGGTTCCCGCAGCCTGGCGATCTCCAGAGCCTGGAGCACAAAAGAGTTCCACGCGAACACCCGATGATATCCAAAAAGTGGATTGCCCGGGTCGGTCGGAAGATACTCCTGGCTTGTCGGAAAGTTTTCGTCCGTATGGATTTCAGCCCATAGCCGGTTTTGAATCGCGTGGTCCGCCTGTTTCCATCCATGGAGTTTGCCAGTTACATATCCGCAGATCTCAATCCTCATCCAACTGCCGCCGTTGTAATAAATGCCGTCAGCCGCCCTATTCGCATAACTCGCCGCATAGGAGTCGCTAACCATCGGATGCCACTTATCCGTGAAATAGCTCCACTGTTTCCCATCCGGCAGCCCGATAAAGATCGGTCGCACCGTGCCGCCTTCCCCAGGGTAAGGGCAATCGCCCCTCGGCAGCATTACTGGGATATGGTTGAGATGACTGACAACCATCTCATCCGTCAGTATCGGCCGCTTGAAGAGCCACAGAGAAAGGAACTCGGGAAAGATATCGGAAAAGCCGATGGCATCCGTTATATTGCGCGCGGGAAATAAGAATCCGCGTCCCGCATCATAGTAGCTGCGATATTCCACCTCGGCCTTTAACAAGTAGTTCTCCGAGATCGATGCGCTAACTTCCGGGATATTAAGCTCGCGAATCACTCTCAGCAATACGGCTAACATTCCCTGGTTTTCGCACAGTATCTTCGTACCCTCTGGATACTGAATCACGTCGAGCTGACCTATGACAAACTTCGCCGTGCAGATAGCCTCGCGTTGAGGATCGTAAGTTGCGAGACAGTACTCTGCGGCCTTCCGTATCTTATCCATCTGCAGCGCAGTACCGAACCGCCGCCGATTGAGCAGCGCCCACATCAGCCACAGCGGGGTTGAGTCATTCGATTTGCGCTCCAGGTTGGCGATGTTCGGTTCTACAAGAGTGTTGATGGCCCCATCTTCACCCTGATTCTCGGCCCAGGAATTAAAAACCTTTTCGTTCAGTTCGCGGTTATGAATGCCGTTGAGTGCGTAGAAGCTGTCGCGCAGATACATTTCTCCAGCGGCCGAATACCAGATGCTCGGAGCCAACATCGGACGCAGCTCGTCCATTTCGCTATTCCAACTGAGCATCATGACGTCCGCGTAGAGCACCTTCTCTGTCTCGCCGCCTTTGAATCCGAGACCCTCTGCCAACTTGAGCTGACTTGCGAGCCGATATCCGCGCAGCGTATCGGGAATCGCATCGCTAGCAAAGATGAACACGGTTCTGGTCTGCGAATGCCCCATCTCCAGGCGGTGGTAAGGTTCGCGCCGAGTCGCTACCCTGAAGAGCTCGATACCCTGCACTTCTATTGAGTGTGGGCTGTTCCCCCGATTCTCTTTGGCGCCCTCATCCTCGAAATCGGCAAGCGAGAGCACGATAGCGGCGCCTGTGCCTTGCAGCGCAGGCAAAACAAACGAGTGATCAAACTCTGAGAAGACATCCGCCGAGGCCGGCGCCGTGTCATTGAACAATGTGAGATCGCCAAGTTTGTTCAGCTCATTGTCAACATCCCACGCGTGAACCTGAATTGGAGCCGCGCAGCGGTACTTGAGATGCACGGCATAGATTTCGCCCGCCTTTGCCGAAAAGGGCAAGAGCGCGAAATCCTTTCTGTCCTTTGGAGACAGCTTCACTACGGCTCCAAGCTCCTCGACTTTCAAATCGCCGCTTCTCTTCCACGTGGAAGCCGCCGGAAGAGGTACCGGAGCGCGCGAACCCTCTCCAGTCAACTGGACTGTAGCCTCACCGAACGTCTGCTCAATGAACACGCCTTGCCGCGCGCGATCGGCCACCATGGGAACAACGTAGAGATTCAGATCGGGAATGCTGGCCGGCGCAGGCTTCACAGGCGTTCCATCACGCCGTATGATCCGGCTCCATTGATTGCGATACCCGGAATCGGTAAGCAGCCCTACGGTCACTCCAACGGGCGTGCGGAAACCGGCGGCAGGAAAATACTCATGCAGCGGCCCACCCTTGCAGTCGGCGTGGTCGAAACTCCAGAGTTTTGCCGGCGCCGCTTGAGGCTCCAGGCGATTGGTCAGTTGGTAAAGCGCCGTGAACATATCTGCCTGACGCAACTCAATCGTCTTCTTCACCACTTGCGATGGCAGGACTTCGTATTCGACATCGGTAAAGACGGTTGTGCGCAGGTTCCTGAGATGGATTTCTCCTGTGAGTTTGATCCGCGTTCGATCTCCGCTCCAGGATGTTGCCTTCCAGTCAACCTCCCTGTCTTCGAGGCTGCGTTCGCTGTTTTGAAAGATTGCGGAAAACTCACCACCTTGATGATGCCGCGCGATAGCTTGACCGCGATAGAGGATCGTGACTCCATATCCACTTTGGGCATCCCCTGTCACCTGAAGAGAAACAAGACCGGCATCAGGGGTGTTAGTGGCGTGCAATGAATCCGGCAGCAGGGTTGCCACGGTCGCTAGTCCCGAAAGCGCAAGGAATTCGCGGCGACTCGGAACACAGTTTCCGTGGCCTGATCTACGATCGTCACCAAGCCTCTTGTCCTCATCCATTCATCTCACCTTTTTGCCCTGGTGCGTCGGGGAATTACCCGGCAAAGCGCCCGTCAACCGTATCAGAAATGGCCGATGCCCATACTCAACCCCGATCTACAACTGAAAACTAAAAAAGCGCCGCCCTAAGAGTCTGTTACGAAACTCCGGGGTCCTTTTTAAAAGAGCGCTCCCTTCGGGGAGCGTTCTTTGTTTTTGGGGGTTGGATTGGATCAGGCTGGGTTGAGTTGGCGGGTGAACTTCACCGCCC